>DEYL01000033.1:0-43630 GCA_002364535.1 Flavobacteriaceae bacterium UBA3159 | reverse complement strand
TTTACTTTACTTTACTTTACTTTAGCTACTTTCTATTAATATATTAAACCCGTATCTTAAAAAGACTATTGTTGATCAGGTTCAAAAACAGATAAACCAACACCCCCAAACTAATACCTCCCAAACCAAAATAATAGATCAATACGGGTGCGGATACAATCAATAGCATTCTCAAAAGCGCATCTAGTTTACTGGTTTTATATAATTTAAAAGAAAAAAGATCAAAATTGGCATTCATCAAGAGAACAAATATCAAAGTCAAAAAGATCAATCCCGGGTTAGAAATTACAACCGGTTTCAAAAAAGAAAAATCAGGATGTTTTATCAATAAAGGAAGTGCACCAAAGAACATTGCCATAGCCGGAGTGGGCAAACCTGTAAAGTGATTTTTTTTTGAGCCGTCAATATTGAATCGAGCCAAACGAAAAGCGGCTCCCAAAGGAATTAAAAAACCGATAAATACCCACGGAATAAATTCTACTACTGCGTTGAGTGGCCACCCTATGGAAATTTCCAAAGGTTTGTTTCCAGCCATAACAAAGAGCTGAGCCAATATGATTCCTGGAGCAACCCCGCAAGTAACCATGTCGGCCATAGAGTCCAACTGCACCCCCAATTCACTTTCGACTTCAAGCAATCGGGCAAAAAGACCATCCCAAACATCGAAAAAAACGCCTGCCAATAGAAAAATGAATGCTGTTTCGAATTGAAATATATAGGCGAAATAGATCGAAAAACAACCCGACAAAAGGTTTAATGAAGTGAAAAAATGCGGAACTGATTTTTTAATCATTAGTTTTGTAAAACCAATTATTAATTAAACAATTCGGCAAATTAAGACTTGATCCACTAAGAAAAAAATAAGCAGACATAAATTCCATGATTATTTATAAAAAGGCCGCGCTGTTATCTATTCTTTCTGGAGTATTGCTCACCCTATCTTGGCCTGTTGAGGGCTTGTCCTTTCTAATATTCTTTAGTTTAATCCCTCTGTTTTTTGTTGAGAATCATATCAATGAGGGAAGTTCGAAACGAAAAAAACTACGTTTGTTTGCCCTGAGTTATTTAGGATTTTTTATTTGGAACTTAGGAACCACTTGGTGGATCGTCAACTCCTCTGTTTTTGGAATGGTTTTTGCCATTTTGTGCAATAGCTCTTTTTACACAATTCTGTTGATGCTTTTTCATTGGTCCAAAAAAAGACTTCCTCTGCGAACGGCCTATATTTTTCTCGTTACCCTTTGGATCGCATTTGAAAAATTTCATTTAGAATGGGACTTTTCTTGGCCTTGGTTAAATCTTGGAAATGTTTTTTCTGAGAACATACAATGGATACAATGGTATGAATTTACCGGATCTTTTGGTGGTACACTATGGGTTTTATTGATCAATATTGGTCTTTTTGAAGTTTTTAAAAATCATCCTCCCAGCATTAAAAATAGCCTTTGGGTTAAAAAAATGAGTCCTTGGTTGATTGGTATTGCCCTCCCCATTTCAATTTCATTAATGCTGTACCAAAGCGAAAAAGACCTCACACCTAAAATTGAGGTTTTACTCCTACAACCCAACATTGACCCATATACTGAAAAGTACGATAAAGAAAACAATTACTACTTTGATTTGATGACCCATATGATCGCCGATCATATAACCGACGAAACCCGCTATATTTTCACTCCGGAGACCTATTTTGGGGCTGGATTCGGTGCTTCACTCGAGGAATTCAAAACGACCACTTTGCATCATAAAATTGATTCCCTACTCGAAAAAAATAGCGATATACAGTTGATTAGTGGAATTCAGTCTTACAGTATTTATAGAACCGACAACCCACCCACATTGACAGCGAATTTTATCAGAAATGGATTGTGGGTAGATTTTTACAACTCGGCACTGAAGATGGAATTTCAACAAGAGCCGGAGTTCTATCACAAATCTAAATTGGTAGTAGGGGTAGAAAACATGCCCTATAAAAGTTTTTTTAGACCCCTATTGGGAGAGTTTTTACTTGACATGGGAGGAACAGTATCCAGCCGGGCGATCCAGCAACACAGGAGCGTATTTGAACACAAAAAAATCAACCTGAAAACAGGTCCAATCATCTGTTACGAATCCATCTATGGTGAATTTGTAACCGAATATGTAAGAAAAGGAGCTCACTTTTTGGCAATCATCACCAACGATGCTTGGTGGGGAAATACCCCTGGACACAAACAACTGCTCAGTTACGCTCGACTGAGGGCCATAGAAAACCGCCGAAGTATAGTAAGAAGTGCCAATACGGGTATTTCAGCCATCATCAACTCCAAAGGTGAGATTACCAATAAACTGTCTTATGAATCCAAGGGAGTGTTGAGTGGTAAATTTGCGCCGACAGAGCGGATAACTTTCTACACCGAATATGGGGATTATATTGCCCGTTGGTCTGGCTTTATTGCAGTGCTATTTTTTCTTATCGCAATCAGCGGAAGACTGAAAAAAAATTGATGAAGTTAGGCGCATTATACGCTTACAAATAATACCTTCAAAAAGATTTTTGATTTGTGATGGTTTTATACAATCAATGATTAATTATTATTATTTTCGCAGAAATGAAAAATTTAAGACTAAAAAAGTAAAAGCCTTAATTTACATTTCCCAATGATATAATGAAATGGATAGATATGAGTATGAACAAACTTTACACAAAAAAAGGAGATGATGGAACTACAGCGTTGCTCTCGGGCAAACGTGTAAGTAAGCACCATGTCAGGATAAAAGCCTACGGGACCGTTGACGAATTGAATGCTTGGGTGGGTATGATCAGAAATTTTAAGATCGATAAAAATACTGAAAATACCCTAGTTAGAATTCAAAATGAATTGATGACTGTGGCCTCTCAATTAGCCGATGACACTTCTTATAAGGTTTCCAAATTGGTCAAGATATTAGAACCGATAGACGATGAAAATGTCAAATATCTTGAAGATCAAATCGATCTAATCAACGATGAGCTTCCGGAACTGAAAAACTTTGTAATTCCAGGGGGTAATATCATTGTTTCATACGCACATTTGGCCCGTTGCACTTGTAGAAGAGCAGAAAGATTCGTGACCGAATTGAATGAGATTGAAAATATACCCCATATAATCATTGCATATATCAACAGACTTTCAGATTTCCTTTTCATATTATCAAGAAAATTAGCGCGAGATTATGAAGTTGAAGAAATAAAATGGATTACCAAAAAAAAATAGCAACACTTCTTGGATAATTCTATTAAAAATCTATTTTTGCAGAAATTTTTAACTTATGTATTGGACGTTAGAACTTGCCTCATATCTCAGTGATGCCCCCTGGCCGGCGACCAAAGACGAATTAATTGATTTTTCGATTCGAACCGGAGCACCCTTGGAGGTAGTTGAAAACTTACAATCTATGGAAGATGAAGGGGATGTTTATGAATCTATTGAAGAAATATGGCCCGACTTTCCAACCGAGGAGGATTATCTTTGGAATGAGGATGAGTATTAATCTCAAAAATCAAAAACTAAAAGTCTCAAATGAGGCTTTTTTTTTGCTTAATTTTATTCAGATTTAAAACTAAAGAATGAGCCTATTAAATTCCGTTTTAAAAGTTTTTGTTGGAGATAAAACCAAAAAAGATTTGGCTAAAATCTTGCCCTTGGTAGACCAAATCAATTCCAACTTCAATTCATACAAAGACCTCAGCAATGATGAACTGAGAGACAAAACCCTGTCTTTTAAGAACAAACTCAGTACTGATTTAAAGGAGGTCAATGATCAAATTCAGGAGATCAAATCCGAAATTGAAAAAACTGAAGACATTGATCAAAAAGAAAACCTATATCAGAAGGTTGACAATTTGACCACCGAAAGTGAAAATATCATCGCGCAAACCCTTGAAGAAATTTTACCCGAAGCATTTGCTGTGGTAAAAGAAACGGCGAAAAGATTTGTTGAAAACAGCACCATTAGCGTATCTGCAAGTGAGTTTGACCGTCAACTCTCACAAGATAAAAGCTACGTTAACTTAAAAGGTGATCATGCCATTTGGTCCAACGCCTGGGATGCTGCCGGTAAACCCATTATTTGGGACATGATCCACTACGATGTACAATTGATCGGTGGTATCGTTCTTCATCAAGGTAAAATTGCCGAGATGCAGACCGGAGAAGGAAAAACTTTGGTGGCAACCCTGCCTGTCTATTTAAATGCCCTAACGGGGAAAGGAGTTCACCTGGTTACAGTAAACGATTACTTGGCCAAGCGAGACAGCGCTTGGATGGGACCATTATTCGAGTTTCACGGCATGAGTGTAGATTGTATTGATTACCACAAACCAAATAGTCCCGAAAGGAGAAAAGCTTATTTGGCTGACATTATTTATGGAACTAACAATGAGTTTGGTTTTGACTACCTCAGGGACAATATGGCGCATTCAAATACTGATTTGGTTCAACCCAAACATCACTACGCCATTGTCGATGAGGTCGATTCTGTTTTGATTGACGATGCCAGAACCCCATTAATCATCTCTGGACCTACTCCCGAAGGAGACCGACACGAATTTAATTTACTCAAACCAAAGGTTTCTGCATTAGTGGCCCAACAGAGATCATTTCTCACCGGAGTACTGGCAGAGGCCAAAAAGAAAATCAGTGAGGGAGACACCAAAGATGGTGGATTTCTTCTCCTGAGGGTTTTTAGGGGACTGCCCAAAAACAAAAGCCTCATCAAGTTTCTAAGTCAGGAAGGAGTAAGACAACTCCTACAAAAGACGGAAAACTTCTATATGCAAGACAACAATAGGGAAATGCCTAAAGTTGATGCTGAATTGTATTTTACCATTGATGAGAAAACCAATCAAATAGAATTGACAGATAAAGGAATCGAAACACTTTCATCGGAAAATGAAGATAAGAACTTTTTTGTCCTACCTGACATTGGTGGTGAGATTGCAAAAATCGAAAATCAACAGCTCGAACCTAAAGAAGAAGCTGCACTCAAAGAACAACTCTTCCAAGACTTCAGCGTCAAAGGAGAACGCATCCATTCCATGAATCAACTCTTTAAAGCCTTCACCCTTTTTGAGAAAGATGTTGAATACGTGGTAATGGAAAACAAGGTCATGATTGTGGATGAACAAACGGGAAGGATCATGGATGGCAGAAGATATTCCGACGGACTCCATCAAGCTATTGAGGCCAAAGAAAATGTAAAAATTGAAGCCGCTACCCAGACTTTTGCAACCATCACTCTTCAGAACTATTTCAGGATGTATGAAAAATTGTCTGGAATGACAGGTACAGCCATTACCGAAGCCGGAGAATTCTGGGAAATTTACAAACTAGATGTCATAGAAATTCCTACCAACAGACCCATTGCCCGAAAAGATCGAGATGACTTGATCTACAAAACCAAGCGGGAGAAATACAATGCCGTGATTGAGGAAGTAACTGCTTTGTCAAAAGCTGGTCGACCGGTACTGATTGGTACCACCTCTGTAGAAATATCTGAGTTGTTGAGTAAGATGCTTAACATCAGAAAAGTACACCACAATGTATTAAATGCCAAATTGCACAAAAGAGAGGCTGATATTGTGGCAGAGGCAGGAAACCCAGGGATTGTTACCATAGCAACTAACATGGCCGGAAGGGGAACCGACATTAAACTATCCGATACCGTAAAACAATCAGGTGGACTGGCCATTATCGGAACAGAACGTCACGATTCAAGACGGGTAGACCGCCAGCTTAGAGGTCGATCCGGTAGACAGGGAGACCCTGGAAGCTCACAATTTTACGTCTCTTTAGAAGACAACCTCATGCGACTTTTTGGCTCCGATCGTGTGGCCAAAGTCATGGACAGAATGGGACTTGAGGAAGGCGAAGTGATTCAACATTCTATGATGACCAAATCCATAGAACGGGCGCAAAAAAAGGTTGAAGAAAACAACTTTGGTATCAGAAAAAGATTACTGGAATACGATGATGTAATGAATTCCCAGCGGGAAGTCATTTACAAAAGAAGAAAACACGCACTGAGTGGAGACAGAATCAAACTCGATATCGCCAATATTCTCTACGATACATGTGAGGAAATCACATTGACCAACAAATCCTCCAATGATTTTAAAAACTTTGAATTTGAGGTTATCAGTAATTTTTCCATCACTTCTCCTATAACAGAGGAGGCCTTTCAGGAAACCGCAGAAAACGAAATCATCGACCAGCTATACGATCAACTTAGCGAACATTACAGCAATAAAATTACTGCCAATGCCGCATTGGCATATCCTGTAATCAAAGAAGTTTATGAACGACCTGGTAATACATTCGAAAGAATCGTTGTGCCTTTTACCGATGGGATCAAAACATTAAAAGTGGTGACCAACCTGCAAAAGGCCTACGAAACTGAAGGTAAATATTTGGTTCAGGATTTCGAAAGGAACATCACCTTGGCGTTGATCGATGAGGCTTGGAAAACCCATCTACGCAAAATGGACGAACTCAAACAATCCGTCCAACTGGCCGTTCACGAGCAAAAAGATCCCCTTTTGATTTACAAATTTGAGGCCTTTGAACTCTTTAAGACCATGATTAATAATTTGAACAAAGAAGTACTTTCTTTCCTATTTAAGGGGGGTCTTCCCAGTCAAAGTAATGATCAGATTCAAGAAGCCAAAAGAAGACCCGCCACACCCAAAGGATACAGAACTTCAAAAGATGAAGTCCTCAACACCGATGAAATGGCACAACGAAATCGCAATGTAGGAGCTGGCGCTGGTGGTGGACAAAGAAATGTGGTAGAAACCATTGTTAGAGAACGACCCAAAATCGGAAGAAACGAAAAGGTAGTCATCCGAAATGTCAGTTCAGGCCAAACAAAAACCATCAAATTCAAGCAAGCCGAGCCACTGATCAACAAGGGGGAGTGGGTCATCAATAATTAATTTTATAAATTAGTGATCGCAATAATAGGGTGATGGAAGTTTATGCTAAGATTTTGTTGTGGGTAGTTCCCTTTTTTTTAATATTAATTATTGCAGAGATTGCCTACGGTCACTATACCGGCAAGCAGACACATAGATTTATGGATACCCTGTCCAGCTTGAGTTCCGGTATGACCAATATTCTCAATGACATTTTGGGTTTGGTAGTGGTCATCGTTTCTTATCCTTATTTACTTGAAAAGCTTGCTCTGATCAAGCTAGAAAACAGCTGGTCATTGTACGCCATTGCGTTTGTCTGTATTGATTTTGCGAGTTACTGGGGGCATCGATTGAATCATAAAATCAATTTCTTTTGGAACCAACATGTGATCCACCACAGCAGCGAGGAGTTTAATCTGGCTTGTGCCCTGAGGCAAAGTATATCGAATATATTGGGTTATTCTGCTTTATTTTTAATTCCTGCAGCCTTGCTCGGTGTCCCTCAACAAATCATCAGTGTCTTGGCTCCCCTTCATTTGTTTGGTCAATTTTGGTATCACACCCAGCACATTGGAAAACTCGGATTCCTTGAATATGTTCTAGTTACCCCATCACAACATCGTGTTCATCATGCCATCAACCCCATATATATTGATAAAAACTTAGCCGCTATTTTTTGTGTTTGGGACCGCTGGTTTGGAACCTTTCAGGAAGAATTAGAGGAAGAACCTCCTGTTTACGGGGTACTTAAACCGGTGCATACCTGGAACCCTTTGATCATCAACTTTCAACATCTATGGGGTATGATTCAGGATGCCTGGCACACCCGTTCTTGGAAAGATAAACTTACATTGTGGTGGAGACCCACCGGATATCGACCCGATGATGTGGCTTTGAAATTCCCCAGAACAAGAATAAGTACTGAATCCCCCTTCGAAAAATATAATCCCGAGGTGAGTTATTTCAAAAAAGCTTGGGCACTTATCCAATGGCTGTGCATCACGGTTTTGTTGCTCTTATTGCTCTCCAACTACGGGTCGTTTTCTTCCTCTCAAGCACTCCTTATGGGCGGACTGATCATGATCAGTATTTTTGGTTTCACCTCACTGATGGATGGTTATCAATGGTCCTATTCTTTTGAATTGGGTAGAAACTTCTTAGGCTTATTGTTTTTTTGTCTACCCTATCAAAGTGACTTTTATTCGACTAATATTCCAGGATTGTTCTACTTTGGAATCATCTACTTTTCATTCAGTATCATAGGGTTGCAAATGCTAGATAAAAAAAAGAAGACCACCCCTTTGAATGAAGGATAAGAAAAAAGTATTGTTGTTAGGACCTGCACACCCTTTTCGAGGCGGTATTGCAGATACCCAGAATTATTTAGCCCAAAATTTGAAAACACTCGGGCATGATGTGAAGGTCTTCACCTTTACGACCCAATATCCTGAACTTCTCTTTCCCGGTAAAACTCAATTCAGTGATGAAAAGGGCCCGGATCAACTCAAAATCAAAAGAAAAATTCACAGTTTCAACCCCTTAAATTGGTTAAAGGTTGCCCGATCCATCAACCGGCTTAAACCTGATTATGTAATTTTTAGATACTGGACTCCATTCCTTGCCCCTTGTTGGTATTTCATTGCACGGGGGATTCATAAAACCATCAAAAAAATAGGCCTTGTCGATAATTGGATTCCCCATGAAACCAAGTTCTGGGACAAAAGCCTAACCCGAATTTTTTCAAGTCAAATGGATGCCTTTGCTTCCCTATCAACGGCTGTTGGGGATCAAATTTCGTCCAACGAACCTCAGCTGCCGGTATGGAAGGGATTCCATCCCATTTCAGACCACTTACCTCAAGCCATCACCCAAGAAAAAGCTCGTAAGGCATTGGGCTGGCCCCAAAACAAAAAAATTGTATTGTTTTTCGGTTTAATCAGAAAATACAAAGGCTTGGATTTACTCATAGAAGCTTTTTCTAAAACCCCACTGAATCGCTCGGATGTGATCTTGGCCATAGTGGGTGAGACATATGAACCACAACATAAATACACCGAACTCATCCAAAAACACAAACTCAGTGAGCGAGTAATTTGTGACTTCAACTATGCCAATACCCAAAAGGCCACGCATGCTTTTTGCGCAGCAGATGTCATTGCTCAAACCTATATCAGTGCTACTCAAAGTGGAGTAACCCCCTTGGCCTACCATTTCAAAACACCACTTTTGGTATCTGACCTTCCGGGCCTTAACACCCCCATTTTGGAGGATCAAACCGGAATGATCACAGAAATCGAATCTCTAAAAATAGCCGAGAACCTAAATAAAATACTCTCTGATGATAGGCTTTCAGAATTTCAACCCTTCTTTCAAAAAGTAGGTAAGAAATACAGTTGGAAATCTTTTGGACAGTCTTTGATGTCCTTTATGGCTCAGTTATAAATGATGTTAGTGGAGTAAAATTTGTACTTTTAAAAAAACAACTACATGAGAAACCTATTCATTGTGATCTCCCTTTTGGTAATGAGTTCTTGTACTACCAAAGTTGAGTCTTCAAACAATACCCCTCCCAATATCATTATAGTCTTTACAGACGATCAGGGCTATCAGGATTTGAGCAGTTTTGGGTCTCCCAATATCAACACCCCACATTTGGACCAAATGGCCAAAGAGGGGCTGAAACTCACTAACTTCTATGCCGCACAGGCGGTGTGTTCGGCATCAAGAGCGGCGCTACTCACCGGTTGTTACCCCAATCGAATTGGTATTGCCGGTGCCTTATTTCCGCATCACAATATAGGAATCAATACACAGGAAACCACCTTGGCAGAAATGTTAAAAGCACAAGGTTATAAAACTGCGATCTTTGGGAAATGGCATCTGGGACATCACCCGGAATTTTTACCCAATAACCACGGTTTCGATGAATTTAAGGGCATCCCCTACTCCAACGATATGTGGCCAGTTGATTATGAAGGAAATCAAGTCCCTGCGGATCACCGACTGGCAAAAGCATACCCACAACTTCCTTTCTTCAATAACTTCGAAGTGGTCAAAGAAATTCGAACATTGGAAGATCAAGGGCAATTGACCACTGAACTTACTGAAGCTGCCGTAAATTTTATTGAGCAAAACAAAGAGAACCCATTCTTCTTGTATGTTCCGCACCCAATGCCTCATACGCCCATTGCGGTTTCTGATAAATTCAAAGGAAAAAGTGAACAAGGCTTGTATGGAGATGTTATTATGGAAATCGATTGGTCGGTGGGACAAATCATGAAGAAGCTCAAAGAACATCAACTCCACCAAAACACCTTATTCATTTTTACCAGCGATAATGGACCGTGGTTGAGTTTTGGGAATCATGCGGGCAGTGCATTGCCCTTGAGGGAAGGAAAAGGTACCGCTTGGGAGGGAGGACAAAGAGAACCTTGTGTAGTATATTATCCCAAGGGAATTAAAGGAGGAAGAACTATTGAAACCCCCATGATGGCCATTGATATATTGCCCACCATTGCAGAAATCACCGGAGCAACTTTACCTAAGAATAAGATTGACGGAAAAAGTGCATGGGACATTTGGACTGGTAAAACTGACCAAAGTCAACACCAAGCCTTTTTCTTCTATTACAAAAAGAATGAATTGCATGGGGTTCGATACCAAGATTGGAAACTCTATTTTCCTCACACCTATCGCACCCTCAACGGCAGAGCAGTCGGACAAGACGGATATCAGGCCAAATACGAGATGAATACGGTTGAAAATATTGAGCTGTATGACCTTAAACACGACATCAGTGAAACCAATGACGTAGCCTCACAGCACCCTGAAGTGGTCGAAAAAATAAAAGTCCTTGCCGACGAAATGCGAAGTAAATTAGGAGATAAACTTTACAATATTGAAGGAACTGGAAATCGGCCGGTAGGAAGAATTAATTGATCTCAAAAACATGAAAACCATGCATCTACTTTTAAGTCTAATATTCATAAACACTTGTCAGATTGGTGCTCCTGCGCCAGAAGATCGTTCAAGGGCTGTGTGGAACCCCAATGAGAGCTTTCAAGGTAAAGCCAAAGCCTACTTTGCCTCGGGATGCTTCTGGTGCGTAGAATCCGTATACGAAAGCTTAAAAGGTGTTGAAGAGGCCTATTCCGGCTATGCCGGAGGGAAAACCAAAAACCCAACCTACTACCAAGTAATCACCGGGAAAACAGGACATGCGGAAACGGTGGAAGTGATTTATGATCCTAAAATAATTGATTTCGTCACCTTGGTAGAAGTTTTTTTTGATTCCCATGACCCCACCCTGCTCAACCAACAAGGTCCCGACCGGGGAACACAATACCGCTCCGTAGCCTTTTATCAAAACGAGTCAGAAAAGAAAATCATAGAGGAACATATTTCTAGACTCACAATGGAAAAAGTTTATCAACAGAAAATCGTAACCGAAGTCAAGCCACTATCGAAGTTTTATTACGCAGAGAACTATCATCAGGACTATGAAAAGAACAACCCCAATGATCTGTATATATTAAATATTTCCAAGCCGCGACTGAATAAATTTAAAGCCATATCCCCTAACTTACTCAAGAAAGAAGAGCATTGATGTTATGTTAAAATCGCTCCGTTAAACCTTCGCCAGATACGGTAAAACAGCATTCCAACCAAGGAACCGAAGGCCATACCAGAGACCACATCCAAAGGATAATGTACTCCAATATATATCCGACTGTAGGCCACCAAAAAAGCAACGAATAATAACAAAAAGGGCAAGCTGTTGTATTTGACCCGAAAAATACTTGAAAAGAAAACCGCTAAGGCGAAAGAATTGGAAGCATGACCTGAAAAGTATCCATACAACCCTCCGCAAGTGGGTTTGACCAGTCTTAACATCTCTTTGATCGCAGGTTCGTGACAGGGCCGCAAACGCTGAAAACCATATTTAAAAAGATTGGTTACCTGATCCGTAACCAAAATGAGAAGGGCAACGAATAAAAGCAACATTAAAAAAGGTTTAAGACTTGTTTGCCTGAGGTACATAAAAGCCAAAAATAAATAAAGGCTAATGTTGGTCGCCTTATTGGTCATCAACATCCAAAAACCATCAAAGGTATTGGATCCCAAATGGTTGAGAAAAAGAAATAATTGTTGATCTAGGGTAATGAGTTCTTCCACGGGCTAATCCAAATTTTCCATCTCTTTATCGTAGAAATCCAATGCCTGCTCAATAAGCTGGGCAGTCTGGGATTCTAATTCCTCTCTGTCTTCTTTTTCAAACTCTTCCATCCAGTGGACTTCATCATTTGCCACGTTGAGAAAAAAACGGGGATACTCTGTGTGGGCAATAAAAATTGCGTCCTCCAAGGCCGAGCTGTCTGCAATCAAAAACTTTGGTAAATCCATTTTAAATATTGGTTTAGGGAACTAATTTTTGGGAAAGATACTGAAATCTGAGAACCAACAACAGTGCTGAAAGTATTAGTCCTGTTAATAGTCCAATCCAAATTCCATAAGTAGCCCACTCGGTATTTAGTCCCAAATAGTAGGATATGGGAAAACCTATGGCACCATAGGAGATAAAGATCAGAAAGGCCGGGATAATCACATCCTGAATTCCCCTTAAAGCTCCTAGAACCACAGCCTGAAGCCCATCGGCTATTTGAAAAAAGGCAGCGATCAGGATCAAATTTGAGGCAATTTCAACCACTTCATTGACGTCTGAAGAAATCTCAGGTGCGTTGCCATCCAAGTACAGCCAAGGAAGTAAATCGTGGCTAGCGATAAAGAACAAGCAAAAAAGAGAGCTCATCAAAAAAATGAGTAAAAAGGTAGAGACTGCCACCCGCCTGAGGGCGGTAAAATCTCCACGTCCTTTTTCGTTTCCAACACGGATCATAGCGGTTACCCCTACACCAATGGCAACCATATATGTCATTGATGACAAATTGAGTGCAATCTGGTTGGCAGCTTGGGGATTTTTACCCAACAAGCCCGACATCCAAATGGCCGAAGTAAAAAAAGTAACTTCAAAAAACATTTGCAATGCAGAGGGAAGTCCAAGAGAAAAAATTCTTTTAAAAAGTGATTTTTTAAGCTTTACCCTAAACAGTTTGCGATTGTATCTTTTAAAACCCTTTTTATTTTTTACGTTGATCGCCATAAACAAAACCATTGTCCATCGTGAAAACAATGTTCCCAGAGCTGCTCCCTCAACACCCAATTCTGGAAAACCATGGAGTCCGAAAATCAAAAGGTAATTCAACAGCACGTTGATCACATTGCCCATCAAGGTAGCATACATGGCCAAACGGGTCTGAAATAAGCCCTCTGCAAACTGCCTCAGTCCCTGAAAACCAACCAATGGTACCAGCGACAGGGCCACCCAAAAAAGGTAAGGCTTGGCCAAGGCAACCACCTCATCGGGCTGTCCCATTTGAGACAACAAAGGTTGCGCCCACAGCACCAAGGAGGCCAAAACAACACCCAATCCAAAACACAGAATCAGCCCATGAACAAAAATATACCTGACCTTATTGTGATTTTTTGCACCAAAAGACTCGGCAATCATGGGAGTAATGGCGGTAGAGAATCCTATTCCCAGAGACATGGCCACAAAGACAAAACTGTTGCCCAATGACACCGCGGCCAATTCTGCTGTTCCCAATTGCCCCACCATGATGTTGTCGATCAACTGTACTACCGTATGCCCCAACATACCCACTATAACTGGATAGGCCAATTTAAGATTGGTGCCAAATTCTATAGTGTAATTACTGAGGTTCATGAAAATTAAAGGGGATGATAAAGATTCTTATTCAAGTCCCAATTGATCTGTGAGGTACACCAAAGCAGCCATTGTCGCAGCTCCCAACTCCAATTCTCTCTTGTTGATTTGATCAAAAGTATCCATCTCCGAATGATGATGAATGAAATACCTTTGGGAATCGGTTTTTAAACCCGCCAATACCAATGAATTTCCTTTGAGTAGGCTTACATCTGCACCACTCCCATTTCCTTCAAATAAATGAATGTAATAGGGGTCAAAATACGGTTTCCATGACAAAATTTTATTTAAGTATTGCACTTTTGTATCAAAAATAAATCCCCTTGGGGTAAACCCTCCGCTATCGGACTCTAGTGCAAGGAGGTGTTGTTCTTTATCTTTTTTAACCCTTTTACTGTAGGCCTTGGCACCCATCAATCCATTTTCTTCATTGGCAAACAATACCACGCGAATGGTGTTTTTGGGGCGAAAATCTTTTAAACTCATCAACCTGAGCACTTCCATAGACTGAACCACTCCGGCTCCATCATCGTGAGCACCATCTCCCAAATCCCATGAATCCAAGTGGGCTCCAACCAAAATGATTTTCTCAGGTGACTCTTGGCCTTTGATTTCAGCAATGACATTATAGGATCTTACTTCCGGATAATTCTTGCAATTCTGCTTGATAAAAAACCGAAGTTTGGGATTCAAGGCGATCATGGAGCTGAGCAACTCTGCATGGTTAGTACTGATCGCAGCAGCGGGAATTCTTTTGTTGATGGGTAAATCTCCGTAACTCATGACTCCGGTGTGAGGGTAATCATCCAATCGAAAATTCAAAGAACGAACGATCACTGCCAGCGCACCGTATTTGGCTGCTTCGGCGGCACCACTGTATCTCTGGTCTACAGCACCACCATAGGCTTTAAATGTATTGACAAGATCTACCTGCATGGGACGATTAAAAAAGATAATCTTGCCTTTGATTTTTTCCTTTCCTAATTTAGCCAGGTCATCAATGTGTTTTACTTCGATCACATTGGCTCGAATTCCTATAGAGGGAGTAGCAATGGAACCTCCCAAAGCACAGATGTTCACATTAATTGTATTTCCTGGGCTAGATTCAATGTTGGCATATTCAAAAGTACCCCTAACCCATTTGGGAACCATAACGGCTTGCAACCAAACAGAATCCAATGGAAGGGCATCGAGTTCCTCCTTGGCCCACTTTACTGCCCACTCTGCATTTAGAGAACCCGACAAACGACCACCTATTTGATTGGTCAGATGATCCAGCCAATCATAACTTTTTCCTTGGGTCAGTGCCTCTTGGTAAATCTTCTTGATTTTATTCTCCAATCCATCCTCATTTTGAGCGTGTAAGGAAAGACTGCTAAACAACAATAATAGCCATAATTTTTTCATCATCAATTAAAGTTTGGGTTTAGCGGCAAATTGTTGGATATCGTCGACCGTAACCGGGTTCGATCCCAGAATCATCAATCTTTCAATAACATTTTTAAGCTCACGTATGTTTCCAGTCCAAGGATAATCCATCAAACGATCAATGGCGCTTTTGGAGAAGGTTTTGGGATCCAAACCTTGTTCGGCTATCAGGTTATCTGTAAAATAATCCACCAAAAGAGGAATGTCTTTTTTTCTTTCTTTCAGTGAAGGAACTTTTATGAGGATAACAGCCAAACGGTGATAGAGGTCTTCACGAAAGTTCCCCTCTACAATTTCTTTGTCCAAATCTTTGTTGGTGGCAGCAATAACACGTACATCAACTTTTATATCTTTTTCGCCTCCCACCCTTTGGATTCTGTTCTCTTGAAGGGCTCTCAAAACCTTGGCTTGAGCAGTAAGACTCATGTCAGCCACCTCATCCAAAAAGAGTGTACCCCCATTGGCAATTTCAAACTTTCCCGGACGATCTTTGATTGCCGAAGTAAAAGCCCCCTTGATATGACCAAATAGTTCGCTCTCAATCAATTCGGAAGGAATGGCAGCACAATTTACTTCCACAAAAGGAGATCCAGAACGATTGCTTTTTTGATGCAAATGATGAGCTACCAACTCTTTACCGGTTCCATTTTCACCAGTAATAAGAACCCTGGCCTCTGTGGGCGCAACCTTTTGGACCAAATTGTGAATTTCGTTGATCTGATCAGAAGACCCAATCATTTCGTATTTTTTGGCAATGCGTTTCTTTAGGTTTTTATTCTCTAAAACCAAATTTTTGATTTGCAATGCATTTCTAACTGCAGTCAGCAGTCGATTCAAATCCGGTGGTTTGGAAATAAAATCATAGGCACCCGATTTCATGGCTTCTACTGCGGTAGAAACATTCCCATGGCCAGTCAACATGATAAAAGGAACATTGATACCGATTTCTCTGACTTTTTGTAAAACCTCTACACCATCCATTTTTGGCATTTTGATATCGCACAACACTAAGTCAAAATCTTCCTTTTTTAGTGTGGTCAGACCTGATTTACCATCTTCGCATTGGGTGATTTCATAGTCTTTATTTTCTTCTTCTAAAATACGGATCAGCACCCTTCTGATGGGCTCTTCGTCCTCAATCAATAAGATTTTTTTCATTTGATCTCAGATGTATTATTTTTAAGCGTAACAACACTTTGAGGGAATGGTATTTCAATATTGATTGCCTTCAGTTTTTCAAAAATCTTAAATCTAAGATCACTTTTAACGAGATTGGCCTCAAAGCTTTTGTTCATAGAAAAGAAAAGTTGAAACATTAAAGCACTGTCGCCAAAGTCTTCGAAAAGCAGAAAAGGCTCTGGTTTCCTCAATACCTTGGGGTGGGCATTGGTAATCTCTATGACTATATTCTCCAATAATTTTACATCTGTATTGTAGGCTACTCCAAAGTGGATGGACTCTTTGGTCAAAGTTCCATTTTCTGTCCAATTATAAAGTATTGAGGTTAAAAATTTATGATTGGGGATGATCAATACCTTATTGTCTCGGGTCACCGCTCTGGTGGTGCGCAACATAATGTTTTCTACCCTTCCCACTTGACCATCAACTTGTATGACATCTCCTACATGTACGGTTTGATCGGCCAGTATAGAAATACCAGAAAATACATCTTGAATCAATGTTTGCAAGGCCAAACTAACGCCCACCAAAAGGGCAGCAGATGCTGCAAAAATCGTACTTACTTTTACCCCAATATTGTCCAGTGTAATGAGAATTACAATCAAATAAACCAAGTAGTTGAAAAAGGTTAAAATCCCTCTAAACTTAAGTTTAGTATCGTTGTTCAAGGTTTTAAATATAATACGACGAAATACTTTTAGGAATGTGTAAGTTAGAAAAAAGACGCCAATGATAATTATCATTGACTTAGGAGTGAGAAGGATGTCACTGCCTATATTAATCTGATAATTAAAAAAATCTTTTATTTTTTGCATGTTATTAAATCCATACTAAGATAATACAAAAACAAAACCCACCCTTATTTCTAAGGATGGGAAAAATTGCTATGAAAAAGAATAACACTAAAAGATTAGTGTTAACCAAAGATATATATTTTTTCTCAGATCAAATATTTATGCGAACATGTCCTTGACCTTTTCAAAAAATGATTTGTCAGACTTGTCGGGATTTGGCGTGAAATTTTCGTCCTCCAACATTTTTTGAAAAAATTGTTTTTGTTCCTTATTTAGTGTTTTGGGTGTCCATACATTGACGTGAACCAATAGATCACCTTTTCCGTATCCATTCAGATCTGGTATTCCTTTACCCCTCAACCTTAGGGTTTTTCCGGATTGTATTCCTGATTCGAGTTTGATTCTTACTTTTCCTTCCAACAGATTGATTTCTTTGGATACCCCCAAAGCTGCCTCAGAGATGCTGATGTATAAGTCAAAGTGTAAGTGATTTCCTTCACGAATAAAATTTTCGTCGGTTTTTTCTTCGATTAAAACCAACAAATCTCCCGTAATACCATTACCCGATGCCTCGTTTCCTTTTCCAGTCACTTTCAGTTGCATTCCTTCCTCGACCCCGGCAGGTATTTTGATCGATACCGTTTCTTCACTCTCTACCATTCCGTTAGCGTCGCTTCCCGCAGGTCGATTTGAGATGATTTGCCCGCTTCCATTACACTTGGGACAAGTAGAAGCGCTTTGCATTCTTCCCAAAATAGTATTGGTCACACGCATCACCTGACCTCTTCCTTTACATGTTCCACAGGTGGTATAACTTACCCCTGTGGCTTGGGCTTTTCTTCTAACTTTAACTTTCTTTTCTGCGCCATTGACCACCTCTTTCAAGCTGAGTTGAACTCTGATTCTTAGGTTACTTCCTTTTCCTCTGGGCTGTGATTGACCAAAACCACCAAAACTACCGCCACCGAAAGCACTACCAAAAATATCTCCAAACTGACTGAATATATCGTCCATATTCATACTTCCACCTCCAAAACCACCAGACTCAAAGGCTGAATGTCCAAACTGATCGTACTGGGATTTTTTCTGCGGGTCACTCAAAATCTCATAGGCCTCAGCAGCTTTTTTGAAATTGGCCTCCGCTTCCTTATCTCCAGGGTTTTTATCAGGGTGGAACTCTATGGCTTTTTTACGGTAAGCCTTTTTGATTTCATTTGCCGACGCCGTTTTTGATATGCCCAGAATTTGGTAAAAATCTTCTTTCATATAATTTATTGTCCGACGACCACCTTAGGAAATCTTATGATCTTATCTCCAAGTTGATAACCTTTTTCAGTTACATCAATTATTTTTCCCTTACGGGAGGCATCCGCTGCAGGAATGAGCGTAATCGCCTCGTGAATCTCGGCATCAAATGTATCACCCACCTTGGTTTCGGTGGCATTCAAACCATTGCTTTTTAATACATCTAACAATTTATTTTTGATCAGTACAAATCCCTCGCTATGCTTTTTTTCCTCTTCTTGAGTTTGACCAATGGCCCTTTCAAAATCATCTAAGATCGGCAATATCGAACCGATGACCTCTTGACCTGCGGTTTTAAAAAGTTCTATTCGCTCTCTGGCAGTTCTCTTTTTGAAATTTTCAAACTCAGCAAACAACCTGAGATACTTGTCCTTCTCTTGATTTAGATTTTCATTCAATTCCTCAAGCTGCTGGGAAAAGTCTACTTTATTGCTTTTTTTCTCAGCAGAAGATTTCTTTGCTCTAGCCTTGGGTTTGGAGGTTTTATTTGCCATTTTCTTAATTTGTTTTAAATGCTTCAAAATTACTGCCAACCATTGTTTTTTGCCAAAATGTCATTCTTTTTACCAAATACGTCTTTTAAGGCCTGCGGCAAAAACAGGAATTGAAAAACAAAGCCTTTTGATAAAATCAAATCAGCACTGACCTTTTGACTTCCCAAAATCAAAATGGAACGTTCCCCAAAAAACATTTTCATAAATAAGGCAGGTATATTGGGTAAAATAACAGGTCGACCCAAAGCCTTTCCTGTGGCTTTCATCAAGTTTCTTTGTGAGACGGGATTAGGGGCTACAGCGTTATAGGTTCCTTCCCACCCTTGATCCGCAGCAGTAAAAAACAATCTGGATAAATCCTCAATATGGATCCAACTCTGCCACTGTTTCCCTGAGGCAAAAGCCGTTCCCAAAAAAAGTTTTACCGGAAGGATTAATTGAGATAATAAGCCACCGTCTTTGGCCAAAACCAAACCGATTCTCAACATCGATAAATGTTGGGTATGATCACACATGGCTTTGGATTCCTCTTCCCATGCCGAAGTGACTTTTTGTAAAAAATTCTCTTCTATCAAAGAGCTGTTTTCGTCATAAACCTCATCCAGACTATTGGGATAAATACCAATGGCTGAAGCACAAACGATACTTTTCATTCTTATATTTTGCTGATCCAATGCATTTCTCAACAAACGCGTACTATTCACCCTGCTTTCCAAAATTTCTTTTTTGTTTTTGGAAGTCCATGGTTTAGAAATACTCGTCCCGGCCAAATGAATTAATGAATCGACTCCTTCAAAACAGCACGCATCTATTTCGCCTGATTCAGGGTTCCAATAAAAGCCTTTTAGGCCGTCTGAATCAATCAGTTTTCCCTTTCGAGTAGTTAAAAAATGAACACTAATATTGCGTTCTTTGGCTATGGCAAGGATGTTTTTGCCAATCAGTCCCGTTGCACCGGTAACCAATAATTTCATTTGCAATTTTTTGTCAAAAATAAACTAAACCTGCTTTGTGGCTCTCAACATTTCACGTTTTCCGGGGGGGCCCTCCAATCGTTCAACCAAAAAACCCATTTTTTCCAGGCTTCTTCTTACAGTTCCCTTGGCACAATAGCTCACCCAAACCCCACTGGGCTGGAGCATTTCATAACACCTTTCAAGGGCTTTGTCTTGCCACATCTCTGATTGTGCATGATAACCAAATGCATCGTAAAACAAAACATCAAAACTTTGATCCAAAACCATGCTAAAAAAGTCTTCCTCAACCTTTTTAAAGAAAAAATTTGATCGGCAAAACATTTGATTCCATTCTGCCTCATGCAACTGATCAAAAAAATGGTGATGCCATGGTGCAGGGAGGGATGCTTTCATTTTTAGCGACTGAACTTCTTTGAATGATAGCGGATGCTTTTCAATTGTTAAATAATGACAAGTTATTTTGTGTTCAACAGTGAATAAATAACTTAAATAGGCATTGAGCCCTGTTCCCAATCCCATTTCAAAAACCTTTAACTCATTTTTGTTATTATTATCCAACCAATGAGCCAAACCTTTATTTATGTATACAAAATTTGATTCGGTTAGTGCACCGTGTTTTGAATGATAAGTTTCATTGATTTCTTGTATATACAAGGAAGGAGATCCGTCTCCTGTTGTGATTATTTTTTTTTGCATTTTTTTTATCTCATTATACTTATTGAACGTATTTTTATTGAGTTACTGTATTTTATCGTCTTTTAAAGTTTAAATAAACAAATGAAATTCAAGCATCACGATTAAAAAACTAGATACTATAAAATTATTAAAACTAAAAAAAGTAATTTTGACAATATTTTTAAACAAAAATGAAAACAGAAAAAACTTCGGCTTCAAATTTAGCCCATGTGGATTTTGAAAACTTGACTTTTGGGTCTGTTTTTACAGACCATATGTTTGTATGCAAATACAAAGATGAAGAATGGCAGACGCCCGAAGTTATTCCCTATCAACCACTGTCTTTTGAGCCTTCAATGAGTGTACTTCATTATGGACAAGCAGTTTTTGAAGGTATGAAAGCCTACAAAGACAACCAGGGTAAAGTCTGGCTATTTAGACCCGATCAAAATTTCAAGCGAATCAACCGTTCTTCTGAAAGACTTCAGATCCCAGCATTTCCTGAAGACTATTTTTTCGAGGGATTAATAACCTTGTTAAAATTGGACAAGGATTGGATCAAACCGGGTATTGGAAATTCACTCTATGTTCGACCATTTGTTTTTTCAAGTCAAGCCTGTGTTCAGGCCTCCCCATCAAAGGAATACACTTTTATCATCATTTGTTGTCCTGTTAAGGCCTATTATGGTGGTGAAGTAAATGTATTGATTGCAGAGGAATTTAGCCGAGCAGCCGATGGCGGGATCGGTTACACTAAAGCAGCAGGGAACTATGCTGCCCAGTTTTATCCTACAGAATTAGCTCAAAAACAGGGGTATCAGCAGATTGTTTGGACCGATGCCAAATCGCACGAGTTTTTGGAGGAAGCGGGAACCATGAATATTTTTTTTAGAATTAAAGACAAATTGGTTACTGCACCTACCAATGATCGCATACTGGACGGTGTAACCCGAAAAAGTGCCATACAAATTGCCAAAGATTCAGGAATTGAGGTAGAAATCCGACCCATCAAAATAGAAGAAATTGTAAAAGCCTCAGAAAGAAATTCACTTAAGGAAATGTTTGGAAGCGGAACAGCCGTGGTGATCAATCCAATCAAAAGTTTTGGTTATAAAGGGATCAATTATAAGCTTCCTAAATTAGAAAATCCCCTTTCAACACAGCTAAAGGACAAAATCATGTCCATACAATACAATTTATCCGAAGATCCATACGGATGGCGGGTAGCTGTAGATTAATCCTTCTCCAATATGGATACAATATTGGGTTTAAAGTAATTGGGTCCTTTAAGTACTTTTCCATCTTCGCGATAAATCGGTTTGCCATCGGTGCCCAACTTGCTCATGTTACTTCGTTGAATTTCCTCAAAGATCTCGGTGATTTTGTGCTGCATTCCGTGGGACAAGATGGTTCCACACAATATGTAGAGCATATCCCCCAAAGCATCAGCGACTTCGACAAGGTCCTTGTTTTGAGCCGCTTCCAAATATTCTTCGTTTTCTTCCTTCATAAGGTTATGCCTTAGAAGTACTGTTTGCTCAGGGAGACTGACTAAGGGTGCATTAGCAGATTCAATACCGAATGCATCGTGGAATTCGGCCACTGCCTTTAATTCATTTTTAATCATTTGTGTATTTTAGAAGAAATTAAAAGAGGTCAAAGTTTTTTTCTAATTTAGGTAAAAATTAAAAAATGTTCAGTCAAGGACAACTTTTGTTTGCCGTATTTTTTGTAATTGCTTTTGTGGCACTGATGATCTTCACTTATAGAAAAGATTCAAAAAATCATAAAATACATTATAAGGGAAGCATCAAAATATTTTTTGCGTTTGTACTGACCATAGGAATCCTTTTTCTCATCAAATTTTTTACCCATAATTCTTAATTCAAAAGATGAAGCAACTCTTGATTGTTTTTTTTGGAGGAGGAATGGGAACAGTTATGCGTTTTCTTATTGGTAAATTTTTACCCTATTCCGGCAAAGGCTTTCCTTGGAATACCTTTTTTGCCAATTTATTGGGTTGTCTATTAATAGGAATACTGACAGGCTATTTTTTGAGAAATAATGCTGAAAACCAATCTTCACTAGTACTTTTTGCCACCATAGGGTTTTGCGGTGGATTTACAACTTTTTCTTCCTTTGCCAACGAAAACCTTTCATTTATCCGATCAGGAGATTACACTATGTTATTGGCCTATAGTATGTTGAGTTTAACTACTGGAATTCTTGTTGTTTATCTAGGAATTTTGATTGACAAGTATTTTCATTGATTTTTTACATATTTCTTAAAATTTAATTAAAAAATTATTATACCCCTATCATTTTGGGGGGTGTATAGTATAAAATAATAAAAATAGGTTTTTGACCCCTATATTTTTTATGGTCAATATTCTAATTATATATTTTTGGCTAAAATATAATTCTTAAATATGTTAAATCTTTCACTAATCAATTCGACAACAGCTATTGAAGTCAATGATGATTTCACTATGCTTTGGATCCTTTTGTCAGGGATCCTTGTATTTTTCATGCAAGCCGGATTCACTTTGGTAGAATCTGGTTTTACCCGTTCCAAGAATGCGGTAAATATCTCTATGAAAAACATTTTAGACATTTCTGTAGGAACACTTTCCTACTGGGCCATTGGATATGGTTTGATGTATGGAGCATCCAATGGATGGATCGTAACTTCAGACATTTTCTTCAATCCTGGCGATGGACCTCACGATGTATTTTTTCAAACGGTTTTCTGTGCTACTGCAGCAACCATTGTTTCTGGGGCAATCGCAGGTAGAACAAAATACACCACTTACGTATTCTTTACCATTTTCCTAACTGCTTTAGTTTATCCCATTTCAGGTGGATGGCAATGGAACGGTGATGGATGGTTGGCCAATTTAGGCTTTATCGACTTTGCCGGATCTTCTATTGTACACTCTGTAGGCGGCTGGGCCGCACTTGTAGGTGCATGGATGGTAGGTCCAAGATTGGGCAAATACGTAGATGGTAAATCCAATGTAATTGCTGGACACAACCTTTTATTGGGTGCACTCGGTGTATTCATCCTGTGGTTGGGTTGGTTTGGTTTTAACGGCGGTTCTCAGCTCGCTTGGGGTGGAGATGATTCTGTGGCTGCTTCAGCTGTAGTTATGATTACTAATATTGCTGCCGCTGCCGGTGCAGTAGGTGCAATGGTAATCACTTGGATTAAAGACGGAAAACCCAACCTTGGCATGACACTTAACGGTGCGATCGCAGGATTGGTTGCCATAACAGCAGGCTGTGGTAATATGACTTTTGGTGGAGGATTTCTTGCTGGATTAATCGGTGGTATAATCGTAGTATTCTCAATCGAATTCATTGATAAAGTTCTAAAAATTGACGATGCAGTGGGTGCGGCCTCTGCTCACGGTGTTGTGGGAGCATGGGGTACATTGGTCATCGGATTGTGGGGCGTTGATGGCGATACTTCCATAGGTCTACTCAATGGCGGAGGTGCAAGCCAATTGGGCATCCAAGCCATAGGTGTATTCGCCTACGGAGTTTGGGCAACTGTGGCTGCATTGATAGGATTCGGTATCCTCAAGAAAACAATAGGCCTGCGCGTTACCGAAGAAGTAGAAATAAAAGGTTTAGATGAAGCAGAACACGGAATCGGAGGATTCGAGGGTGGTGGATTCGAAGTTTGGATTAAAGAAAACACAAAATAACTCTAACATAAACACTATTAATTAAAAACTATTATTATGAATTTTATTAAAAAAACTTTTTTAACAACTTTAGCTCTAATGACTGGCTTTGTGGCCATCGCACAGGATGAAGAGACAGCTCCGGCACCAACTTTTGGTTTGAGCGGTTCCATTGACACTTATTTCAGAAGCAGTGAATATGCCCCAGGAACTTCTTTTGCTAACCTTCCAGGGTTTGCCATGGGAATGGCCAACCTAATTGTCTCCTACGAAGGTGAAAAATCTGGATTCGTAGCTGACCTCGTTTTTGGTCCTAGAGGAGCTGATGCTGTTTTTGGTTCTCCACAACTTGATGATTTTTACAGAAGCTCTAATATTGTTAATCAGCTTTACGCCTATTACAATGTAAGTGACTCTTTCACCCTCACCATGGGTAACTTCAATACTTTCCTAGGTTATGAAGTAATTTCGCCAGTAGCTAACTTTAACTACACTACCTCTTACATGTTCTCTTATGGACCCTTTTCCCACAGTGGTATAAAAGCTGATATTGCTGCAGGCGAAAACACCTCCATTATGCTTGCAGTTCTTAATACCACAGATGCAACAGAATTTCAGCCAATTGATGATGACTATATGTTTGGAGCACAGCTAGGTATATTTGGTCAATACATCAACTACCTGGGTGGGGGTACTGCAGGTGTCAGTCAAATTGACTTTACCGGTGGCTTCAACCTTGGCGATAGTTTCTTCCTCGGGATCAACGCAACAAGCTATAGTGACGATACTAATGTTGAATTCTCAGGCGTAGCATTGTATCCTCAGTACACTTTTTCAGACTCCTTCGCCTTGGGTGCAAGATTCGAAGCCTTTTCTGAAGACGGTTTAGGGGCTATAGGAGATATTTCTGGTAATGGAGACAATACATCTTTTACAATTACTGGTAGTTACACTTCTGGAAACTTTATTTTCAAACCTGAAATAAGAATTGACTCTGCATCAGACAAATTTTATACTGATGCCGATGGGGCAACTGACAGTTTAAGCGCTTTTTTGGTAGCTGCTATCTATTCATTCTAAACCAACACTTTTGTTATCGGATTAAATACTATAAATATTGATGACCAATATCCCCCGACGGAAAACCTCGGGGGGTTAACCACATATTGGAAAAAAAGCAATTTCGGTAATAATCAAAAGATCAAAAAGTAGAAAAGAACAAATAACAAAGAATTGGATACAGAAAACATCCAAATCTAACCCTTACAAAAACAAATATTTTAATAATCCAAAACATGAAAAAAATTGAAGCAATCATTAGAAAATCAAAATTTGATGATGTCAAAGAAGCACTTCACAATGTGGAAGTAAATTTCTTCAGCTACTGGGATGTAACCGGAGTAGGCAATGAAAAAGAAGGACACGTATACCGTGGAATTTCATACAGTACCGCTGAAATCCAGAGAAGATACTTATCCATAGTAGTCTCTGAACCTTTTGTAGAAAAAACAATCAAAGCCATTCTTGCTACTGCCGCAACTGACAAAGTGGGAGATGGTAAAATATTTATTTTACCCGTTGAGGAGGCCTACAGGGTCAGAACAGGGGAAAAAGGAAACGATTCATTAAACTAACTACACAAATAATTATGGAAACTACAATTTTAACAGTAAACAATGTATGGATGATGGTCTGTACAGCCCTGGTATTTTTTATGCACTTGGGATTCTCTTTTTTAGAAATCGGACTGACCCGACAAAAAAACACCATCAATATTTTATTTAAAAACTTTTTTGTAATCACCATGGGGCTATTATTGTATTGCATAGGTGGTTTCAACCTTATGTACCCCGGTTTTGAAGATGGAGACATGGGCATACTCAAATTTGCAGGCTTTGGCATCTCAGCTCCCGAGGGAGGTATGGGGTTTGGATATGCTGACGGTGGTTACACCTGGTGGACCGATTTCCTTTTCCAGGGAATGTTTGCCGCTACAGCAGCTACCATCGTTTCTGGAGCAGTTGCCGAACGTATCAAATTATCAGGATTTATGCTTTTTGCAGTACTCTACGTTGGACTTGTTTATCCCATTGTAGGGGCTTGGAAATGGGGTGGTGGATTCCTCGACGCATGGGGATTCTACGATTTTGCAGGTTCAACATTGGTTCACTCTGTTGGAGGTTGGGGGGCTTTAATAACCATCTACCTACTGGGTGCAAGAATTGGTAAATTCGACAAAGACGGAAAGCCAAAAGCACTACCCGGACACAATCTACCCATTGCTTCTGCAGGAGTATTTATCCTTTGGTTAGGATGGTTTGGATTTAACGGAGGTTCTGTGTTGTCTGCTGACCCAGAATTAACTTCTTTGACTTTGGTCACCACTTCATTGGCTGCTGCTGCAGGGGGTGTTGCCGCTGCTTTCTTTTCTAACTTACTCTACAAAAACTTCGACTTGACCATGTTTATGAATGGTGTTTTGGGAGGATTGGTTGGAATCACAGCCGGTGCAGACCAAATGAGTCCGACCAACGCCATCATTATTGGATTGTTCGCAGGTGTTATAGTTGTATTGGGTATTGCATTGATTGACAAGTTTAAATTAGACGATCCTGTGGGTGCTGTTGCAGTTCACCTCATCTGTGGAATCTGGGGAACACTTGCAGTAGGTATCTTCGGAGCAATGGCAGGGTTTGATCAGTTCTTAGTACAATTAATTGGTATTGGTATTGTCGGTGCTTTTTGTGTTACCACATCATTTATCATACTTCTGATTGTGAAAGCAACCACTGGATTGAGAGTCGACAAGGAAGAAGAAATAAAGGGTCTCGACCTTTCAGAACATGGAATGGAAGCTTACGCTGACTTCAGGATCAACGAAGGATAGTTCACATCCATTATTAATGAAAAAAAGCCTCCATTGAATGGAGGCTTTTTTTCTTTAGTCCAATTAAATCTTAGAATCTATTGCACTGATCGGGCGAATCCCTATTTTTGAAAAAACATATTTATGAATCAGATCACTTTGTTGATGTACTGCACTGACCAAAAAGGAATCATTGCAGCAGTGACGAACTTCATACACCAAAGCCAAGGAAACATTACCTATATCGACCAATATGTAGATCGGCCCAATGCAGCATTTTTCATGCGTGTGGAATGTGATTTAAATGGTAATGATTTCGACTTTCAAGATTTTAAAGATCGATTTCACCAAGACTTAGGGAAGCGTTTTTCCCTTCATTGTGATTTTTATCAGAAAAATCATAAACCAAAGATTGCCGTTTTTGTTTCCAAATATGACCACTGTCTATACGATATACTAGCCAAACAACAATCAGGAGAGTTGACCGCGGAGATTCCTTTTATTTTGAGCAATCACCCCGATCTTGAAATCATCGCCAAACGCTTTGACATCCCCTTTTATCACATCCCTGTAAACAATGACTACAAGCCCGAAGCTGAGGCAAAACAGTTGGCATTACTCAAAAAACATCAGATAGATTTTATCGTTCTGGCTCGTTACATGCAGATTGTTTCTCCAACACTTATTGACCACTTCACTCACAAAATCATCAACATCCACCATTCTTTCTTGCCCGCTTTCCCCGGAGCCAAACCCTACCACTCGGCATTTGCCCGTGGCGTTAAGATCATTGGAGCTACCAGTCACTATGTTACCGAAGAATTGGATGCAGGCCCCATCATCGAGCAAGATATTGCTCGGGTCACCCACTTAAACTCTATTGCAGATTTTATTGAAAAAGGAAGAGACTTGGAACGAATCGTTCTGCTTCGTGCACTGAAATTACATGTCAATCGGAAAGTAATGGTTTATGGAAACAAAACTGTGGTCTTTTCTTAAACTTTATCTTCTATGAACGATAGCATTCCATCGTTAAATTTTTCTGGCTTTTCCACATTGACCACATGCCCACATTCTTCGAGTACCAATAGCTGAGAGAGGGGGTGACTTTCTGTTACCTTCTGAACAGAGGGGAGAAACATATAGTCTTGATCACCCATGATGTAAAGTGTGGGAATATCCACCGTAACTTTTCTAAAGATCCTCAACTTGTGGATGATCTCTGAGGTAAGTTTAAACCATCGGATAAACTCCTTTTGGTAGAGTTTTTTGGCTTCGCGTATAAACAAAATACGGGACTCTTTATGGTTTCTATTGGGCATGATGATAATAGCAAAAAAACGATACAACCACATATAAGGCAAAACAGATTTGGTGGCATTACCAAAATACATGAGTATCCTTGACCTTAAATTCAACTCCAATATTGCACCTCCCATAATCATTTTATCCACACGCTTGGGCTGCATTTCGGCCAGCTGACGGATGAGAATAGTCCCCAGAGAGATCCCTACAAAATGGGATTTTTCTATTTTTACATTATCCATTACTTCGAAAATATCCTCGGCTATGGACTCAAAAGAATACTTGGTTTTAAATGGGTTTTGGATCAAATCTTTAGAGGCACCATGACCCCGCAGGTCGATCAGTAAAAGATTGAAATTCTTTGAGAAAAATCGAATTTGCTTAAACCAAATGGCACTGCTCCCCCCTGCCCCATGAATAAAAGTTATCCAACTTGCATTTTCTTTTTTAGTCTTATAAATACTGTGATGCAACATTATATAATCCCTTTTTGACGGAGGTGAAAAGCCATTTGTTCCTGTAATTCTTCGGCCACATTACCGGCTACTTGATCAAAATCACTTCCCGAAGAAGCGTATAGGATTCCCCTTGATGAATTGACCAGTAACCCACATGTATCATTCAGTCCATTGACTGCCACCTCTTCCAAACTTCCTCCTTGGGCCCCTACCCCAGGGATCAATAAAAAAGAATCGGGGATTAATGTTCTTATTTTTTGCAGTGCTTTTGCTTTGGTGGCTCCTACCACATACATCAATCGATCAGAATTTTTCCATTTTTTCGACTGCTCAATAACCTGCTCATATAGGGGTTTTCCCTCTGCATTGAGCAATTGAAAATCTAAAGCCCCTTCATTGGAGGTCAAGGCCAATAATATAGCGTACTTTCCCTTGTACTCTAAAAAAGGTTCAACCGAATCTTTACCCATATAGGGTGCAATGGTAACCGAATCAAATTCTAACTTTTCGAAATAGGCCTTCGCATATCGCTTCGAGGTATTGCCTATGTCTGCCCTTTTGGCATCGGCAATGGTAAATATTTCGGGATAGTGTTGGTTAAGAAAATCCATTACTTTTTCAAGGGATTTCCATCCCTCCAATCCATAGGCCTCAAAAAAGGCAATGTTGGGTTTATAGGCAACACAATAGGGGGCGGTAGCCTCAATAATTCTCTTACAAAAGGTAAAAATCGCATCCTGCTCATCTTTCAGATCGGATGGAATACGGTCCTGATCCACATCCAAGCCCACACACAAAAAAGAATTTTTGCTCTTAATTTGCTGTAAAAGCACTGACTGCATCATAGAGTCTCTCCTGCCTCCTTCAGATTTTGAGTGTTCTGAAAAAGCTTGAGTTCATCGACCAATTTTTGGATATCACCATTGATGATGTTTTGAAGATCATATAGTGTCAAACCAATGCGGTGATCCGTTACCCTACCTTGGGGGTAATTGTAGGTTCTGATCTTTGCTGAGCGATCTCCAGAAGAAATCAGTGAATTTCTCTTTTCGGCATCTTGTTCTAATTTTTTTTGGAGTTCCAATTCATAGAGTCGGGAGCGTAATACCTTTAGGGCTTTTTCTTTGTTTTTGTGTTGTGACTTTTGATCCTGACATTGGGCAACAATTCCCGTAGGCTCGTGTGTTAGCCTTACAGCAGAATATGTCGTATTGACCGATTGCCCCCCCGGACCTGAAGAACAAAAATAATCTACCCTTACATCGTTCATATTGACTTCAACATCGAATTCCTCCGCCTCGGGCAAAACCATCACAGTAGCGGCTGAGGTATGAACCCTACCTTGGGTTTCGGTTTGCGGCACCCGTTGTACCCTGTGTACCCCAGATTCGTATTTCATGGTTCCATAAACTTCCTCTCCTGAAACTTCAAAAATGACTTCCTTAAATCCTCCGGCAGTACCCTCGTTGGAATCCACGAAACTCACCTTCCAACCTTGATCCTGGGAGTATTTGGTATACATTCGATAAAGATCACCAGCAAAAATACTGGCTTCGTCGCCTCCCGTCCCCGCTCGAATCTCAACCACAACATTCTTTCCATCCTCAGGGTCTTTGGGAATCAATAAAAACCTAATTTCTTCCTCCAATTCGGGGAGTTGTGCTTTGGCTTCTTCCAACTGCATTTTGGCCATATCGATCATTTCCCGATCCGTCTCCTCTTTGATGATGATTTCTGCTTCCTCTATATTGGATAGGATTGATTTATAAACCTCTGCTTTGGCAACAATCTTATTCAAATCCTTGTATTCTTTATTGAGTTGAACGTATCGCTTTTGGTCTGCGATAATGTCCGGCTGAATAATCAAATCAGATACCTCGATAAATCTTTGTTGTACAATCTCTAGTTTATCTATCATTTTGAGAGAACTGAGTAGTTCACAAATTTAAAGTTTTAAATCTATCTTTCAAGCTTTTGAAAGTTCAACTGGTATTTAATGGCTATTTCATCCTCCATTTTTCTCAACATAAAGGAGGGCAGTGGAACTTTAAAGTCAGAAAGGGTCAAATCAAAGCTGCCCGCCAACACAAGATTGTTTTGATTTAGCTTGGCCTGTGCAATGATATCCTTGCTCAATTCAATTCCGTGGAAGTTTAATCCCCCCGCAAATTTTACCTCATTGTCTTTCTTTTCAATCTGATCCGAAAAAAATTCAATTTTGGGAAACTGTAAAACCTCCAATATTTCCAATGCATTGTTGTCTCTGTTGCTGTTTTCACTGTCAAAATCCCTGACATACATGGCAATGGCTATTTTTTGAAAAGCACCTTGATCTTCAATCATCAAGCCCTTTACATTTTGATTGGTACCCGACCAGTCGTGTAAAAAGTGGGAAGCATCATAGGTTATGAATGAACTTTTGGAATCCAACACCCATCTTTCCTGCGCCTGAGAGACCCAACAAAACAGAAGAAAAATACTACACAATAATCTTTTCATATATCTTAAAATTTAAAAACTAATACAGCAGTGGCATAGCTTGCAAAGGTAGTATAGGCAGCATACTTGTGCCAATCCCTATCCTCTTTAGACCAGGCATTGGTAGCAATCATACCCGAAAAATGAATATAAGCCAGCCATTTGTGCGCTTTGATGGAATTAAAACCTTTTATTTTTTTTCTTACCAAGGGTGGAGGAGCGAAAAGAGAGAGTCCGGCACCGATGAAATAGGAAGCCGTAACCCACTTTCCCATAGTTTTATGAGCATTATATAGATCATAATCCCCATTGTATAGCTTACCTCCCATGATCCCCTGGGCCACCATTCCGGCCAATGTCAAATAGCCAATAATTTGATGGGATTTAAGCATAACATTCCTGACTTTCAACTCCTTTTCCCTTTGTTCAAGTGAAAGTTTTGAAATACTGATTTTACGAAAAAGACCGTTTTTCCCCCATAAAAGAGATTGGGTAAAAATCATTTTTTGTGGCAACAATTGTTCTTCCATCGTCATTTCTTCTTCAAATAAACCTTCCAACAATGCATCACGCTCTTGAGCGACAGTAGCTTGGAAAATAAAAAAAGTAAGAAAAATTATTTTTTTCATCTAAATGACTCTACAAAGGAACACTAAGATAAATGATTAATACTGAAAAATACCTTCCGGCGACTGGATCGTCAACTTTTTTTCAGTAGATGCCTCGACCCTACCTACAATTCGGGCTTCGATATTGAAAGACTCCGCAATATCTATTACCTTCTGAGCTAGGGATTCGGATAAATAAATCTCCATTCGATGCCCCATATTAAAAACCTCATACATTTCTTTCCAACTGGTTCCCGATTCCTTTTGGATCATCTTAAACAATGGAGGAAATTCAAAGAGATTGTTTTTGACAACGTGCAACTGGTCGATAAAATGTAAAATTTTGGTTTGTGCACCACCACTGCAATGTACCATCCCATGAATCTCTTTTCGATCAATGTTGTCCAATATCTTTTTAATCACAGGAGCGTAGGTCCTAGTGGGCGATAAAACCAATTGTCCAACATCCAAAGGAGTATCGGTAGGGTCTGTTAATTTTTTAGAGCCGGAGTAAATCAAATCATTGGGTAGGTCATTGTCAAAGGTTTCAGGGTATTTTTCTTTGAGAGCAGCACTAAATACATCGTGTCTTGCCGAGGTCAAACCATTACTACCCATCCCTCCGTTATATTGATCCTCATATGTAGCCTGGCCAAAAGAGGCCAAGCCCACAATAACATCGCCTGCCTGAATATTTGCATTGTCAATGACCTCACTTCTTTTTATTCTGGCGGTAACAGTGGAATCAACAATAATGGTCTTTACCAAATCCCCTACATCGGCGGTTTCTCCACCAGTACTGTGAATTTTCACGCCCAGTTGCGCCAAATTGGCCAAGAGTTCCTCCGTGCCATTAATAATTGCAGCAAGCACTTGGGCGGGAATTTTATTTTTGTTTCTGCCAATGGTTGAGGACAACAAGATATCATTGGTCACCCCAACACAAACCAGATCATCAATATTCATGATTAACGCATCTTGGGCAATGCCTTTCCACACCGATAAATCTCCGGTCTCTTTCCAGTAGGCATAGGCAAGAGAGCTTTTGGTTCCCGCTCCATCGGCATGCATTACCACACAGTGGGCCTTACTGCCCGTCAAAAAATCAGGTATAACTTTGCAAAATGCCTTTGGAAAAAGGCCTTTGTCTATATTTTTTATGGCATTGTGAACATCCTCTTTTTGTGAAGAAACACCCCTGAGGTTATACCTTTTGTCTGTCATTGTTTTGATTAGAATTCAAATTTAACACTATTACCCCAACCCATAAGGCTTCAATATTTTTTTTATCAGCGACAAAACAAGAGCTCTCGGTATTTGGCCAACGGCCATAGGTCGTCATCCACCACCAATTCTAACTTATCACAGTGATATCTGATGTCATTTAAAAATGGTAAAACATTTTCACAGTATGCATAAGCTTTTTTAAATTCATCTTCGATTTTCTCCAAGGTCTTTCGGGTTTCGACCATTTGTACAATGCCCTTGTTGATTTCATCTATGTGTCCCGAAATGCGTTCAATGATTTTTAATTGTACTTCAGCAAATTTTTGATAATCATTGCCATAAATTTCTTTTAGACCTTTTACGTTATCAATCAGTACGTTTTGATATTTGATGCCGGTGGGTATGATATGGTTACGGGCTATATCTCCCAGTGTTCTGGACTCGATTTGAATACGCATAATGTATTCCTTAAGATCTACAATATACCTAGCCATTACCTCTCGTTCGGAAAGTACATTTGTTTGTTCAAAAAGAGTGATACTTTTTTTGGCGATGTAGGCTGTCAAGGCCTCTGGCGTATTTCGGTTGTGACTCAATCCACGCTTTTGCGCTTCATTAATCCATGAATCGCTATAGCCGTCTCCTTCAAAAAGGATATTCTTTATCCCTTTTAAATTGTCTCTCAAAGCATTGAAAATGGCATCATCTTTTTTCATGTCCTTTTTCTCGATCAAATCTTCGACCTCATTGCCAAATTTTGCTAACTGCTGAGCCACTGCAGCATTGAGAACGGTAATGGACTTGGCACAATTTGACTTAGAGCCCACTGCTCTGAATTCGAATTTATTTCCTGTAAATGCAAAAGGAGATGTCCGGTTTCGATCGGTATTGTCCAATAGGATTTCCGGAATTTTACCAATGACATTGAGCTTTAGGTCTGTTTTTTCCTCCGGAGAGAGTTTTCCTTTAGTAACATTTTCCAAGTCATCCAAAACAACCGTAAGTTGTTTTCCAATAAAAACAGAGAGTATAGCAGGAGGTGCCTCATTGGAGCCCAGCCTAAAGTCGTTACTGGCACTGGCAATCGAAGCCCTCATCAAAGCCTCATGGGACAAAACAGCAGCAATGGTATTGATAAAAAAGGTCAGGAACTGAAGGTTACTCATGGGGGTTTTACCAGGACTCAACAAATTGACACCAGTATTAGTGGATAGTGACCAATTGTTGTGTTTACCTGATCCGTTGATTCCTTCAAAAGGCTTTTCATGAAACAAGACAATAAAATCGTGTTTTGACGCTATTTTACTCATCAAATCCATGACCAAAGAATTATGATCAACTGACAGGTTGGCCTCTTCATAAATCGGTGCCAGCTCAAATTGACCGGGAGCTACTTCATTATGACGGGTTTTCAGGGGAATACCTAACTGAATGGCTGAATACTCCAATTCTTTCATATAAGCAATCACACGGGGTGGAATGGAACCAAAATAGTGATCATCCAATTGTTGACCTTTGGAGGGCTGATGTCCAAAAAGTGTTCTGCCTGTAATGATTAAATCAGGTCGAGAGGCTGCCAGTGACTTGTCCACCAAAAAATACTCTTGCTCCCAACCCAGAGTTGTATTGACCTTGGTTACGTTTTTGTCAAAATATTTACAAATTTCAGTAGCTGCATTGTCTAGAGTTTGAATAGATTTGAGCAATGGGGTTTTATAATCCAATGCTTCTCCGGTGTAGGAAACAAAAATGGTAGGAATACAAAGTGTCTTATCGAGTATAAAGGCAGGAGAGGTGGGATCCCAAGCAGTATAGCCTCGGGCTTCAAAAGTATTTCTGATCCCACCACTTGGGAAACTGGAGGCGTCCGGTTCCTGCTGAACCAATTGACTACCATCAAAATTTTCAATGGGTTTACCCGAAGATTGCAAGTCAAAAAAGGCATCGTGTTTTTCTGCAGTACCACCGGTCAAAGGCTGAAACCAATGGGTATAATGGGTAGCACCTTTGGACAATGCCCAGGCTTTTAGCGAAGCAGCAATTTGATCTGCATAAGATCGATTGATTTTTGATCCTTTATTTACTGCTTGAGCTACCTGATTGAATGTTTCTTTGTTGACGTATTGTTCAAGTACTGCATCGGTAAATACATTGCTGGCAAATAAAGAAGAATATTTTTGATCGTTTTCGAACGATCGGGACTGTTTATCAAATAGATTTTCTAAACTTTTTTTTCTTAGGAAATTCATTAGTGAAGCTTTTTGGAAACTAAAACAAAGATAATTTTTAAATGAAAAAATTTAGATAAGTGACCCTAAAATTAATAAAATTGGAAATTTACCCCCAAAAAATTAGTGTCTTCATAAAAATGAATCATGATTTTTATAATTCATACCCCAAAAAGGGGTGGTATTGGGAAGAAATTCTATTTTTACTGTATTGAAACACAAAATTTATTATATGAATAAGTCTAAATTGGAATACATCTGGTTGGACGGTTATGAGCCGACCGCTAGTTTACGAAGCAAAACTAAAATTGTAAGTGACTTTGGGGGGACACTAGAAGATTGTCCTCTTTGGTCATTTGATGGTTCTTCAACCCGACAAGCAGAAGGAAATTCTTCAGATTGTCTTTTGAAACCTGTTGCAATTTACCCCGATCCAGATCGAAAAAATGGGTTTTTGGTAATGACTGAAGTTTTAAATGCTGACGGAACCCCTCATGTCTCTAACGGTAGAGCCACCATTGATGATGATGATGACGATTTCTGGTTTGGATTTGAACAAGAATATTTCCTATGGGATCCAGAGACAAACCTTCCTTTGGGCTTTCCCAAGGATCAAACTCCCCAGGGACAGTTTTACTGTTCTGCAGGGGCTAAAAATGCTTTTGGAAGAGAAATGATAGAAGAACACCTAGAGCAATGTCTTGAGGCGGGTATCAACGTAGAAGGTGTCAATGCCGAAGTTGCATCAGGTCAGTGGGAATATCAGTGTTTCTCTAAAGGAGCAAAAGATGCAGGAGACCAAATCTGGATTTCCAGATACCTATTGGAACGTTTGGGTGAAAAATACGGATTGGCAATTAACTGGCACCCCAAACCCCTTGGAGCTACCGACTGGAATGGTTCAGGTATGCACGCCAATTTCTCCAACGAAACATTGAGAACTTGTGGTTCCAAAGAAATTTACGAAAAAATATGTGAGGCTTTCCGTCCTGTTGTTAAAGAACACATCGACGTATACGGTGCATTCAACGACCAACGTCTTACCGGAGATCACGAAACACAATCCATTGACGAGTTTAGCTTTGGTGTTTCTGACCGTGGAGCTTCTATCAGAATTCCCATCATGACTGTCGAAAAAGGATGGAAAGGATGGTTGGAAGACAGAAGACCTTCCTCCAACGGTGATCCTTATAAAATTGCAAGTAGAATTATCAAAACTGTCAAGTCAGCTAATGTTTAATAATCCTAAATGTATTTAAATCGCTGAATATTTGACATTTAAAAATCCCGCACTTACAGCGGGATTTTTACTTTACATGAATAAGGGTAAAATAAAAATACAGTAGAGGGTTATCAATATCAAGCCATCGATCCAACCCAATCTGGCACCTTTAGGAAAAAATACTAACGGAAGGATCAAAAGAGAAATCCCAAACATCCACCAGATATCATTACTTAATAATCCGGTGTCTTCTACTGCAACTGGATGAATCATAGCAGTAATACCCATGACAGCTAAGATGTTGAAAATATTAGACCCAATGAGGTTTCCTAAGGAGATGGCTTTTTCTTTATTGATAATGGCAATGATAGAAGCGGAAAGCTCTGGAATACTGGTTCCTACAGAAACTATAGATACACTAATGATTCGTTCACTTACCCCAAGATTTTGAGCCAAACTTACTGCTCCTTTGATCAAAGTTTCTGATCCCAACCAAAGTGAAAAGCCACCCAAAACCAGATAAGCCATTGTCTTTGATAACTCCAGAGTCTGCTCATCTTCCGGAGCCTCATCCAAAACAGCTTGCTTTTGAAACTTGATCAAATAAACCATAAAGCACAAAAGCAAAACAAATAGTATGGCCCCCTCATAGGCCACCAACTGATAATCCAGCACTAAAAAAAAATAAAAAAGCAATGAGGAGAAAATCATCATGGGCCAATCCGTTCTGTAAAAACTCGGAGTAACTTCAATCGGAGAAATCATGATGGTAATGGCCAATACAAATCCTAGGTTAGCGATGTTTGAACCCACCACATTTCCTAAGGCTAAATCAGGATGCCCGCTCAAAGCAGACTGAATACTTACGATCAACTCCGGGGCGGAAGTAGCAAAAGATACAACCGTCATTCCGATAACGATCTTGGGGATGGAAAAACGAAGCGAAAGGGCTACGGCAGCGCGCATCAGCCAGTCTCCTCCTTTAATCAACAGAAATATACCAACTGCAACTGCTACAAAAGCCATAGATTAAATTTGAGCAAATATAGTGTATAGTAATTAAATTTTATAGTATAGTATCATTAGCTAAATATTCTTTTTATTAAAATTACTTCCGAGTCATTTAAATTGAAAAACAAAAGACTTCTCCTTTTTAAGATCAAACTCGTAAATATTATCTCGATAAATAAAAGTAGCAGATTGGTCTTTTAAGGAATTAACGGTAAGTTGCCTCAGCACACCTTTGCTCCACTCCATATCTACCATAATATTTCCTCTAGCAGTAAGACCTTTAATATATCCGCTCGCCCAAGCTTTGGGTAAAGCTGGTAAAAGCCGGATACCACGATCTTCATGCGATTGAAGTAACATTTCCACCACTCCCGAAGTATATCCAAAGTTTCCATCGATCTGAAAAGGAGGATGTGCATCAAAAAGATTTTTAAACATCGATTTTTGAAACAGCAGTTGAATGTGTTTATGAGCCATTTCTCCATCCATCAAACGCGCAAAGCAATTGATGAGCCAGGCCCTGCTCCACCCTGTTCCTGCACCACCATGATCCAAGCGGTAATCCAAGGTTTTTCTTACGGCCTGAAAGATTTCGGGGTGTTCGTCTTTGGAAACCTGATCTCCAGGATGAAAGCCGTAAAGATGAGACATGTGCCTGTGTCCGGGCTCGGGCTCATCATATTCTCTATCCCATTCCAAGATTCTTCCCCCTTTTCCCAAAACAAATCCGGGGCGAAGTTTTTGTAGTTGGTCGCTGATTTTTGCAGTCAATTCACTTTTGATATTTAAAATTTTACTGGCTTCGAGCAAATTGGTGAAAATCTCATAAATCACCTGTTGATCCATGGCACTTCCCCTGCAAAGGGCAACCTTTTGACCTTTCTCGTTGATGTACCTATTCTCTGGGGAAGAAGAAGGAACAGAGATTAAAGTTTGATCTCTTGGGTCTTTCACCAACCAGTCGGAATAAAATTGAGCTACCTCTTCCATAGCAGGAAAAGCCCTTTCCCTCAGAAATCTTTCGTCTTGAGTAAATTGATAGTGATACCAATAATGTTGCATCATCCACCCCCCTGCTCCGAACGAAACGCCCCAATAGGCCGTTGCTGCTCTTAGCCACGAAGGCACCCATAGATCTGTGGCATGAGGAAAGACACTGCCTCGCATTCCAAAATTCTTTTGGGCTGTGATCATACCACTCTCCACCAATCGATCCATATAATCAAACAAAGGTTCATTCAATTCGTGAAGCCCTGTCAAATTGGCCAACCAATAGTTCATCTGTAAGTTAATATTCAGATGATAATCGGCATTCCAAGGGGCACTGATGTGTTTGTTCCACAAGCCCTGAAGATTAGCAGGTTGGGTACCGGGTCGTGAAGATCCGATAAGCAAATACCGACCATAGTCAAACAAAAGCTGACTCAGCCCCGGATCCAATGAATCTACTTTTACCCTTTCCAATCTTTGGTCTGTAGAAAGAAGCGTCAACGCCTTGTCACCGGCCAACTCAAATTGGGTTCTGTTAAAATAAGATTGATGGTCTTTGATGTGCAAGTGTTCAATCTCCTCCAAAGTAGTTGCCTGTAATTTTTTGAGTTCTTTATCATTTTTTTCCACATACTGAGGAGTATAGTAATCAGAATTACTTACAATAAAAAGGGTGAGTTTCTTAACGCCGGTTAGAGCTAGTCCATCGTCAAGGGAGGTAATCTTTCCTCCTGTATGCTGAGCTGAAAGTCGGGTTTCAAATTTAACTCCCGTCAATATGGGATAAGGCTCAGATTTGAATTTCCCTGCGCGCTGAGTGACCTCTCCTTGCATGACGATCTGTTGATCAAAACTTTTAACATTTACTGTTTTCTCTCCCTCATCCAAGGGACGATCCAATCTGATATTTCCATTCAACCCCTCAGGATGATCTGATTTTAGAGTGATGACTATGGTTTGGTGGGGGTGAGAAACAAAAACCTTTTGCTTTACTTCATGCCCCTCTACTTTATAGTTGGTATGTGAAATAGCAGTGCTTAGGTCCAAGGAGCGTTTGTAACCGGAAACATCACGATGCTCCCAATTTAGAAACAAGTCCCCCAAAGTTTGGTGCGAACGGGTGATGGACTTGTTGGAAAAATAGTAAACCATCAAAGAATCTGCCGATTTAGCATCACCTTGTAAAAGAATTTCACGAATGGATTTTAATTCCTCAGGTCCTCCCGATGGATGTTCCCACTGAAGATCATAAGGCCAAAGCGAATCATCGTTTAATTGAATCCGATCACTCCCTGGGCGGCCAAAAACCATAACACCCAACCTCCCGTTTCCGAGCGGTAGCGCCTCCTCCCAAACCGTTGCTGGTTCTTCATACCATAGGGTTTGGTAAATTGTATTTTTCTTAGATTCAGTACATCCTGAGAGAATTAAAAATAAAATCGGAATAAAAGTGCTTTTGTTCAGTTGATAAAACATGGCTGTTCATTTTAGATGAAATTACAAACTATTAGGGTAACCATTTTGGAATAGAATTGTCTGATGTAACACAAAAGAAATACAGTATAATACTTGGCAATATATACACACTAATTGGGCTTATTTTGGTTAGGAAAGATTTTTTTTGGAAGGAGATTCTTGATATTTTGTAGTGAAAAGACATTTTAACACCCCTCCTCCCTATACTTCGCATTAAGTCAGTTGCCAAACCCCTTTTGAAGATTTTGTTATTTTAGAGACATGAAAAAGCTAATTTTAATTTCCTTCTTCATATCAGCATTAGCAACCCAAGCTCAATCACCTTGGGTTTATAACATTAAATTATCTGAGGTAAATAATTCAATGTGGGATGGTTTACCTCAAGTAGATAAAAACTATTATTAGAATAAAGCAAACAATCTCTATAAAATGGATTTAAAGGTTCAGATAAAAAAATTAATTTCCTTTGAAGATGATATTAAAACCATACCAGCATTAAATGAGTGGAGAGATGTGAGGATGGAAAGAAAGCCAATCAAAAATTCTTCTGGCAAACTAAAAATCGATAAGTATGCAAGCTGGAAAAGAGGGTCTAGTTCTACACTAGATTATGGAGATGGTACAATAATTACTACTACTGTTTACACCAAAGAGATAGGAAATACATTTCATATGCATACAGTTACTAGAGAAAATGGTGAAATTACGGATGTTATAAAGTCATCTTCATCCTATTAACCGATTGCAATGATTGTATTATATTTGCCAAAATAGTTAGTGAAAAAGTACTGATATGGTAACAATTATTATTAACAATAACCACAAATCACTCTAACTATCTGATTTGCAATTTTTAGGCCTCGTAGCATAACTGAATAGTGCACTTGATTACGGCTCAAGAGGTTGCAGGTTTGAATCCTGCCGAGGTCACAGTAATAATCAGGGATTGCAGTAATGTAGTCCCTTTTTTATTTCTGAACTTGCACACTATTTGCTCACAACTCCTGTCAAAGAATAATAACCATTAGGATCAAATATAAAATCTCAACAGCTAATACAATATATTTATTTTAAGTGAGAAATAAAAGGGAATGAGATATGGAGAGTAAACGCTACTTAACGAAAAACTCATAAAACAAAACAGTTAGGATTACTCCTTTAAAAAATGAGATCCATGCAACTTGATAGCTATCTATTTTTAAGCTATCCATCATTTGATTTAATTTATTTCTATGCCATTCAAACATGATAATGGAATTTATATCAATTTACGAAAATTAAAAGAGCGTTATAGGCTACACCTTGTTAGGCACCTCATAACCCTCTCTGTAATTTCTTGTTAGCATTTTATTGGCTTCCGGATCGTTTACAAAGGTTTCAGTACTGGGATTAAAAGTTAAAACCTTTTCCATGCGATAGGCAATATTGCCCAAATGTGCCAGACCTGATGACAAATGTCCAGTTTCAATAGGTGCATTTAGTATCCCTGCATCTCTTTTTCTAACCGCGTCTATAAAGTTATAAAAATGTCCATCGGTACCTCCTGCTCCTCGGTCCATCCCCGATGCTTCTTTAGCACCATCATCTCCAGACTTCCCTGGAGTTCTATTTTTTCCAAGATATGTTTTGTATTTGCTGTATCCATCGACTACGAGAATTCCTTTGTCTCCGTAAAATATATTTCCTACTGTTGCTCCCTCTTCCGTATTGGTACACCATGGTCGGACTTCAAATTGGATAATTTTACCTTCATCAGGATAGTTGTAAATCGATGTGAGCACCTCTGGAACCTCCTTGCAATCGTCCCACAAGAATTTTCCTCCCATTGAGGTAATTTTGGTGGGCAAACCAACGTCTAATCCCCACATACACAAATCGGTTTCGTGTATACCTTGATTTCCGACATCTCCGTTACCGTAGTCCCAATGCCAATGCCAATTGTAGTGAACCAAATTTTCTGTAAAGGGTCTTTTAGGAGCTGGACCCGACCATAGGTCATAATCCAGCCCTTTGGGAACAGGAGAAATGCCTTTGTCTCCAATATCTCCTCTCCATCGGAAGACTATACCTCGAGCCATATATACATTACCAATATATCCATTGCGTAATAAGCCAATAGCCTCATTAATTGCTGGAGAACTTCTCAGCTGTACTCCGTGCTGAACAATTCTGCCATATTTTTGCGCTGCCTCAACCATTTTTCTCCCTTCAAAAATATTATGGGAACCTGGTTTTTCAACATATACATCCTTACCAGCTTGGCAAGCCCAAATAACAGACAATGCATGCCAGTGATTCGGAGAAGCAATGCTCACTAAGTCAATATCTTTGTCGTCCATAACACGACGCAAATCCTGCTCAAGACTAACATTCTTATCATACTTATTTTTAAAATCAGCCTGGCGTTGTTGCATAATATTCATATCAGGATCACAAAGCGTGGTAACCTGAACGTTTTTTTGCTTCATTAAGCTACTGATGTGACTTTTTCCGCGGCCATTGACTCCCAATACGGCGGCATTTATCCTATCATTTGCACCAAAAACCGAGGCAGATACAATTGAAGGAGCTAAAAAAGTAGCTGAGCTGGCAGCTGCTGTATTTTTAATAAATTTTCTTCTTGATTTTTCCATGTCCTAAATATTTTTTACACCTAAATTTATAAAACTTTATTGAAAAATTGGCAACTACAGTACAATCCCTGATGAAAACAAGACAGAATCAAAACCTTTTTCATGCCATTTATTTACAAAGTATATTGTAAAAGCCAAAACTGATACTAACCATAGCCATTTTAAATATTTCATGACATTAAATTAATCAAATAATGGAACTAACAGTTTATCAAAGCGGCTACGGATCAATCTACAAAGACACCTGTTTTGGAGAGAATGTTTTAATCATTGATTCAAATGGCTAACTGGACACCATTCTTTTCCTCATAGGTTGACTTTGGCGCTCTTTTGTTAGGGTTATTTTATGGTTTAAATTTTGTTCTGAGTTGAGTAAAAAGTGAGTAAAAGAAAAAAACCCTCACAGTAGTGAAGAGCTCTGTTGTACTTATTTTGTTGGTAGTGAATCGGTTACGCTTGCTCCCCCTATTATTTAAAGTTGCAGCACAATTTCTTTTTTTAAGAATCCACTCGCCTTGGACGATATACAATTCTCCTTCCTCTAAAACACTTAAGTAACGAGTATAAACTTCCTCTAATTGTGAAGGAAGTAGCTCGATGATTCCTTAGTTTCTAATTTATGGTTAACGGTTTGGCTAAACTGCTTTTTAATGCAGTTTACATTTTTTTTGTGTTTTTTTAAGTATGACCCAGATTAAGTATGTGAAAATAAAAGTTAACAGGCTTAGACTCATTTCAAAAAGAGTTTCAGCGAACATGTTTCCGAGCGAATTCATGCCAAAAATAAAAAGGAAAGCCTATAATAGAATATTTACCACTTTCATGGGAATGAAGAACGACAAATACTTTCCTTTTACGAGCAGCAAAAC
>DEYL01000050.1 GCA_002364535.1 Flavobacteriaceae bacterium UBA3159 | reverse complement strand
CATTATTTAAACGGGCTTATTGATCGGCTGGAAACACCTATCATTCGACCCTCATCCTAACAAAAATCACCTGCTAGCTATCCCCACGCTACTGCAGATAGGTTCGCTCCGTTGGTGTCGTAATCCTTAATAAAATAAGCTTTGCTTATTTTATTAATTTTTAAAGCAATTCTACCCAAAGCCCTTGATCATTTTTGAAGACTTTGGCCAACTTATTTTTGGTCAAACCTTTAATGGATTTATCCCATTTTTTGTTACTCAATCTACTTTTCTCCTTTAGGGTGTTTAGGGTCGTAGGACTTTCTTTTTTAAGTAAACCCAAAATCAACTTTTCCTCTTCAGTAAGGGGAGTGGCTTTCTGTTCGGGTTTCATCTGAGGGAAAAACAATACTTCCTGTATGGAACTATTGTTGGTCATCAGCATTACCAAGCGGTCTACACCAATCCCAATTCCGGAGGTGGGGGGCATACCGTATTCCAGGGCGCGAAGGAAATCCTGATCGATAAACATGGCTTCATCGTCTCCTTTTTCACCCAGGGCCAACTGGGCCTCAAAGCGCTTTCTTTGGTCGATGGGGTCGTTGAGCTCAGAATAAGCATTGGCCAGTTCTTTTCCGTTGACCATCAATTCAAAACGCTCTGTCAGTTTGTGGTTATCGCGATGCTCTTTGGTCAGCGGACTCATTGATTTTGGATAATCGGTGATAAAGGTGGGCTGAACATAGTGGTTTTCACACTTTTCACCAAAAATCTCGTCGATCAATTTGCCTTCACCCATGGTATTGTCCACTTCCAATCCCAAATTTTTTGCGGTCTCTCTCAATTGATTTTCATCCATTTCCGAAACATCGATCCCGGTGTGTGTTTTGATTGCTTCTAAAATGGGGATACGTGGATAGGGGGCTTTAAAATCAATTGTATGTTCCCCTACCGTGACCTTTGTACTGCCCTGTGATTCAATGGCCACTTTTTCCAACAATGCTTCGGTGGTTTCCATCATCCAGAAATAGTCCTTATAAGCAACGTAGAGTTCCATGACCGTAAATTCAGGATTGTGGGTGCGATCCATTCCTTCATTTCTAAAGTCTTTGGAAAATTCATATACCCCATCAAATCCCCCTACGATCAGACGTTTGAGATAGAGTTCATTAGCGATTCTCAGGTATAGTGGGATATTCAGAGCATTGTGGTAGGTAACGAAAGGTCTTGCCGCTGCACCTCCTGGAATAAGTTGTAATACGGGGGTTTCAACTTCCAGATAGCCTTTATCGTTAAAAAAGTTGCGAATACTGTTGGTGATCTTGGTCCGTCTGACAAAGGTGTCTTTTACTTTAGGATTGACAATCAAATCGACATATCGCTGGCGGTAACGCAGTTCTGGATCATTGAATTCGTCATAAACATTTCCATCGTTATCTGTTTTGGGTAAGGGGAGAGGACGAAGGGTTTTGTTCAGCAATTGAAAGGATTTGACCATGACGGTTTTTTCTCCTACCTGGGTTGTAAAAAGACTGCCTTCAATTCCAATAATATCTCCTATATCGAGTAGTTTCTTATAAATTTCGTTATAGGCAGTTTTGTCTTGATTGGGACATATTTCATCTCTGTTGAAATAAACTTGGATTCGTCCTTCGCTGTCTTGCAATTCTGCAAAACTGGCCTTTCCTTGAATTCTACGCGACATCAATCGTCCGGCAATGATTACAGTTTTCCCTTCATTAAAGTCCTCTTTGATGTTTTTGGAATTTGCATCTACCGGATATAAAGCCGCCGGATAGGGATTGATCCCCAATTCGCGAAGTGCTTGTAGCTTTTCTCTTCTTACTTGTTCTTGCTCTGAAAGTTGCGCCATGAGGCCAATTGATTTTTGCAAAGATAATCAGTCTCAAGCAATCGGTAATCAAATTTCCTATCTTTACCCAAAGCATTGAATTTTGAGTTTTTGGCGCGTCCTCTTATCGATTCTTTTCCCCCCTTTGGCTGTAATAGACCAAGGCTGTGGTTCAATTGTTATTGTCTTTTTACTGACTTTATGTGGTTGGGTACCGGGGGTAATAGCGGCCCTTGTGATTTTGAACAACCCTGAACGTTGGGAAGTATGAAAAACAAAAATATAAAAGTAGTAGATTGGGGTTCACTTTCCTATGAGGAGGCTTGGCAAAGACAAGAGGACTATTTTTCCAAAATCATTGACCGTAAGAGAGAAAACCGAAAACTGCAGCGCCCTTTTCCAACAAACAATTATCTTTTCTTAGTTATACACCCACCTGTTTTTACCATTGGCAAAAGTGGAAAAATGGAACACTTGCTCTTGAGAGAAAAGCAGCTCGAAACCAAAGGCATTTCTTTTTTTAAAACCAATCGTGGGGGGGACATCACTTTCCACGGTCCAGGACAGATCGTAGGCTACCCGCTTTTAGATTTGGATAATTTTTTTACCGATATCCACCGCTACTTGCGCTGTCTGGAGGAGGTCATCATCAAAACCTTAGCCGATTTTGGGATAGTCGGAGCGCGAAGTGACGGTGAAACAGGAGTGTGGTTGGATTTGAATTCCCCCTTTGCTCGAAAGATATGTGCCATGGGAGTCAGAGCCAGTCGGTGGGTAACAATGCACGGATTTGCCTTCAATGTCAATACCGACTTGTCTTATTTCGATTATATCATCCCCTGCGGAATTCAGGGGAAAGGGGTTACTTCTTTGGCTAAAGAATTAAAAAAGCAAGTGGATGAGCAAGAAGTAAAAGAGAGACTTCTAAAACACTTTACTGAAGTATTTGAGGCGGAGATTATCGATTGATTTCATAGATCAAAATACTGTTGTCCTCTGTGGCGACAACCATTTCCAGTGCCCTATCTTTGTCGCTATTGGATATATCGACTGCAGATTTTCCATAGACCGGAAATCCCTCGACTGCTGTTCCATTGCTGTAAAATAAATATACTTTTTGGTCGGAAGTGTCTGTGGTGCTAAAGTAGAGTGTATTGTTAAGGTAAAATATTTTAGGGGGGGTATATTCTCCATAGGGAAGCTTAACAGGAATTCCCTTAATGTTAAGTGTATTTTCGGAAAGCGTAACCAGAGTTTTTGTAGTGGCATCAATGCGGTGATTGGGTCTCAAGTTTAATGGAGAGGCTACCCTATTACCTTTGGTATCAACTTGGATCAAATGACCCCCTTGATCAGTTGTAGTAAATGTATTGAGATAAGAAAAAATACCATTGTTGGTAAAGTCGATTTTACCCTTGACCTTGACGCGATCTTTTCCTGTTCGAGAAACAATTTTTAGGGTGTTGTTCTCCAAAGGAATAAGTATATAATCTTTGCTTTGAAGACGAATGTGTTTGGGGGGTGCGATGATATTGGCATTGACCTTTTTGAGTGTAAATCCATTGAGTCGTTTCCCCCGGTTGTTGTACATCAAAATAGAGCGATCCTGTGCGATCAAAAAACGGTAATTACGATTATTGTCATAATCGAAAATCGACAAAGGGAGTGGATTTGAGCTTTTTGGAAGCTTGATGTTGAAAGGCTTGACAATCTTCCCATTGCGATCCAATACCAACATTCGGTCAGCAGTCCGAAAAGCCAATTGCCAACGATTATTTTTATAAAGATCGACCTGTTGAATTTCTCCAATGATTTTACCGGACAGTTGTTTCTTCCAATACAATTTACCCTTGTTGGAGAACAGATAAAGAACATGGTCACTGTCCTGAATCACAACGTCCATACCTTTAGTTCTATGATTTTTAAACCACTGGGGTGGAATGACAGAACGTTTGTTGAGTTCTAGGGTGTATACGTTTTTAACTCCCGCTTTTCCATTTGAAGGCTGGTTTTTTTGAAGGCTAAAATGCAGATGGGTGAAGTCAACCTCTGCTACACCCTGAAATGCACTGAGGGGATATTCTTTAACAGATAAATTTTTAATGTTTACAGGTGCTTTATTTTCTTGCCAGTATTTTATCAGATTTTTGTTATTACCAATCCACAAAAATGAATTTTCATCGGCAAGTTTTTCCTCTAAGTTTTTAAATGCCGGTATTCGATCCAATGTATTTCGATCCAGATAACTCCCTAAAATGTTTTTCAATCCCGATTCTGTCTCACTCATGATGAGAAGATTTTCATGCCAACAGCCCCATTTGGGATCAATTTCATCACCAAAAATATCGATCAAAGCTTTGAGATCGGGAGGCATTGACGCTGGGTAATAGGTGAAATTTCGAAATTTTTTGGGTTCATTTTCCATAGATAGAAAATCGGGGAAGTTTTCTTCAATATCATCGATACGAAATACAACAGACTTTTCACTCGCAGTAGAAATCCAAGCCACTTCGTTCAGACTTTTCAGTGCTGATAAGTTCGCCCCATTGAGTGGTAAATTGACCCGTCTGCTGTAACGTTTAAAATTGTCTTCCAACTGTTGCATATTGTCTATAGGAAAACCCAGGTAGGTGGTAAAGTTTTCAGGGACGATTTGAGATAGCGACAACTTTTGGGGTTTGATATTTTTGACCAAGATCAAAGCATCCGGAATAGAGTCGTTGAGAAAGGCCACTCCGTTCAGGTTGACGGCGTTTTCTGAAACCTCCATCCCCAATTCAATCCAATCTCTACCTGTTTCAGGAAAGAGTGGTGTATTTGAAAAAAACTCTTTGGTAAAATAAACAGAGGTAGGGTGTATCAAAAAATTAACAGCCATATCTAGATCCATACTTTCGGCCAGTTGGTAAAAAGCCGGGCTACTGATTCCTCGCTGTTGTTTTTGATAATTTCGAATTCCGTTTTCAATGATCAATTGAGATTGAGACAACATTTTCAATCCTCCCAAATGGGTGCTATAAAAAGTTTGTCCCTCTTTGTCGATAATCCCTATGGTTTTTCCACTGTATTGAATGGTTTTTTTGAAATTGACAAGGGTATCCATTGGATTTCTTTTAAAAATCAGACCTACTACATTTTCATTTTTCCCGATGGGAGTAATAAAGACCAGCTCAGGTGAGCTGGTGTTTTCGGGGATGATGTTTTGTACGCTTTTTTTTAAATTGGCATTCAATGAGAAGATTTGAGACAACAACTTTGAGCTTTTCAGAGAAATACTATCATTGATTTGAGCAACGAGACTGGTGTTCTGGGGAACCAATTCAATCAGGTTGATATCCTCTTGGTTCTTGGGCATACAACCCAACAATAGCCATACGGAAATAAGGGGTAAAAGTCTTTTCATTATCAACATCAAAAATATTAAATCAACCTTTCTGTTTAATGACAAAGTGTATATTAAATTCAACCGACTTTTCAACATGTAATTGGTTTGATCAAATTGGGAGTTCCAACTATTTTGGGAACAATTGAAAAGATTTACGGTGATAAGGTGTGGGCCCGTTTTTTGCAATGGCCATACGATGGTCTTTGGTTGGATATCCTTTGTTTTGATGCCATGAATAATGGGGAAATTTTTCATGAATATTTTTCATATAGTCATCCCGGTAGGTTTTGGCGAGTACCGAAGCCGCTGCAATATTTTGGTACTTGCCATCTCCCTTGATTACACATTCATGAGGAACCGATTCAAAAGGGTGAAAACGGTTGCCATCTACCGCAATAAAATCGATGGGTAAGGAAAGTTTTGTCAGTGCCAGATGCATGGCTTTAATGCTGGCATTGAGAATATTGATTTGGTCTATTTCATCTGGGAATACATGAGCGTAAGAAAAAGCAATGGCTTTTGCTTCTATTTGAGGACGAAGGTCGTAGCGCTGTTTTTCGCTTAACTTTTTGGAATCGTTTAATTCAGCCAAATCAAAATCGGCAGGCAAGATCACAGCAGCAGCAGTAACGGGCCCGGCCAAGCATCCCCGTCCGGCCTCGTCTGTTCCTGCTTCTGTTTTTGATGTAATTTGTCTGATCAGCAAAACACTTATAATCGTTTAGTATAGTCCACTCAAAATAAGTACAATTATTTTAACTTCGCATCAAATTCATTTTAATGAAGCGACTCCTCCTTGTTTTTTTGCTAATAGTCACCTATTTGACCCATGCACAAGAGAATCAGGATACTGAGGATACAGCCGTAGCACCGAAGAACACCCTCGAAGTAATGGGTTTTTCTGTGCTTGATGAGGAGGTAAGTGATAGCTTGTCTATCGACAATGATAGCCTTGCCCTAAAGAAAGAAAAAATAATTAGCCGAAGAGATTCCTTGTTGTTTTTGAATTTTTGGCTGCCTAAGCCGGGGGTTTTAAAAGATGTTGTCTTGGATACCCTTACCAAAATACCGGATTCTATAACCAAAAATCTTACCCCGCGATTCAAATACATGAAAGAAATTGGGCTGGAGCACGACACTAGATTTATATCCAATTCATTGATCATTCAGTTGTTGGACTCTTTCTCCTTTGAAAGGACTCAATACAATCTAAGATTGCGAAAAGCGAGGGAGATCGCACAAAAACCCATTAAGGAAATGGAAGAGGTAACCATTGAGGATTATAAAATTTATTATTCCGATGGAACAGTAAAGCATGTGGATACCACATTGACGATCAACAAAGACTATCACTTTAATTATTTGCGCAAAGATTATTTTGAATTACTTCCTTTCGCCAATTCAGGCGAGACTTTCAATAAACTGGGCTATGACTTCCAAGACCAAAAAATAATCCCCGATATTGGTGCGAGGGCAAAGCATTACGGTTATATGGAGAAAGACGAAATCGGATATTATGAGGTGCCTTCTCCATTGACAGAATTGTTTTTTAAGACGGTTTTTGAGCAAGGGCAATTGGTAGATGCCTTGATTACGGTAAACACTGCCCCGCGCCTGAATATTACTTTGGCTCACAAAGCATTTCGCTCATTAGGGAATTACATCAACACCTTGGGAGGTGGAACCAACCTTCGTTTTACCTCGCAATACACCACCAAAAATTACCGATACCGCCAGCGTTCTCATTTTGCAGCCCAACGTATCGAAAATCAGGCCAATGGTGGGCTGGACTCCCTCAGTGTGTATTATTTTGAAAAGGCTATAGATGAATTGGAATACGACGGTTTTTTGGATCGCTCCCGATTGACCAACAATGCCAATACCAACAATACACTCATTGGCAGGCGGTATTATTTGGATCATCAGTACGATGCCACGTTGGGGGGTAATGACAAAATGAAAAACTATGAAAAACCCAAGGTTTTGACAATTGGGCATAAATTCAATTTTGAGGGAAAACATTTCGATTATAACAACTCAAGTTCAAATTCCTTTTTTGGGACGGTTTCGGGTACTTCTAGTTTTGCTACTCGTAATTCGTTGGATGTCATGGACAATGAGATATATGCCATCTATCACGAAAAAAATCTGGGAGAGCTTAAAGCAGGTTTAAGATTGATACAATGGAATTACAGCATTAAGCTACCGGAAAACACCAAGGACCCTGACAACCCTTTTGATTATGGGTCCAACCCCACTGAAATTAAGGCCAATCAGCTGGCACTCTCTGCCTATTGGAAGAAAACATTTTTAAAATTTGATTTTAAAGCAGAGGGCTATTTTTCTGCTGTGAAAGAATATTCCAGTCAGTTCATTTCCGGTGCCCTTAGTAGAGATTTTGAAAACGGTATTTCTACAAAAGCCAAGCTCAGCTTAAGATCTCAAGCCCCGAATTTTAATTTTTTCCTTCATCGAAGTAACTTTTTAGAATACGATTGGTATAACCCCAGCTTAAAGAATCAATTGACCAATTCGCTCAATTTCTCTTTTGTACATCCCAAGTGGGGAAGGCTAGAAGGGCAATACGAGTTGCTGAATAATTATACGTATTTTAAAAACCTTAAGCCCGTGTTAAGAAAATTTTCCTATTATTCTGCCATCAGCAAAAAGGAAGAAGAGTTGCTTGTTGCCCCAGAGCAATACGAGGGAACAATTGGGTACCTTAAGTTGCGTTTTTCACAGCAGTTGGATTTTTGGAAATTTACATGGGCCATCACTGCTCAGTACCAACAAGTGTCAAACGATGGAGATATTGATTTTAAACCCCTCAATGTCCCGGAGTGGAATTTGAGATCTTCCTTTCTTTTTTCCAGTCAACTTTTTAATAAGGCACTCTATTTACAAACCGGGGTCACTGCTCAGTATTTTACTGATTTTTACGCTGACCGTTATAGTCCACATTTGGGGGAGTTTGTTTCTCAAAACCATACAGAAATCGGAAAATTCCCAAGATTGGACTTCTTCATTAATGCCAAAATACAACAAACACGATTATTTTTAAAGTATGAACACTTCAACAGTGATATGACGGGATATAATTTCTATTCAGCTCCATTTACACCCTACCGCGATTCTTCCATTCGTTTTGGGTTGGTCTGGAATTTCTTCCAGTAATATTAATTTTCAGCAGCCAGTTTCCATTGTCTATAGCTACAAAACCACATTTCGGGGGACGTTGTAATGGTTTTTTGAAGGGCTTGTGAATAATTCTGAATATAGGTGCTAAAAGCAAAAATTACTCGACTTGGGACAAGGAAATTTAGCCAATTAATTTTTAAAGAAAAAAGGGCTTAAAAGCCCTTTAAAAGAAAGGTTTTATGGATTAGCTATACCGCCATCAAATCTCCCGACATATTTTTTTGAGGAAGGTCGGAACTACCCATTAGGTAGATGTCGATCTGATGTGCTACTTCACGACCTTCAGAAATGGCCCAAACAATTAATGATTGTCCTCTGCGTGCGTCTCCAGCAGCGAAAATATTTGACTTACAGGTCTGGTATTGTTTCTCTCCTTTGACATTTCCTCTGAGATCAAAAGTCAAACCAAATTGCTCAGGGAGCGATTTTTCAGGACCTGTAAACCCTAATGCTAACAGAGCCAATTCACAAGGCCATTCTTTTTCTGAACCTTTAAGTTCAACCAATTGAGGACGTTCTCCTGGGATTTTTTTCCACTCTACTTCTACTGTTTTTAAGCCTTTTAAGTTTCCTTTCTCATCTCCAATGAATTCTTTAGTCAGTATGCTCCACTCTCTTTGGCTGCCTTCCTCATGAGAGGAGCTGGTTTTGAGTTTGAAAGGCCAATAGGGCCAGGGGTTGTCTTCTGTTCTTCCATGATCTGGTTTGGGCATGACTTCAAAGTTGGTTACGCTTTTTGCCCCTTGACGGTTGGAGGTTCCAATACAGTCTGAGCCCGTATCTCCTCCACCGATAACAATTACGTTTCTATTTTTGGCCACGTATTTGGAATCGCGTTTGTGTTGTCCATCAACAGCTTTGTTATTGTGTGGTAAAAAGTCCATGGCTTGTACCACTCCATTCAGTTCAGAACCGGGAATGGGAAGTTCACGTTTGATACTGGCTCCTGTGCAGAGCACTACGGCATCAAATTCCTTCTCGATCTGTTCAGCACTGATGGTTTTACCAACTTCAACCTCACACTCAAAAATAATTCCTTCTGCTTTGAGAATCTCCAATCGACGGTCGATGACATTTTTTTCCATCTTAAAATCTGGGATGCCATAACGTAGCAATCCACCGATTTTGTTGTCTCTTTCAAAAACAGTAACGGTATGTCCAACACGATTGAGCTGCTGTGCGGCAGCCAGTCCGGCAGGGCCTGATCCAATCACGGCAACGGTTTTTCCCGTTCTGGTTTCGGGGGGTTGAGGCTTGATCCAGCCTTCAGAAAACCCGCGTTCCACAATGTACTTTTCAATTAATTCTATTGACACTGGTGGGTTGATGATCCCTAGGACACAAGCCTCCTCACAAGGAGCGGGGCAAAGTCTACCGGTAAATTCAGGGAAATTATTAGTAGAGTGTAAAATATTGAGCGCTTTTTGCCATTCATTTTTGTGGACAGCATCGTTAAAATCCGGTATCAAATTACCCAACGGACAACCACTGTGACAAAATGGGACGCCGCAATCCATACATCTTCCCCCTTGTTCCAGTAATTCATCATTGTTTGGAGCAATTGTGAATTCTTTGTAATTTCTTATTCGTTTTTTTGGTGTTACGACAGGTTCTTTAATTCTGTCGTATTCTATGAACCCCCTAAGCTTTCCCATAGTTAACTAATTTTATTTTCTTTTTCACTTTTTTCAAGAATCTCAAGAGCTCTTTTATAATCAGTTGGCATTACCTTAATAAATTTTTTTACATTATTAGACCAATTATTTATAATTTGACCAGCAATTTTACTGTTTGTATATTTTTGATGGTTTTTAATTAGAGATAAAACTTCGTCTTTATCTTTGCTGTTTAGATCTTCTAATTCTACCATTTCCAGATTAAATTTTTTCTCATCAAATATGCCACTCTCACTGAAAATATAGGCTATACCACCACTCATGCCAGCTGCAAAATTTCTTCCAATATTCCCAAGTATTATAGTTACACCCCCTGTCATATATTCACACCCATGATCACCGATTCCCTCAACCACAGCTTTAGCTCCAGAATTTCTAACACAGAATCTTTCACCGGCAATTCCATTTACATAAGCTTCGCCATTTGTAGCACCATACAAAGCAACATTTCCTGTAATTATATTTTCGTTAGATTTAAATGTAGCCTCGTCTGGAACCTTTGCAATAATTGTAGCACCTGAGAGCCCCTTTCCAAAATAATCATTTGTGGTTCCGGTAATTTTCATTAACAAACCCTTAGTGGCAAAACAACCAAAGCTTTGACCACCAGTTCCAAAAAAATTCAATTTCAGAGTGTTTTTTGGTAGTCCCTCTGGCCCGTGTAAGTTTGAAATTTCATTACTTACAATTGCACCTATTGTTCTGTCAGTATTTTTTATTCTGTAATTTAATTCAATAGACTTTTTATTAAAAATAGCACTTTTTGCATCATCTAATATTTTGAAATCAATTACGTTTTCCAAATTATGGTTTTGAAGTTCAGTATTCCTTTCAATTAAATCTTCTGAAATATTTTTGTGTGGCTTATAAAGGATTTTGGAAAGATCAATTCCTTCTGTTTTAAAATGGTTAATGGCCCTGTTCATATTTAATTTTTGTGATTGTCCTACCATTTCATCAATACTTCTGAATCCTAACTCTGACATTATTTGTCTTAATTCCTCAGCGACGAAATACATGTAATTAATTACGTGTTCCGGTTTTCCTTTAAAATTTTTTCTTAAGTCTGGATCTTGAGTAGCAATTCCAACTGGACAAGTGTTTAAATGACAAGCTCTCATCATAATACAACCACTAGCAATTAAGGGGGCAGTTGAAAAACCAAATTCCTCAGCTCCAAGTAAACATGCAATAGCAACATCCCTCCCAGTTTTCAATTGCCCATCACACTCAAGAACGACTCTACTTCTGAGACCATTTAAAACTAAAGTTTGTTGAGCCTCTGCAATTCCAAGTTCCCAGGGCAAGCCAGCATGTTTTAGAGATGTCAGTGGGGAGGCACCAGTCCCTCCATCATAGCCTGAAATTAAAATTACATCAGCTTTTGCTTTGGCAACACCAGCTGCAATCGTTCCAACTCCAACTTCAGAAACTAACTTTACATTAATTCTCGCTTTTCTATTTGCATTCTTCAAATCATAGATCAACTGAGAAAGATCCTCTATTGAATATATATCATGATGGGGTGGAGGTGATATTAGTCCAACATATGGCGTGGAGTTTCTAACTGATGCAATGTAGGGATTAACTTTCGGTCCTGGGAGCTGACCACCCTCACCTGGCTTTGCTCCTTGAGCCATTTTAATTTGTATTTCTTTAGCAGAACTCAGGTAATGACTTGAAACACCAAACCTTCCAGATGCGACCTGTTTGATTGCTGAGTTTTTTAAATCACCATTTTTATCAGGAACAAACCTTTTCAAGTCCTCGCCACCTTCACCTGAATTACTTTTTCCTCCAATTCTATTCATGGCCACTGCAAGATTTTCGTGAGCTTCTTGGCTTATAGAACCCAATGACATCGCACCTGTTTTGAATCTTTTAACGATTTCTGTCCAAGGTTCGACCTGATTAATTGGTATTGGATCAAAATTCGAAAACTCAAATAAACCTCGCAAAGTCATTAATTTATGATTTTGATCGTTGATTAATTTTGCAAAGCTTTCATATTTATCAAAGCTTTTGTTCCTAACTGCCTGCTGCAAAGTTGATATTGTTGAGGGGTTAACAACATGAGCTTCACCATCTCTTCTCCACCTATATTCTCCTCCTATTTCGAGAGGCAAGCCCAAATTAGATTCATGGATAAATGCTTTAGTGTGTCTCTTACTAATATCTTTTTCAATTTCATATAGGCCTATTCCTTCAATTCGAGTTGGAGTATTTGTAAAGAATTCATCAATGAATTTTTGAGATAGACCCAGAGCCTCAAAAATTTGAGCACCTCTGTAAGAATTTAATGTTGATATACCTATTTTATTCATTATTTTGACAATACCTTTTGCAATTGCTTTGTTAAAATTTTCTACAGCTATATCAGTATTAATGTTTAATTTGTTGTTCTTAGATTGGTATTGAATTATTTCATTTACCAAATAAGGATTGATTGCGCTTGCACCATAACCAAAAAGCAATGCAAAGTGGTGGGGCTCTCTTGGTTCAGCTGATTCGATAATAATGCCGAATGAAGACCTTTTTTTGTGTCTTTTAAAGTAATTGTGTACATGAGATGTAGCAAGTAAAACTGGTATTGGTGCCAACGAAGAAGATACTCCTCTATCAGATAAAATAATGATATTAGCACCATTAGTAATTTCATTATCAATATTATTTACAATGTCGCCCATGGAAATTTCAATTCCATTAAAACCCATGTCAACTTCGTAGAGAATAGGAATTTTTACTGCCTTGAGATTATTTTGATCAAGACATGAAATCTTATCAATATCATCATTTGAAATAATGGGGTTTTTAATAAATAATTTTCTTGCATGTTTGTCAGAAATTTCGAAAAGATTGAATTCTTCACCAAGGGTTAAACTTATGTCGGTAACAATCTCTTCTCTAATTCCATCAAGAGGGGGATTTGTGACTTGAGCAAACAATTGTTTAAAATAATTAAAAAGTAATTGTGGTTTTTCTGATAAAACTGCAAGTGGGGTATCGATCCCCATTGAACCAATCGCTTCCTTTCCATTTACTAACATTGGTGATATTATTGTAGTAATATCTTCTTGAGTGTAACCAAAAATCCTCATTCTGGTTTCAAAACTTTCCTTTTCTGTGGTATCAATATTTTTATTATAAGGTATGTCTTTTAGTAAAATTAAATTATCACTAATCCACTTCTCATACGGTTTTTTTGAAGTAATTATTTTTTTTATTTCATCATCTTTAACAATCCTTCCCTCGTCCATGTTAACAAGAAACATCTTTCCTGGCTCAAGTCTTCCATGCATTTGAACATTTACTGGATCAATTTCCAAAACTCCTGTTTCTGAAGACATCACAACATACCCGTCTTTGGTAACTGTGTATCTTGAGGGTCTCAGACCGTTTCTGTCAAGTAAGGCGCCAATAAATTTACCATCAGTAAAAGGGATTGAAGCAGGACCATCCCATGGTTCAATTAAACATGAATTAAATTTATAAAAAGCTTTTTTTAAATCATCCATGTAAGTATGTTTTTCCCATGCCTCAGGAACTAACATCATCATAACTTCAGGAAGGGATCTGCCAGTAGATAGTAAAAGCTCAACTGCCATATCCATTGAGCAAGAATCAGATTTACCTGGTAGAATTATTGGTAACATTTTTTTAATATCTTCACCGAAAAATTCACTATTAAGAAGTTCCTCTCTTGTTTCCATTCTGCTAAAATTTCCCCGATAAGTGTTAATCTCACCGTTGTGGCACATGTAGCGAAATGGTTGAGCTAAATCCCAAGTTGGAAAGGTATTTGTAGAAAATCGTTGATGAACTAAAGCAAGTTTTGTTACGACCTTAGGCTCTGATAAATCAGAGTAGTATCCTTTTATATCTTTAGGAATAAGAAGACCCTTATAAATAATAGTTCGGTTTGATAGACTGGGGACATAAAAAAAAGAATTTTGAGATAAATTGGATTTATAAATTTCATGTTCTGAAATTTTCCTTGCGCAAAATAATTTATTTTTAAAATTTTGCTCAGTAATTTTCTTATCTCCCTTACCCACAAAAATCTGCATAATTTTTGGTTCAGTTTGGGCGGCTATCTTTCCAACAATCTCTGTTCTTACTGGAACTTTTCTCCATCCTAAAACCTTCAGACCTTGATTCTTAAATTCAGACTCTAAAACCCCAATACAAAACGATCTTTGATTGTCTTTTTTTGGTAAAAAAACCATTCCTACAGCATATTCACCAAATTCAGGTAAGTTAAAACTACACTGATCTTTCAAAAATTCATGTGGGATTTCGATTAGAATACCAGCTCCATCTCCCGTTTTCCCATCAGCACTAACAGCCCCCCTATGTTCTAAACAATCCAGTATATCAAGCGCTTTATGTATGATATCATTGGTTTTCTTTCCCTGAAGGCTGCATATAAAACCTGCACCGCAATTGTCGTGCTCATTTTCTGGGGAATATAATCCTTGTTTCTCTGGTAGCATTTATTATGGTTTTTCTAATAAAGAATTTAAAATTAAATGTTTAAAGTTTAAGCCCAAAAGTTTGTCAAATACAATAAAATACAATTATCAAATTATGATTTTAAGCTTCATTTTTTGTTAAATGTCTAATCAATTGTTCTTTTTAATAATTTATTTTTAAAATTGTTTTTTTTTAAATTTTAAACTTTAGCAAAATTTGTCTGCAAAAGTAAAGTCTGATGTTTACCATATGATAGGCTGTATGTCTGGAACATCTTTGGATGGGCTCGATCTGGCTTATGTAAGGTTTACAGAAACTAATGGGTGGACATTTCAAATTTTGGCCTCTAAAACCATCGATTATAACATAGGGTGGAAAAGAAAATTGAGCGAAGCCGTTAAATTATCCCCTGCAAAACTTCAAAAACTTGATATTGAATATACTGATTTTTTGGGGGCTACTATCGTTGAATTCATTGATAAAGAAAAGATAGAAGTGCTGGATGCAGTCTCCTCTCATGGGCATACAGTATTTCATCAACCCGATAAGGGTTTGACCTTTCAAATAGGTAACTTGAGTCATTTGGCCGATCGAATTCGATGGCCCGTTATCTGTGACTTTAGAACCCAAGATGTGGCTTTGGGGGGGCAAGGGGCACCCTTGGTTCCAATGGGTGACCTAATGCTCTTCAAAAACCATCGAGCTTGTGTGAATTTGGGGGGATTTTCCAACATTAGTATTTTTCAAAATCAATCGGTTCTAGCTTTCGACATTTGTGCTGTCAATACCGTTCTTAACTTTTTAACCCATCGGCTTGATTTACCATATGACGAGGGAGGAAAAATAGCCGCCAGTGGAAAAATCATAGCCGTACTTTTTGAGCAATTGGAAAAGCTGCGCTTTTATTCTAAAGAACCACCGAAATCATTAGGAATTGAGTGGGTTCAAGAATGTATTTTTAGCCTATTGGAGGAGAACACAAATGAAGAAACACAAGATTTGTTGCATACCTATATTCAGCATATTGCTCAAGAGATAGCCAAATGTTTACCCGAAGAAGGATTGGTATTGTTTACCGGGGGCGGTGCCTATAATACTTTTTTGGTTCAAGCCATTCAAAAAAAATCGAACGCTAAAATAGAAGTTCCCACCCCCGAGCTTGTGGATTTTAAAGAAGCATTGATCTTTGCTTTTTTAGGCTTATTGAGATGGAGGGGCTCAATCAACTGCCTTGCCAGCGTTACGGGTGCCCAACAAGACCACTCAACAGGGAAAATAATTATCCCAAATTCACGTATTGGTTGAGATTATTTTTACTTTGGAAGTCCAAAATATGATTTTACCTAATATTTAACTCGAATCAATGGAGATTACACTTATCACCATCTTTACATTAGGCTACTTGGCCATCACTCTGGAACATTCTCTCAAGATCGATAAATTAATACCCGCACTGGCCATGATGTCCATATTGTGGGCCTTAATTTCTATCTTTCACCTACCTGTTTTTGAAGTTGACACCCTTTTTAAAGAACTAAAACCCGTACATGTTGACGAGATTCTATTGCATCATCTGGGCAAAACCGCTGAGATCATCATTTTCCTTCTAGGTGCTATGACGATTGTTGAAATCATCGATTATTTTAATGGTTTTGCCACCATCAAAAGTTTTATCAAAACAAAGTCCAAAAATGGATTGCTCATCATCTTCTCAATATTGGCATTTATCCTTTCGGCCATTATTGACAACCTGACTGCTACTATAGTTTTGATAACCATACTTCAAAAAATAATCAAAGAACGTAATACCAGATTATGGTTTGCCGGATTGATTGTTATCGCAGCCAATGCGGGGGGGGCTTGGTCTCCCATTGGTGATGTAACAACCACCATGCTTTGGATTGGAAATAAAGTAACCACCGCCAAACTCATCATGAACCTACTGATTCCCTCATTGGTTTGTATGGTGGTTCCTGTTTTACTTGCTTCTACCTTGCCAGCTTTCAAGGGAGATATAGCCGATGAGATAGACAAAATAGACAGTGATACTCACAAATACGGAGCCCCCATGCTCTACATTGGGCTTTCTGCTATTGTTTTTGTTCCTGTATTCAAAACTTTGACTCATTTACCTCCCTATGTGGGGATGATGCTTTCCCTGGCTGTTGTCGCTACTTTTGCGGAGTACTTTAGTAGTGCTAAATTCGACCTTACCACAATAGATGAAGAACACGATGAATACTCAAGTCACAGTCCTGTTCACAGTTCCCTGTCCAAAATAGAATTGCCCAGTATTCTTTTCTTTTTGGGTATTCTATTGGCTGTTGCGGCACTAGAATCCTTGGGAATATTATTTGAATTTGCAGGCTCCTTGAATACAGCAATTCCCAATTCTGATATTGTTGTGATGTTATTAGGAATAAGTTCTGCCATCATTGACAACGTCCCATTGGTGGCTGCCAGTATCGGAATGTTTTCCGAGGCAATGGATCATCCAATATGGCATTTTATAGCCTTTTCTGCCGGAACAGGAGGGAGTATGCTTATCATAGGCTCGGCGGCAGGTGTGGTAGCAATGGGAATGGAGCGGATTGATTTCTTCTGGTATCTGAAAAAAATTTCCTGGCTGGCCTTGGCAGGTTTCATAGCGGGGTCGCTTACTTTTATTTTAATGCGAGATTTTATTTTGTAATGCGGTAAAATTTTTCTCGTTCATCATCGTTGTAATAATAAACCCTAGACCTAATGATACTAATACAAAAAACACCTCTTCAGACCGAAAAAACCCTCTCTCTGATAGAGCTGATCAAAGACGGTGGATTGGGAGGTCAATTGATCATTGGATTACTTTTTCTTTTGTTGATCATTGTCATTTACATCTATTTTGAGCGCTTATTTACGATTAAATCTGCCTCCAAGATCAGTCCCAATTTTATGGCACAAATCAAAACCTATGTTTTGAACCATAAAATTGATGGGGCACAGGCCCTTTGTTTAAGTGAGAATAAACCCGTAGCCCGATTGATTGCCAAAGGGCTGTCGAGGATTGGCAGACCACTGGAGGACATCAGTACTACTATAGAAAATGCCGGCCGATTGGAGATTTATAAATTAGAGAAAAATGTCAGTATTCTTGCGACCATTGCGGGGGCTGCGCCCATGATAGGATTTTTGGGTACTGTAATTGGTATGATTTTATCTATTTTTGAGATTTCAAATGCCGGGGGCAATATCGACATGCAACTATTATCCAACGGACTTTATACAGCGATGACGACAACTGTTGCAGGTCTCATTGTTGGAATCGTTGGCTATATCACCTACAACCATTTGGTCGTAAAAACCAATAAAGTAGTTTATCAAATGGAAGCCACTTCTTTAGAGTTTTTCGATTTACTGAACGAACCTGCCTAGGATGAATTTAAAAGGAAGAAATAAGATCACACCGGAATTTAACATGTCTTCGATGACAGATATTGTTTTCCTGTTGTTGATCTTTTTTATGATCGCCTCAACATTGGCCAAAAATTTGGACACCATTGATGTTAAACTCCCCAAGGCTAAAGGGAAAACTGAAAACCGAAATACTGTTTCCCTGACCATCAACAACCGTTCTCAGTTTTATTTGGATTCCAAACAAATTTCCAAAGGTAGAATTGAACAAGCCTTGATTGCAAAACTCAAGAGCTCCAGTGCTCCTGCCATCGTACTTAGGGCAGAGGAGAAGGTACCTGTAGATCAGGTGGTTTATGTAATGAATATTGCCAATCAAAACAGTATTAAAGTTGTTTTGGCGGTAGATGCACCATGAAATATCTCAAAACACCACACGAAAAAAAATCGGCAGTTATCACCACTTTGATCACTGCACTGTTGATTCTTTTGTTTTTTCTGCTGGGTTTAAAGTACTACGATCCTCCAATTAGTTTTGGAATGGAGGTGAATTTCGGCAATGCCCCACAGGGCATGGGCAAGACATTACTCCAACAACCCGTTGCTGCCAAAACCACCCCACACCCGACCCAAAAAAAAGCGACTCCAAAGGCAGCGCCCAAGAAGGCAGCCCAACCCAAAGTGGCCACGCAAGAGAGCAGTGATGTTGATGTTCCCGATCAAACCAAAAAAAAACAAAGCCCACCCGTAAAGGAAGTTTCCAAAAAAGTGGAGCCGCCCAAACCAAAAGTAGATCAGGCGACTAAGAATATTTTATCCAAATTGGTCAACCAAAAAAAGACAGAGGAAAATGCCGATCAACAAGGTGAGGGAAATGACCAAGTTGCCGGAGTCAAGGGTAAAATCGAAGGCAACCCTTATGCCAACATCTATTTCAATTTGGCTGGACCAGGTGGAATGGGCAAAGGATTTGGATTGAATGGTCGGCGATTGGAATCTCGGGGAAAAGTTACTCAACTATGCAACCAAGAGGGAGTCGTAGTGGTCAGAATCACCGTAAACCGACAAGGAGATGTAGTACAGGCCGAGCCGGGGGTAAAGGGAACTACCAACACACACCCCTGCCTGCTTCAACCCGCCAAAGAAACTGCGCTACTACATAAATGGTTTCCCGACCCCAAAGCACCTGCCCAACAAATCGGTTTTGTTGTGATTCAGTTCAAATTGGGGGAATAGATTGGAAAATTACGATTCCATTTTGGCCTGGATGTTGTCTCAACTTCCGATGTATCAAAAAAAAGGAGCCCAAGCCTATTGTCACGATTTGTCACGTATGGAGGACTTTTGTGACTACCTCAATCAACCCCAAGACCAGATTAAAACCATCCATGTAGCTGGAACCAACGGAAAGGGATCGACGGCCCACATGATGGCTTCTGTTTTGCAAGAACACGGCCTTCAAGTGGGCTTGTACACCTCACCACATTTAAAAGACTTTAGAGAAAGAATTAAAATCAATGGTAAGTTCATTGAGAAAGAATTTGTGGTGGATTTTGTTCAAAACCACCGTAATTATTTTGAGTCCCATTCACTGTCTTTTTTTGAGATGACTGTGGGCTTGACTTTTTCCTATTTTTCAAAAAAGAAAGTGGACATAGCGGTCATCGAAGTAGGTATGGGAGGAAGACTGGACGGAACCAATCTGATCCAACCCGAGTTTTGTGTGATTACCAATATAGGCTGGGATCATATGCAGTTTTTGGGAGACAATCTAGAGGCAATTGCCGGGGAGAAAGCCGGTATCATCAAGCCTCAAACCCCTGTCATTATTGGTTCGACTCAAGCGGAAACCCAAGCTGTTTTCCAAGAGAAAGCTCGGAAAATGGAGTCAGAAATCATCTTTGCAGATCAAATAGATAATTTGGGTTATACCTCTGATTTAAAAGGGATTTATCAGCGACAGAATATTCATACTGCAGTGGTTGGACTCAGCCATCTAAAAGGGCTTAAACTCCATCCGGAAAAATTAAAAGTGGGTTTGATGAATGTGGTTTCCAATACGGGTATTCAGGGCAGATGGCAAGTTTTGAATGATGCGCCAATGATTGTTGCTGATGTGGCGCACAATAAGGAGGGGTTACAATACACCCTTCCCCAGATCGAATCTCATTCCTATGGTCAACTTCATTTGGTGTTAGGTTTTGTCAATGACAAGGCCGTTGGTGAAATACTCCAACTTTTCCCCCATAGTGCTCGATTTTACTTATGCGCTCCCAAAATCCCAAGGGCCATGTCCATCGAAGATCTGGAACAGATTGCTCAGAATTTAGACCTCCATCATCAAATTTACCCCTCTGTTGATACCGCTTATTCTGCCTCCATAAACCAAGCGCAGGCCAATGATTTTATTTATGTTGGGGGGAGTACCTTTGTGGTAGCTGAGATTCTTTAGTTTTCTGAGGCCCAACCCAATAAACTTCGTAAATTTACATACTACATCTAAAAAAATTTAATGAACCCATATGAATCCTTGGAGGCTTCAAATCCCGGTAATGGGACTGCTGCGGAGTATGAATTTATTGGAGAATTGATTAAGCAATACACACCGGGAAATATTTTGGTTTTCAGCGTTGGAAAAGACAGCAGTCTATGGTATTCCATCAATGAGGGTGGAAATACCCTTTTCCTAGAAGACATCAGGAAGTGGATCAGGTTTAGTAGAAAGGTACGCCCTGAAATCAATGTCCTAAAAGTGGGTTATTCGACGTGCAGGAGAAATTGGAAAAAACTCCTTGGTCAAAATGATCGCCTCCAGATGAAGTTACCCGACTATGTCAAAAACACGGTTTGGGATGTAGTTTTTGTTGATGGGCCTAGAGGATACAACGACAAGGTTCCGGGAAGAATGCAGAGTATCTATTCCGCAGCCCAACTAAATACACGTAATATTCTGGTGCACGACTGCGATCGGGAGGTTGAAAAAACTTATTTTGAACACTATATTGGTCAACCCACGACCGTTATTGATAAATTATTTCATAGAGAAATCAATTTAAAATAGACTTGATTAAAAAGAAACCATCTTAAGTTGTTTTTTTCTATATTTGGTCATCAAAATCGGGCGCGTAGCTCAGTTGGTTCAG
>DEYL01000004.1:769-3988 GCA_002364535.1 Flavobacteriaceae bacterium UBA3159 | reverse complement strand
TCACTATAGATTTATCCGGGGGACAAAACTATTGGCTCAAGCTCAATGAAAATCATTATGAATTCAAGACGGGACGTCATCGCTTGGCTCTTAGGGCGGGCTTGAATAACCTAGAAGTTACCACAGATTTGAATTGTAAAGCTAAGTTGGTAAAAGAAATTTATGTTTCTGAGGATTCTGTAGTTTATCCCAATCCTGCATCAGAAATCGTTAATATTTTGGTGGGTGGAGTAGCAATGCAGGCAGAAATTTTATTTTTCAATTTACAGGGCGACCTACTGAATAAAACGAATGTTGTTCTTAATACATTCAATAGAAATTTTGAACTCCCTGTGGATTATTACCCCCCCGGCGTGTATTTAATTCGTGTGATTTCGGAAGGAAGAATAGAAAATTTTAAACTCCTAAAGCGTTGATGAAAAGGTGTTATTGGGTTCTTTTATTGATTTTGGTGGCTTGTAAAAAAGAGGTCATTCCCGACCCTGAATCAGTCCTTTTGCTTGCCCCCGAAAATAACAACAATTGCACCACAGCCATAAGGGTGAGTGACCAGCAAAGTCAAGTAAACTTCAGTTGGCAAGAGTCTCTTCATACTGACGAATATGAATTGGTTGTCAGAGACATTTTAACCAATGTGGATCAAAAAAAACTAACCTTGCGTTTTTCTTCAAGTATTGTATTGGAAAGTGGAAAACAGTATTCTTGGTGGGTTAACTCTAAATCCTTTCAAACAGAGAACATTGCCAAAAGTCAAGTTTGGACTTTTTATATAGAAGGAATTCCCACCAGTAGTCATTTTCCTTTTCCAGCAAAACTCCTGAGTCCGGAAAACAACACTCAGGTAAGTTTGGAAAATGGAGTTTTAACCCTTAGATGGGAAGCGGTTGATTTGGACAATGATGTAGTAGATTATGATGTGTATTTGGGACCCGATCCCGATGATCTGGAGTTAGCCTTAGAAAATTTAACAACCAACAGCATTTCTGCTACTTTGATTCCCGATCGATACTACTATTGGAAAGTTGCAACCAGAGATAAGCAAGGAAATATCTCCAACTCAGATATCGGGGTTTTTAGGACATCTCCTTAGGCGGTTTGGAATTGAACTTATTCATGGTTTTGTCCAAGCCCATTTGGGTAAAGGAAAGAATAATTTCGCTACATTGTGGCAGTCTCATCGTCACTTTTTTCTCTTCCTCATCGGTAAATTTACTCAAGACAAAGTCAACTTGATTGAATGTTTTTTCTTCACTTTTGATGCCAAATCGAAGTCTTGGATAATGAGGGGTATTGAGTTGGGATTGAATATCTTTTAGGCCATTGTGTCCTCCATCACTTCCCTTGCCTTTGAGTCGTAATAATGGCAAAGGAAGGTGCAGGTCGTCTGTTATAATGAGAATATTCTGAAGGGCTATTTTTTCCTTCAAAGCCCAATACCGGACTGATTTACCACTTCGATTCATAAAAGTGGAAGGTTTGAGAAGAATGATTTTTTTCCCCTTATAGTTAAAGTTTCCTTTTGCTCCCAATTTGAGATCGGTCATTTGAACTTCAAACTTTTTGGCCATAAAATCAATGACCTCAAAACCGATATTGTGTCGCGTGTTAAGGTATTCACTACCTATATTTCCCAAACCTACAATCAAGTATTTTGTCATGTCAATAGGTTTTGCTTTACTAAAAAGCCACTTGAATAGCATATTGTAAAATTAAAAAAAGCATCTCAAGGGGAGATGCTTTTTTGTATAATTGATAGAAGTTGTTTATTCTTCTCCAGACTTGCTTTCGCCCTCTGCAGTAGCTTCTGCTCCTTCTTCTGTAGCTTCTCCTTCTGCTTCTAATTCTTCTTCTTCAATATTCATCGAAGCTCTAGAAGTTCTTACTTTACATACTACCGTGTTGTCGGGATGGAGGATGGTAAAATCTTCACTTTCCAGCTCGGCAGTTGTAATTTTGTCCCCAAGTTTAAGTGAGGAAATGTCAACATTCATAAAATCAGGTAGATTTTTAGGCAATGCCCTAACCTTAATCTTACGTTTGCTGATCTCTAGGGTACCACCCTCTAGCATAACTCCGGGAGCAGACCCCTCAATTATAACAGGTATTTCCATATTCACCTCTTTGTCTTCGTATAATTGATAGAAATCAACATGTAAAATTTTGTCGCTTACGGGGTGAAATTGGATGTCTTGCAAAATGGCATTTATTTTCTGATCTCCATTAATGTCAAGCACAACGGTATGCGCATTGGGCGTGTAAATTAATTTGCTGAAATCAAGTTCATTTGCGGAAAAATGGAGTGGGTTCTCACCTCCATATAATACGCAGGGAACTTTATCAGCATTACGTAAGACTTTGGTCGCGACCTTGCCTACGCTTTCTCTTTTGGATCCTTTAATAGTAATCGATTTCATGAAATTGTTTTTACATTACAAATTTTGAACTTATAGACTGATTGTAATGAACGTTTTTCATTACCTCAGCAAATAATGGGGCGCAAGATAAGACTTTTACTTTAGGGTGACTAACTTTTGGAGGGATAGAATCAGTAACGATCAATTCTTCGAGTTGAGACCCTTCAATTTTTTCATAGGCATTGCCGGATAAGAGTGCATGAGTACAGATTGCACGAACAGAAATGGCACCGCGCTCTTTCATCAGATTAGCAGCTTTGGTAAGTGTTCCTGCCGTGTCTACCATATCGTCTACCAGGATTACATTTTTTCCTTCTACATTTCCTATGAGCTCCATATGTGAAATAATATTGGCTTTTTCTCTTTGCTTATAACATATTACAACATCACTGCTGAGGAATTTTGAATAGGCATAGGCACGCTTAGATCCTCCCATATCGGGAGAGGCAATTGTTAAATCGGACAGCTTAAGTGAGTTGATATATGGCAGGAAAATAGTAGAGGCAAACAGATGATCCACCGGTTTTTCGAAAAATCCTTGGATCTGATCAGCATGTAAGTCCATGGTGATGATCCGAGTGGCTCCTGCGGACTCTAATAATTTTGCGATCAATTTTGCACCTATGGGGACTCTGGGCTTGTCTTTTCGATCTTGTCTGGCCCAGCCAAAATAGGGTATAACAGCTGTAATGTGTCTGGCAGAGGCGCGTTTTGCAGCATCGAGCATCAACAGCATTTCCATCAAGTTTTCGGAGGAGGGATGGGTAGAACCTACAATAAAGATTCGAGCCCCACGGACCGATTC
>DEYL01000004.1:0-375 GCA_002364535.1 Flavobacteriaceae bacterium UBA3159 | reverse complement strand
CTCAATTCCGAAATGATCGGCAATGGCTTTTCCTAGGGATTCACTTTGTGTACAAGCGAAAATTTTTGCGGGAGTTTTCATAGAAAATGTATATAAACAAATATAAAATAAATTAATGCTCCACCTTATTGATGATTTTTAAATTAGTGGCTTAAATATTTTATTAATTTTGTGTTTTTATTTACTTATAATATCAAATTGCCTCGGTGGCGGAACTGGTAGACGCGCTGGATTCAAAATCCAGTTCTTTCGAGAGTGTGGGTTCGATTCCCACCCGAGGTACAAACCGCTTCTTTTTTAAAGAAGCGGTTTTTTAATTTTAATTGGCTAATACATCATCATTATACTAATAATTCAACGTTAATGTTTTTTGAT
>DEYL01000042.1 GCA_002364535.1 Flavobacteriaceae bacterium UBA3159 | reverse complement strand
CTAATGCCCTGGGATATGGTGACAATTTCCAAAGTGTATTGATGTGTAATGCCATCAGGTAAATTAAGAGTTTTATCAAAGATGTTTACAAAATGAAACGCAACATCAACAATTCCGCCTATCTGGGAGATCTTTTGGTAACGGGCTATTCTGTTTTCAGCCGAAACCGTTCTTTTGGCAGTATGATTAGTAAGGGCTATTCATTCAAAGCTACTAAAATGGAAATGAGTTTGGTAGCAGAAAGTTATTACGCTACCAAATGCGCAAAAATGATCAACCAAAATTACTCCACCAGAGTTCCAATCATAGTTGCTGTTTTCAGCATTCTCTACTTGGGAAAAAACCCAGTGAAAGTCTTTAAAAAACTGGTCAAAAAATTGGATTAATTTCCTGATTGGAATTGGGAAAGAAAACGAACGTCGTTTTCAAAAAACAGACGAATATCTCCAATTTGGTATAACAACATGGCAATTCTTTCAATACCCATCCCAAAAGCATAACCAGAATATTCCTCAGGATCGATATTACAGTTTTTTAGGACATTGGGGTCGACCATACCACATCCCATAATCTCCAGCCAACCTGTTCCTTTAGTGATACGGTAATCTGTTTCTGTCTCCAGTCCCCAATAAATATCAACTTCGGCACTGGGTTCAGTGAATGGAAAATAAGAAGGACGCAAGCGAATTTTTGACTTTCCAAATAAGGCTTTGGTAAAGTAAAGCAAGGTTTGTTTTAGATCGGCAAAAGAGACATTCTTGTCAATATACAAACCCTCCACCTGATGGAAAATACAATGAGCTCTGGCAGAGATAGCCTCATTCCTAAAAACCCTTCCTGGAGAAATGGTTCGAATGGGAGGCTGATTGTTTTCCATATACCTCACTTGTACAGAAGAGGTATGAGTCCGTAGCAAAATATCAGGGTCGGATTGAATGAAGAAGGTATCCTGCATGTCTCTGGCAGGATGATATTCCGGTAAATTCAAAGCGGTAAAATTGTGCCAGTCGTCCTCAATCTCCGGACCCTCAGAAATGTTGAAACCAATCTGAGAAAAAATTTCTACAATTCTATTTTTGACCAAGGAAAGGGGGTGTCGGGAACCCAACTCGAGGGGAAAACCTGGTCTGGATAAATCACCTTGATCACCATGAGAGGCAGTATCGATGGTTTGGGCTTGTAGGTTTTTTACCTTTTCGACAACAGCATTTTTAAGGGTATTGAGTGCCTGTCCGTAATCTCTTTTCTCTTGTGGAGGCAACTCCTTAAAGGCAGCAAAAAAGTCATTTAAAATCCCTTTTTTACCCAAATATTTTATCCTAAAAGCCTCGACCTCTTCTTTGGATTGAGCATCAAAAGCATTGACCAGGGAAAGGTTTTCATTAATCTTATCAATCATAGGACACAAAAGTAAACATTTATTGAATTAGCTCACGTTTTAAAAAATACTCTACCAGTGCTTCTTTCATCAAAATACTTTGCTCTCCAGGTTTGAGCGGAGGCAAAGCCTCCAAAAGTTCAAAATGGGGCCAGCCTTCTTTATCAAAAAAATCAAATCGATAGTAACCGTAGGGTTCCAGAACCGTACAAATTCCAATATGAATCAAGTTAATATTGTCATCTTTTTTCATATTTCGATGAACTTGACCCAATTCTTGCAGACCAATTAAGTACAAAACTCCTTCTACATCCAGAGCTTCTCCATCAGAAAAACGCTCACTGAGTACGATAAGCAAACGATCCCAACGCTCCTTTAATTTCTTATCTCTGCTTTGATTTTTTCGCACTTTCAAAGATACTGGCTTTAGGATTAACCTTGGAGAGAGATTCCCAAAAAAAAAGTACATTCGCACTAGTGAATACAATCGATATCATACTGGCCATTGCCTTAGGTTTTGGCTTTATTAAAGGTTTTTACAAGGGTTTTGTTGTTGAGGTAGCCAGTTTGGGAGCCTTATTTTTGGGGCTATTGGGGGCGGTAAAATTCTCCGTTTATATTGCCGATCTGTTAAATGAATTCTTTGATTGGAGTCCTGTGGCCGTTCAAACCGCATCCTATTTTATCGTATTTATCATCATTGTCTATGGTATATCGGTCTTGGCCAAAGCAGTGACCAAAATCATCAGTAAGGCCTCACTAGGACTGTTCAACAAATTTTTAGGTGCTTTTTTCGGAGTTTTAAAATGGGCTATATTGATGAGTGTGGCTTTGTTTTTTTTGGAAAAACTCAACACATGGATCACAATTATCGATGCTGAAATGATGGAAAGTTCTATTTTTTACGAACCCATTACAGAATTGGGGGAATACCTTTTTAGTTGGGGAAGCGAATTGTCAAAAGAACTCCCGGAAGATCTCATTTAAATCCTTTTAGGCTTCTCACTTTAGCGTTTTTGATCCAGCCTTCTGAGCCATTGGCAATTCTAATTTTTTGCCACTCTTGGAGTTGATCCAACATTTGAACTTTGGTTCCCTCATGTAATAAAAATAGAACCTCTGCGCGAGAATTAGGCTCCGCCCATACCTCCATTTTTTCATTAAACAGTATACCATAGGTAGTATCAGCAGTGTTGGAGGATTTGACCACAGCAATGAATAGTGAACCGATCAGTAACAATCCAATCACTAGGGTGGACACAAAGAAAGTTCTTTTGATCACTGGAGCCTTGTTCCACAAGTAAAGTCCCCAAAAAAACACGAAAAACCAAGCCAAAAGAATAATAAAATAAGCCCATCCGTCTTGAGAAAACAGATCAATGGTCTTTTCCCTCAGTTGAGTGATTTGGGATTTGGGCAATACCTCAACGGCGTCTATGGCCATGTTTTGAGCAAAAGCACTATTGACATTGATGTCTTGATCGTTTGGCTGTAGTTGTTTTGCCTTTTCAAAATAAAATATACTCTCTCCAACCTGATTCAAACGATAATAGGAATTGGCCAAATTAAAATAGAGTTCGCCACTGTGATGGCCGCTTTCTAAAATATCTTTATAAAGCATCACAGCTTTTTCAAACTGTCCGGCGTTATAAGCTGAATTAGCATTTTGAAAAGTGGTTTCTTTTTCCTGACCCAAAGTCATTAAGCAGCAGAGAAACAATACCGGAAGTAACATCAATAGCTTTCTCATAATTTTTTATCAATATTAGAAATCACAGAGAGTGCTTGATCAAAATCTTGTTGCATCTTTGCGTCGGTAGCCGGGGAGTATCGAGCCAATTCACAGTTTTCCAATAAGGCAATAAAGGATTGAACTTCCTCAACTGCCAATTTTTTGTTGGTCAAGATCTCTACTATTTTTTCCTTGCTAAAATCGTCCATTTTGATTTTTAGTTTGGCTTTCAAATAGTTGTATAGTGTCCTTTCCAACGCATCGTAAAAAAGTGCTTTGTTTTTTAAATTCTTTTTGGCTTCACCCAAATATTTTTTAGACAAACGATTGGCCACTCGGAGTCTGTATCCTTCCACATCATCAGAAAGTCTTTGATTACGACGCATCAACAGAACAAATGCAACTAATAAAAATAGAGGTGAAGTCAATAAAACATAAAAAAGTTTACTTTCCCAAAATTCCTTTTTCACAATAGGTTCGAGATTGGGGTTCAACTTGATGAATCGGAATGACTCATCTGTATTGACCAATAGTTGTTTTGCTCTTAAATTTAAAGAATTGTCACTTGAATTGTTAGCCACAGGACCCCCATAAACATCTACTATGTGTTCGCTGGATCGCAAAGTAAAATACTTTTCTTTTTTGGGATCAAAATAGGAAAAAGACACCGGTGGTATCGGATATTTTCCCTGAAAACGTGGAACGACAGTATAATTGTCTTGAAGATTACCCTGCATTCCCAATAGGGTAGTTTTGACATTTTCGAAGTGCTCCGGCTCAAAAACTTCCAATGTATTGGGCAAAACCAATTTGGGTAAGTTAAATAGCTTGAGGTTACCATTGCCCGTTAACTTGAGTTTGATTTCAAAGGACTCCGAGGCTTTTAGTGAATTTTTATTGATCAGTGCATCAAAATTGAATTGTCCAACCGCCCCCATGAAATTCGCCGGTTTGCCTTTTTCGGGTAATGATTTGACATCGATGGTTCTTCTGCCAGCCGTAATCGTTCTGGAGGACTGCTGGAGAATACGGTTGCCAAAAAAGTCACTGCGATTAGAGGGTAAATCGATGACCAAGCTGAGGCTGAGCGGCTCCAAGGTAAGCTTTCCGGTTTTTTGTGGATATAGAATACTTTTCTTCCAGACCACTACACTGTAGGGTTCCCCTTTGTAGGTGGAATTTTCAACTTTGAGCTGAGGGATGTCGATGTTGTGACTCCAAAAATCAGCAAACTGAGGGTTCTCCACTGCTCTTCCATCTGAGATTCGCAATGGGCTTCTAAAATACAATTTGTAGACCACCGTAATGGCCTCATTGAGGTAGGGACGAGTATTGGATATTTCAGCAACCAAATGGAGGTTGTCATCGATCAAATACTCAGGACTGTTGGGATCTCTTGGAACCTCGACTGCCTCTGTTACAGTAATTTTTGCCGGAGTCGTTTTATATGTTTCTCCATCGATATCAATGGTGGCCTGAGCGATGGTTAAGGCTCCTTTTTGGGTGGGGGTCAGAAAATAGGTGTAGGTCTTGGAAAAGCTTCTTTTTCCATTGACCCAAGAATTGCTGATGGACTGATTGGGTCCACCAACGACTCTGAATCCACTAAAACTTGGTGGGGTAAAATCATCCCCGTTTTGATTCATTATAAAATCTACCCGCAGCCGCTCATTCAATCCCAGGGTTCTTTTACTGACTTTTGCTTCAAAACTCACCCCTTGAGCCATCGCCTGACCGAGGGCCATCATCATCACTAAAACGCTAACAAAAACATTTTTCATCAATTAATCTTTACCAATCTTTTTGTCCTCTTACGGGTGTTCCCTGAACCTTCTCGGCATTGACTTTGTCTTGTACTTTTTTCTCTTGATTGCTCATGGCTTCCAACAAGCTTTTAACCTGCTCTGGAGAAAGTTCAGTTTGTTGAGGTTTTGAGGGTTGCTCTTTTTCAGAATCATCCTGCTCCGGTTGTTTCTGTTTTTCTTGATCCCCCTCGTCTTTTTTATCCTCTTTGTCCTCTCCTTCATCTCCCTCCTTGTCCTCATCTTCCTTTCCAGGATCTTTGTCCTTATCGCCTTCTTTATTATCGTCCTTGTTGTCCTGATCCTGCTGATCCTCTTGATCATTTTGATCCTGCTGATCGTTTTGATCTTGGTTTTGTTCTTGCTCTTGTTCCTTTTCCAACAACTCTTTGGCCAAAGCGTAATTGTATCGGGTCTCTTCGTCCTCGGGATTATTTCGCAGGGCATTTTTATAGGCCTCTACGGCCTTGGCATAGTCTTTTTGTTTCATGAACACATTACCAAGGTTGTGAAAAGCATGGTGTTTGCTGGATTTGTTCTCCGCAAATTTTTGGGTTTGAAAAAAGCGTTGTTTGGCCTCATCAAAATCCTGTTCTTGGAAATGGGTATTTCCAAGGTTATACAGGGCCTCCGGTTTTTCGGGGGCTTTTGACAGCGCCCTGCGATAGGCCATTTCTGCCTCGTCAAAAAGCTCGGCAGAGGCTTGTTCATTTCCATCATAGATATGATTGATCACTTCCCCCTGTTGGGCCATCAATGACATCCCAAAAAATAGAAGTCCCCAAAAAAAGATCGGCTTGTGCATCATTTTTCGTTGAACAAATTTAGACGTTGTACCCATTTGGTTTTGGTTTCAAAAAGAAACATCTCCAACAAAATTAATAGGAATCCTGCAAAAATAAAAGCCTGAAACTGGTCTTTGTAGCTCACAAATTTTTTGGCCTCAAATTCCTTTTTATCCATGTTTTTTAGCGTCTCTGCCACAAAATCCACCACTGCTTGGGTATCGTTTCCATCCACATATTCCCCATCTGCTGCTTCAGCTATCTCTTGGAGTATTACAGGATTTCTTTTGGTGATCACGGTCTCCCCTTCCATGTCTTTTTTGTAGGACTCTACCACCCCATTGCGTTTGATGGGAATGGGAGCCCCTTCGTCGGTACCTACGCCAAAAGTAAAAATTCGGATCCCCATATTCGCAGCTCTTTGGGCGGCAGAGGCCCCTTCTTCAGAATGATCTTCTCCGTCTGAAATCAAAAAGACCACCCTGTTGGTTTGATCCTCATCGTCGAAATAAGTTCCCGAGAGGTCTAGGGCAGCATCCAGCGCTGTTCCTTGTGAGGAAAGCATATTTGTATTGAGGGCTTGCAAAAACATTTTGGCCGCTCCATAGTCGGTGGTAATGGGCAACTGAGGAATGGCTTGGGCAGCATAGGCAATGATGCCAATTCGGTCACTGGCCAACTGATTGATGATGGCAGACACCAAGCGTTTGGACTTCTCTAATCGGTTGGGGGCAATGTCCTCTGCCAGCATACTTTTGGATACGTCAATGGCAAAAACAATATCTACACCCTCCCTTTTTACGGTCTCCAGTTGGGTTCCTATTTTAGGATTCACCAGACCCAAGATCAAAAAGGAAATTCCGAGCGAAAGCATCAATAGTTTAAAGGCAGGTTTGAACTTTGAACGGTGAGGACTTAACTTTTCCATCAAGCCCACGTGGGCAAATCTGTTTTGAGCACGTCGCTTCCATCCCATCACCAAAAAATAGGCCCCCCAGAGTATGGGCAAGATGCCCAAACCATAAAAGTAAAAAGGTGCGTCTAATTGATACATATCAAATAAAACTTCTAAAAAGGGTATTTCTCATTAACCATTCTATAAACAGCAAAGCCAGTGCCAACAATATCAAAGGCCTGAATTTTTCATCGTAATTATAATACTTAAACTCTTCGATTTCGGTTTTTTCCAGCTTGTTGATTTCCTGATAAATCTCCTCCAGCTTTTTATTATCGGTTGCACGGAAGTACAATCCTCCTGTCTTTTCGGCAATGGTCTTGAGCAATTCCTCATCAATTTCTACCTTGGTCATTCCGTATTGGAATTTTCCATTGGGTAAAAGTCCTACGGGTGCCCTTGCAGTTCCATTACTTCCCAATCCTATGGTGTAGGTTTTAATTTCGTACTCTACGGCCAATTCACTGGCGATTTTAGGATCGATAAATCCGGAGTTATTCACTCCGTCTGTCAACAGAATAATGACCTTGCTTTTGGCACGGCTGTCTTTAAGACGGTTTACCGAAGTAGCCAATCCCATTCCAATAGCAGTTCCATCCTCGATCAATCCCTCAAATTGAATTTCTCCCAAGGTATTTTTGACAATAGCACGATCGCTGGTGATGGGGGTTTTGGTATAACTTTCTCCCGCATAAATCACCAATCCTATCCGGTCGCTCATGCGGTCATCGACAAAAGACGCCGCTACCCTTTTGAGGGCAGTCAAGCGATTGGGTTTTAGATCCTGTGCCAACATACTGGAAGAAATGTCTATGGCCATAACGATATCAATTCCTTTATTGGTTTTGGTTCGGGTAGAAACATCCATGGTTTGGGGGCGGGCCAAAGCCATTACAATCAAAGCGAGAGACAAAATTCTCAGAACAAACAAGGTAGGCTGTAATTGGGCCAAAAAACTGGACTTTGCCCGAAAGCCATTGAGAGAAGAAATTTTTAAAATCGCTTGTGTTTTTTTTCGGCTAAAGACATACCATCCCACCAACAGCGGAAGCGCAAGCAGCAACCAAAGGTAATCGGGATTCGCAAAGTAAATACCTTCAAACATCTTCTATAATTCTTTTATCAATTCAAAACTATCCATGACCCTTTTTTCAATGGATTCTCCATATCGATCCTCCTTTTCATACAGCAAAGTAAGGTTGATCCCCCCCTGTTCAAAATCAAATACATGAGTGGTATAATTGCAACGTACTCTTTTGCTTTTTCCTTTTTTTGGGTAATCGAGTGTTCCAAAAATTTTAAGTGCCGGAATACCAGATAAGGTAGTGATTTCTTCCTCTTTGATCAGTATGTTGACCGCCCCTCTGGATTGAAAATCGTTGATGATGGCATTGATCAATTCTTGAACTTTTTCTTTCTGTTGGGCCTGCTGATCTTCTTTTGAAGGAGCTTCTTCTCCCTGCTGCTTCGGCGGTTTTTTGCTAAATACCAGATCGATATAGAAAGGAGCATCGTAATTACCGGAGGAAAAACGCAATGCACCTCCCTTTTCTGTTTTTACCCTTCTCAATACCTCCGGAGTAGAAATTTTTACGGGAGGGGTTCCATATTGACTGGTCACCCACTCCTTATTTTTCAGATGTATGGTAGGATATCCCACCAAGGTATCTCTTACCGGATAGTAACCATATATCCCTATGGCGATTCCCAAACTCAAAATCATCAATATTCCAACAGACGCCAAGCCCCACTGCAACTGTTTTTTTCTTCTTTTTTTGGCTAGTAAAAGACGGTATTCCTCTCGCTGTCGAATCTCCTCAGGCGTGGGTTCCGGCAAGGCCTCTTTGGTTTCTATCACTACACCTTCCACCAATTCCCTATCTTTGGCTGTAGTGCCAAACTCGGGGGTAGATCGGGCAAACTTGACCAAATCGGCGATTTGTAAAACCGTTTTGAGGTTCTTGATCGTTTCCCTTTCCAACTCCAACTGCCCCGATTGTTTTAAAGCCTCTAATTTTAGTAACAGCTCATCGGTGGTGCTCTCCAGAGCGGAGATTTTGGCTTCTTCTTCCAAATAGCGCCTCACTACATCGGTTAGCCGTGAATAGTACTGTTTGTATTCCTCTTGTAAGGAGGGGGTAACGGTTTCCAGGGCTTTTAGTTCCTCAATCGCACGTTCGAAGGGAGGCAATTTTCTCTTGCGTTCTTCTCTTCTTTTTTTGGCAAAGAAAAAGGCGTAAATCAATGCCACCAATAATAATACCGCCAATGCCGCATAAACAATACTTTGGGTGAGGGCATCAAAATTTTCCGCTACTACTGCAACAGGTTTGATATCAAAAAGTTTTTGTTTGAGGGTGTCAACCGGAACGTTAGCCACCTGAACCAGAAGGGAATCTGATATTTTGGAAAAACCGTTGACCATTACCTTTTGGGGAGGCAACCAGTAGGCCCCGGAGTCAAACTGTATCAGGGCGTATTTTTTGGTAAAAAGATAATGACTTTGGGCTCTGATGGTGTCGATAGGACTTTCTTCTAAAACTTCAAAAGGCGCAAAAAATGGTTGCTCTGAAAAAGTGATCTGTGCGGTAGAGTCAGCCTTTACTTGAAGAATGTATTCTATTTGTTCTCCTATACGCATTTTGGTGGTATCTACTGCCACTTGCACATCATAGCCCATTTGGGCAAAAAGCAAAGGTGTAGAAAAGAGACAGGCCCATAAAAGCAAAATCTTTTCCTTCATTTAGCCTCTGGATTTAAAATAGTTCAACAACTTTTTGACATAGCTTTCGTCCAGCCTACTGTGCAAAGTTCCTGCACCATTTTTGTGAAAAAGGTTTTCAAATTCGCTCACCACAAAACGGTATTGGTCTGCATAGGCTTTTCTAACGCTGGCCGATTGGGTATTGACCCAAGCCGTCTGACCCGTTTCGTTATCTACCATGGGAACCAAACCGATTTTGGGCATATTTTCTTCGTGTCGGTCGTAGATTCTAATCCCTGTTAGATCATGTTTTTTGGCTACGATCCTCAGGGTCTTTTCATAGCCACTGTCCATAAAATCGGACATCATAAAGACTATGGCTTTCTTTTTCATCACTCCCGATAAAAATTCAAGGGCATTGCTGATACTCGTTTTTTGACTTTGGGGTTTATATTCCAAAAGTTCACGTATGATCCGCAAAACATGAGAACGTCCTTTTTTGGGTGGGATGAACAATTCTATCTGATCCGAAAAGAGAATCAATCCCACTTTATCACTGTTTTGCATGGCCGAAAAAGACAATGTTGCAGCGATTTCGGTCAATTCCTCTCTCTTGAATTGTCCTTGAGTACCAAACAACTCTGATCCACTGACATCGATCATCAACATGAGGGTCAACTCCCTTTCTTCCTCAAAAACTTTTACAAAGGGTTCGTTGTAGCGGGCTGTCACATTCCAGTCGATGCTTCTCACATCATCCCCATATTGATATTGGCGCACTTCACTGAAAGTCATTCCCCTACCTTTGAAGGTACTGTGGTATTCTCCTCCAAAGATATTATCGCTCAAGCGACGGGTCTTGATTTCAATTTTACGAACTTTTTTTAAGAGCTCCTTAGTGTCCATGGGTGCTAGAATTTGAAGTAAAAAAAGACGAAAGCCCTATGGGACTTCAACCTCATTGATGATTTGGCTGATCAAATCTTCAGTGGTCACGTTTTCTGCCTCGGCTTCGTAAGTCAATCCGATACGGTGCCTCAATACATCGTATATGACAGCACGAACATCTTCAGGAATGACATAGCCTCGGTGTTTTAAAAAGGCGTGACATTTGGCAGCAGTGGCCAAATTGATACTTCCACGGGGAGAAGCACCAAAACTGATTAAGGGTTTGATGGAGGCCAAGTTGTAGCGTTCCGGATAACGGGTAGCAAAAACCAGATCGAGGATGTATTTTTCAATTTTTTCATCCATATAGATTTCCCTTACGGTGGCTTGCGCGGTATCAATCTGCTTAGTAGTTACTACAGCATTGACTTTTTCTTTCACATTGTTAAGGTTGGAACGAACAATAATTTGTTCTTCCTCCAACTTTGGATAATCAATAATGGTTTTGAGCATAAAACGATCCACTTGAGCTTCTGGCAAGGGATAGGTTCCCTCTTGCTCTACGGGGTTTTGAGTGGCCATTACCAAAAAGGGAGCAGGGAGTTTAAAGGTGGTATCCCCAATGGTTACCTGCTTTTCCTGCATGGCTTCGAGCAAAGCTGACTGGACCTTAGCCGGGGCCCGGTTGATCTCATCTGCCAAGACAAAGTTGGCAAATACCGGTCCTTTTTTGATCGTAAAATCATTCTCTTTTACGTTGTAAATCATCGTTCCAATAACATCTGCAGGAAGTAAATCGGGGGTAAACTGAATCCGACTGAATTGACCTTTTACCGCTTGACTGAGGGTGTTGATGGCAAGGGTCTTGGCAAGACCGGGAACCCCTTCTAGAAGGATATGACCGCGACCCAATAGACCGATGAGCAAACGCTCAACCATCTCTTTTTGTCCTATGATCACCTTATTGATTTCGAGGGTCAGTAGATCAACAAAAGCACTTTCTTTTTCGATCTTTTCGTTGATCGCTTTAATATCAACAGCCTTGTTTATTGTTTCTTCCATACTACAGTACTTTTTAAATTATTTTGTTGGGGTGCAAAATTGAAAAAAAATTTTTTGTTAGCTTGTTAATAATTGGTTAAAAATAAGGGGCTCGCGGGGTTTTTTTGATCCGGAATAGTCCCTATTTTAGAAATCCTAATTTAAGGGAATTTAAAAAAGAAACAAAAGAGAAAAAGGATAATATGCAATCCCTGTAGAGAGGTCTTAACATAAAACAATTGATTAGGAGCCTCAGGGTCTCGCTTTCGGATTTTGTCGGTTGAAAAAAATGACTGCTCATCGCTGTTGTAAGACCATCCAAAAAACAAAAAAACCATGAAAGAAAAAAACATCATGATTACGGGAGCCAGCAGTGGAATTGGCTGGGCAGCAGCAGAAGCATTGGCCGCCGAGGGGGCCCGCTTGATCTTGTGTGGCCGAAGAGAAAATCGTTTAAAAAAACTGCAGGCGCAACTCGATACCCCCTCGCATCTTTTGGTTTTCGATGTAGGGGATAGAAAAAAAGTTTTTGAAAAGATCAATTCCCTGCCGGAAGCCTTTTCATCCATTGATATTTTGATCAACAATGCGGGAAATGCCCATGGCCTCAACCCCGTCCATAAATCTGATTTGAACGATTGGGATGCCATGATCGACAGCAATGTCAAAGGGTTGATGTACGTGACCAAAGCCGTTCTACCCGCTATGGTCTCCAGAAAAACAGGACACATCATCAATTTGGGCTCCATTGCCGGCAAAGAAGTCTATCCCAATGGAAGTGTATATTGTAGCTGTAAATTTGCTGTTGATGCTTTTACCCAAGGACTTCGTTTGGATTTGAATCCTCTAGGGATCAAGGTAAGTGCCATTCACCCCGGTATGGTGGATACCGAATTTTCAGAAGTGCGGTTTAAAGGAAACAAAGATAAAGCCTCCAAAGTTTATGAGGGAATTACACCGCTCCACGCCAAAGATGTCGCCGACCTTATCCTCTATATGGCCCAAGCTCCCGACCACGTGAATATCGCCGATGTGCTTTTGTTGCCCAAGGCACAAGCCAATACCTACTTGACCCAAAGAAAGTCTTAAACAAAAAAGCCTGTCCCTTCATAGCTCATTATCCGGCATTTAGATAAAAGTTGATCAATAAAAAGACAATCGGTTTTTTCAGAGAAAAATACTTTGAATATCAACACGTTGGCGAAGAAGGTAAGAGCAGCAGATTAATTGTTGAATTAAATGTAATGGCTTTTCCCAGCCACATAATCATTGGGCCAACTGCAAAAGTAGTTCTAAGGAGTTTAGGACAGGAAGCCATCATTCAGCCCCTCCGGATACAAAAAATGGTTATAGGGAAAACGGGTAATATGAATTTTTCGGATTTCGGTGTAGACCATTTCCCGAAAAGCCTTGAGATTTTCTTTGTTCAAGGCTGAAATAAACAGCGCCCTATCATTGACCCGATGCATCCAAGTGCTTTGCCATTCTTCAATGCTGTAATGCTTTGAAGTCCGCTCGGCCACCAAATCCGTCTCGTCCCAAGGTTCGGCACAGTATGCATCGATCTTGTTAAAAACCATTAGAGTAGGTTTGTCTATACTCTTTATTTCGCTGAGAATCTGATTGACCGACTGGATGTGCTCTTCGAAATTGGGATGGGAAATGTCTACCACATGCAAGAGCAAATCGGCTTCCTGCACCTCGTCCAAAGTACTTTTAAAAGACTCAACCAATTGGGTGGGTAGTTTGCGGATAAACCCAACCGTATCACTCAATAGAAAAGGTAAATTACCAATGACCACTTTACGAACTGTAGTGTCGAGGGTGGCAAAAAGTTTGTTTTCTGCAAAAACGTCACTTTTGGCAATAACATTCATTAGAGTTGATTTGCCCACATTGGTGTAGCCTACCAGTGCTACCCTAACCAATGCCCCGCGGTTCCCCCTTTGGGTAGACATTTGTTTGTCGATGATGATCAACTTTTTCTTTAAAAGTGAAATTTTATCCCGTACGATTCGTCGGTCGGTTTCTATCTCAGTTTCTCCCGGTCCACGCATTCCTATCCCCCCTCTTTGGCGTTCCAGGTGGGTCCAAAGTCCCTTGAGTCGGGGTAATAAATATTCATATTGGGCCAATTCTACCTGAGTACGGGCATAACTGGTTTGAGCGCGTTGGGCAAAAATATCCAAGATCAAACCGGTACGGTCTAGGATTTTGCAACGTAGTATTTTTTCGATATTCCCCTGCTGGGCAGGGGTCAGCTCATCATCAAAAACTGCGGTAGTCACTTCATTTTCGTTGACAAAATGTTCGACCTCTACCATTTTTCCTGATCCGATAAAGGTTTTGGGATTGGGGATCTGCATTTTTTGGATAAAACGTTTGAGTACCATTCCTCCTGCCGTATGTGCCAAAAAGGCCAATTCGTCAAGATATTCCTTAGATTGGGTCTCATCCTGCCTGCTGTTGATGATCCCAACGATCACAGTATTTTCAAGCGTAAGCGATTTGGCTTCGATCATCAGCTAAACTTATTTCCAGACTTTTAATTTCATGGTAGTTCCATCAAAAACCGCATAGGTATTATGGGTGATCCAATCTCCTAAATTGATGTATTTGGAATTTTGATTCAGCTCAATTTCCATAGGAAAATGTCGGTGGCCGAAAACAAAATAATCGAAGTGTTCTTCTTTTAATTTTTTTTGGGAATAAGCCACAAGCCATTCTTTGTCCTCCCCCAAAAATTTGACATCCTCCTCCCCGGAGATCAATTTATTTTTTTGGGACAGGTATTGACCCAATCGGACTCCCCAATCAGGATGTAGCCAGCGAAAGAACCACTGTGAAAAGGGGTTGGTAAATAGCTTTTTCATGCGCTTGTAGCCTTGGTCTCCTGGCCCTAAGCCATCGCCATGTCCAATGAAAAACTTTTTTTTATTTACGTTGAGTTCCACGGGTTGATGATGGACAACGATCCCCAATTCTTTTTGGAAATAATCCCGCATCCACAGGTCATGGTTGCCCACAAAAAAGGTGATGGGTATACCTGAATCGGAAAGCTCGGCTAATTTGCCCAAAACCCGAACAAAGCCTTTGGGAACGACAGTTTTGTATTCAAACCAAAAATCAAATAGGTCACCCAACAGATAAATGGCTGCAGCATCTTTTCGCGCTTCTTCCAGCCATGAAACAAAATGCTTTTCCCTATCCCGACTTTCTACTGCATTGGGTAATCCCAAGTGGTTATCGGAGGTAAAATATATCTTTTTGTTTTTTGGGAGTTCCATAAAAAAATAAAATTAAACTATCCAATGGCCTGATCCAGATCTTCGATCAGATCCTGAACATCTTCAACGCCAACGCTAAGGCGAATCAATCCATCCACAACTCCGCTTTTTTCACGAATTTCTTTGGGGATGGAAGCATGAGTCATTGAGGCAGGATGCCCAGCCAGGCTTTCTACTCCTCCTAAGGATTCTGCCAAAGTAAAGATTTGTAATTTTTGCACGATTTCCTTGGCCTTTGACAGATCTCCGCCCAGGGGTAAAAAAGAAAGCATTCCGCCAAAGGCTTTCATCTGTGTTTTGGCCACTTCGTGATTTGGATGATCGACAAACCCGGGCCAATAAACCTTTTCGATTTTGGGATGATGTTGGAGATAAATGGCAACAGCAGCGCCGTTTTCACAATGTCTTTGCATCCTCAAGTGAAGAGTTTTGATGCCCCTAAGGGTCAAAAAGCAATCCATAGGTCCGGGAACGCCTCCACCAGAGTTTTGGATAAAAGCAAGTTGTTCATTAAGGGCATCATCATTGACTGCCAATAGTCCCATAACGGTATCGCTATGCCCAGCAAGGTATTTGGTGGCAGAGTGCATGACAATATCGGTACCCAAATCTAGGGGTTGCTGCAAATAGGGAGAGGCAAAGGTATTGTCGACTGCCACCAAGGCGTTGTGGGTTTTTCCAAGGGCAGTAATCGCGCGAATGTCCACCACCTTCATCATGGGATTGGTGGGGGTTTCGATCCAGATGAGTCGGGTTTTGTCGTTGAGGAAAGGCGTAATGTTTTCTGCCTTTTCCATATTGACAAAGTGTATTTTCAATCCGTATTTTTCAAAGATTTGGGTCAACAGCCGATAGGACCCGCCATAGAGGTCATCGGTGGAAATAATCTCATCACCGGGTTGTAAGAGTTTGAGAACTGTATCCATGGCCGCCATACCGGAGGCAAAGGCCAAACCGTGTTTTGCATTTTCGATGCAAGCTATGGATCGCTCCAGGGCCGTTCGGGTGGGGTTGTGCGTGCGACTGTATTCATAGCCTTGATGCCCCCCGGGAGTAATTTGGGCATAGGTAGTGGTTTGATAAATGGGCGGCATCACCGCTCCATAGGCCTTGTCCGGCTGCTGACCCCCATGAATGGTGGCGCTGTTAAAACGTAGTTTTTTGTCCATCGCAGTGTTTTATATCCCTGCAAAGGTATTGGATTTTGGGAAAAAGGGATGTTTTTTCTATGGCTTAAAATAAATTGGATATTGTTTTTAGAAATTAGAGTCACAGCAATGTATTTGATATTCAAGTAGTGGAAAATTCATTTTAAAATGAACTTTAAATATTATATGATTTTGTATAAAATACATTGCGCTTTTTTGATTTTTAATGTTTGAATTGTAATTAAAGAATAGCTTTCAGAAAAACAAAAAGTTTAAATCCAGGTAAATTCACCAATATTTTACATTTATTGACTTATTTTGTTAAACTATTTTTATGATATGCGAACTTTTTATTCTTTGAGTAGCTGTAACACTTGCCAGCGAATCCAGAGAGAATTAGATCTTCCCTCATCTGTTAGGGTTGTCAATATTAAAGAAGAGCCAGTCACTGCCGAGGTAGGGGAAATGATGAGAAAGCTGGCGGGTAGCTATGAGGCTTTGTTCAGTAAACGTGCACAATTGTATAAAAAACGTAACTTAAAAGAAAGAGAACTTTCAGAGCATGACTTTAGGACCCTTTTATTAGAACATTATACATTTTTAAAGCGCCCAGTTCTGATCTATGATGAGAACATCTTTGTTGGTAACAGCAAAGCAGTGGTAGCTGCTGCCAAAAAATGGGTGAATGAACACTAGAATCTGGGCACTTCTCGCCGCTGCCGGTGCCACCACCATCTATGGGCTAAATCATACCGTAGCCAAGGTGGTAATGCCGGATTATGTCGGGGCCTTTGGTTTTATTTTTATCCGTACCGCGGGGGCGGCCCTACTCTTTTGGATGCTTAGTTTGTTTTTACCTAAAGAAAAGATCAAACGCGAGGATTATTTTCTTATGTTTTTAGCCTCCTTGATGGGAATGTGCATCAATATGCTTTCTTTTTTCAAAGGATTGGAACTCTCTACCCCTGTAAACAGCGGGATATTTGCTACTACCAACCCAATCATTATACTCCTGCTCTCCTATCTTTTTTTGGGTGAAAAAATTGGAATCCGAAAATTTTTAGGCATCACCATGGGATTTGCCGGTGCTCTGATGCTTGTACTCTATGGTACCCAAAATACATCCGATGCTCCCAATGTACTGATGGGGAATATACTGTTTATGATCAACTCCATTTTCTTTTCCGGTTTTATCATTGTGGTAAAACCCCTATCAGAAAAATACAATACGGTCACGATCATGAAGTGGTTGTTTTTGATCGGTTTTGTTCTGACTTTTCCCGTTACGGTGAGGGAATATAGTGAGGTTGATTGGCCGAACATGCCACTCGATGTGGTATGGAGAGTAGCTTTTGTTGTCTTGGGAACAACTTTTTCCACGTATCTGCTCAACCTCTATGCCCTGAGAAATTTACAAGCATCGACCGTGGGTGCTTTTGCCTATGCACAACCCGTCATTGCCATCAGCTATGCCGTTTACACTGGAAACGATACGCTGGATGGGATTAAAGCAGTGGCTTGTTTGGTTATAATGCTAGGGGTTTATTTGGTCTCCAAAAAACCCATCAAGGATAGGAACAAATTATCCTCTGGCTAAAAATTTCAAATACGAAGGGTTAAAATTATTCTTTCTTTATTAATTTTAAACACATTTAAAAAAAGAAAAATTTGTTATGAAAAAACACATCTTATTACTGATTTTTTTTACTTTAATTATCTCTTGTGGACCAAAAAAAGAAAAAAAGAAAGAAAAATTTGAATATAAAAGAACTCAAGTAGAGGAAAAAAATGATGTCATCGATGATAATGAGGATCAAATTAAAATTGTTTTAAACTCATATGATAATATGATGTATGATAAAAAAACTATTGTGGTAAAATATGGTAAAAATGTAAGGCTTACACTAAATCACAAAGGTAAAATTGGAAAAGAATTTATGGGACACAATTTTGTGCTACTAAAAAAAGGTATCAATGTTGATGAATTTGCAAAAAAAGCAACCCTTGCTAAATCCAACGATTATATTCCAGACTCTGATGAAACTATTGCCTTCACTAAGATGCTTGGAGGGGGAGAATCAACAACTATAAGTTTTACCGCTCCTGAGTCTGGGACCTACACTTATATTTGTTCTTTTCCTGGTCACTATATGATTATGAGGGGAGAGTTAATAGTAAATTAATTTTATAAAGACCAAATCTTGCCTCCAGTAGTTTCCATAAGGTCTACACATCCCCTTTGTTCCCCAGGAATTGGGACGTATACTAAAATATTTTCCCCTATGTATTCATTAGTTCTGAATGCAGTTATAGACAATGATCGTAATTGATTTGCGAAGCCATAAGCTAACGCCTCCTTAGGTAATTTAGGAGAGTTACTTTTATTTTTTAAAGCTTTTTTATAGTCAGAATCTTGCTTTTTCCAAGAATTTTTTTTCTTAAAATCTGCTTTGAGGTATTTTGCTAATTGAAAATTTAAATCCTCGTTAGTTAATTTATCTGCATTAGTTTTTTCAGAATCAAAAAGAGCAACCTCAATAAAACTTTCTAATCCTGTTGATATCTTTTTTTGGCCTTCCTTAGAATAAACTGTATAAATATAACCATCTAAAAATTCGGGTAGTTTAAGACTAATAGCGCCTGGAATATCAGTCTCAGGAAGTATTAACTCCATTAATTGAGATACAATAGGAAACTGATTTATGTTGAAGTGCTCGGGAACAAAATTAGAAGAGTTGTTTTTACAGCTATGAAAAAGTCCAACTACTGCTGGAGTCACAGTGATGGCTCCTGCTCCACAACCAATTGTTTTTAATGCTTTTCTTCTATCCATTATCGGTGATTTAAATTAAAGATTCATCTTTTTCAATTCTTTTACTGCATGATTTACAGCTCTTGCTGTAATTGCCATATATGTTAATGAGGGGTTAACATTACCCGAGGAGGTCATACAGGATCCGTCAGTCACAAAAACATTTTTTACAGAATGGATTTGATTAAACTTATTTAAAACGGAAGTATTTTTATCAAGTCCCATTCTTGCTGTTCCCATTTCATGTATTCCAGCACCATAATAATATCCCCTATCTCTAGTTTGAACATTTTTAAATCCTGCTGATTCAAGCATTTCTCCAATCTGTTGCAGCAAGTGCTTTCTCATAATGTATTCGTTTTCTTTTATTTCAGCATCAAAAGTAACAGTAGGAAGTCCCCACTTATCTTTTTTATCATAATCAAGATACATCTTGTTATCATGGTAAGGTAATATTTCACCAAAACCACCAAGATTTATTTTCCATGGTCCAGGAGTTTGAATTACTTCTTTAAATTTAGAACCATAAGCTTCATTGGAACTATTACCATTATTTCCTGCCCTTTTTGCACTTCCTTGAAAACCATATCCCCTCACAAAATCACTCACATTAGTGGAACCCCCAATATTTACAAATCTTGGAATATAAATGCCTCCAGGTCTTCTTCCAGTGTAATATTTATCCTTAAATCCCTCAATTTCAGCGCTTGCCCCTAGTCTAAGATGATGATCCATCAAATTATGTCCTAGTTCTCCTGAATCATTACCAAGTCCATTTGGAAAGCGATCAGATACTGATTGTAATAAAATTGAAGTAGAAGCAATAGTTGAAGCACATAGAAAGATAATTTTAGATTTATACTCAGTTACTTCATTTGTCTCAGAATCAATTACTCGAACACCACTTGCCCTGTTATTTTTTTCATCATAAATTATTTGAGTAACAATTGAATTCGGTCTGAGTGTCATTTTTCCTGTAGCATCTGCTGCTGGTAAGGTGGACGAATTACTGCTAAAGTATGCTCCATAAGGACAACCTCTTCTACATCGATTCCTATATTGACAACTAACACGGCCTAATCCAGGTTTAGTTCCTTCGGTAATATGAGCAACTCTAGCATTCGTTATTAGACGGTCATCGTATTTATTTGCTATTTCATTTTTAAACTTTTCCTCAGCACATGTTAATTCCATAGGTTTTAAAAACTCACTGTCCGGGAGTTGAGGTAACCCTAACTTTTCTCCAGAAACACCGATATACTTTTCAACATAACTATACCAGGGCGCCAAGTCTTTATATCTAATTGGCCAGTCAATGGCAATACCCTCTTTAGCGTTTGCCTCAAAATCAAATTCACTCAATCTGTATACTTGCCTAGCCCACATTAAAGATTTTCCACCAACGTGGTAGCCCCGTACCCAGTCAAAAGGCTTATCTTCATTATATGGATGCTCATTATCATCCACAAAAAAATGAGAAGTTGATTCATGAATTGCATATCTAGTAGACCTGATTTGCTTATATTGTTTTTTTTCAATTTCGTGAGTAGTTTTATCTCCACCTTTAAAATCCCAAGGATCCATATTTGCGGTGTGATAATCAGTTATATGCCTAATCATTCTTCCTCTTTCAAGAACCAATGTTTTAAGTCCACTTTCACATAACTCTTTGGCAGCCCAGCCTCCACTTATTCCAGTTCCAATTACAATCGCATCATATTCTTGAATCATAAACAAAAAATTTTCTGAGTTTTCAATAAAAGTAAGGACTTATAGAAGATTATAGCCCTTGTTTCGAAAAAAAAAATTATAAATTAATAACCATTTTGTTTTTAAAAATTAATCCTATTTTTACTTAAATGGTAAAAATAAATCAAAATGAGTAAAATTCGACTGGCCGTGTTAGGAGGTGGTGGAGACTCACTAATTGGTGTTTTGCACCGAGTGGCTTCGCATATGTATGACCGTTACGAGATTGTGGGGGGAGTATTTAATCCTGATTATGAGGAAAATATAGAATTTGCGAAACAAATCGGTGTAAACACTGAAAGGGTTTATAAAGATTTTAATGCATTTGTTGCAGAAGAATCTTCCAAACCTGATGGTGAAAAGGTTCAAGTAGTCTCTGTTTTGACCCCAAATTTTTTGCATTACACCATGGCCAAAAAACTGTTGGAAAACGGTTTTAACGTCATTTGTGAAAAGCCGCTCACCACCACACTGGAAGAGGCCAAAGAGTTACAAGCGCTCCAAAAAAAGCACCAAGCTATTTTTGCCGTAACCTATACTTATACAGGTTATCCCATGGTGAGAGAAATGAAAGACATGATCGCCAATGGTATTATTGGCGATATCCACAAGGTGGATTTACAATATTATCAGGGATGGATAAACCCAGTGATTCACGACAAAGAAGAAAGGAGTAAAGTCTGGCGATTGGATCCCAAAAAAGCGGGTATCAGTTCTTGTATCGGAGACATCGGTACCCATATTTTTAATATGGTAGAATACGTAACCGGGATGGAGGTCTCAGAATTGCTGTCAGATCTCAATACCCTTTATGAGGATAACCCCCTGGACATTGATGGATCAATTTTGATACGAATGAACAACAAGGTCAAAGGCTTGTTACGTGCTAGTCAGATTGCTACGGGAGATGAAAATAATATTTCTGTAGCCATTTACGGAAGAAAGGGGGCGTTGAAATGGGAACAAGAAAATCCCAATTATTTGTATCACCTCAAAGACGATGAACCCAGAAGACTCATCAAACCGGGCAACGCTGCCTACAATACAGATTTATCCTTGGATGGTACCAAATTGCCTGCAGGACACCCCGAAGGTATTTTTGATGCCATGGGAAATATTTATAAAGGTGTGGCCAAGGCACTAAGGGAAGAAAAATCTTTCAACGGAGAATTCCCAACCCTCTATGAAGGAGTTAGAGGCATGTTGTTTATCGAAAAAGCTGTTGAATCGAATCAAAAAGGAAATGTATGGGTAAGCATGGAAAATCAATGAAAACCATAAAAGGGCCTGCGGTTTTTTTGGCGCAGTTTGTCGACAAGCATGCGCCTTTTAACAGCCTGGACGGAATGTGCCAATGGGCTGCCGACTTGGGGTACAAAGGAATTCAAATTCCTACTTGGGAAAGCTTTTTAATCGATTTAGACAAAGCAGCCGAAAGTCAGATCTACTGTGATGAGCTCAAAGGAAAAATCAATTCCTATGGGTTGGAAATCACAGAACTCTCCACTCACCTCCAAGGACAATTGGTAGCCGTGCATCCTGCCTATGACTTGATGTTTGACAATTTTGCACCCGATGCCTATAAAAATAATCCAAAAGCACGAACCCAGTGGGCAATAGAAACCCTCAAAAAAGCTGCTAAAGCAAGTAACAGAATGGGACTGAACGCCCACGCAACTTTCTCCGGTGCTTTGTTGTGGCATACTTGGCATCCCTGGCCGCAACGACCTGATGGATTAGTGGAAATGGGATTTAAAGAATTGGCTGACAGATGGCTGCCAATTCTCAACACCTTTGATGAAAACGGTGTGGACGTTTGCTATGAAATCCACCCCGGTGAGGACCTCCACGATGGGGTAACGTTTGAACGTTTTTTGGAAGCCACCGGAAACCACAAAAGAGCAAATATTCTCTATGATCCCAGTCACTTTGTACTGCAACAACTGGACTATATTGAATACATTGATCACTACCATGAGTTCATCAAATCTTTCCATGTGAAAGATTCGGAGTTCAAACCCACCGGAAAAAAAGGAGCCTTCGGAGGCTATGGCGATTGGATCGATCGTGCAGGTCGCTATCGCTCTCCTGGTGATGGACAAATAGACTTTAAAACTATTTTTACCAAACTTACTGAATACGGCTGTGATGTCTGGGCCGTGATGGAATGGGAGTGCTGTATCAAAAGTCCCGAGCAAGGAGCCCGGGAAGGTGCACCTTTTATACAATCACACATAATTGAAGCCACTCAAAAAACCTTTGACGACTTTGCCGGCTCCGAAATCGATGAAGATCACCTTAAAAAAATTCTCAACCTCTAATCAAAAACAAATGAAAAAAATATTAATAATTGTATTAGTCTCACTTGGTGTCGCTTGTAAACAAATCGCTAAAAAAAAGGTAACAACTGCCGAGGCTCCCCCAGCTCAAAAAGAATGGGTTAACTTATTTGATGGCGACTCCTTTAAAGGTTGGCATCAATTCAACAGCAACGAAATGAGCCCTGCGTGGATCATCGAGGATGGGGCGATGGTATTACCTGATGGAACTGGAAGCGGAAAAGGACATGATATTGTAAGTGATGGGGAATTCACTAATTTTGAGCTTTCGATAGAATGGAAAATTTCTGAGGGAGGCAACAGTGGGATTTTTTGGAGTGTTATAGAGGGTGAAAATTACTCAACTCCCTACCAGAATGGACCTGAAATTCAAGTGATTGATAATGAACGTCACCCAGATTCATTCGTCAAAATGAATTACCACCAAGCAGGTTCGCTTTATGATATGGTTCAGCCCTCAAGTGATGAAACCAAGCCAGCTGGAGAATGGAATCATTATTTGATCTCAATTGATCACAAGGCTAATAAGGGAATTGTTATACTCAATGAAGTGGAAATTGTAACTTTCCCTTTGAGTGGACCAGAATGGGATGCCCTAATTTCCAATTCTAAATTTGCCACTTGGAAAGATTTTGCAAAACTTAAAACAGGAAAAATTGGCCTTCAAGATCACGGTGATGGAGTAAGTTACCGAAATATTAAGATTAGAGAACTTTAGTTCTTTGGATTCAATTAAATAATTACTTGATCCTTTACAAAACAATTGGTGAACCAAAAAATATTTAGCATAAAACACATAATTTAAGAGATTTTACAATGAAAAAAATTTTAATTGTTTGCCTTGCAATTTATACTAAAACTCATTCATTTGGATTGCATGATAAAAAAGAACAGAAGTCTGACCCACAAGTTGAATGGATATCATTATTTGATGGTAAAACCTTTGATGGCTGGCATCAATTCAATAAGTCAGAAATGAGCCCCTCTTGGTACGTAGAAAATGGGGAAATGATTTTTGATCCTAAACTTACCCGAGAAAAATCATTGTTCTCAAAAAGAAAGCAGGTCCATAATATAGTAACGGAAAGAGAATTTAAAAATTTTGAACTCTCATTAGAGTGGAAAATTTCTAGGAAAGGAAACAGTGGAATATTCTGGGCTGTAAAAGAGGGAGACTATGAAAAGCCCTATCACACTGGTCCTGAAATCCAAGTCTTGGACAATAAACGTCATAGAGATGCTTTTGTCAATCCAAAATTTCACCAGGCCGGAGCCCTATACGATTTGGTTCAACCCACAAGCGATGTGTGTAATCCTGCAGGGGAGTGGAATCATGTTCTAATTTATATCAACCACAATACCAATGAAGGAATCGTAAAGCTGAATGATTTTGAAATAGTAACATTTCCATTGAGAGGACCAAAGTGGGATTCATTAGTTTCCAACTCCAAATTCGGTAATGATAAAAAGTTTAGAGATTTTGGAAAATTCAAAACAGGAAAAATTGGCTTGCAAGATCACGGTGACAAGGTGAGCTATCGTAACATCAAAATCAGGGAACTTTAGCACCACATGATTCAATCAATGACTGGCTATGGTAGGGCCGAAATCCAATTCGAAAATAAAAACTATATTCTGGAGCTGCGTTCGCTCAATAGCAAGGGATTAGAACTCAATACCCGACTGCCGATCCACGTGAGGGAAATCGAAGTTCAACTCAAAAAAATTTTGGGGGAGTTACTCAAAAGAGGTAAAATTGATTTGAGCCTCAATATTGAGAACATGAGTGAATCCAATGCAAAAACCATCAATGTTGCTGCTGTCAATCAATACATTGAGCAACTGAAAGGAATAGAAGATCTTGACCGTTCGGAGTTGCTCAAGATTGCCATTAAACTGCCCGATACCCTCAAAACGGAGATCAAGGACTTTGACGAGACCGAAATTGAATTAATCGAAACCCTGTTGAAAAAGGCCATTGATGCCCTGACTGAATTCCGATCCGATGAAGGAAAAATTCTCGAAACCGAATTCAAAAAAAGATTGGACAACCTGGAGGGGCTTAGTGAAGAAGTAGAAATCATCGATCCTGAAAGAAGTTCTAAAATTAAGGAAAAATTGAAATCCGCTTTGGACACCCTCCAAGCCGAAATCGATCAAAATCGATTCGAACAGGAACTGATTTATTATTTGGAAAAATACGATATCACGGAAGAGAAAGTACGGCTGAAAAATCACATTGATTATTTTAAAAAAACATTGAGTAGTGATACTTCAAACGGAAAAAAACTGGGTTTTATCGCTCAGGAAATCGGCCGAGAGATCAATACCATAGGATCAAAAGCCAACCATGCCGGCCTTCAAAAACTGGTAATCCAAATGAAAGATGAATTGGAAAAAATAAAGGAGCAATTACTCAATGTTTTATAATTGAAAGAAGGAAAACTCATTGTGGTATCGGCCCCATCGGGAAGTGGTAAATCCACCTTGGTAAAAGCATTGCTGGAAAATGATCTTCCCATGGCTTTTTCCATTTCGGCCACATCCCGCCCACCTCGGGGAAAAGAACAAGACGGTATTGATTATCATTTTTTTACCCCTGAAGCTTTTCAAAAAAAAATCTTGGAAAATGCTTTTGTAGAATACGAGGAAGTTTATACTGCTAAGTTCTATGGAACCCTTCGTGAAGAACTGCAAAACAAATGGTCTGCAGGACAACACATCATTTTTGATATCGATGTGGTGGGGGGGCTCAACATCAAATCCCAATACCCGGAACAAACCCTGTCGATTTTTATCCAAGCGCCCAATTTGAAGGTTTTGGAAGAGCGACTGCGGTCCAGAGCAACAGAAGACGAGGCACTGATTCAAGAGCGCCTTACCAAAGCCCAATTGGAAATGGAATCCGCAACCGAATTTGATGTGGTGATCGTCAATGACGACCTGGAGCAAGCAAAAAAAGAGATGTTTCAGAAAGTTAAAGCATTTGTAGAGCAAGCGTAAGCAATGAAAAATATCGGGCTGTTTTTTGGTTCCTTTAATCCAATCCACACAGGGCATCTGGCAGTGGCAGAATTTTTTGCTCAAAATACAAACTTGGAAGAAGTTTGGTTGGTGGTCAGTCCCCAAAGTCCATTCAAGGAAAAAAATACATTGATGGAAAACCACCATCGATTGGCCATGGTCCAATTGGCCATCGAAGATAAATCAAATCTCAAAGCCTGTGCAGAAGAATTCGAATTACCTTCACCCAATTATACCATTAACACCCTCGATCATTTTAAAAAAAAATATCCTCAATATCAATTTACCCTCCTTTTGGGTCAAGACAACATAATGCATTTCGACCATTGGAAAGCGTACCGCCAAATCTTAGAATACTTTCAGCTCTATGTTTATCCCCGCACCCAGTCCGACAAAATACCAGCATCTCTTTTAAATCATTCTAATATTGTTTATTTTGAAGCTTCATTATTAAATGTTTCAGCGACTGAGATTCGAAATGCACTAAAGAATAAAAAATTATTGACTGATTTACTTCCACAAAAAATTCAAGATTACCTTCAAAAATTTAATCTTTATCATTAAATAACCCTTTTATATGAAACCTGTCAAGTCAAGTAAAATATTTTTAAACACCTCCTCTTCCAAATGGGAAGGGTTAGAACCAAAGATCAAAAGAAAAATATTGGGCTATGACGATCAACTGATGTTGGTCCAAGTCCACTTTGAAAAAGGAGGTATTGGGGCCGAACACCAGCATCACCACTCACAGTCAACCCTTGTCGGATCAGGGGTGTTTGAAATCACTATCGACGGGGTGACCCAAAAATTACAAAAAGGTGATTCTTTCTACGTCCCTCCAAATACCCTCCACGGTGCGGTATGTTTGGAAGAAGGAGAACTCATCGATGCCTTTAGTCCGATTAGAGACGATTTTATTGATTGAAAATCACAGGCAAGCCTTCACTTTTCGATAATAACGCTTAATTCCTTTGTAATGTTTTCCCTGCTCCAATTTTCAATCTCCGGTAAGATGTTTTTGGCCTTACCTTTTTGTTGGGCTACTTTTTGAATAAATATTTTTTGGGAATCAATATCGTTGGCATCAATCATTTGAGCTAAAGAGGCTTGGGCTAAAAACCTTGCTGCTTCCGACTGCGGATCACCAATAGAAAGAAGGGGAATCGCTGTGGCGAGGTATTCAAATAGTTTTCCGGAGATCATTTCCCTGTCGGCCCCTCTAAATACAAAATTGAGTAACAAGTCTCCACTTTTCATAAGCGCAATGACTTCTTGGTGGGAGAGGTATCCTTTGTATTCAACCTCAATTTTGGGGGCGGTTTCTTTTATCTTTTCAATGATTCCTGGAGCTATATTTCCGGCCAAAGAAAGGCGAATTTGGTGTTGGTGTGCCAATGTATTGAGCACCCCTATTGGGGAAAGATAATCCTGATTCTCAGTTAATAGTCCAGTAAAGACAATATGAAAATCTTTAAGTTGGGTCTTGGGAACGGAAGACATCATTGGAGCGTCATAGCCATTGGGCAATACATAAAAGCTCTGGTCTGGTGCTTTGGTTTGTAGTTTGCGAATCAAATCCCCTCCCACAGTGGTCAAAATACCATCTGCGGTTTGTAACACTTTTTCTTCCCATCGGGCGTCTATTCTCTTAGACCAAGCAGAACGGTATAAGTCCTTATTGTAAAAAATATCGGTCCAAGGATCGCGAAAATCGGCCCACCATTGGATGCCAAATTGCACTTTTAGTTGCAAGCCCACCAAATGGGTGGAATGGGGCGGGCCGGTGGTGATTACCTTTTGAATGCCTTGTTGAAGGATGAGCTTTTCCGCTTCTATTTTGGCAAAGGTATTCCAGCCTTTTCGGGCATCAGGAATAAAGAAATTCCCTCGGATAAAAGCAGCCATTTTGGAAAACCACCCCTTTTTGGAAACTGCTCCCTGGGGAATGCCTTTATTGGTTGATCCCGTCAAAATTTTCGAGTAGATTTTTAGCGGTTCTTTGGTATCGGTTCTGATTACTTGTATATCTTTTACCTCTTCCAAGAGTTCGAAATCCAGAACAGTATAGGAAGCTTGTTTTTCATCTAGAGTAATGACAATGGGTTCCCGACCCAACTGCTTCAGGTATTTGGTAAAATACATCCAACGTTGAACGCCCGAACCTCCTGAGGGAGGCCAGTAATAGGTCAAAATCAATATTTTTTTAGAATCTTTCAAAAGTTAGCGATTATCCCAAAAGTAACTATTTCTTTTTTTTGTAGAGGGGGACGGAGGAGCAGGCTTCTCCGTAAAAAAGACTTTTTACCACGGGCTGAAGTTTGGCAATCAATTGAACGTAGGCATCCTGAGGGACAGTTTTTTCACTACAACCTTTGATAATCACTGGTTGGTTTTTGTATGGAGATAAGTCTAAAAGTCGAATTTCTTCAGCAAATAGCTGTACTTCTAAATCTTTTAAATTCCCAAGGACTACCTTTCGGGCAAGGGGCTGTATGTAAGTAGTAACCAATAAGGAAGCCCAGGCGGGTAAAATCGCCTCGGTTGAACAGTATAAGGCGATGAATTGATCTTGGTAGACACTCCAGTCATGGGCCTTGAGTTGCGCTCTGAATTCCTTTTCTTTTAGGATGAGACCTTGATCCAACCATTGGGATAAATCAATAGACTGTCGGGTTCCGATTTGATATAGTTTTTCAAGATCGAAAGTGATCAAGGCACTAGCTGCCACTCGATTGACAATGGTATCGGCCATTTATAGCATTCCTAATTCCAATTTGGCTTCTTCGCTCATCAGATCTTGAGACCAAGGTGGATCAAAGGTGATCTCTACCTCAGCATCTTTTACTTCATCCAAGGATTTTACTTTTTCTTCTACCTCACGTGGGAGGGTTTCCGCCACAGGGCAGTTGGGAGTGGTTAGGGTCATCAATATTTTGACATCGGCATCTTCGTTGACAAAGACATCATAGATCAATCCCAGTTCGTATATGTCAACAGGGATTTCGGGGTCATAGATGGTTTTGAGTACCCCGACAATTTTATCGCCCAGTTCGGCTGTTTCAATGATTTCTTCTGACATGATTAATTCAATTGAGTTTTAAAGGCTATGGCATACATTTTTAACTGTTTGATCATAGAAACCAAACCATTAGCACGGGTGGGAGATAAATGTTCTTTTAGGCCAATTTTGTCGATAAAATCAGTATCTGCCTCCAGTATGGCATCGGGATGTTGATGAGAAAATACTCTTATCAAAATAGCAATAATGCCTTTGGTGATAATGGCATCGCTGTCGGCTGTAAAAACCAATTTATTATCTTCCAAATCGGCATGCACCCATACCTTACTTTGGCATCCTTTGATGATGTAATCATCGGTCTTGAATTGAAGGTCGATTAAAGGTAGTGATTTCCCCAACTCTATCATGTACTCGTAGCGTTGCATCCAGTCTTCAAACATGGAAAACTCCTCTACAATTTCCTCTTGTGCCGCTTCTATTGTTTCCATACCCAAAATTAGTGATTTATTGTAACATGGTGATGGCCTTTTTAAGGGCTTCTACCATACTATTAATCTCTTCGAAAGTGTTGTAGAAGGAGAACGAAGCTCTTACTGTTCCAGGGATTTGGTAGTAATCCATAATGGGTTGGGCGCAGTGGTGCCCTGTTCTTACAGCTATGCCCAGCTTGTCCATAATACTTCCAATATCATAGGGATGAAT
>DEYL01000056.1 GCA_002364535.1 Flavobacteriaceae bacterium UBA3159 | reverse complement strand
TAACCGATAGACGAACGGGCCATTATTTTCAGTGCGCAAATGTACACTTAAAAATATTATTATACAACCGAAAAACCAAGTGTGAATGCAACAATCAAAAAAATTTGAGTTCTTAATACGATTTGGTAAACAACACACTTTGAGAGAAAGGTTTGCCTGAGTAAATACATTTCCCTTATTTTGGGGTTTGATTCAATAAAATACATCTTATGGTGGTTTTGGTCTCTTTTTTGAACACCTCTTTCTACTCTAAGGTATGATCTTATATAAATTTCAGTACTTTGCTAAAAAGATTGACTTATATTTCATCTAGGGTGGCTCAAACCCAATGATTCTATCCCTTTCCTTTAGTGGAGCAAGTAATTTTTCCAGAGTATTTCCACGAGAAGATTCTACCTGCAGATTCAAAAAATCCTTATGCTCATGTTAAGTACTCACTAAGTCTTAAAAGATGAGCTTTATTCGAAATTGATCTAATAGGCTTTGGCAAACAACACCTTTTGAGAGGTGGGTTTTCCGGAATAAACACATTTCCCCTCGGTTGGGTTTTCAGTCAGTGGAATACACCTTATGGTAGCTTGGGTCTGTTTTTTGATCGCCTCTTCCGTTTCTGGAGTTCCATCCCAATGGGCAGAAATAAATCCACCTCTTTCAGACAATACAGATTTAAATGCATCAAAGTCGTCCACTTCTGTGATGTGATCCTCTCTAAATTTCAGTGCTTTATTGAAAAGGTTAGTTTGCATTTCCTCCAGCAAGGCTTGAATGTGATGCGTTAAACCGTCCATAGGAACTAAATTTTTCTCCAAAGTATCTCTTCTGGCCAGTTCCACTACTTTATTTTCCAAATCCCTCGGACCGATGGCAATTCTCAGTGGAATACCTTTCAATTCGTAGTCGTTGAACTTATATCCCGGTTTAAAGTTATCTCTGTCGTCATATTTGACAGAAATACCAACGACTTCTAATTCTGTTTTGATTTGATTGGCCACATAAGAAATGGCCTCCAACTGTTCCAATCCTTTATAAATGGGAACAATCACTAGCTGTATAGGAGCCAAATTGGGGGGTAAAACCAAGCCATTGTCGTCGCTATGGGTCATGATCAACGCTCCCATCAAACGAGTAGAAACGCCCCATGACGAGGCCCAAACATATTCCAAACCACCGGATTGGGTAGCAAACTTAACGTCGAAAGCCTTGGCAAAGTTTTGACCCAAAAAGTGGGAGGTGCCAGCCTGCAAGGCCTTACCGTCTTGCATCAGCGCTTCAATACAATAGGTCTCCTCTGCCCCGGCAAAACGCTCACTCTCCGACTTGACCCCCTGCACAACAGGGATGGCCATAAAGCTTTCAGCAAAATTAGCATATAATCCGTTGATCAATCTGGTTTCTTTCAAAGCTTCTTCTTTGGTCGCATGTGCAGTATGACCCTCTTGCCACAAAAATTCAGCAGTACGCAAAAACAAGCGTGTACGCATTTCCCAACGCACTACATTGGCCCATTGATTCACTAATATGGGTAAATCTCTATAGGACTGTATCCAGTTTTTATAGGTATTCCAGATAATAGCTTCACTGGTAGGCCTTACCACCAATTCCTCTTCCAGTTTGGCATCAGGATCCACAATCAATTTGGAATTATCTTCGGGATCGGTTTTCAATCGATAATGCGTAACCACAGCACACTCCTTGGCAAAGCCCTCGGCATTTTTTTCCTCAGCCTCAAACAAACTCTTGGGAACAAACAAAGGGAAATAGGCGTTTTGATGACCGGTGGCCTTAAACATTTTATCCAATTCTGCTTGCATTTTTTCCCAAATCGCATAACCGTAGGGTTTGATGACCATACAGCCTCGAACCGCTGAGTTTTCTGCCAAATCGGCCATCACGACCAATTCGTTATACCACTTCGAATAATCTTCTGATCTACTTGTTAATTTTTTTCCCACTTAAAGTTTGGCACAGAATTTGTTTTCTGTATGTTTATAATAATAATGAATCACAAAATTACTATTTTTTTTAGTGTTTCATTCCTAAAAACACCAACTATGAGAACAAAACTTAATTTAAAATCGTACCCTTTGTTAAGCAGTCTTTTTCTCATCTCCACTTTATTTTCCTGTGGAAGTTATCAGGGGGTGTCCTACTACGCATCAGATGGTATTTATGGAGGAAAACCAGCTATTAAAACAATACCCGAAAAACCCAATAACAACATCAAAGAGGTTAATTACAAAGAATACTTCAACAATATTGCTGACGATTATTCTTCATTGGACGACCCTCAAAACTATGTCCATAACGATACTGATAATTACAGCAGTAACAATGGCAACGGAAATAGCAATGTTCGAGTAAATTCTCAAGCCCCTTGGGGAGATCGCACCAGCAAAACAGAAGTATATTATATCAACAACAACCCTTGGGGGTATTTTAATTTCAATTGGGGCTTTTACAATTCCTTTTATGACCCATTTTGGGGCTATAGCCCCTTCTTTAATCAAGGATTCTACCGACCGTATTGGGGGCTGGGTTTTTACGATCCTTTTTTCAACTTTGGATACGGCTATTATGGCTACCCCTATTTTGGTTCCCCATACCGCTATGGTTATAGAGGATATTATGGCAACCAATATGATCGTGACTATGCACGTTCCTCTTATTCTAGAGGTTCTGGACGCTATGCTAATGCCAACAACTCCAGGGGGGGAAGATATTCTCAAAATTTCAGCAGAACCAACAGCTCTAGGAGTAACAGTTACATTGGGGTAAATACCAACCCAGCCAGTTCCACCAAGCGTTACAACGTAGGCAGAAGACCTCCTAGCCAAACCAGCAGTAGTGCCAACTCACAAACAATCCGTAGTAGCAAAATTCGCTCCAATCAAAAATCAAGCTACAGCAACAGATCACAATCCAACTCTAATTACTCCTCAAGAAACAGGAGTAATTATAATTCAGGACGAGGCAACAGTTCCTCTAGTTCTTATTCCAACGGAGGGCGTTCCTCGAGTTATAGTTCCGGATCGAGAGGCTATAGTGGTGGAGGTAGAAGCAGCTCAAGAAGTAGATAATATCGAATTGAAATTTAACGACTATGAAAAAGTACATCCCTCATGTCCTTATGCTATTTTTATACACCATAGCATCCCATGCACAGTCTATGGACGACATCTTGCGCTACTCCCGAACTGAATTAAAAGGTTCAGCTCGATATGTTTCCATGGGAGGTGCATTCAATGCCTTAGGTGGTGATTTTTCGGCCATAAATGACAACCCTGCAGCTGCAGCCGTTTTCCTTAACTCTGAAATTGGAGTTACCCTGAATAATTTGGACAACAAGGTCAACGCTAATTATATGGGCAGCAACAACAGTGTCGATTCGAGGTCAATGGATTTCGATCAGTTTGGAATGGTGTTTGTGCTGAATGAGACCTCCGGGGGTGACTTCACAAAACTGACGCTCGCCTATAATTACCAAAATTCACAGCTTTTTAATGCTAAGTTTAATGCAATAGGAACCAACTCCAACAGAAGCTTGGACGACTACTTTTTATTTTTTGCCAATGGAGTTCCCTTTTCTCAAATTAAAACTTATGACAACGAACCCCTCTCTCAATCCTACAAATATTTGGGAGAAAACTTTGGATATGGCAGTCAACAAGCTTTCTTGGGTTACCAAGGATATATAATTAGTCCTGAGAGATATGAGGACAACAATACCCAATATTTCTCCAACAGCAATCCACAAAGCCGAGCGGTCGATCACGACTTTTTTGTTACCCATAGTGGTAAAAACAGCAAACACAGCTTTTCTTTAGCAACCCAATACCGTCAAAACCTTTATTTGGGCTTTAATCTCAATTCGCACAACTCGAGATTCAGTAGAGTAGACAATTTGGTAGAAGGCAACTACGGTTCTGGATCTAACTTTAGACGCACAGAGTTTGAAAATGATCTCTTGACCATTGGAGAGGGTTTTTCCTTTCAGCTGGGTGCCATCTGCAAACCTAACAATAATATAAGAGTAGGACTGAGTTACCAATCTCCCGTATGGTATAAAATGATCGATGAGTTAAAACAATTCATCTCTTCCTTCAAAGACAGCGGAGAGGATAGTGTTGATCCTCAGGTTACTAATATATATGAATACAATCTGTCCACCCCTTCAAGGTTTTCTGGTGGTTTGGCCTATATTTTTGGCACTAAGGGATTGATCAGTTTTCAGTACGATCAGGTCAACTATCAAAATACCTCCTTTGATATTGGCAGTGGGGATGACAATTTTATCTACCAAAACAAGAGAATAGAACAGAACCTAAAATCGGCAGGAACACTCAGGGTTGGAGGAGAATACCGGATAGATCGATTGAGCTTGCGCGCTGGTTATTTCAACCAAAAAAGCATCAATAAAACCGCCCTCGATCTAAACAAAGGAACCACCTTTGGTTTGGGGTATGATTTTGGAGGCAGTGTACTAAACTTTTCGCTTTCCAACATAGAATATCAGTACTCAGAATTGATGTACCAAGACGGTTTGAACAATTACATTCAACTCAACAAAGATCAAATTCAATTTTTGATTTCCTGTTCCTTTAAACTCTAGTGCAATAAAATCCGCTCTAAGGGGTAAAGTTCAATGACCATTAATGGATAAATAACTATCTTTGTTCCTCTTTTAAAACTATGAAATTAGAAAAATTACTGACGGAGCAATTGGATGAAATGGGCGACCAGCACCAACCTGGCTCCAAGGAAACACCCCTCCGTCCCGATGCTTTTAAAATGAGTAATACCGAAAAAGTACTACTCATCGAAGAAAAAATTCAGGAAGTCCTTCATGTTTTGGGAATGGACCTGACCGACGACAGTCTTAAAGGCACTCCAAGAAGGGTGGCCAAAATGTTTGTCAACGAAATTTTTAGCGGTCTGCATCCCGACAACAGGCCCAGGTCTTCCACCTTCGAAAACAAATACAAGTACGGAGAGATGTTGGTCGAAAAAAACATCACCCTCTACTCCACTTGCGAACACCATCTGCTTCCCATTGTTGGAAAAGCTCATGTAGCTTATATCTCTAATGGCACAGTAGTAGGGCTTTCCAAAATGAACCGAATCGTTGATTATTTAGCCAAACGTCCTCAAGTTCAAGAACGTCTGACCCTTCAGATAGTGGAAGAACTTCAAAAAATATTGAAAACCGATAATGTCGCCTGTGTGATAGACGCCAAACACCTTTGCGTCAATTCCAGAGGCATTAGCGATATCAGTAGCAGTACCGTTACCACCGAGTTTGGCGGTCGGTTTAAGGAAAAAGAAATCAAGAGAGAATTTTTAGATTACATCAAATTAGAAACTGAGTTTTGATCGAAAATTCCCTGGTTGTTTTAAATTCCCTGAGTGGAAAAAAAGAAGCTTTTGAGCCACATAACCCTGGCTATGTAGGCATGTATGTCTGTGGCCCCACCGTTTACAGCAATGTACATTTGGGTAATTGCAGGACTTTTATTTCTTTCGATCTCATCTATCGCTACCTCAAGCATTTGGGCTATAAAGTTCGCTATGTCAGGAACATAACCGATGCGGGACATCTCGAAAACGACGAGGATGTAGGGGAAGATCGCATTGCCAAAAAAGCGCGAATCGAAAAAATAGAACCCATGGAAGTGGTGCAATTCTACACCGTAGATTTCCACCAAACCCTAGAAAAATTTAACACCCTCCCCCCGGGTATCGAACCTACCGCAACGGGACACATCATCGAACAAATCGAACTAATCAAAGAAATTCGAGAGGCAGGTTTTGCCTACGAGGTCAATGGATCGGTATATTTCAATGTTTTAAAATACAACCAAAGTCATCACTACGGTAAACTCAGTGGTCGTAATATCGAAGAATTGATTCACAACACTCGTACCCTCGACGGACAAAGTGACAAACGCAATCCACAAGACTTCGCCCTCTGGAAAAAGGCCGAGCCCCAACACATCATGCGTTGGCCTTCGCCATGGAGTGACGGTTTCCCCGGCTGGCACTTGGAGTGCACCGCCATGAGTACCAAATACCTGGGAGCTTCTTTTGACATCCACGGTGGCGGTATGGATCTGAAATTCCCACACCACGAATGCGAAATTGCACAAGCTCAGGCCATTCATAATCACCCACCTGTCAAATACTGGCTACACGCCAATATGTTGACCCTCAACGGGAAAAAAATGGCGAAGTCCACTGGAAACAATATTCTTCCCATGGATATCTTTACGGGAAACAACGACAAGTTTAAAAAGCCCTACAGCCCACAAGTAATACGTTTCTTTATGCTACAAGCCCACTACACTAGTATTCTAGACATCAGTGAGGACGCTCTAGATGCTTCCGAAAAAGGCTACCAAAGATTGATTGAAGCGTTGGGAAAACTCGCCAAAGTAAGTCCCAGTAAAAAAGCTGGAGATTTTGATACCGACCAATGGTTGAAAAAATGTTATGCTGCAATGGACGACGATTTCAACAGTCCATTACTCATCGCACAACTTTTTGAAGCGGTTAAGTTTATCAATTTGGTTTTACACAAAGACCACCCCATCGACAAGAGTCAATGGGAAACACTTACCAAAATGTTGAGCGTATTCATCCTCGACGTATTGGGTATTGCCCCCGAGGAAAAGTCAGGAGATGCCACTGAGAATACGCTCAACAGAACCATTGGTCTGTTAATCGAACTGAGAAACAATGCCCGAACCAATAAAGATTTTTCAACATCAGACAGGATCAGAGACCAACTATTAGAGTTTGGTATTCAACTCAAAGACGGTAAAGAAGGAACTCAATTTACCCTCAATTGAAAGAGATGTTGAGAAAAGTTTTGATTTTCCCTTTTGTCCTCCTCATCAAGAGCTATCAGGTTTTGACCTCCCCCCTTCTGCCCCCCACATGTCGGTTTTCTCCTACTTGTTCGCACTACGGACTGGAAGCCTTCCGGCGACACGGACCTGTCATGGGATTTTATTTGACCCTTAAAAGAATTGCTAAGTGTCATCCTTGGGGCAAAAGTGGTTATGATCCCGTACCCTAAATTTTTCCACCCTCAACTGTTCTAGAATGATTACATTTAATCCACAATTTTAAAAAAATGACCTTTCTTAAATTCAATTGGGCGCCCAACGAAAAATTATTCGAAATCGGTGGCTTTGGCATTCACATCTACAGCTTGATGTTCATCATCGCTTTTTTACTGGGTTTACGCCTCTATAAAAAGATGTTCATCAAAGAAAATATAGATCAAAAATATTTGGAACCCCTGTTTGTTTATATGGTGATCTCCACCCTATTGGGCGCAAGACTGGGAGAAGTCTTTTTTTACAATTGGGATTATTTCCAAAACCACCTGCTAGAAATCCTACTCCCCATCAAGGAAAATACAGACGGTGGTTACTCCTTTATCGGATTTAGAGGACTGGCCAGCCATGGAGCAGCTATCGGTATATTGACCGGGATCTTTGTGTTCCAACGCCTCAACTCCTTTAAACCATTGATTTGGATCCTCGACCGATTGACCATACCCGTTGCCATCGGTGGATTTTTTGTCCGTACCGGAAACTTTTTTAACTCCGAAATAGTTGGAAAGTACACAGGTTCCAACTTTGGTGTGGTATTCCAAAACAGAGGCGAAATCCTGCCCCGTTACCCCGCACAGATGTATGAGGCTTTTGGCTATCTCATCTTATTTTTTGTACTCCGTAAAGTCTATAACAGCCGTTACAGAGATCAAGGAGGATTCCTGTTGGGTCTTTTCTTTACCGGACTGTTCAGTATTCGCTTCTTGGTAGAGTATGTCAAAGAAAGTCAAGGAGGTTTTGAGAAAGCTTTACCTGCCTTCTCAACTGGACAGTGGTTGAGCATGCCTTTTATCGTCTTTGGACTCATCACTTTGGCCTTGTCGTTCCGTAAAAAAACAACATAATTTCCCACTTGTGACAGATGTAGTACTCGAGAAATTAAAGTATCCCATCGGACGTTTCCAGTGGGTAGACCGACTGAGCCCCGAAGAGATCAAATCGCTTACTGAAGAAATAAGGTCTTTTCCCGCTGAGTTGGAAGCTGAGATACAAGACTATAAACCAGAGGATTTTCAAAAAAACTACCGTCCGGGAGCTTGGCAAATCGGACAATTGATCCACCATTTGGCCGACAGCCATATCCATGTCTATACCCGATTTAAATTCGCCTTGACCCAGTACACTCCAACCGTAGCTGACTACGACCACGACCAATGGGCCGAGATGCCCGACGCCATAGATACCAATGATGTGGAAAGCAGTTTAATGATCCTTAAAGGGATCCACAAGCGATGGTCCGGTTTGATCGATACTCTCGATTACAATCAATGGGAGAGAAAATACTACCACCCTGCCAGAGATAAATTTTATCCCCTAGCAACCGTCCTGGCTCTTTATGCATGGCACGGAAAGCATCATCTTACCCATATCAAAAATACACCGTAAACTTTAAGGTCTTCTACTTTTAAAGAAAATAGTATGTAATATGTAAGTGTTTTTAATCAATGGTTTATATTGATTATAGGGGCTTGTTTTTTTTCCTCAATCAATTATATTCGAGTACTTAAAGCCCTGATGTTATGAAAATCCTACCATTCTTACCGAAAAGCATTTTCTACATAAATTACTCTTTACAGCAGTACGAAAAGAAAAGACTTGAGGAAATCGATAAGGTTGAAATTTCTGGCTGAAAATATAAACACGGAAAGAATTAAAAACGTTTGGTAAGAATGTCTACAATCCATTGCTAAGACGGTAAAAAAACTAAATTTAAATCTCTAGTCTATTTTTCTATCTCTTCTTCGAGTGCTTTACTTTTTTGGGTATCAAACATGACGGGGGTTGCGATAAAGACCGAAGAATAGGTCCCAACAATCACACCAACAATCAAGGCAAACATAAATCCTCTGATGGATTCCCCGCCAAAAATAAAGATGGCCAGGAGAACGATCAAAGTGGTCAATGAAGTGTTGAGAGTTCGGCTTAGGGTGCTGTTTAGGGCAGCGTTGACTGTATCGGTAAACTTCCATTTAGTATGTTCGCCTATATATTCACGGATGCGGTCAAAGACCACCACCGTATCGTTAAGCGAATAACCGATCACGGTAAGTACCGCAGCAATAAAGGCCTGATTGATTTCCATATTAAAAGGCATGATCTTATAGGTCAAGGAAAAGATTCCCAACACGATCAAGACATCGTGGAATACAGCAGCTACGGCTCCCAAAGAAAACTGCCATTTTCTAAATCGCAAGAGGATGTAGAGAAAGACCACGATAAGTGATCCAATCACGGCCAAAAAGGAGTTTTTCTTGATATCGTCCGCAATGGTAGGTCCTACTTTGATGGACGACATGATCCCCACCTGCTTGTCTTCTGCTCCGTTGACAAAACTGTTATACGTCAGCCCGTCGGGAAAAAAAGACTGAAGTGACTCAAACAAAATATTTTGAATTTCATCATCTACGGCTAGACCTTCTACATCCACTTTGTAATTGGTGGTGATTTTCAATTGGTTTTCCTCCCCAAAGGTTTTGACCTCCGCACTTCCCAAGAAAGGGATCAAACTGGATTGTATCTCAGAGGGGCTGACGATTTGGTCAAACCGAACTGTGTAGGAACGTCCTCCTACAAAATCCACCCCTTGATTCAAGCCTTGAAAGGAAAGTGATAGCAGACTAACTATAACTATAATCCCTGAGACAATATAAGCGATTTTTCTTTTTTGTAAAAAACTGATGTTGATGTTGGTAAACAAGGATTGGGTCAATTGGGTACCAAAAGCAACGGTTTTTCCTTTTTCGTTTCGGGCGTCGATAAAAAAACGGGTAATGAAAATAGCAGTAAAGAGTGAAGTCGCAATACCTATCAATAGGGTCGTTGCAAAGCCTTTGATGGGTCCAGTACCAAAAACAAAAAGGATTAATGCGGTGAGTCCAGTGGTGATATTGGCATCCAAAATAGAGGACAACGCATTGTTGAATCCGTCTGCAACAGCTTTTCTCAGGCCTTTGCCTTTTTTAAGTTCCTCTCTCACCCTTTCAAAGATCAATACATTTGCATCAACCGATATACCTATGGTCAGTACAATACCGGCAATACCGGGTAAAGTCAATACAGCTCCCAATCCAGCAAGGACACCGAAAATAAGGAGTATGTTTAGCACCAGAGCGAAATCGGCGAATATCCCGGCGGTTCCGTAATAGAAAACCATCCAGATCAATACCAATATCAAAGCGATGATAAAGGAGTACACCCCACTTTGAATGGCTTCTCTACCCAAAGAGGGTCCTACGATTTCGGATTGTATTATCTCTGCAGCAGCAGGAAGTTTACCTGCTCGCAATACATTGGCCAAGTCAATGGCTTCGTTAAGGGAAAAATTTCCAGTGATCTCGGATCGTCCTCCGGAAATCGCACCATTGGACACTCCAGGTGCAGAATAGACAATATCATCCAATACAATGGCAATGTTAGTTGCTTCGCGAAAAGCTTTGCCGGTCATATTTTCCCAGATTCTTGCCCCTTGGGTGTTCATTTGCATGGACACGGCGGGATTGCCCATCATGTCATAGGTTTGCATGGCATCAACCACTACCCCACCACTGAGCGGTGCCAAGTCATCTCGATTGGACTTAAGGGCATAAAGTTCAATTACCTCACTGTTAGGAGCAGGCTTGCCCCAAGCAAAGCGAATGTATCGAAGATCTCTAGGCAATAACTTTCTCACCTCAGGGGTGTCTAAATATCCCATAACCAAGTCGGCATCCTTAGACGTAAACTGAGCCAAAACCGGTCCCCCTTGAAAACCAGACCCAACGATCAAATCCAACAATGGATTGGCGGAGGCAACACTGGTGGAATCTTGAGCCTCTACATCGGCCAACAAATCGTCTATAGAAGAATCATCGGTGGCAGGTTCCTTTTCGGAAGCAGAAGTTTCAACAGTGGTTTTAAGGAATTCGTTGGCGGCGGACAAAAAGCCAAACAACTGATCATTTTTATAAGTTTCCCAAAATTCGAGTTGGGCAGTACTTTGTAATAGATTTTTGACCCGATCCACATCTTTGGCTCCAGGCAATTCAACCAAAATTCTCCCGGAGGTTCCCAGTCTTTGGATGTTGGGTTGGGTAACACCAAATTTGTCAATACGCTTTCTCAATACTTCAAAAGCAGAAATGATGGACTCGTCCACCTTACGCCTTATGATGGGCTGTACCTCGGTATCCGACATCTGAAAAGTAATTTCATCACTCAGCGTACGGTTGGCAAAAATATCGGGTGTAGCCAATTGCAATTCTCCTTTTAGGGATTCAAAAGCAATGAAAAAGGATTCTATGTAGGGATCGTTGCTATTGACCTGCAAAATATCGGCTTGATCCAACGCCATATTAAATGCCGGGTTTTTTGAGTTTTCAGCCAATCCCTTGAGGATGTCTTTGATCGATATTTGAAGGATGACGTTGATCCCTCCTTTGAGGTCCAATCCTTTGTTGAGTTCTTTGCTTTTGGCATCGTTGTAGGAAGTGAATCCAAAAATGGGCGCATTACCAATAGAATCCAGGTAATTGACCACAGCGCGATCCCGCAATTCGATGTAATCCTCTACATCTTCTGCATACTGAGCGGTAGCGAATGCCTTGGCTTGAGATTCTTTCTGACTGGTAATGAATGTAAATGAAAGTTGGTAGATACTCACCAATCCAAAAAGGATAGCAAAGAGTCTTATGAGTCCGTTATTTTGCATTTTGGTTTTTGTTTACGCTAAATAAGCGTGCAAATATAAAGTTTAGGCAATGATTTAGCAACTTTAAGAGCGTATTAAACCCCTGATCAAACAGCGATCAAGGCAAATGCCTTATTTCAATACGTCCTTTAGTGCTTCATTCATGGTTTTGACCGCTGAAGCGCTTTGGTTGAATTTTTCTTGTTCCGTCTCATTGAGTTGAACATCTACGATGGATTCCAAACCGTTTTTTCCAATGATACTAGGCACTCCAATACAGAGATCTTCCTGTTGGTATTCTCCATCGAGGAGAACCGAACATGGGATCATTCTCTTTTGATCATTGACAATACTGTCCACCAAATAGGCTACAGAAGCACCCGGTGCATACCAAGCAGAAGTCCCCAATAGTTTGGTGAGGGTCGCACCGCCTACCATGGTAGAAGCAGCTACCTTCTCCATGGCCTCATCAGTAAGGTACTGTGAAACAGGGGTTCCGTTATAGCTAGCCAATCGGGTAAGCGGGATCATGGTGGTGTCTCCATGACCACCGATGACCATCCCTTGGATGTCATTGGCGGGTTTGTCCAATGCCAAAGAAAGATAGGTTTTGAACCTTGAGCTGTCCAAAGCTCCCCCCATTCCGATGACACGGTTTTTGGGCAATCTTGTTGCCTTAAGTGTCAAATAGGTCATGGTATCCATAGGGTTGGAGACCACTACGATGTGGGTATTGGGCGAATGTTCCAAGATACTGTTAGCGACCGATTGTACGATTCCGGCATTGATACCGATCAATTCTTCTCGGGTCATACCGGGTTTTCTAGGCACTCCCGAAGTGATTACGACCACTTCGCTGTCTTTGGTAGCGGTATAATCGTTGGTCACTCCTTTGATGCGGGAATTGAACCCTAGGGTAGTTGCGGTTTGTATCAGGTCGAGTGCCTTTCCTTCGGCAAAACCTTCTTTGATATCTAACAATACTACTTCACTGGCAATCGACTTGATGGCGATATATTCTGCACAAGAGGCCCCTACATTTCCGGCGCCAACAACGGTTACTTTCATGCGTTTAAATCTGTTTAACTAGCTGATAATAAATTATTTTCTTCTAATAAGAAATTTATCTTAGTTGTTTAAATCCCTCTTTGAGGGTTTAAAATCTTAAATCCATCAAAATTAATAGATTTTGCGGGAGTGGAGCCATTGAAATCCTAAAATTTACGCATCAATATTGGCGTAAATGGCGTTGTTTTCGATGAATTCTCTTCGTGGGGGAACTTCGTCTCCCATCAGCATGGAAAAAATACGATCTGCTTCTCCACCATTGTCGATGGTTACCCTCCGTAGGGTCCGCATTTCGGGGTTCATGGTGGTGTCCCAAAGTTGTTCTGCATTCATCTCTCCCAATCCTTTATAGCGTTGTACGCTGGATCCCGATCCGAATTCTTGTTGAAATCGATCCCGTTGGTCGTCGTCCCAAGCATAACTTTTCTTGGCTCCTTTTTTGACCAAATACAAGGGTGGCGTGGCAATATAGACATATCCGGACTCGATCAATTCCTTCATATAGCGGAAGAAAAAAGTGAGGATCAAGGTGGAGATATGGCTACCGTCGACATCGGCATCACACATGATAACAATTTTATGGTAGCGCAACTTTTCCAAATTAAGAGCCTTACTGTCCTCTTCGGTTCCTATGGTTACCCCTAGGGCAGTGTAGATGTTTCTGATTTCTTCATTTTCGAAAACCTTGTGTTGCATGGCCTTCTCAACATTGAGGATTTTTCCCCTCAAGGGGAGTATGGCCTGAAAATTTCGATCCCTACCTTGCTTGGCGGTTCCCCCTGCAGAGTCACCCTCTACGAGAAACACTTCACACAAAGAGGGATCCTGCTCTGAGCAATCGGACAATTTACCTGGCAGACCTCCACCGGTCATCACGGTTTTTCGTTGTACCATTTCCCTTGCCTTGCGGGCCGCATGTCGCGCCTGAGCTGCAAGGATGACCTTTTGAACGATGATTTTAGCATCGTTGGGATGTTCTTCCAAATAGTTTTCCAACATCTCAGAAACCGCTTGAGAAACGGCAGCACTTACATCGCGATTCCCCAACTTAGTTTTGGTTTGTCCCTCAAACTGAGGTTCTGCCACCTTTACGGAAACGATGGCGGTCAGACCCTCTCTAAAGTCATCTCCGGCAATCTCAAACTTGAGTTTGTCAAGTAGCCCGGAGGCATCGGCATATTTTTTTAAGGTAGTGGTCAATCCCCGTCGGAATCCCGACAAGTGCGTTCCTCCTTCATGGGTATTGATATTGTTGACGTAGGAGTGTAAGTTTTCATTAAATGAAGTGTTGTAGATCATGGCCACCTCTACCGGTATTCCATTCTTTTCACTCTCCATGGAAATCACTTCCTGAACGATAGCCTCTCTGTTGCTGTCCAGAAAACGGATGTATTCTTTGAGTCCCTCATCGGAGTGAAATGTTTCTTGTATAAATTTCCCTTCTTCTTCTTTCCTTCTTTTATCGGTTAGCACGATGGTAATGCCCTTGTTGAGGAAGGACAATTCCCGCATCCGCTGTGCCAGTGTATCATAATTGTATTCCAATACCTGTTTAAAGATTTGTGGATCGGGTTTAAAGGTAACTACGGTACCATTTTGATCGGAGTTCCCCACTGCCTCTACCGGCGCCAAGGGCTTACCTCTTTCGTAGGTTTGTTCCCATATTTTACCATCTCGATAAACCGTTGCTTTAAGTTGTTCGGACAAGGCATTGACACAAGAGACTCCCACGCCGTGGAGTCCTCCGGATACTTTGTAGGAGTCTTTATCAAATTTTCCTCCAGCTCCGATCTTGGTCATGACCACTTCTAATGCGGAAACCCCTTCTTTTTTGTGTATACCAACTGGGATTCCTCGACCGTTGTCTTCGGTGGTGATGGAATTGTCCTGATTGATGATCACGGTAATGGTATCACAATGACCTGCTAGGGCTTCGTCTATAGAGTTGTCCACAACTTCGTATACCAGATGATGTAATCCTCTTATCCCGACATCTCCAATGTACATTGAGGGTCGCTTTCTTACGTGCTCCATCCCCTCTAGGGCCTGAATACTGTCGGCGGAATATTGAGGATTTTGGCTGCTTTCACTCATACAATATAAGCTAGTTTTTTTTAATATTTCGTTTTCTCAAATATACTTAAAATACCAGTAAATATGCAGGGTTAAAGGGTATTAAGCCTGTGAAGTTATCAACACAAAATGTGAAAAAAATTACGGCAAAAGCAGCGGTAGATCGCAAAAAAAATCAGTACTAATACGCATCGTCGTGTACCTTAGCAACAGCCCTTCCACTGGGGTCGTTTTGATTCTTAAAAGCCTCGTCCCACTCCAATGCAATAGGAGTGCTACAAGCAACCGAGGGTACGGAGGGTACACTCAATGCAGCTGCATCACTAGGGAAGTGTTCCTCGAAGATGTTACGGTAGTAAAACTCTTCTTTATTCTGTGGGGTTTGCAATGGAAATCTAAAATGGGCATTGTCCATTTTCTCGTCGGTTACTGCTGCTTCAACTACTTCTTTGAGGGTATCGATCCAACTGTAGCCAACTCCGTCAGAAAATTGCTCTTTTTGACGCCATGCAACACTTTCGGGCAGGTAGTCTTCAAATGCTTTGCGAACCACCCATTTTTCCATGCGTTCCTTGTTGATCATTTTGTCCTGTGGGTTGATGCGCATGGCGATATCTATAAATTCCTTGTCCAGGAAGGGAACCCTCCCCTCTATTCCCCAAGCAGCCAAAGATTTATTGGCCCTAAGGCAGTCGTACTGATGAAGTTTGTCGAGCTTTCTTACGGTTTCTTTGTGGAACTCCTCGGCCGAAGGGGCCTTGTGGAAGTACAAATAGCCTCCAAACAATTCGTCGGCTCCCTCTCCCGAGAGCACCATTTTAATGCCATGGGATTTAATGCTTCGCGCCATCAAAAACATTGGGGTTGAAGCCCTAACGGTGGTAATGTCGTAGGTTTCCAAATGGTAGATAACATCTCTGATCGCATCCAAACCTTCCTGAATGGTAAAAACAACCTCATGGTGAATGGAACCAATATGCTCAGAAACTTTTTTGGCAGCTGCCAAATCGGGTGAACCTTCCAATCCCACGGAAAAAGAGTGTAATTGAGGCCACCAAGCATCTTGAGTATCTTCAGATTCAACCCTTTTGGAAGAAAACTTTTTGGCTAATGCCGAAGTAATGGAGGAATCCAAACCTCCCGACAGTAACACTCCGTAGGGCACATCGCTCATTAATTGTCTGTGAACTGCATCGGAAAGGGCATCGTGTAGATCTTCTATACTGGTTGGGTTGCTTTTTACTTTTTCAAAGTCTACCCAGTCTCTTTTATACCATTGGATTGGGGCCTTATCGCCACTTTTCCAGTAATGACCCGGAGGAAATAGTTCTATTTTGGCACAAACACCTTCCAAAGCCTTCAACTCAGAAGCCACATAAAAAGTACCGTGTTTGTCCCACCCCATATATAAGGGGATAATACCCACATGATCGCGAGCTATAAAATAACTGTCATTGGAGCTGTCATAGATCGCAAAGGCAAAAATACCATTAAGATCATCCACAAAATCAGCTCCTTTTTCTTTATAGAGGGCTAAAATCACTTCGCAATCCGATTCGGTTCTGAATTGGTATTTTCCTTTAAACTTTTTTCTCAACTCAAGGTGGTTGTATATCTCTCCATTGGCAGCCAAAACAATACTTCCGTCGTCACTGAACAAGGGTTGCTTACCCGAGGTAGGATCGACAATGGCCAGTCTTTCGTGACCTAAGATGGCATTTTTACTATTATAAATACCACTCCAGTCTGGGCCTCTATGTCGAACACGTTTTGACATTTCCAGTATTTGAGGTCTTAGCGTTTCTGAGTCCTGTTTCAGATCAAAGGCACATACAATTCCACACATAGTTTAAATTTTTAAACAAAATTATATAAATATTTTAATGTTTATATCAAAAACAAATATTTAGTTAATTATTTTAATTTAAAAATCAATATTTATTAATAATTAAAATAAAAAAAGAATAAATAAGTGATGAAAGTTAAAATCTTCAGCTTAGAGACGCTATAGTCGGTTACTGAAGACAATTTTTCCATTGAGGATGGTGGCAACAATTCTTGTTTGGAGTACACTTTGGATATTGATCTTCATGATGTCTTGATCCAAGATGACAAAATCGGCGAATTTACCGACTTCAATACTGCCTTTTTCATTTTCCTCAAAGTTGGCATAAGCCGCCCAGCGTGTCATACCCAAAAGAGTTTCATAACGGGTCAGGGAATTTTCTGGCTGAAAGGTAGCAGACAATTTGTCGTTGGGAAGCTTTCTGGCTACTGCAGCATAAAAAGTTTCAAAGGGGTTGATATCTTCGACCGGAAAATCGGTACCCAAAGCCAAGGCTCCCGACCAATCGAGCAGGTCTTTGTATGCATAGGCACCTTTTATGCGCTCCTTGCCCAGTCGGTCGATGGCCCAGCCCATGTCACTAGTGGCACGGGTGGGTTGAATGGAAGGTATGATTTTGGTGTTGAATCGAGGAAAATCCTGTACGGCAATAACTTGTGCCTGTTCTATTCTCCAACGGGGATCTTCTTTAAAACCCAGTACCTGATTATAAACTTCCAAAACCCCTCGGTTTGCGGCATCACCAACGGCGTGGGTATTCATTTGAAAGGATTTTTCCGCCAAAAGATTGGCCAATCGTATCAAGGAATCTTTGGGGATTAGCAGACTACTTTTGTGTCCCTTTTTGTCGCTGTAATCCTCAATTAGCGCGGCACCTCTGGAACCAAGAGCACCATCGGCAAATACTTTGACCGAACGAACATTTAAAAGATCTGTTTTGAGTTTGCCCTCGCGAATAAAATGATTAATGGCATGGGGATCATTTTCAATCATGGCGTAAACCCTCAGTTTTAACAAATCTTTTCGTTGGAGGCTGTCTATCAGATAGATGTCTTTTTTGGAAATCCCTCCCTCACCGATGGTGGTCAAACCATTTTCAAAACAGATTTCCTGTGCTTTGAGCAAGGCTTTGATTTTATCTTCTTTGGAAAATTCGGGAATGATCTTGAAAACCAACGCCATGGCTTTATCTAACAATATACCCGTAAGCTTTCCTTTTTGTTTAACTATTTGGCCTCCTTCTACTTGGGTGTCCTTATCAATACCGGCCATTTCGAGCGCCTTTTGATTGACCAAAAAAGCATGTCCATCGATACGCTCCAAAACAACAGCAACATCGGGAAAAGCAGCATTGAGTTTTTGATTTTCGGGAAAAGATTTATCCCCCCATTGGTTTTGATCCCAACCCCTTCCAATAATAATTTTTTGATTGTATTTATCCTGATGTTTTTTGACCCTTTCGATGAGTTGGTCAATGCTGTTGACATTAGTTAGGTCAGCCTTAAACTGATTTAAACCCAATGATAAAAGGTGGCCGTGTGCATCAATAAATCCTGGGAAAATGGCCAGGCCTCGGGCATCAACGGTATTGGCAGGCTTGTACTTTTTGATCAATTCTTCCCCACCTACTGCAACGAATTTACCGTCTTTGACTACGAAAACCGAAGCTTTATCAAAACTTTCATTAACAGTGTAGATTTTAGCATTGTGTACTAATAAATCAACTCGCTCTGTGCAACCGATTGCGGTGCATAAAACGAAATATAGAATAAGGTAGCTTTTGTTCATTTGAAAAATCTGACAACAAAATTAAACTAAAAAATATACTGTTAAAATATTTAGAGCTTAGAATGTCTATTGTCATAGATTAATATCGAATTTATATCGAATTCCTCCCAAATGCAACTGGCTTTGATTTTGATAATAGGCCCATCGGGAAGTATTATCGCTGAGAATCATTTTTCCTTCATAGAATAAATCCCATTGGGGGTTGATTTTCCATGTAATGGAAGAGGCAATACGAAACACCGAACCCAAGCGCTCTCCGGTTCCAATATTTCCATCGCTGTTTTCTGATAGGCTAATAACCAAGTTTCTGATTGAATCCCTATCCCCTATATAATGGCCACCTACTTGAAAAAATATTTTTCGACCCATTCTAAAGTTGGCATTCACATCAATATTGAGCGCGGGCAAGTTCCAAACTTTTTTATATCCATTTCTTTTGTATTCAAAATAGCCAGTTTCGAGACTAATTTTGTTGTATTCACTAAATCGCATTGCGATTCGGGTTATTATACCCATTTTTTCAACGCTGTCATATATGATTTCGTATGAATTGGCTAAACGATAAGCCATATCTCGATTGTTCTGGTCGTAGGGCAAACGTTTAAACAAGGGGAAATTGTCGGATTGGCTGTAATGGGCATAAAGTTTGAAGGACAATCCCGATCCCGGGTAGGCATTGAACCCCAGGTCCCCGTGGTGATTTACTTCGGTGGGTTTAATCACCAAGGCTGGAGCCACATAGGGATTTTCTAGTGAGAAGGAAGTAAAACTATTGAGGTCATAGCTCCCGTGATAATTGACAAAAGGAACCAATTTTCCATTGCCAAATCTATAAGAAATTTCTGCTTTAGGGTAAACATAAAATGTCGCTTGCTCCTCCTGAGCGGACCCAAATGGGAAGATACCTTTGGCTCCTAACCTCAGTTTTAGTTTTCGTCCGACGTTTAAAAACTTTAGCTCCAATAGACCCAAACCGTTTTGAAAACTCAGGGGCTCTTCACTGAAGTAATCTCTTACAAAATTGGTGTTGATTAATTCCAGATGAGGCATCAATTCCAGGTATTGATTAAAAAATGGAATCCTCATTTGGGTATTGATTTTGACAATGTGTTCTGAACTGTCAAAGGAATCAGTCGTGATATCAGTGCTAAAATTGACTTTATTAAAAAGACCGTCATACCATTGCCAACGAGAGCGAATGGAGAGGTAGTTAAGGTTTTGATTGGGGTCAATCACATTCGATCTAAAAGATGAAATTTTTGTCCAATCCAAATCATACAATCCAAAAAAGTTGTGTTCTTGCCGGTCAAAACGCAAATCAGAATCCACCCGCATATTGTTTTGCTTGTATTGATGTAGCAGGTTGAGGGAAGTTCTACCTTGCTCACTGTTGAGTAGGGTATGATCGATGACTCCAACCTTATTATAGAGGAGCTTTAAACCAATGGATTGAGTTCGATCGAGGGGTACCATTGTGGAAAAATTGAATTGGAGATAGGATTGGTTTCCAATCCCACCAAGCACATAAGAGTTGTGATAAAAAGAGCTTTCTTGACGCTGTAGTTTAAGTGGTGTGGCTTTATTGGGGACAAAGGTGGACACTACAGGTATGGGCTCAAATGTATAATTGACATTTATTTTTTTTTGAACTAAGGAATCGTCAATTTCAGGGTTGGTTCGAATTTTAAAAACACTTTTCAGGCTTGGGCTGTAGGATTTAACGACAGTAACCTCTTGGGTACCCAAGTCATCGGTCTCCTGTTCTTGTGCCCGGGCGAAAAAGGAAAGGGACATGGGTAACCAAAATGCAATAAAAATTTTATTGTACTTCATTGACGTTGTCGGATTGGGACAAACTGGCATTTTGCTCAGCCTGCTCTATTTTTATCTGATTGAGTAGGGTCTCACCATGCTTCGATATTTCGGGAAACTGTTTGTAATTTTCGATAAGGGATTCCAAAATATAAGTGGATTGAAAAGCGTCTTTGACGGCATAAAAGTTTTGGGCCATCAGCAATAAGCTTTTCGCGGCCCAATAGGGTTGGCTACTGAATTTTTGAGACAAAAGCGAAATGACTTCATTGGACTTTTCGTAGTCTTTGTTTTTGTGATCTTGATGGGCTCTGTAGTAATAAGCTTCTGCGGCGAGCTTATCAATAGGGGCTTTTTCCAAAACTTTAAAAGCCGAATGTGCCTTGAGAGAATCTCCCAATACTATCGAGGTTTGTGCCAATATTTCGTAGGCGTCCCACTTTACTTTTACTTCTATATTCTTCAATGCCAATACAGCTTCTGCTTTGCGCTGTGCATCTTCCAACTCCTCAGACTGATAGAAGGAACGCATCAAATTAAACATGGCATAACGTTTGTTTTCGGAATAGACAGCAACTGTTTCCAATTGCTTCCATAAGGGTACTGCTTGCTGTTGCATTTCTTTTTTGACCAAAATCTGGGTGGCCCTGACCAATGCTTGTTCATAATACTCATTGGGTTTTTCATCAATCAATTTTTGGTAATGCTCGAGCGCGGCATCGCGCTCGGATCCCTCAAAGTAAATTTCTGCCAATGCAAAATGGGCATTGAGGGCATTGCGTCCACGAGGATAACTCTCCAAATAGGAGATAAAAGATTTTTTGGCTTGTTTTTTTCGGTCGCTTATGAACTGTTTTTCAGCGGCTGAAAAAGCAGTTTGATCCAACTCATTATCGGAAAAGGCATCGATTTTCTGTACTTTGAGCCATTGAGTGAATTGTGGAACTTTATCCAGATCTACCGCAATTTCTTTGAGGGTTCCTAGAGCCTGTTGTGCCGCAGCATCCTTGGGAAAGCGCACCACCAAGTTTTTAAGAACACTTTCTGCACGGTTTAGTTTTTCCTGATTGTAGAGGATCAACCCTTTGTTGAGTATGGCCCTAGGCAGGTATGGGCTTTTAGGGTAGCGACCGATCATTTGGTCATAGGTGTTGATGGCTGTGTCAAAAGAAGATGCAACCGAATAGGCACTGCTCAATTCGAAGTAAGCATCGTCTACATAAACAGAATTGGGGTGCTTGTCAATCAGTTCCTTAAGCGTGCTGATTTTTTGCTTATTGCGGTCTACAAAACCATAGCTAATTGACTTTTGATATAGGGCATAGTCGGATTGAGCCGGGGACATTGCAATGCCTTTATTGTATTGCTCCATGGCCGGCCAAAAACGACTCATGGCAAACTCAGAATCCCCCATGCGAACATAGGCATCGCGAACTTTGGAGCGGGAATAGTGTTTTTGTCGATCCACAACTTTTTGGAATGCTCTCAATGCCAATTCATAATCGGCCATCTTAAAATAGATGTATCCCAAATGATAGTGGTATTCCAATTCGTTGAGCATTGACTTTTTGGGAGCATTATTTTCGAAAACAAAAAATCCATCGACAGCATCCTCATATCGATTGCGCTCGTAGAGAGTTTGTGCCAACCAAAAATGGGATTTTGCGGTAATAGTTTTGTCTTTGTCATTTTTAACGGCTCTTTGGAAGTACTTCCCTGCCTTTGAATAGTCTCCTGCATTGAACAGTTGAATGGCTTTTAGATAGGTTACCTTTTGAAGCAGACGGTAGTCTTTGTAGTCATTTTGTGAGGAGAGAATGGATAGCACGCCATCATAATCACCGCTATTGGTGTAGGAACTCAACAACAAGGCGGTTAGCTCTTGTTCATTTGATGTTTTGGGATAGGTTTCGAGATATCTGATAATGAGTTGTGGGACTTTTTCGTAGGGGTTACCAATCTCATAGCTCAAACGGGCATAATTGAGTAAGGCTGTTTGTGTAATGTCCGGATTAAAAGCCATTGAAGCCGCACTTCGGTATGCGTTCAAGGCAGAAGATTTACGCTCTTTTTTGAGGTAGCACTCTGCCAAATAGTAGTAGGCGTTCTGTGCCAATTTATCTTTTTTACCAATGATCTTACTGAATTGATCTATGGCTTGACTGTAGTTGCCTGTTTCATAATAGGCATAACCCAGTTGATAAAAATCCACATGAGTCCATTTGCTGTTTTTCCCTTTGTAGTTTTTTAAATATTTTAATGCCTTGTCGTATTGTTGGGTATTGAAATAACTTTCTCCTATAATTTTTGAAAGTTCTGAAAAATTCTCTCCATGCATGTTTTGAATTTCCTTTTCACCCAAGGTGATGGCTTTTTCAAATCGCCCCAGTTTAAAATTCATTTCAACTTGGAAATAACCTAAATTTTCCTGTTGTTCTTTTTTGGAAACCCTATTAAAGGAGTTGGAGGCTGTGGCATAATCCTCCAGCTGATAGGCGATGTGCCCAAGGTAATAGTGGGCATCGGACTCATACTTGGGATTGAATTTTACGTTTTCCAACAGGACTTTGGACCTTGGATATTGTTTCTTGGTAAAAAGGGTATATCCCTTGTTGAAATAAAACTGAGGCAGGGCCGGTTTGGGAACATCGGCGGCTTTTACCTTGGCAAACCATTTGTGGGCGTAGGAATATTTTTCATTGTTAAAATAATAGTTGGCCAGATCCAAATAAACTGTTTTTAAGATGGTCGTATTTGGGTAATCAAGGCTAAAGTTTTCGATCAGTTTTACAGCGCCGGGGTCATTGAGCCGCAGGGAAGTGACCATTCTGAAATAATTGACATCTTTTAACTCGGTAGGATTGAAATTAAAATCTTCATAAAGTGCCAGGGCTTGGTCTACGTTGGGGAAGACACCTTGGTAGTAAAGATCAGTTGCTTTAATTTTTAACGCAACCTTGTCGAATAATTGTGACCAACTCGGGACGGTAAAAAAAAACAACAAAATAAGGAGTAAGCTATTTTTTTTTATGTTAATCATATTCAAAGTTAAACAGAATGCTTTCCTTTAGGAACGGAATTATTTTTGCTTACATACAACTTATCAACAAATTTTATTAGCCAATCAAAACCCTTTACATTTGAGGAACATTTCAATGCCAATGGCCAAAAATATTGTTTCTTTTAGCGACGCCACCATCGAGCAAAACGGAAAGACGATTTTGACAGATGTTTCCATAGATGTTCCCGAGGGAAGTTTTGTTTTTTTGATCGGCCGGACTGGAAGCGGCAAAAGTAGTCTGATCAAGACCATTTATGGTGATTTGGAGCTGGCAGGGGGCTTGGGGAACGTGGGAGATTATGACCTTACGCGGCTCAAAAGCAAACAGATCCCTTCATTGAGAAGAACCTTGGGTGTGGTGTTTCAAGATTTTAAATTGCTGCCCGACCGCAGTATTGAGGACAACCTCAAATTTGTATTAAAAGCCACCGGATGGCGCGATAAAAATGAGATCAACCAAAGAATTGATAAGGTACTGAATATGGTGGGTATCGAAGTAAACAAAAAAAAATTTCCCTTTGAACTGTCTGGTGGAGAGCAACAAAGAATCGCTATTGCACGGGCCTTGCTCAATGATCCTAAATTGATTATTGCAGATGAACCCACTGGAAACCTCGATCCTCAAACCAGTCAGGACATCATGCAACTCTTTAAGTCTCTCCATCAAAAAGGAATGACCTTGTTAATGGCCACCCACGATTATCAAATGATCGTAAAATTCCCAGGTAAAATCTTCAAATGTGAAGAGGGAAAGGTGTTTGAGGTTGTTGCCAAAACATAAGTTTTGATCCATGGCTGCTCAACTATACCGTTGCTTTAATAATTTTAACAAAAAATAATATGCCACTAAGCGACCTGCCTAAAATTACCCACGCCCAAAGCGATCAGTTTTTTTTAATGGCAGGACCCTGTGCCATAGAAGGAGTGGAAATGGCCATGAGGATCGCTGAAAAGATAAAATCGGTAACCGATGCACTTTCTATACCATACATTTTCAAAGGTAGTTTTAAAAAAGCCAACCGAAGTCGATTGGACAGTTTTACTGGGATCGGTGATGAAAAAGCCCTAAAGATTTTGGAAAAAGTGAGTATGGCTTTTGAGGTACCTACAGTTACTGATATTCACTGCGAGGAAGATGCTGAAATGGCTGCTGCATATGTAGATGTATTGCAAATCCCGGCATTTTTAGTCAGACAAACCGATTTGTTGGTGGCTGCGGCAAAAACCAACAAGTTTGTCAACCTGAAAAAAGGCCAATTCATTAGTCCGGAAAGTATGCAATTTGCCGTTCAAAAAGTTAAAGATAGTGGCAATCAAAATGCTTGGATCACCGACCGTGGCACCCAATTTGGATATCAAGACCTGATCGTGGATTTTCGGGGTATCCCGGTGATGAAAAAATTTGCACCGACTATATTAGACGTTACCCATTCACTTCAACAACCCAACCAAAGCAGCGGGTTGACCGGAGGAAGACCCGAAAGTATTGACACCATTGCCCGTGCCGGGATCGTTACGGGAGTTGACGGCATTTTTCTGGAAACCCATTTTGACCCTTCTTCAGCCAAAAGTGACGGGGCCAATATGCTAGACCTGCAGCATTTGGATGGACTTTTGACCCGTTTATCCCGTTTGAGGACTTTTATGACTGAAAGCATGTAGTAAAATTCTTACTTGAATATTTTTTTTGATCCCCTATACCCACTGATGTTTAGGGGTCGGTGAGCCCCCAAGCATTTAAACGATTAAATTTATATCTCTTAAATCTTTTTATAATAAAGATCTACTGATATTCTCTTTCCTTTTCTCGTTGGTATATTCCCTTATTTTTGTGCAACACTGGTTCAATAAGCTTAATTATAATATATATTATTATATGCATAAGTCTAACGACAGCTATGATCCTACCCTTGCCGAAGTGGCTTCATTTTTGGTTCCCAGATTTTGCAAGTTGTGGCTGAGGAAACCAGTAGATGCCTGTTCTTTTTTGGTAATTTTGTTGTAAGCTATTCTATAGCTTTAAGTAGATTGATTAATGGTGCTAATCAACTCATTGAGTCCAGAACCCGTTAAAAAGGCATAGGAATCACCTTGAATAACATTTACAACATGACCAGTATTGCCTTTACGCCTGATCCTAAAAATCATTAGGGATCAGTAGCCTACGAACAGCACCCGCCCATCGTAAGTAATGTACAACCCAATCTTGACTATCTAAATTCTAGGAGATGGGGGGCCAAAATAACCAGTGGGGAATATACCAACTGGATGGAAAACAAGGCCACCTATTCCCCCAACTCCAATAAAAACTCTTATCGGGAGTTTCATGATAAGGGCCATTGTCTGGCCAACACAGTAACTTTTGAAGAACAGAATTATAAGGGAAGTTTTGTTATGCTGAAGGAACTCACAGATAATTATATGAATATCGTCCTGGACATTCATACCAAGGCCAGTGTCATTGTCAAGCCTACCCTGTTATTTCATATGAGTTTGGAAGCAGAATAAAAAAACGGCATGAAATTTGTATCTTTGACTTCTCTCAATATTAGAGTTCATTGAAAAAAAGGGGTCGACTGGTTTTGACAGCAGGTTCCCATGACGGAGTAAGCAGGTCGAGCACTGAAACACGGCTCGAAAATCTTATGTTTCAACCTTTTAAATGGCGAGAATAACTACGCTCTAGCTGCATAATCGACTGAATTAAAGTAAGTCTTTGCCAAGTCCCGACCAGGTCGGGAAGCCGGATGTCTCTCGATAGCCCTTGTTGACGGCGATCGGTATGGAGGCACCATAAATGTCAACATCGAAATACTATGGCATCGGTAGTGTTTTTCAATAAAGATGATAAGGGTATCTCGGGCGGTTTTCGGTCACTGATACCTCGAAAAACAAACGAGAACTAAACTTGTAGAAAGCTCGGTTGTGACTTGTTTGGACGCGGGTTCGATTCCCGCCGACTCCACTTATACAATCCCTATTACATTTAAATACAATGTTTTAGGGATTTTTTATTTTATTTATGTACGGTATTTGTACGGCTGTAATATTTTAAACCCTAAAAACTTTCCTTACTGTCTAAATACCTGATGGTGGGATGGGTTTTGTAGAATGGTTTTTCTGTGAAGGTTAGGGCTGTTGATATTATATTTAACCCAAATATTAATTATTTTCCATCTATTAATAAATCATTCAATGAAAAGAGCTTTATTTCCCATAATTGTAGTTGTCTTATTATCTGTATTCATCTATTCCTGTTCTTCAGATGATGGTGACTCTGCTCCTCCAAGTGTGATTCAAACTCCAACAGCTGAACCTGAAGAAACTACTACTCAATATACTTTGACAGTTTCAGCTGGAGAGGGCGGATCTGTCTCTTCTGAGGGAGGAACTTATGATGACGGTACTGAAGTTAAGATTACTGCAACACCTAATTCAGATTATATATTCTCAGGTTGGTCTGATGGCTCAAATAATTTACAAATTACAATTAAACTAAATTCAAACGCTTCTCTGTCGGCCAACTTCACTAAATTAAATATCAACACTAATTATGAATCACCGATTTCACCTTTTTTAGGGAATCAATTGCAACATGTTAGTGATAATTTAATTTCCAATAAGGTTATGTCACCTCTAATGGTATCAATGGCGGATTCCTCAACTTTTGATGAACAAGAATAAAATTGTAGCAAAAAGGTTAATGATAAAACATAAATTATGCTTGAGATTTTATGGTCAAACTTTTTGAATATCATAAATGTATTTTAAGAAATTAATTTTTCAAAATATACAGATTTGATTTCAAAAAAAGAGTATTAATCATTAGTTATATGATTAATAAGAAATATACAGTAATTTATCCTTTTCCCAAAAGCACATAAAAACATTAAAATTCTTTATGAATAGCTATATAAACTTGTTTTATTTGTAAGGAATAAAGAGAAATAAAGACAAAAGTATGAAGACCATTAGCATTCTGTTACTATTAGTTTTGAGTATTCAGGGCTATTCCCAAACCAATAAAGAACCCATTGATTATGTAGATTGTTTTATAGGCACCTCCAACTCCAGGTGGATGTTGGGACCTTATGCCGGAAGACCTTTCGGAATGGTGCAATTGGGACCGGATAACCAGAATGATGGCTGGATGGCGGGATATGAATACTCAATAAGCAATGTGTCAGGATTCTCTCATATTCATGCCTGGACAATGTGCGGATTAATAATGATGCCCCAGGTACAGGACCCTACATTTAAAGACCGCCCGATTGATGCCGCCTACAGGGGAGCCGGAGCAAGCTACCATTCCAGGATTTTAAAAGAGTCAGAAAAAGCCTTTCCAGGATATTATGCCGTTGAATTATATGACAGTGATGCTAAGGCTGAACTTACCGCCACCACGCATTGTGGATTTCATAAATATACTTTTAATGATGACTATGAGAATGCCCTGATTTTAATTGATTTGCTTTTTCCCGCAGAGTACAGTGCAAAATTAACAGACGGAGAAATAACCATAAAGGATAGGCAAACAATTACCGGATATTCAACACTAACAAGTTCTTACAACGAATGGACACTCCATTTTGAGATTCGTTTTAATAAAGCATTTAATTCCATGAATGGTTGGACTCAAAGACAAGGAGAAAGGGAAGATGTTCATAAAGTTAAAGGACACGGGGATGTGGCTTCCTATATCACTTTTAATGTTAAAAAAGAGGAACCTTTAATGGCAAAAGTGGGTTTGTCGCTGGTTAGTGCAGAGGGAGCAAGCAAAAATCTTGAACAGGAACTGGAAGTCTACGATTGGGATTTTAACCGGGCAGTAAATGATGCTCGAGATGAATGGAATGAACTGCTTGGCAGAATTAAGGTTGAAGGTGGAACACACGAGGATAAGGTGAAGTTTTACACTAACCTGTATCGGTGCTATTCTCAGAAACAAACCTGGAGTGATGTGGACGGAAAATATGTTGATCCCTTTGAGCAAGTACAACAACTACCAGAGGGTGGGGTAATGTATGGTGGAGATGCTTTTTGGAATACCTTTTGGAACCTAAATCCCTTGTGGTCATTCATATCGCCTGAAATTATGAAGAATTGGGTGGATACCCAGCTGGAACTTTTCGATAAAACGGGCTGGACAAACAACGGCCCAACCGGACTGGAGCACACAGGAGTTATGGAAGTTACACATGAAGTCGTATTAATGATTTCAGCCTGGCAAAAAGGAATCTGGAAAGGGGATGAGAAAAAGCTATATAAAGCTGTTAGAAATGTTGTAACAAATCAGGGTGAAATTTTACCGGGAACAGGTCTGGCAGGAAACGATTACCTGAATGTGTTTGTGGAAAAAGGATATGTGCCATACAACCTGGGAAGAAAATCGAGAACTGACCGTGCTCTCAATTATGCTTTTGACTTTTATTGTGTAGCTCAGATGGCTAAGGCTCTTGGGAAATCTGATGATTACGATGATTTTATGAAAAAGTCAGAGTATTGGAGAAATATTTTTCATCCCAGTATAAAATATATCGTTCCCAAAGATACTTCAGGAAATTGGCTCGATAAATTTGATCCGCTATCGGGTTATTCATTTACTGAGGGTAATTCATGGCAATACACATGGTATATTCCACATAATGTTACAGGCTTAATAGAAGCAATGGGCGGGGAGGAAGTGTTTAATAAACGCTTGGAAAATGGATTTTTAAAATCAAATAAAAAACAATTTGCAGCTCACGCATTTGACCGTTCGCGCAAAAAAGCTATAGAATGCTATATAAATCATGGCAATGAAGCCAATATGCAACCTGCATATCTGTTTAACTATTCAGGCAAACCTCATTTAACCCAGAAATATACACGTGCAATTCTCGATAATTTCTATGGATCAACACCTTATCATGGGTGGGAAGGTGACGAAGATGAAGGACAAATGGGTGGCTGGTACGTTATTAGTGCGATGGGATTGTTTGAGATGACCGGAGGGGTTGAAGCCAAACCAATGGTGGATTTAACCAGTCCCTTATTTGATAGGGTAACAATTCATTTGGATAATACTTATTATCCAGGAAAAACCTTTGTAATAGAAGCAAAAAACAACAGTAAGGAGAATTTATATATTCAAGGCATCAAATTAAATGGGAAAAAAGTGAAAAAGCCTGTAATTTCTTTTGAAGAGATAGTTAAAGGTGGCAAACTTGAATTTGAGATGGGACCCAAACCGGGCAAATGGTAATAATAGGAGTTATTAAGTTAAATGAAACGCTTTGAAATCTATTTTTATTTCCCAATAAAGAAGTTACTTTAAGTGTTACTAAGCATTAATAATTAGTAATTTACGTTTTGTCTATATGCCTATTTATCACTATTTTGCAACTAAACCTTCACAAAACTCACTTATTTTTAAGTTTATTCCAAAAAAATTTTAAACGAATGGGATCGATTTAAATAGTTAACATAAGCCATAAAATATTTGTACGGTAAAATGGCTACTATTTAAATATAATGCAAATACTTAATTCGGACAACATTTATCTTAAATAGTATATTTATTGAATGTTGATATATTTAGTGAGATAAGAGTAAGTTGTGAAAATGTAAGGTTTTAAGTTGACAACTTTTCGCTCTTGGTCAAACTCAGGAGACTGGAAGCTAGCGTCGCTTTTTATTTTTACTTAATCCCGTCAACAACAGCCTGTTGAAAACCTCGACGAATATCTGAAGCATCACTGTTACCGAACTTTGTTCTTTGTATCATGAGAACATATACAATTTCAGTAATTGGATCGACCCAGCCTTGTGTTCCAAAAGCCCCTCCGTGTCCAAAAGATCCTTCATTTAACATTGCACTTACACCTTCAGGTTGTTGAACCAGTCCAAATCCCAACCCCCAGGCACTTCCAGGAACAAAACCGGCTTTGTTATCTCCAGTTTGGCTTTGTCTGATTTTTTTAACAGAGGTTTCTGAAACTATTCTTTTTCCATCCAGCTCGCCACCATTTAATAGCATTTGGTAGAACCTTCCCATATCTTGAGCAGAAGAGATTAAACCACCAGATGGCCCTGGTGTGAACTTTCCTACAGGTGGCTTGACCAGCCTTTCTAAAGTACTTGGAATAATATGCTTTCCATCTTTCGAAGGTTGATAGGCAATAACAAGTCTTTTGACTTGTTCTTCATTGAGGTAGAAACCAGTATCTTTCATTTGGAGTGGCAAGAAAATCTCTTTGATCAGGAAGTCAGAAAAAGGAGAACCTGAAACTTTTTCAACAATGTAAGCACAGACATCTAGTCCGCGACTGTATTTCCATTGGGAGCCAGGAGTAAAGATAAGTGGCTTGGATGCGCCTGCAACAGCAACTTGTTTTAAGGTCATACTTCCGTCGTCATTTCTAGGTAGAATTATACCGGATGTATGGCTCATAAGGTGGCGAATTCTGAGGTTGGCTAATTGGTTCGAGTCTTTGACTTTTAAATTGACATATTCAGGAATGTATTTGGACACTTTATCGTTGACACTGAGTTTTCCTCTATCCTGAAGTATCATTACTGAAATGGCGGTTACGTTTTTAGTTAGAGAGGCTATTCGAAAAAGACTTTCAGTAGTCATTTTCTCTTTAGTAAATATATTGGCGAACCCTGTTGCCTGGTGGTGGATGATATTCCCTTTATGATAAACCAAAGTTACTGCTCCAGAAATCTTTTTGTCGGCCATGAATTTTTGCATTCGTGATTCAACATCTTTTGAAATATTAACATTAATAGGAGTCTGGCAAGGTCTGACAAGAATAAGAAGAAGCGTAAGAAGGAATTTTAACATATAGCTAACGGGTAAGTTATTTTTTAAACATGATGAAGATTTAAATCTAATAATTAAATGTTCAAAATAAAATAATCCCAATAAAAATTATTTGATTTTAAAGAATTAGCTTAAGTTATGTCCAAGAGTAAAGTTATCATCCGAAACTTGCTTAGATTCTCATTAGCCATCAGCTGTTAAAAAAGTAAGGGTGAGTTTGGTAAAATGTTTTGTTGTTAACAATTCTGATTTTAAAACCGCTTGATGAACAGATATTAAATGATTTTATTAAATGCCAGCATGTAAAAACGCATCCATAAGTTTGATATACATAAATAAATTCAGTTCAGGCAGCTGAAAATAACCTTTGATTTAGGACAAAGGCCCGTCACTGCTTTTGTGATCTCATTTCATGATTTTTTGAAAACACTTAAGCATGAAGACCATAGTTTTAAAATTCAAATTTAGGTTTTTGATAAAAAATTCTTAATTTCTGACAATTATGAATAAGCCACTAAACATCAAAATTATTCTAATTTTTCTCCACAAAAACCTCCTGCTTTTATGTGTGTTGGTGGGACAGTTTTTTGCTCAAGGGCAAGCAAAGATCATTCACAAACAAAATATTTTTCCACTACAAACCCAGCATGTACATAGCAGCTCTATGGTTGAATTGTCCAATGGGGATCTGTTGAGTTGCTGGTTTCAAGGTACAGGAGAACGAAAAGCCGATGATGTCAAAATAATGGGTTCTCGGCTCAAAAAAGGAACCAAAAAGTGGGAAGAACCTTTTATAATGTCCGACACTCCAGGCTTTCCCGATTGTAATCCTGTATTATTTCTCAATCAAAAAAATGAATTATTCTTGTTTTGGTTGGTCATCAAAAGCAATCGATGGGAGGAATCCCTACTGAAATATAAAAAAAGTATAATACATAACAAAGAAGGAGCTCCAATCTGGAGTTGGCAAGACATCCTCCTGCTAAAGCCTGGGGACAAGTTTCAAAAATCCACCCAATTGAAGTTCGAACAATTGCCCGACAGGGGCTTGGGATGGGCCGAATATGCACCACAATACGAAAAAATGATTGTGGAGGCTGCGGGTGATAAAACCAAAAGACAAAGTGGTTGGATGACCCGAGCTCGGGCGTTGCAATTGGATTCCGGAAGAATTATATTGCCTTTGTATTCTGATGGTTTCAATTTCTCATTAATGGCTATTTCAGACGATCAAGGGGAAAACTGGAGAAGCAGTGAACCCATAGTAGGCTATGGAAATGTTCAACCTGCTTTGGTACAAAAAAACAATGGGGATCTCGTTGCCTATATGCGTGACAATGGAGATCAACCCATGCGGATAATCAAAAGTGTGTCCCACGACAATGGAGAAAGCTGGAGTGCTGTATCAGATACCGACATCCACAATCCGGGATCAAGTTTGCACACACTTAATCTTCCCAATGGCGATTGGCTAATGGTAAACAACAATCTGGAAAAGGGAAGAAATGCTTTACATTTGAATCATTCGAAGGATGAAGGAAAAACTTGGAAATCCATTTTAGAAATCGAAAAATCTGAACATCCAAAAAACAGTTATTCCTATCCCACGCTGATCTCCACTAAAAAAGGTCAAATTCACCTGAGCTACTCACTACGATCCAAAGAACAAAAAACCATTGTCCATGCAGTTATCTCGCTATAAAATACTCGCCTTAAGCGTTTTGTTGTGGAACAGTTTGTTTCCACAATCCTATAAAGACGTCTTTTTTCTTCAAGACCGATCAATACAGTTTGAAAAACAAAAAACCGACATTATACTGATGGGAGTCAAAACCGACAAAAATAAAAATATAAATGTACTATCATCCCAAGGCTTATTATCCCCTTGGGAAAAAAAACTAAAACCCAATTTCCAATACAGACCCCTCAAAAATCAAAAAGTAATAGCAATTGAATCCCATAAAAATCAGTTTTATTATTTGACCCAGAAAGCGGTTTTGAGTAATTCATTTGGCGGGAAGTTTTATCTGGAACACGGACTTGAAAATCCTATTTTGTTGGGTATGGGAAAAAACAAATCATTCTTGATCCTCACCGACAAAGGCTTGTTCTTTTTCGATAAAGAGGGGCTGCTAGACATTTCCCTGAATCTAAGCGAAAAAGCCCTTTCAGTTCAGTTCGATAATGAGGCTAACCGTTATCTTATTCTCACCCCCAAACATCTCTATGAATTCAGACCCCTGGATCAATCACTAAAAAAAGTATACTACGGATCGGGATTTTCGTCCCTTGAACAATTCATGGAAAAAATATGGATCGGATCAAACAAGGGCATTCACCGACTCAATTCCCGCAGTTTTGACTTGGAAAAAATCATTGAACAGCTTCCCCATGTCGAAATAACCAGTCTAAAAAACATCGGTGGAGCCTTATGGGCAGGAAGTACGCGTGGGGCTTTTAAATTCAGAACCGATGGCAAATACAATTATTACGCTTCGAAAAGATGGCTAACGGATGACGAAGTCATTTCCGTTGAAATAGGGCCCGACCAAAGTGTTTTGATTTTAACCAAAAAAGGACTCAGTCAAATTGTATTTGAACCGATGACCTTGGAACAAAAAGCGAGCTATTTTCAGGAGATACAAAGAAAAAGACACATCAGATATGGTCTGGAATCTTCGGTAAAACTAAGGGTTCCCGGAGACTTATCCTCTTTAGAATTGATAGATACCGATAACGATGGACTGTGGACTTCAATGTATTTGGCATCGGAGTTGTTTCGCTATGCGGTAACCCAATCAGAAGATGCCAAGCAAAATGCTTTGGAGGCTTTTGAAGCCATGGAACGACTCACAACCATTTCCAGAATAAAGGGGTTTCCCGCCAGAACATATGAAATAGATAGCTACCAAAAAAGCAATTGGAACAAAGATTCTTCCTATGGCACTTGGAAAAAAGCCAAAGATCAAAGATGGGTTTGGAAAACCACCACTAGCAGCGATGAATCTTGTGGGCATTTTTTTGTTTATGCCTTATTTGCAGAGATCATCAAAGACAAACAATGGAAAAATCGGGCCATTCAACTGATCAAAAAACAAATGGATCATATTATCGAAAACGATTGGTATTTGGTTTCATGGGATGGAAAACCCACCCGCTGGGGTCGTTGGCATCCGGATTATATCAATAACTTTCCTATTCAGGTTGGGGACAGAAGACTGAATTCAACTCTCATTCTTACATTTTTACAAACGGCCTATCATTTTACCAAAGAAGAGCGCTACAAAGATCACGCCTTAAACCTCAATCGTTTATACGGTTATGAGGAAAATGCCTGTCGCCCTGCTAGTGTGATTGGATATGTGGAGGGAGAATTTTTGAGCGATGGTTGGAATCATTCCGATGATGAAATGTATTTTCTTACTGCTCCGGCTTTTGTAAAATACGCTTTTGATAAAGATTCAAGACAACGTCATCTGGAAACTGTTGCCTCCCACTGGGAAATCGAAAGATCTGAAAAAAATCCATTGTGGAATTTTTTGTACGCTATGTCAGGGGGAAAAGATTTTGACCTTAAGGAATCCATTTTGTGGTTAAAAGAGTATCCCGTCGATCTAATCGATTGGAAAATCGAAAACAAACACCGAAAAGATCTTAAAAAAATTGCTTCTAATTTTAGAAAACAAGAATACAGTGAAGTACTTCCAAGAGACGAAAGACCCCACCACCTTCATAATCGTGCCTATAGGAACGATGGTGGCAGTGGGGGGTTCAGAGAGTATTCCCCCTACATCTACTTGCTCCCCTACTGGGCCGGACGTTATGTCAAAGCCATTGAACCGGCATCATCAAATACGGAATAGGAATGGATCGTTAAAACAAAAACAATCAAGTCTGGTCAATGTCCTCAATAATCAACGGTGCGTGATCTCTTGAGTTTTCGATAAACCATTTGTTGGTTTTAAGCCCTCCACACACCACACCTGCCAAATAAACACCCTTAGCAGAGGAAAGCATCGTATTGGAATCATAAACAGGGGTGCGGTATTCATCGTCGTGAAATTTTACGCCCAAAGATTCCAATAACTCAAAATTGGGTTGATAGCCTGTCATGGCCAAAACAAAATCGTTTTCAATGGTCTTGATCCCCTCCGAAGTTCTAAACCGAACTTGATCCTCTGTAATTTCTTCGATCTGAGAATTGAAATAGGCTTCGATACTGCCCTCCTTGATCCGATTTATAATGTCAGGTTTTGACCAATACTTAACGTTTTGACCAATTTCTTCCTCCCTTATGATCATGGTCACACTTTTGGTTCCCTTTCGATAGAGCTCCAAGGCTACATCTACAGCGGAATTTGCAGCTCCGACAACAACCACATTCATTCCAAAAAAGGGATGGGCTTCTTTGTAGTAATGCAGCACCTTGGGTAACTGCTCACCTGAAACATTCAATAAATAAGGGAAATCATAGAAACCTGTCGCAATGACGATTTTTTTACAACGGTAGCTCCCCTTATCGGTGATCACATCAAAAAAATCTCCCTCTCGCCCGACTTGTATGATTTTCTCGTATAAACGCAATGGTAATTTCCAGTGAGTAGTCACCCTGCGGTAATACTCCAAAGCTTCGGATCTTGTTGGCTTTGGATTGTGGGAAATAAAGGGGACCCCTCCTATTTCCAACTTATCGGAAGTTGAAAAAAAAGTCATATTCATCGGATATTGATAGAGGGAGTTGACCAAGCAACCTTTGTCAAAGATCAGATGATCCAAATTCTTTTTTTGAGCCTCAATTCCGCAAGCCAATCCGATGGGCCCTGCTCCGATAATGATAAGGTCTTGAATATTATTTCCCATATAGACCGATGGACTGCTGATAATTTAATTTAATATGGTAAATTTAATGTACAATTTTCAACCTTAATAATTAAACTATCAATAATCCTCTCGTAAAAGTATAAAAAATGAAAAACCTACTTTTAAACAAAAAATTACTCTTTCCCGAAACGTCCTATTTGATCCTCCGCTTTTCCTTCGGGATCACAATGTGCTACTACCACGGTTGGTCAAAACTACTCTCCGACACATCACGTTGGGAACGATTGGGTAATGCCGTGACCCAATGGATTGGTTTGGATGCGCTAAAAATTCCTTTGGGCTTTATGGCTGCTTTTTCAGAATCCATAGGTGCACTCTTGATTGCTTTTGGACTGTTGACCCGTCCGGCTGCCTTTTTATTAGGAATTACTATGTTGGTGGCAAGCTCCAAAAAACTCTCAGAGGCAGGTGTTGATGGCAGCGAACTGCCCGTTCTTTTTCTCATTTTGAGTTTTGTAATTCTGCTTAGGGGACCAGGAAAATACAGTTTGGATTGTACTCTTTTTTAAAAAACAAATCACTCAGGTTGGACAGCTTTTTTTAGCTACATACATTTTACGGTAGGTAAGTATCAATTTGTGGATTTCTTCAGAATGGTGCAATTAGGACCTTACCTTCTCGTTGATTGGGTCAGAGACCCTAAAAATTGGATTGGACATAGGTGGGTCTTTAGGTTAAAAATAAAACTCTTGATGGTTAAATTATATCCATTAACCATTGAAATGATATTCTAAAAACTAAAAATTTCGATTTTTACCACTGAGGAAAACATTGGCTTCGCTTTCCTTAAAGGCTGCTTTTTGACTGTCCCAGTGAAGGGTCTTGTTGGGAAATCTACCTGCAATAACCCCCAATAAAATGGTTTCCGTTAGTCTAGAGGCATATGAAAAAGGAGCAGAAACTTGGTCTCTGCCCAAACAAGCATCAACAAACTGGTGGTAGTGTTTTGGAGAATCCCGTTCATAATCGTTGACCGTGATACCCAACTTTCCCTGAGGATCATATTTTTTGATATCGATCTCTTGGTATTCACCTTCTACGATCAAACGAGGCGGCTTCATAAAGTGAGGCAATAGTAGTCTTCCTTTTTCTCCAATAAACATAGCACCCTGTAAGGGCAATTTTTCTTTATTGGGCAGTCTAAGTTCTTTATGGGGCTTTGGTGCTCCTTTTCCATCGTGCCAGACCCACTCAAAATTTTCAGTGGTATATTCTGTTCCAGGAAAAGTATAAATTACTTTATTGGTCTCAGGATATCCAAATCCATTGGGTTTTCTACAAGTATTTTTGATGGTTTTGGGAACGTCTAATAACAAGGCATTATAGGGGGTGTCAAAAATATGAACGCCCATATCCCCGAGGGTAGCACAACCAAAATCGACAAGTTTTCTCCAGTTCCCCGGGTGGTAAACTTTTTCTTTATAGGGTCGTTCTTCGGCCGTTCCCAGCCAAAGATTCCAGTTCAAATTGGAAGGTACAGGATCACTGCCACTGGCAGGAGGGCCGTCATAACCCCAATTTTTGGGGGACCAGGCTCTTACTCGGCTTACCTTTCCTATGATGCCTGATTGAATCAAAAGGGTAGCCAATTTGTAGTCGTAAAAGGAATGTACCTGTATCCCCATTTGGGTAACTAAGTTTTTTTCTTCTGCTATTTTACGCATGGCTCGTACCTCTGACACATGATGTGCTAAGGGCTTTTGACAATAGACGGGTTTGTTCATTTCCATGGCCATTATCGAGGCAGGAGCATGGGTATGGTCGGGGGTAGAAACCACAATAGCATCAATTTCGCTGGCCATTTCATTGAGCATCACCCTATAATCTTTGTAGGTTTTAGCATTGGGATAGCTCGTGCCGGCTTTGGCAATGGCATTGGAATCCACATCGCAAAGTCCAACAACCACCACATCCGGATGGGAAGCGATCGACTTGAGATCAGCACCACCCATTCCACCAACTCCAATGTGGGCGGTTCTTAGTTTGTTTGCTGTTTTTCCCATTGACATGATTGATTTTGGTAAAAAGGCGGTTGAGGCCGCTGCCATTGAAGTTTTTAAAAAATCTCTTTTTTTCATCGGTGATGCGTTTAAAGTTTTTTGATTTTGACATTTCTAAAGGATAAATTACTACCGTGATCTTGAAAGCCAATGTATCCTGTTTTGTGTTTTCCGTAGTCCGGAGCATTGTTCCACTTACCAGAATTTCTTCTTTGGTACCAATCCTCAGACCAAGGTACAAAAGACAATACTTTTTTACCGTTGAGCCAATGTTCTACATTATCGGGGGTAAAAACAATCCTGCTGCTGTTCCATTGTCCGGGTGGATAGAGTACTTTTTGGGTGGTATCGGGAAGGTGCATGGCGTAGTCGGCCGCAGTAAGTTGCCAGTCTTTTAATTCGTAGTTATGAATTTCAGCATAGTTCTCGTCGTCCAACAATTGGTATTCGGGTGCCACCACCGGTGGGCCATCATAGCCTTCTTTAAGGTGATAAAAAATACCACTATTCCCTCCTTTGGGAATATTCCACTCTACATACAATTCAAAGTTATCAAACTCTTCAGCCCCATAGATAATATCTCGGCTACCCTTGTAGTCATAATCATCTTCTAAAATCTGGGCGGTGGTGAAAGTCAATACGCTATCCATGATTTTCCAGCCGGGAGGCATCTGATCACTATTGTAGGCCCTCCAACCGTCCAATGAACTGCCGTCGAAAAGGGTGATCCATTCACTGTTTGTTTTTTTGGGAGCTTCGGTACAAGACCAAATACTTACGATAAAAATAGATAAAATGATTTTTTTCATAGAATAAAATGTTGTTTTTATGATATTATACCTAATGGTTTTGTGTTTTTCCAATTCCCTCGGCTAAAGTCCGGGAATTGTTGTGGTGCTCCCTCCTGTTCAATGGATTTTCCACTGAGTTCAGTCACTGCACTCCAAAAAGCCCCTTCGTAAACATTTTGATCCAGAGGGATTCCCTTTTGTAAACACTCTACAATACGGTACATCATGATACCATCCATACCCCCGTGTCCACTGTCTTTGGATTGCTGATTGAGTCTTTTATAAAGGGGGTGATCGTATTTTTCAAATACTTTTTCCAACTGCTCTCCCTCTACCCAACTGTGGTGGTCTTTGGTTATCCCCTCTACTCCACCTTCCAGTGCCACACGGGTGGGATAGCCGGCCAAAGTCCCCTTGGTTCCCTGAATAAGATTGAGACGAGTATAGGGTCTTGGACTGGTTTCGTCCCATTGTACCATGACAGTGCGACCCAAATGGGTTTTGATGATGGATGTATTAAGATCACCGTTAAGGTAGTTCAACTGATTCCATTGGTGATCCGAAGGGTAATTTTTTTCGGCATATAATTTTCTTCCTAAAGCGGGGGTAGAAAAAGATACCAGGCTTTTAAAATTATCGTCTTGGCGCGCCAAGCTCATGTATTGGGCCACGGGCCCCAATCCATGTGTGGGATAGAGATTCCCTTTTCCGGTAGCATAGTGGTGAGTACGCCACGAACCTGTTCCGCGCTCCACCTGATTCATTTGACCTCTGAGCTCATGGATATAGGCCGCCTCAGCATGAAGTAATTCTCCGATTACCCCTTGTCTGCAAATGTTGAGGTACATCAATTCGGCCCTGCCGTAATTGACGTTCTCCATCATCATACAGTGCTTTTGAGTTCTTTCGGAAGTATCGACAATCTCCCAGAGTTCTTTGAGGGTCACAGCCAAAGGAACCTCCACAAAGGCATGGGCACCTTGTTTCATACATTCTATGGCCATAGGGGCATGGTTGTTCCAATTGGTCGCAATGAATACCACATCTGGCTTTACCTCCTTCAACATCGTTTTCCAGCGATTCTCATCCCCCCAATAGGTTACGATATTTGAATGGCTAGAGGCCTCGGCCAGTTGGTTTACCATTGCCAGTTTTTCTTTGACCTTATCTTCGTATAAATCACTGATGGCCACCACCTCAGTTCCGGGCAATCCGGCAAAAAAATTGAGGTGTCCTCCGCCCCGGCTTCCTACACCGATAAAAGCAGCTCTTATCTTGCTGAGTTTAGGAGCTGCGTGGTCTCCCATATAAAGTCCTCCGGAAGGCGCTTGTGATTTTACCTCCGACTCACAGTTTGTGAGTAATGGAGCAGAAGCCAGGGCAGCTGTGGATAGGGAGGTTTTTTTTAAAAAATTTCTTCTGTTGATCGACATTAGAGGTTTGGTTTTCAAAACAATTTACAAAACTCAAAGGTTTTCTTCTACATCTTCATCCAATTTGTAGTTTCCTCTTTCAAAAATCGGTTGGAATTGGTCTGGAATCTCCTCAGTAGATTGGTTTGCGGAAGTTCCAAATAGGTAAACCTTTTCCAATGCAGGAAAAGAATACATCTCCTCTAAATGGACTGCCTCAAAGTTGGAGTTGATCATGTTAATTTGCTTTAAATGCTCAAGATTGTTGAGTTTATTAATCCCATTCCCCGAGATGGCAGTTCGGTTTAATTTCAGTACAGTCAAATATTTGAATTGTTGTATCACCTCAAAAATAGCATCGGTAACTTGGGTTTGTCCCAAATCCAAATCTACAATATGATCCAATGCCTTTAAAAGTACAACTGCTTTTTGATCGTCAAAATCGGGGAAATTAATGGCTGAAATTTTTAACAGTGAAGCGGTTTTATAAAGCGGGGCAACTTGTAAACCCATAGCCATAAGAGAATCGATGACTGACTTGTCTAGGGGGTCCAATACCGGATCGGGATAAATCCCTGTTTCGTCTTTAGGAAAAAAAGAACTGAAAAAACTCTGGGATAATCTCAGTTCTGCGATGGTTTTATTTTCTGGTGTCCCCATACTGACCCACTGTTCAATCAATTTTATTTCAGCTTTAGACAATTGGATTTTTGCTTTGGGCGGCATGTGTTTTTTTTCGTCTCTGGGCAGGTGAATCCTTTTTAGCATTTCGCTTTCCTCAGGCTTAATGATCGAAATGATGGAGCCTTTCTCTCCCCCAATCATTATACCTTTGAAGTTATGAAGTAAAAGTTCACCTTTGGTCTTTTTCGGGTTGTGACAACTCACGCATTTTTGATCCAAGATCGGTTGTATAACGCCCGAATAAAAGGGTAACTCTCGATGGGTTTCGGGATGAAGAACGAGTGTTCGTGAGGGAACTTCCAATCCCAAAACCTGTTTTATTTCGTCGGGAAGGGGAGCTGACAGATGATCCTTTCCATGGGTAAGGTTGCCTCCCAAATGTCCCGTAATGGACAAAATTACAACCAGGGCGTATCCCAAAAACTGATAGGAAATTCTTTTAAAAAAAGCGTATCCTTTGAGTTTTAAATACATCAAAAAGGAGAACACAAAAGTGAGTACCCCCAAAATCAAATGCCCCTGAATGTCTTCCCAAGGGTAGCCTTCCCTAGTATATTGAATCGTTCCGGTAAGTACGGCAGCAAGGGAGGAAAAGGTTCCCCAAAAGAAGGTAAATCGAATGATTTTTTGATGTTTATTTTCTTTACGGTCAAAGATCAACATCATCAAGCCAAGAAGCAAAAAACCAATGGGCAAGTGAACGATCAGAGGATGAAAACGCCCCATTAGGTCAAAGATAAAATCCATTGCAGTAGTTGATCAGTTGATATTAGTAATCATTTAAGCTAAAATTTCGTTGATGACGTGGCCCTCTACATCGGTCAGTCGGAAGGGTCGACCCTGAAAGTCATAGGTAAACTGTTCATGGTTAAAGCCCAAGAGATGTAATATGGTGGCCTGAATGTCATATACAGAAACACGCCCCTCAATTCCTGCATATCCAATTTCATCTGTTTTTCCGTGTACGGCTCCTTTTTTGATACCTCCACCGGCCATCCATATGGTAAAAGCATCGCCTTGATGGTCTCTACCGGGTGAATTTTGAATCCCCACTCGATTTTCCCACATAGGGGTTCTTCCAAACTCGCCACCCCAAACAATTAGGGTTTCATCGAGAAGACCTCTTTGTTTCAGATCGAGAATAAGCGCGGCTATGGGTCGATCGGTTTCTTTGCATTTTCTCAAGAAACCTGAGTCTAAGGCCTCTCCGGGACTGGCTCCGTGAGAATCCCAACCCCAATCATATAATTGTACAAAACGAACCCCTTGTTCTACCATTTTACGTGCCAAAAGGCAGTTGTTGGCAAAAGCTTCCTTTCCGGGTTGTATCCCATACATATCTTTGATGGCATCGGGTTCTTTGTCGATGTCCATTACTTTAGGGACAGATACCTGCATACGGTAAGCCATTTCGTATTGATTGATTCGGGTCAAAACCTCGGGATCACCAAACTTTTGATATTCTTTGAGGTTGATGTCATTGATAGATTCCAGGACTTTCTTTTTTAAGTTTCTGGAAACCCCTTTAGGATCTTTGAGATATAGCACGGGATCTCCTTTGGATCGGCAATGTACACCCTGATATACGGAGGGTAAAAATCCACTTCCCCAAACACTTTTTCCGGCATCCGGAGTTCCTCCAGAAGTAAGCACCACAAAGCCAGGTAAATTATTGTTTTCAGAACCCAAACCATAGGTTACCCACGATCCAATACTGGGGCGACCATTTCTGGGGCTACCGGTGTGCATCAACATTTGGGCGGGGCCATGATTGAATTGATCGGTATTAACGGCCTTCAAAAAAGCCACCTCATCAATTACCTTTTTAAAATGGGGCAGGTGATTGGAAACCCAATTTCCGGATTCACCCTGCTGTTTGAAAGTCGCTTGAGGTCCTAGCATATTGGGTACCCCTTGAATAAATGCAAACTTCTTGCCCTCCAATAAAGAAGGTGGACAAGGTTTGTTATGAAGTTTGGTCAATTCGGGTTTGTAATCGAATAACTCCAATTGGGAAGGAGCTCCCACCATATGGAGGTAAATGACACTTTTGACCTTAGGGAGAAATGGAGCCGGCATAGCAGCCATAGGGTTCAATGATCTATCGGTAGTATAGGCAGGGATTTTCGCACTTCCACTTGAACAGGAATTTAACAAACTGCCTAAAGCCAATCCGCCCAAGCCTAGAGTACAATCTTTCAGGAAGTGTCTTCTGCTGTTGAATTGTGCCTCAACAGTTCTTCGCTCTGCTAATAATTTCTTGATATTATCCATGGGTGAGAAATTCGTCTAGGTTCATAATGGTATTGGCAATAATGGCCAGTGACGCTGTTTTAACATCTGTAGGATGATCCATCCCAAAGAAATCTTCCAATTGATCAGGATTGTTTTCAAAAGTTGATTTGGCTTCCTCATAGAGTAGCAATAAATGTTTCAATTTGTCTTCATCTACTTTTCTCAGGGTCGCTTTTTGATACATTTCAAGAATAGCAATTTTGCTTTCTTTGTCTTGGTATGCCCTGGCCAAATTCATGGCCGCTTCCAAATAAACAGGGTCGTTCATGGTTACTAAAGCTTGCAGCGGAGTATTGGTTGGAGAACGCCTTACCAAACAAACCTCCCTACTGCCTGCATCAAAAGTGATCATGGAAGGATAAGGACTGGTTCGTTTCATATAGGTATAGATCCCCCTACGGTATCTGTCTTCCCCTTCACTGGTTTTCCAAAGGTTGCCCAAATAGGCATGTTCCCAAATTCCGTCAGGCTGAGGAGGCATCACACCCGGGCCGTACATTTTATCGCTCAACAAACCGGAAACATGTAGGGCTTGATCCCTTATTTCTTCGGCGGTCAATCTCAATCGGGGGCCTCTGGCATAGAAAAGATTGTTTTCATCAACAGCCAGCTTTTCGTGGCTAACCGTGGAACTTTGACGATAGGTGGCAGACATTAATAATGTTTTGATCAACTTTTTAACACTCCAGTTCATGGAATGCATAAACTCATAGGAGAGCCAGTCCAGCAGTGACGGATGGGATGGAGGATCGGCCATGGTGCCCATATCTTCCATGGTGGATACCAAACCTTTTCCAAAAATCTGATACCAAACACGATTGACAAGGGTTCGAGCAGTAAGCGGGTTTTTGTTATCCACCAACCACTTGGCAAATCCCAAACGGTTGTTTTCCCATCGCTTTTCCCATGGATTAAGCGTTTGAGGAACTCCGGTCTGTACCTCCTCCGTTTTGACCATCCAATTGCCCCGATCGAAAACATGGGTTTTTCTTTTCATGTGATCGGGGTTTTCGACCATAACAGGGGTGACATCTCCTTTGATGTTCAAAACTTCATTTAAGATTTTGCCAGCCACGGTATAACCAGGTTTTCCTCTACCGGGGAATTCGGGCATAAAGGCAATCCAATGGATGAGTACGAGCTCTTTTTTGAACGTCTGATCTTGGGTCTGAAGTTGAACATATAAATCAAATGCTTCTGTTTCCTTTGTGATATCAATGGAGGTGATCATCTGCCCTTGGCGATCCCCATAAAAATTTTTGCCTTTTTTTGAAATTTTAAATTTTCCAATGATTTCCCCATTGATCCCATTTTTACGGAAGACCAATGTGGAACGATCAGTCTTTCCGACAAACTTCAGGTAGAGCTTTTGATAACCCAGTGTATTTACATTTTTAATAATTGCGGCACCTCCTTTTCTTAATCCCAAATTAGGGCCGGAAACAAAACCATTATCGATAACTTTAAAATGATGAGCAGCATAGTTGGGTTCTTTAAACAGTATAAAGTCCTTAAAAAGCTTTTGTTTTTTGGGATCGGCATGAGTTACCCAATCCAATACATTGTTGATTTTTTGTAGTTCTTCCGCCTTGTAGTCAATCAGGTTGGGAGATTCATCGGGAATATCCTCATCGCGGGTGTTATTGAAAAAAGCCATGACATTGTAATACTCTTTATGTCTAAAAGGGTCATAGGGATGACTATGACACTGCACACAACTCATGGTGGTACTTTGCCATACGTCGAAAGTGGTATTGACACGGTCAATAACCGCGGCAACTCTAAACTCCTCGTCATCCGTTCCTCCCTCGTCGTTGTTCATGGTATTGCGATGGAAAGCAGTTGCAATCAATTGATTGGCCGTTGGTTCGGGCAAGAGATCTCCGGCCAACTGTTCAATGGTGAATTGGTCATAGGACAAATCACGATTCAGTGCCTTGATGACCCAATCCCGATAATGCCAAATGGTTCTTCCCGGATCTTTTTCAAATCCCATGGTATCGGCATATCGGGCCAAATCCAACCACCAACTGGCCCATTTTTCACCATAGGCAACGGAGTTAAATAAGTTGTCAACATAGTTTTCGTAGGTGATCTCTCCGCTGACAAAACTTTGAAAAAGATTTGAATCAGGAGGCAAACCCGTGATGTCAAAAGCCAATCGTCTTGCAATGATGTTTTTTGGTGCAGGAGAATTGGGTAAAAGATCCTTCTCCTCCATTCTGGCCGCAATAAAATGATCAATGGGGTTGACGATAAAGTCTTTTTCTTCAAAAACTGTGGCTACTTTAGGTAATTCGGTTTTTTCAACAGGCAGGTAAGCCCAGTGGGAGCCCCATTGGGCGCCCTGATCGATCCAATCGGTAAGGGTTTTGATTTCATCTGCTGACAATGGGGTCTTTTGATAAGGCATTCTCTGCTCGGGATCAGTATGGTGCAATCTTTGGATCAACTCACTCCTTCGAGCACTCCCAGGAATAATGGCAGGTTTTCCCGATTCGGTATCGCCCATGGCTTCGGATTTAAACAAAACACTGAATCCACTGTTTTTCTTTACCCCACCATGACAGGAGATACAGTGTTTGTTGAGAATGGGTTTGACTTCGGTAGAAAAATCAACTTGATGATCCGGTTTTAGACTCAAAACAAGAAATCCTATGAGTACCAAAATTACAGCCAATACAACCCCTACTCTTTTCTCTCTAATCATCAAAATTATTTGAACTAACTCTGTTATTTATACAATTTAAAATTGATCACCCCGAAAGGACCTTAATTTTTTTATTCTTTAAAATTTGGAGTGTAACCATCATAAAGTCAACCAATCATTAATTTTTATATCATTGAAATTAAAAAGAATTAATTTTTATAGCAACTCCCCTCTGTCCATGATCTAACACCAGAGGCTTCGGCCACACAATCATTTCCATAGGTGATTCCGTCACAACCACAAACAGGCATATATTCTTTGGTGCAAGGAGTATTCTGACTTGGTCCCTTGCATTGATCTTGTGAACTTGTTTTTTTACAACCTAAAGTAAAAAATACAACTAATAGACTCAATAATTTTATTTTCATAATCACTTAAGTTCTTTTAAACTTAAGTTTTTCCAACGTATTTTTTTGTTGGCTTTCATTTTTTTCTTGCCAATGCCGTGAAGCTGAAGTGCGATGTAACCATTATCGGTCAGATCGTCATAGACATCACCAATCATAACTCCATTGACCCATGACTGAATGTGGTTGTCTTTCACCCTGACCTTAAAGTGATTCCACTCCAAAGGCTTAAAAGCAGCTTTAACCTTTTGGTTGATTCCCGGTGTTTGGAGAAATCCTCTTCCTGCTTCTTCATATATGGCTCCGCTCCATGCTCTGAAGGTAGGATCGATTTCGATTTGATAGCCCCAAAAAACCCCGGCCTTGCGGCGAATATATTTAAGACTCTTTTCGCCTTCCTCATCGAAACGTCCTCCCCAACGAATGGTTTCAGTATCTTCAGAGTATATATTACTTCGGATCTGAACACCCGAGTTTAGAACCGTATCCAGTTTGACATCAAATTCCAATTCAAAATTTTGGAATTTTTTTTTGGTATGTAAAAAGGTATTGGGTAAGCCCATGACGGCCTCTGCCACAATACATTCATTTTCTACATAAAACTTTCCTCCACCATAATTGACCCAACCATCAAGGTTGGAACCATTAAATATTTCGGAATTATGGTTTTGACAAGAAAAAAATAAGGTTATGATTGATAGAATATTAGTGAATTTGTTCATTTTTTGATTATATTTTAATGTTGCTTTTATTATACTTGTGCCAGATACTCGTCTCGAATCATTTTGGCTGTCCTGTGGTTTCCGTTATAATTCAAACCGGGAGAGAGAAAGATATAGGCCAATTTACTTATTTGACCGGGGGCGCGAACAACATCCATAAAAAGTGCAATAAACTTACCAAAATAGATGTCGATAAAGCGACCTTTAAAACGATTGAATGAATAGATCAAAAAGATGGTTTGATAAACTTTGGTCTGAGGGTTTTTCTGAATTATACCAATCATAAATTCTAATAACAAAAGTAAAGGCAAAATGGGCTGTATAATAGCCACAATGCCGTGATAGAACAGAAAAGATACATAATCACCCATATTGAGGATTTGAAAAAAATTTGTGATGCCAAAAAAAAACTGACAATCTCATTCCAAAAAGGTTCAAAATTCTTCATCAATTTACTGTTAAATATACAAAATAGAAAATTTTCAAAAAAAATTGAGTGACAATAATCAAAGAGCTTTAAGCGGTTTAAAAAAAAAATTTAACCAAACCAACTTTTTTATATCTTTCTGTTGAAAAAATACTAATCATGAGAAGCAAATTCATTTTTTTCGTACTGATCTATATAACCGGGGTCCAAGCACAAAGTTGGAAGGCGTTAGAAGGAAAGATCATGAGCCAATGGGCCAAGACAGTCAATCCTGAAAATGTTTGGCAAGAGTATCCACGTCCCCAATTCAAAAGGGCCCATTGGAAAAATCTCAACGGACTTTGGGACTATGCCATTTTAAAAACTAATGAAATCCAACCCAAGCGGTATCAGGGAAAAATTTTAGTTCCTTTTAGTTTTGAATCTCCTCTGTCGGGGGTCGGAAAAAATATCAAACCGGAGGATAAAATGTGGTACAGAAAAAACTTTGAGCTTCCCAAAAACTGGAGTGAAAAAGATGTGGTAATCCATTTCGAAGCTGTCGATTACAAAAGCGATGTTTGGGTAAACGATATTTTGGTAGGATCTCACAAAGGGGGCTTTGACCGCTTTTCATTTAATATTACGCCCTATTTAAAACCTAATGGGCTACAAAAAATCGTTTTGGCAGTTGAGGATGCCACCAACTTCAGTTCCCAACCACGAGGCAAGCAACAGATCAATGCCAGTGGTATATATTATACCCCTGTAAGTGGAGTATGGCAAACGGTTTGGTTGGAGGCGGTCTCATCTGAAGCTTACATAAAGCAGGTCAAAACAACCACCAATATAGATGAAAATACAGTAACCCTAATCCCTTTAAGTAATCAGAGCTTGGTATCAGGATATATGGTGAGAACAACCGTTTTTTTCAATGGGGAGAAAGTCACATCAGCGGAAATTAAACCCAATGTACCGCTGACCTTAAGAATAGATACTCCAAAATTGTGGTCTCCTGATCATCCTCACTTATACGATGTAAGCATGAGTTTGATGAATCCCTCAGGAACGGAAATCGATCGTGTGGAGAGTTATTTTGGTATGCGAAAGATCAGTTTGGGCAATCACAAAGGGGTCAAATACCTATTTTTGAACAATATCCCACTATTTCATTACGGTACTCTCGACCAGGGTTGGTGGCCCGATGGACTTTTGACACCCCCTTCCGATAAAGCCATGCGATACGATATTGAAATGACCAAAGCCATGGGCTTCAACATGATTCGAAAACACGTTAAAATCGAACCGGATCGATGGTATTATCATTGCGACAAGTTAGGAATCATGGTCTGGCAAGACATGCCCTCCTACAACAGATTGGTATTGAAAACGGAAGAGGAAATGGAAAAAACCAAACGAAAGGATAAAATTTATAATGCCTTAGAAAGAATACGCAGAGAAGATGATGATCTTAACAGACGCTCAGAAGATGCGGCCCAATTTGAATGGGAACTCCGTCGTATGGTGAACATTCATTACAATGCACCCAGTATCGTGATGTGGGTTCCTTTTAACGAAGGCTGGGGACAATATGACACTTGCAGGATCACCGATTTTGTCAAAAAATTAGATCCTGACCGATTGGTTAACCCCACCAGTGGTTGGACCCTGAGGCCCTGCGGGGATATTTACGACATTCACACCTATCATGTGGATTTGACCGTCCCTCCTACTGCGCTCGACCGGGCTACGGTGGTGGGAGAGTTTGGAGGTATTGGCTATCCCATAAATGAAAACCTCTGGAATCCCGAAATGCGCAATTGGGGTTATCAGACCTATTATAATGCCGAGGACTTACTCAAAAACTACATCTATAAATTCAATCAGATATTAGAGATGAAAGAGAAAAATGGACTTTCGGCAGCGGTCTATACCCAAACCACTGATGTTGAAGGAGAAATCAATGGTTTGATTACTTATGACCGAAAGGTGACCAAAATGCCTGCCGAAACTCTTAAAGAATTACACAGTAAATTGTATAAAGAATAAACTCATCCTATGACCTTAAACAAAATTGCTCTCACATTAATTTGGCTGAGCATTGTATCTTGTGAGCCAGCTAAAAAAAAAGAATTCGTGCTAAAAGCCAGTGATTTTCAGATAGAAATTAAAGGAAAAAAAACTGACCTATACCTACTAAAAAATGATAAAATCCAAGTTTATATTACCAATTATGGTGGAAGGATCGTCAGCCTGCTGACTCCTGACAGCAAAGGAGTAATGGGGGATGTGGTATTGGGTTTTAAAAGTATAGCGGATTATCAGAGAGCCAAAACCCCCTATCACGGATGTTTGATCGGAAGGTATGGCAATCGCATTGCCAAGGGAAAGTTTGAATTGGACGGAACGACATATCAACTGCCTATTAACAACAATGAAAATCACCTCCACGGTGGGCCAGAAGGTTTCCACAACCAAGTGTGGGAAGTTGTTTCTGCCAATGAAAACTCCATTGTAATGACCTATCTGTCTAAAGACGAAGAGATGGGCTATCCGGGAAATTTGACGGTAGAAGTTACCTACGCGATTAATGATAACGAATTGAGTATTAGCTATAAAGCCAGCACAGACAAAGCTACTCCGGTCAACCTGACCAATCACGCTTTCTTTAATCTGGCAGGACAAGCCAAAGGCAGTATCAACGATCATCTTTTGATGATCAACGCCGATCACTTTACCTCTGTAGATGAGAGCCTTATCCCCCTGGGAGAGATACGATCGGTTGAAGGAAGTCCCTTTGACTTTAGAAGAGCCAAAACCATTGGTCAGGATTTAAATCAACAAGGCTCCGACACCCAACTCAGCCACGGAGGCGGCTATGACCATAATTTTGTCCTCAACAAAGTATCCCCGGGCAGTATGAGTTTGGCGGCAAGGGTGGTCGATCCCAAAAGCGGGAGACAAATGGATATTTTAACCGAAGAACCAGGAATACAATTTTACGGAGGAAATTTTATGGATGGAAGTGATGTCGGTAAATACGGTACAAAATTTGAATACCAGGCATCTTTTGCTTTAGAGACACAGCATTTTCCCGATTCGCCCAACCAGCCTATATTTCCAAGTACAATTCTAAACCCCGGAAAAACTTATCAGACAAAAAGTATTTATCGGTTTTCTAAGTATTAATTTTATTTAATTATCCAAAGTGGTTTTTTTATTAGGCTAATAATGAAAGGGGTTACAGCACTTATTAGCCATCTAGATTAAAGTTTGTTGAGGTGGTTTTTAGGATCACAGAAGGGGGACAGCGATCAGGATAGCCGCACACTAGGAGAAGTAAAATAATCCGGTAAAAAATGATTACTCGTTAGAGGGTTTACCAATGGTGGCTAATATACCACCATCTACATAAAGGATTTGTCCATTGACAAAATTACTGGCATTTGAACTGAGAAATACCGCTGCTCCTTGCAACTCATCTGGGTGTCCCCAAAGTCCAGAAGGTGTCCTGTTGAGTATAAATTCGTTGAATGGGTGACCGTCTACTCGTATGGGTTTTGTCTGTTCGGTCGCAAAATAACCCGGGCCAATACCGTTGACTTGAATGTTATGAGGTGCCCATTCGACACACATGTTTTGAGTCAGCATTTTCAAACCTCCCTTTGCAGCAGCATAGGCCCCAACAGTATTTCTGCCCAGTTCGCTCATCATAGAGCAAATATTGATAATCTTACCTGCTTTGCGTTGGATCATACCTTTGACCACCGCTTTGGAAACGATAAAGGGACTGACTAAATCAACTTTAATGACCTGCTCAAAATCGGCCACCTCCATATCCACCAGTGGGGTGCGTTTGATGATACCGGCGTTATTGACCAAAACATCAATGGGGCCCACTTCATCCTCAATCCTTTCGATTGTCTTTAGTACTTCCTCTTCATTAGTTACATCAAAACGATAGCCAAAAGCTTGAATCCCTTCTGATTTAAAAATTTCAACCGCCTTATCAATTTTCTCTTGCGAACTGTTACCATTAATGATTACATTGGCTCCAGCCTTGCCAATTCCCTTAGCCATAGCCATTCCCAGTCCGTGCGTCGCACCGGTAACCAAGGCGACCTGTCCGGTCAGGTCAAATAGAGTAGTGCTCATGCTTTTATCTTAAATTAGGAATAGGACAACCGTCCATATCGCCGTAGTCTAAATTTTCACCTGCCATTCCCCATATAAAGGTATAATTGGAGGTTCCCGATCCAGCATGAATCGACCATGGGGGTGAAATGACGGCTTGTTCGTTGGCCATCCAAAGATGACGGGTTTCATCGGTGGCCCCCATAAAATGACAGACCGCCTGATCTTCCGGTACTTCAAAGTAGAAATAAACTTCCATACGACGATCGTGAACATGGGCGGGCATGGTATTCCAAACCGACCCGGAAGCCAACTCGGTCATCCCCATCTGCAATTGACAACTTTTAACAATACTGTTGACAATCAGTTTTCTGATGGTTCTAGCATTGGAGGTCTCGGCGGATCCTAATTCAACGATTTCGGCTTGGTCTCTGCCTACTTTTTGAGAGGGATAGGCACGATGTGCCGGAGCAGAATTAAGGTAAAATTTAGCGGGTGTATTGGAATCTTCACTGGAAAAATGTACTTCTTTGATTCCCTTGCCCAGATAGAGCGCCTCTTTGTAATCCAACGGATAAGTTTCCCCATCGGCCGAAACTGTTCCTTTGCCTCCCACATTGATTATGCCCATTTCTCTGCGCTCGAGAAAAAAATCTGACTTAAGGGGTTCCAGGGTGTCCAAAAAGATAGTTCCCCTTGTAGGAATAACCCCACCTGCCATATAGCGGTCGTAGTGGGTATAGACCCAATTTACCGAATCGGTTCCAAAAACTTGTTCGATTAAAAATTCATCCCGCAAGGCTTTAGTCCCCATTTGGTTGGTTTCTCTTTGCCCCACAGCATAGCGCACTTGGTAATTATTATTCATTTTACTGTCTTATTTTATTTATCAATTTAAGAGTTTCTGCGACTTTTGCTTTAAGTCCTTGATAGTCTTCACTGGCCAAGACCTCCTTGGAAATTAATTTAGAGCCCATTCCCACACAGGTAACCCCTGCATCAAACCATCGCCTGAGATTGTCTTCCTCAGTGGTAACACCTCCGGTGGGCATGATACTTGTCCAGGGTTGCGGCCCTTTTACAGCTTTTACAAAACCAGGGCCATAAGTACTCCCCGGAAAGAGTTTTACGATTTCTCCGCCCAACTCTTCGGCTCTGGCAATCTCGGTAAGGGAACCACATCCGGCAGACCACAGTACTTTTCTGCGATTACATACCACAGCAATGTCCTCTCTCAATACAGGAGTAACAATGAAATTGGCTCCCAATTGCATATAGAGTGATGCAGCAGCTGCATCGGTTACAGAACCTACCCCCATTATCATATCGGGCAATTCAGACAACACATATCGATTGAGTTCATCGAATATTTGATGGGCAAAATCACCTCTACTAGTAAACTCTAACAATCTTGCGCCACCTTCATAACAGGCTTTTAATGTTTTTATTGCGATCTCTATATCGCTGTGATAAAAAAGAGGAACCATTCCGGTTTCTGCCATTTTTGCTGCGACTTCTAAACGGGTAAATTTTGCCATAATTATCTTGCTACGCGGCCACTGGCGTCACCACTCATTAATTTTTCTACTTCAGCAACGGTGACCAAATTGGCATCGCCCTTGATGGTGTGTTTTAAACAGGAGGCGGCCACTGCAAAGTTCAATGCATTCTGATCGTCCTGGGGATATTGTAACATACCATAAATCAATCCTCCCATAAATGAGTCACCCCCTCCTACTCTGTCCACGATGTGGGTAATCTGATATTCGGAACTGTTATAAATGTTTTGTCCGTCATAGAGTACCCCTGCCCAGGTGTTGTGGGAAGCAGAAATAGATCCTCTCAGAGTAGTGATTACTTTTTTTGCTTTGGGAAATTTTTTCATCATTTGTTCACATACCGATTGAAAAACCTCGGCTTTGACCTGATGGCCTTGGGTGGTGATATCCAATCCCTCGGGTTTTATCCCAAAGTGTTTTTCGGCATCTTCTTCATTACCAAGGATGATATCACAATAGGAAGTTAACTCGGTCATGATGGGTTCAGAGGATTGACCATACTTCCAAAGTTTAGCACGATAATTCAAATCTGTAGAAACAGTAATTCCCTTTTCACTGGCAATTTTTACAGCCTCCAAACAAGCATCTGCAGCGCCTTGAGAAATGGCCGGAGTGATTCCCGTCCAGTGGAACCAATTGACCCCCTCAAATACAGCATCCCAATCGATCATTCCCGCAGTGATTTCTGCCATGGCAGAGTGGGCCCGGTCATATACGACCTTACTGCCTCGGCTCACTGCTCCAGTTTCCAAAAAGTAAATCCCCAGACGGTCGCCTCCATAGGCGATGTGTTGTGTTCCAACACCTCTTTTACGCATTTCCATCATAGCACATGCTCCCATATCGTTTTGAGGCAAGCGGGTTACAAATTCGACAGGAACACCATAATTGGAAAGGGATACAGCAACATTAGATTCTCCTCCTCCATAGACTACGTCAAAGTTGTTGGCCTGAGAGAATCTTAAATTACCGGGAGGTGAAAGTCTTAACATGATCTCACCGAAGGTGACTACTTTTTTCATTCAAATTTATTAATATTAGTTGATATTGAGTTGTATTGGGTTTTCGATTTTTATTGCCAGATCATCCAAGTGTTTTTCCCAAGCTTGATGATCCGCAAATTGTTTGCTTTCAGACCAGTAAAAGCCTACATAATAGACCAATGACTGGTTTAGGATTTTAAGATCTAAAAACACATGATTTTGATCCTTTATTTGGGGGTTATATAGGTGTTGAGTTTTAAAATACTTTTGGGGTGTCAAAATCACATTACTCAGTGTGGTTTCAAAATGATTTTGTTTAAAAATAAGGATATTGTTCTTGTCTAAAATGGTGCCATTATTTTCTTGCAATGAAATCCCTGCAGCAACATGATCTGTTCCCTGAATGGAAACCTCAATTTTCATCAGATTGTTTCCATAATCCAAACTGATGGTTTTTTGTTCTTTGATCATTCCCTGAGGGCCTTGCCAATCAGCGTAATCGAATTGAAAAAGTGTTCTTAACGGTCCCGAGGCTAAAGTTTTGTGGGTTGTAAAATTTTTGGACACAAAATACTGATCTTCTGCTCCTTTGATGGCCAAGCCTCCCGCACCCCTGCTGATGCCTACATGATAGTTGTCCAATCCTTCTCCGTGATCCTCATGATAGCTGATCCCATCTTCCTCACTGGCTTTATACCATTTGTTGATGACGGGATAACTAACTTTTTTTAACCAACAATCAATGCCACTGGAGATGATCCCCCCTTCTTTTCCCTCCTCGACCAGTGCTTGGGCCCTAGGGCCGTAGGTTCTGAAGGCTACCTTATCATTTTCCCATGTATAATCGTCAATTCGAGTGGGTACGATTCTGGAAAAGCAATACTCCACAGCTTCCGGCTTGTCGGGTTGTTCTTTCAGGTGAAAGGTCTTCTCCGATGAAGGAGCCAATTGGGGTTGAAAAATGAGTTGATCCATCTTACCATCTTGATCAATATCGATTAGTTGAGTCGTCAAAAAGGTATTTTCTGAGGGATCATAGACCCCTATTTTATCAATTTTGGAAGACAATAGCTCTGGCAAGTCAGCTATCAAAACCTCAACGGTTTCGTTTTGACGCTCAATACTGAGATTGTTGGTTAGATGAATACTCACAGGTGTGGGGGTACATGAGGCCAAAAGACAAATCACGCTCAACAGTTGAATGGTTTTGGTATAGATCATAGTGTTATGTTTTAATTGAATTATTTACACTCCAAAAAGTTCAGGTAACCACAAACTTAACTGAGGGATATAGGTTACCAAAAACAAAGATAAAATCATGACTAAAAATAAGGGAATCAGCGGTTTAATAACTTTTGATATGGTGGTTTTTGCGATCCCAACTCCAACGAATAAAACGGAGCCCACTGGAGGTGTACAAAGTCCAATACAAAGATTGAGCATAAGAACGATTCCAAAATGGGTAGGATCCATACCCAAATCTGTAACGATGGGTAGGAAAATAGGCGTAAAAATGAGTACTGCCGGGGTAGCGTCCATAAAAACACCCACAGCCAGCAAGATGACGTTGATCATCAAAAGTATGATAATCTTATTGTCACTCACAGACAATAAGGCATTGCTGATGTCTTGGGGAATGTTCTCATAGGACAACACCCATGACATACACATAGAAGCACCAATCAAAAGCATCACAATAGCTGTGGTTTCAGAAGATTCTAAAATCACTTTTGGCATTTTTTTCAAAGACAATTCTTTGTAATAAAAAGAAAGGAGTATAGTATAGAGTACCGCTACGGCAGAAGCCTCTGTCGCGGTAAAGATTCCTGCAATGATTCCTCCAATGACTATCACCAAAAGTAATAAACTGGGGAGTGCATCGATGAATTTTGTAAATACTTCCTTGAGAGAAGAACGCTCACCAACTGGATATTTATGCTTTTTGGCCCACACTACGGCGACAATCATCATCAACAATCCAGTGAGAATTCCGGGAATGTATCCAGCCAAAAATAAAGCGGCAATGGATACCCCCCCACTGGCCAGTGAATAAACAATCAGGGTATTACTTGGCGGAATGACCAATCCGGTGGTGGAAGAAGTAATATTTACAGCAGCGCCAAACTCCTTTGAGTAGCCTTCTTTTTCCATTTCCGGCCCCAAAATGGTTCCCATGGCCGAAGCTGACGCCATCGCAGAGCCTGCAATAGCTCCCATCATCATGGCAGATACGATGTTGATCAATGCCAATCCGCCGGGCAAAAAGCCTACCAATGTTTTGGCAAAGGATATCAATCGGTTGGCAATACCTCCCTTGCTCATGATTTGTCCGGAAAGTATGAAAAAAGGGATGGCCAAAAGGGCGAAACTGTCAAGTCCTGTGGCAATTCGTTGAGATACTGTTGTGGTGGCAGCCGAAAAAGGCATAGCCGACATCAAGGTAAACAAAGAGGACATGGCAATACACCATGCTACAGGTACACCAAGGGTTAACAGTACCAAGAAACTAAAAACCAATATTATTACGGGTAAAAATTCAATCATTATGCCTGTTTTTTTAAGTCTAAAATTTTATAAAAAATAATCAGTATGCCACTGATAGGGATCACAGAGTATACAACTCCTAAGGGGATCTTTAGTGCCGGTGAAAGCTGTTCCAAAACCAATGTAATATAAACCAACCTTACCCCTCCTATGAGCATACCCAAAATGGCAAAAGTCAGTATGGTCAGATTGATAAAGGTTTGTACTTTTCTATGATTGGCCTGGCTGAATTTCTCCGAAAAATAAGTGATTGCGACATGATTTCCTTTTCCGGCCACATAGGCCGCACCTAATACTCCAACCCAAATCATAAGGTATCTGGCTAACTCATCAGTGAATGAACTAGGATTAGCCAAAATATATCGCGAAAACACTTGCCACAATACATTGATTACCATGGCGGACATGATTACCACTAGTACTTTTTCTAAAACAGAATCTACCTGTGCTCTTATTTTCATTTTATTGGATGTTTCTAATTTTTTCAATTAATGGTTTGATCAAAGGATCTTTTCCATATTTATCCGCAACCGACTTGGATTTTTCTACAAAAGAGGATTTATCGGGATAACTCACTTGAACACCTGCAGCTTTGACAGCTTCCAATGACTCCTGTTCCGAAGCTAACCATAACTTTCTCTGCGCTATCACTGATATTTCAACTGCTGTTTTTATCCATTTTTGTTCCTCATCGGTTAAACTGTTCCACAAGTGTGTACTCATAAGAACTACATCAGGAATTGCTGTGTGTTCGTCAATGGTATAAAACTTACAAACCTCGTAATGTCTTGATAAATAAAAACTTGGGGGATTGTTTTCTGCTCCATCCACTACCCCTTGTTGAAGTGCGGTGTAGAGCTCTCCCCAAGAAATGGGTGTGGGGGAACCGCCCAGAGATTTTACCATATCAATGGCGGTTTGACTCTCTTGAACTCTAATTTTTAATCCGTTCAAATCATCAGGCTTTTCTAATGGTTTGTCGATGGTATAAAAACTACGACTCCCGGAGTCGTAATATCCAAGGCCTTTAAGCCAGTATTTTTCTGTACCATTAAGTAATTCCTCTCCTACAGAACCATCAAGAACGCGATAATAATGATCCTTATTTTTAAATAGGTAAGGAATACCAAATACTTTGATGGTAGGAGAAAAGTTCTCCAAAACTGCAGCCGATGTCTTCATCATATCCAAGCTTCCAATTTGAACTAGCTCGATTAATTGACGCTCAGTCCCCAATTGCTGACTTGGATATATTAGTACTTTGAACCTTCCCTCTGAAATCTCCTCCAGTTTCTCTCCGAAAATGACCATCGCCTTGTGAACAGGATGACTGGTGCTCAATCCATGACCAAAACGAATAATTTTTGTTGGGCTGATCTGATCACAGGAAATAAAACTGAGTAAACAAACGAATACGATAAGAGGTTTTAACTTGAACATTAGTTTTTGTGTTTAATGAATTCTTTCAAATTGTGATAACATATATTTTGAACCATTTTCCCAAAAAAGACAATATCATTGGGCAATAACCCCTTTTCAATATCATTTCCAATTGTATTACAAAGCAATCGTCTGAAATACTCATGTCGCGGGAAAGATAGGAAACTACGACTATCGGTCAACATGCCTATAAATTTAGACAAAAGTCCCATATTGGAGAGGGTTTTTATTTGTGATTCCATACCGTCTTTCTGATCGAGAAACCACCAAGCAGTCCCCCATTGAATCTCTACTTTATCGTTGTTAAAATTGCCAGGCATAGTGGCAAAAACTTCATTCATAGCGGGGTTTAGGTTGTAAAGTATAGTATTGGTGAGTTTGTTGTTGTCGTTGAGCATTCCCAGGAGTTTGGAAAGGTTTTTGGCTTGGTCAAAATCTCCGATGGAATCACAACCTACATCAGTACCCAACTGTCTTTTTAATTTTTGATTGTTACCTCTCAATGCTCCCAAATGCAGTTGTTGTGTCCATCCAAAATCAAAATACATGACAAAGAGTTCATACAACACACAAGAGTTGAAGAGGCTGGCTTCGTCCGCAGAAAGGGGTTTTCCTGCAATGCGCTTTTTGAGAACAGCATCGGCTTCACCATGGGTAAAATCTGCTGCATGAGTAAATTCCAATCCGTGATCAGAAATTCTACAACCGTTTTGATGAAAATAATCGACCCTGGACTTTAGGGCTGCCAACAGGCTGTCCAAATCCCGTATTTCTGTCTCGGCAACATCTCCCAGAGCCATGACGTAATCCAAGTATTGATCTTCCTCAATGCCAAAAATATTATCGGGTCTAAAACCAGGCAATACCTCCGGTCCCTTTTGATTGCTTGAAGCTATTGTTTGGTGATCTGAAAGATCGTCAATGGGATCATCGGTAGTGCACAACATTTCAACCTTCATGTCATTAAGCAAACTTTTGGGGGTCAAATCCAAAAGTTGTTTATTGGTTTCTTCAAAAATATCGGTTGAAGTAGAGGGCTGTAGCAGGGTTTTGATCCCAAAGTATCGCTGTAATTCTAGGTGCGTCCAGTGGAAAAGAGGGTTTCCCGCTGTAAAGGGAACAGTATAGGCCCATTGATCAAATTTTTCTTTATTACTTACTTCTTTTCCAGTGATCAACTTTTCGGGTACCCCAAGGCTGCGCATGGCCCTCCATTTGTAGTGATCACCATCCAACCAAATTTCGTTGATGCCCGCAAAGGGTTGATTGGCTGCAATCACGTCCGGCGGCAGGTGATTGTGGTAGTCTATGATGGGCATGGATACAGCGAAGTCAAAATAAAGTCGTTCTGCTGTTTTATTTTGAAGTAAAAAGTTATCTTTTATAAACGGTTCATTATTCTTAAATTCCATCGTTAGATCATTTTATTGATACCCCATTCGAGTCCCCTGAGTTCGGCCAGTCCCCTGAGTCTCCCAATGGCGGAGTAGCCGGGATTAATTTTTGGTTTTACAAGATCATCTAACATTTGATGTCCGTGATCCGGTCGCATGGGAATGGAGGCATCTTGCCGATTTTCGTCGACTCTGCGTCTTTGTTCCCTAACGACTCTAGTGATGATCTCGAACATGTCCACATCACCGGTAAGATGATCTGCCTCAAAGAAATTACCTTGAGCATCACGTTTGGTACTTCTTAGGTGTAAAAAATGAATACGATCAGCAAAAGCATCGAAAATGGCGGCAAGGTCATTATCGGCCCTAACGCCCAGTGAACCTGTACAAAATGTAATACCATTGGAAAGTGGAGTGACCTTTTCAAAAATATATTGATAGTCAGATCGGGTACTCATGATTCTGGGTAAACCCAAAAGTGAAAAGGGTGGATCGTCAGGATGAATACACATCCTGATGCCCAATTCCTCTGCCAATGGGATGATTTCTTCCAAAAATTTCACCAAATGAGAACGCAATTGATCAGCATCTATTCCTTTGTATGTGTCCAGCATGGTTTTAAACTCCTCCATGGAATATCCCTCCTCCGAACCAGGCAAGCCTTTGAGCATATTGTCGGATATTCTTTGGATATCTGATGTCTCAAGGTCTTTAAATTGTTTTTTGGCTTGTTCAATCTCCTGGGGGGTATAATCTTGTTGTGCACCTTCGCGTTGGAGAATGTGAAGATCAAAAACCCTCAATTCCGAAGCGTTGTATTCCAGGGCAAGTGAACCATCTTTTAAGGGCATATCCAATCGGGTTCTTGTCCAATCCAGTATGGGCATAAAATTGTAACAGATGACATAGACGCTACAAGCAGCCAAGTTTTTCATACTCTGCTTGTAGTTTTGAATGATCTGTTCAAAATCTTCGGTTCTGGTTTTTATTTTCTCGTGTACCGGCAGTGATTCCACCACATCCCAAGTGAGTCCGGCCTTCTCAATTTCGTTTTTTCTCTTTTGAATTTCTTCCACCGACCAAATATCTCCATTGGGTATGTGATGGAGGGCGTTGACAATGCCCGTTGCACCAGCCTGCCTAACGTCTAATAGGCTTACTGGATCATTGGGTCCATACCAGCGCCATGTTTGTGTCATTTTCATATGAATAAATTAAACCCCACTGAAGGCGCTGAAGCCTCCGTCGATGGGTAGTACAACTCCAGTTATAAATTGAGCGGCATCACTGCAAAGAAAATGAATTGCTCCATTGAGTTCTTGCGCTTCTCCAAAACGTTTCATGGGGGTATTTCTAATGATGGTGTCCCCTCTTTCGGTATAAGATCCGTCTTCGTTCAACAGCAATCTTCTGTTTTGATTTCCTACAAAAAATCCGGGAGCAATTGCGTTTACACGTACACCAGGACCAAACTTAAGTGCCATTTCTACGGACATCCATCGGGTGAAGTTTTCTATTCCTGCTTTGGAAGCAGAATAGCCCACCACTCGAGTAATTACCCTGTCCACACTCATAGAAGAATAATTGATGATGGATCCACTTTTTTGATCGGCCATGATCTTACCAAAAATCAGAGAGGGTATTACAGAGCCATTGAGGTTTAACTCAGTGACCTTCTTAAAGTCGTCCATAGACAAATCAAAAATGGTTTGGTCAACGGCAATGGTCGCACCGGGCATATTTCCTCCGGCAGCATTGAGCAGTATGTCGACCCTTCCCCACTGTTTTAAAATTTCTTTGCTGATGGCTGTAATGGATACCTCAGAAAGTACATTGGCAGCAAAACCAATAGCAGTTCCTCCTTCTTTTTTTATGATATCGACGGTTCTTTGAGCGGACTCTTGAGTAAGGTCCAAAATTGCAATCTTTACCCCGGATTGGGAAAAGCTTTGCGCAATACATCCCCCCAGTGCTCCACCACCACCGGTGATGACCGCTACCTTATTATTTAAATCAAAATTTGGTTTCATTTATAATCTTAAAGTATATAATTAATATCGTCCCAATAGGTCATTTGCCCGGTGTCCATGGCTTTAATTCCCATGTCTACTGCATAAGCCGCTTTAGCTCCTGTGGTTACACTCGAAAGTGGGGCTTTATTGTTAATTACAGCGTCTCTAAAATCGATTAGGGCTTGTTTGGTCGGATCGAGGTGTTTGATGTCCAAAGGTGTCCCTTTACCCTCTGACCAATTGGTTGTGGCTCCGGATACACCATCCACTTCACCATACTTGGCTTCGTACTCCCCCTCGGGATAAAACCAAGCAGTATCATAAAAAACGGATAAAGTTCCTTTATCCCCCATGACCATGATTTTATAATCATCTTTGGCGTTGGAAGTCAGACAGGTATAGGTGGCTTTCACTCCTCCAGGAAATTCGTAAATCACCTTGGTATTGTCGTAGGTCTCTCTACCATCATTCCAGTAGTTGATTCCACCCATACCAATTGCCTTTTCTGGAGTGGCTTTTAGAATCCAGTTGGCAAAATCGATTTGATGGGAGCTCAATTCGGCCAAAAGTCCGAAGGAATACTCTCTGTACATCCTCCAATTGATTTGTCGTTCCAATGAAGGATCGGAAACGGGTTTTCTCCAATTTCCATTACGATTCCACTGGGCCTCAATTGAGGTGATTTTACCTACTTTACCGTCTTCGATCATATCAACCAACTGTGAGTAGAGTCTTGAACTGTGATACTGATGTCCGGTTTGAAAAATTTTATTGGAGGTTTTGCATTTGCTGACAATGCGCGAAGTAGCGGCAGCCCCTTTGGCTAAAGTTTTTTCACAATAAACATGTTTGTAGGCATCCAATGCATCAACAGCAATTTTATCATGGGTGTTCAATGGGGTACTGATAATTACTCCATCAATATTTTTATTTTCCAACAGCTTTCTGTAATCCTTATATGCTTTGGCATTTTTATTGCTTTTGATCAATTCAAAACCCTCTTCCAATCGAAAAGGCAATGTATCACAAGCAGCAATTACATTCATGCCGGTAATATTATTGAGTAACTTAATAATACCCTGCCCTCTTCCTCCGGTACCAATCACTCCCAGATTAAAGTTGTTGCTCATATTGACATTGGCCATCAAATTAGGTGCAAACATTGAACCCATAAGAATTCCACTAGAATTGCGAATAAAATCTTTTCGTTTCATTGGAAAAATTAATTTTTATTAATGATTAAGTTTATTTCTTCAAGGGATTTCCCTTTTGTTTCGGGCATTGCAAAAATAGAAAATAGCAGTTGCAAGACCATCATGATGGCAAAAAATGAAAAAATAGGCCAAGGGTTGGTTTGATAGATCGCAATAACTGAAGGGCCCACCAAGGTAATCAACGCAGCAAATACCCAGTGAACTCCAGCACCAAAGGATTGCCCCTTAGCTCTAATTCTATTTGGAAATATTTCAGAAATAAAAACCCAAATAACTGCTCCTTGTCCTACCGCATGAGAAGCAATAAAAGCAAATATATAAACTGCAATCCATTCGGGGCTAGACTGAAAATAAAAAGACATAGAAACTCCAGTTAAACTTATAATGTACCCCAATGAACCCAAAATCAAGAGTTGTCTTCTTCCTAACCTGTCTATAAGAAGTAAACCGAGAAAAGTAAAAATGATCATTATAACTCCTATCAATACCGAATTAAATAGGGATGCACTTTTACCAAAACCAGCCATTTCTAAAATTTCAGGTGCGTAATATAGTATAAAATTAATCCCAGAAAGTTGATTAAAAAATGAAATTAAAAAAGCGAGAACTAATATCTTATTATTGATTTTAGTAATTAATTTTTCATTACTTACAGAATTGATATCTGCTGATTTAATTTGATTGAGAATACTTTCGGCTTGTTGGTCGTCATCATATATTTGCTTTAATGTTTTTAATGCAGAATCGTCATTATTTTGAAAAAGAATTTGCCATCTTGGAGTGTCAGGTATGAAAAATGTTAAAATCAGATACATTAGGGCAGGAAGTGCCTCGATCCCCAACATCCATCTCCAATCAGAGACTCCTTGAAAACCAGTGAACAGATAATTAGAGAAATAAGCGATTAACATTCCAAAAACCAAACTTAATTGGAACAAAGCTCCAAGAGAGCCGCGGTTTTTAGAAGTAGAAATTTCAGATATATATATAGGTGCTGCAATAGAGGAAACCCCTACTGCTAACCCACCGATGAATCTAAAAAATGAAAAAGTGTAGGGATCCATAGCCAAAGCAGAACCTAAAGCAGAAATTAGAAAGAAAAAACCAACCCAACTGAGGGTTTTTTTACGACCTAATTTATTTGTGGGGTATGCCCCGAACAAGGCGCCCAAAACAGTTCCCCAAAGGGCCATCGACATGATAAAAAAACCATGAAAAAAAGGACTGGTTGACCACAATTCCTTAATGGGCAAGTTGGCTCCAGAAATAACAACCGTATCAAACCCAAAAAGAAAACCCGATAAAGCTGCTACAAGAATCCATCTGAATGAATTAGGCATAAAATTAATTTTCGTGTGCGTACACTACTTACACAAATATAGAGAAACTGTTTGTAAATTTTACCCCCCTGATATGATTATTATTTTTTATTTAAATTAATAAAAAATGAATAAAAATTTATTAATTAGATGGTATATTTAATGCAAACTAACATTCATTGATAACTATAAAGGATATTGCAAAGGAAGCCAATGTATCAGCGGGGACTGTTGACAGGGTTTTGCATAATCGCGGTGGAGTATCTCCAGAGACGGAAACTAAAATCAAAAAGATTTTAAAACAGAAGAAGTTTAAAGTCAATTTGATCGCCAGCTCATTGGCAATGAAAAAATATTACAATCTGGCGACTTTGATCCCTCAATATGACGAGGAGAATCTCTTTTGGAAGTCTCCCTATTCAGGGATTCAGAAAGCAAGCCAAGAGGTCAGTGCCTATGGGATTGAAAATAAAGTGTTTGTATTTGACCAATTTGATCCGAAAAGCTACTTAAAAGCCTTCCAAAAACTAATCAAAACAGAACCGAATGCTGTGGTCATGGTGCCTTTTTTTTTCAAAGAGACCTCGAAAATCATTCATATACTAGATGAAAAAAAAATACCTTATCTTTTTCTAAATGCCGATTTAAAGGGTTATAAGAATCTATGTTATATTGGTCAAAAATCATTTGACGCAGGTGTTTTATCGGGAAAACTCTCTCATTTGTGTTCCAAAAATGGGGATGAGTTTTTGATTGTTCTGACCCGTAAAAACATACACGATTACGGAGCCAACAATGAACGTGTAAAAGGATTCAATAGTTATTTCCAGCAAAACATTCCCGATGCTCTGATCCATCAATTAAAATTTGATCTATCAGATGGATTTGAAAAACTCAGTGAAAAAATTAATTCTTTTTTAACTGAGCACCCAAGTGTGAGGGTGATTATGGTTCCCTCCAGTAGAGTCTCCAACATCTGTAGTGCTATTGAAAAGGATCATTTATCAGGACTAAAAGTCATTGGTTTTGATACTACACCCCAAAATGAAGACGCTCTAAAAAAAGGTATTGTTGCTTTTTTGATTTCTCAGAAATCATTCAATCAGGGGTATAAATCTATTACAACCATAGCCAGTTACTTGGTTCACAGGGAGATGCCTCCCAACGAAATCACCACACCTTTAGAGATCATTACCAAAGAAAATTACAAATACAGTCACTCAGAAGAGCGAAATTATTACGAAGAAAATTAGAAGACAACCTCGTTCACTGGTTGACCTTCTACATCGTGGTGTATGAATTTAATGTTGGGTTCCCTCCCGCTGCTCACCGAAACCGAAAGAAAACCACCATTAACTCTTAGAAATTGATGCTCAGGTCTAAAATCCTCTTGCTTCCATCCTCCAGCATGAACATCGGCACCGGCTCCACATCCAAATTCCCAAAGATTGGTGTTTTTTAAATGAGTAACATACTGCCAGTGTCGATCACCATTGACAATAAAAAGTTTTTTCTGTTTTTTTATAAAATTGAGAATCTCGGCTTGTTCGAAAGAGTACTCAGCATTACTTAGATTATCATTTTTATTTTTTCGGTCAGGGCCCAATATAGGAGAAGATGTAATCAAGACTTTAAAGGTTGCATCTGAATCAGTAACGGTATCAAAAAACCACTGCTTTTGTTCTCTCCCCCATATGGTTTTATTAGGACCATCCTCCAAATAGTTTTGATTCCTATAATTTCTCCCCTCAACAATCCAAATCTGAAGATCTTTTCCCCAACGGATGGTTTTGTACCTTTTGGAGTAAGTGGGAAACTGCTCCTCATCGAATATCTCCAACCCCCGCTCAAAAGTAACTGTTCCATAATCCTTTCCGGGGTAACTATCATTATAGCCCACATCGTGATCATCCTTCATAAAATATGAGGTGTGATTGTTATAAAATGAACGCTGAAAAGGGAGGGCAAATAAACGATTCCACTTAAAACGCATCAACTCCTCTGTCATGGCGTATGGAAAAGGTTTGTCCATATACTCTATATCTCCGGTATGCACGTAAAAATCGGGTTGTAATTGCGACATACTGGGGTATATCTTGTGCCCGTTTACCGTATCGTCACGACGGTTGTAATCATGACATGAAACGACACAAAATTTGATGTCTCTAGCGGTTTTTTCATATACCGGTAAAAGAAATTGTCCGAAAGTACTATCGGAAATCTTTTGCCCTCTCTGGGGTCGGGCATAGATTTTCACACGATACCTCTCTCCAGCTTTCAGATCATTCAGTTTCCATTGATGGGTAAAATCTTTATCGGGATTTACCGCTGTCCAATCGGTAACAATGGCTGCTTCCGGTTGCCCTTTAACAAAGTAATGGAGTTGCACCTCTCCATAAGCTCCCGGACAATAACCCTCCATGTCTTTTAGTTTTAAGCCCTCAGGAATCTGAGTATTATAAATGCCCTCAACATCAAGGTTTTTGGACAAGGATTTCATTTTCTCACTTGATATTTCAATAAAAGGATGTCCCTTGAAATTAGCAGATTTATTTTGTGTCAATCTCGTCCATAGTACAATTGAGTTTTGGTCGGCCCAACCATTTTTTATCCCATTGGCGAAATAGGGACCCTGAATATCTGGCGGGAATTGACATGATAAATAAAAAAATCCAATTGTTCCAATTAATATTTTTTTTAACATCTGAGTACTCATTTTTGTGTGAAAAATTGATTTAATTTCCTCCGTACAACTTATAAATTTCAGAACCCGCACTCAAAAAGGCACCTACACCATATACTTCGGTCTTATCTGGGTAAGCCTCACCAGGTTCAGCTCCAATCGCTTGAACATAACCCAACATACCATCACTATTCACATGACTAACCATAGCATTCCAACCTTTTTGAACAGCTGGCCCGTAGATTCCTCTATCTAAAATTCCATTATTAATTCCCCAAGCAAGACCAAAGATAAAAAATGAAGAACCACTGGTTTCAGGAGTAGGGTAAAATTCTTGGCCCAATAGACTCATTGCCCAATGACCTTCTGGAGTTTGGATCTCCAATAATTTTTTAGCCATTTTTTTATAAAGCTTAAGGAAGTAAGGGTAGTCTTTATCGCTAGGACCTAGCTCATCCATTACATTAGATAAACCTGCAAATACCCATCCATTTCCTCTACCCCAGAAGATTTTTGTATCATTATCAAGTTTATCAAAGTAAGAGCCATCTCTGTAATATAAATTTTCCTTTTTATCGAATAAATGGTTTGTAGTCGCTTTCCACTCTTTGACCATGAAATCAATGTATTTTCTGTCTCTGGTCAGGTTTGATACCATCACCCAAACAGGGGGTGACATGAACAATGCGTCACACCAGTTCCATCTATCCTGATGAAAAGGAGATTTCCAATCCATTTTTGTTTTTGAAGGATGGTAAAGAATAAAATCAAATTGATTAATTGTTGGTTTAATCATTTTATCATCTTTATATTTTCTAAAAAGATGAAAATAGGTTTGACCAACAGTATGATCATCTGCATGGAAAACTCTTGCAAAATAACCATTTCTCATATGAAGTTTCCATTCATGGGCTTGACCAATACCTTTAAGCCACTCATAATATTTGTCAGTGTCTGCCATTTTAGCCCATTTAGACATTCCCACATATAGTGCACCATTTGTCCAATCCAACATATGATGTTTACCTCTAGATAATCTCTTATTTTGAGCCCTGTACTTTAAATCGTTATGATTTTTAATTTGCCAGTCAGCCACTTTTTGCATTATTTTTTTTACCTCAGAGGGTTCAATTTTTTGACCATTGAGTGATAGTCCAATTAAAAAAATAGTTAGTAATGTTAAATTTCTTAGGAATTTCATGATTTTAGAATTTAGTTTTTAGTTTTTATTTTATATAAATATAAATTACTAGGTGATGGCCATGGCTTTTCACGAGGCTTATCTCGGTTAGTACCTAGTGTTTCCCATTTTAGTGCGTATCTATATCCAGACTCAATATTTTTTCCGATATCGTTGGTACCAATTACTTGTAAACCAGGAAAATCTCCCTCTAGATTGACAGAATTATCATTAAATCTTCTTGAAAAAATTTTTTCTGATTTAAGAACTTTTCCTATTGGTTTTAGTTTCTTGTTAAGAAGTATAGTTCCATCTCCATATTTAATATGCCAAAACCCAATCTCATATCGGTTGTCTGATCTTCGGTTAAAATTTTTTATAGTGAATTCATTTTTAATACTTCCATTACCAGAGAATTCCCACCTGTAATCCCAATCTGTGATTATATGTGACTCCCATTTTTTACCCTTTACCTGAGCAATGTATAGTTGAAGGTTACCACTCTCATCGTATTTGTGATAAACAAAAAGAGGTTTTTTATCTTGATCAAAACAAAGTTTTGCCGCAAGATTGATAATCCCACCTTTTGGAGGGATAGGCGCAACAATAAGGGATTTTTTGTCTATTGTAGCTGGAAGTTTGATTGGTTGGTCAAAAGCATCATACCATTTCTTTAAATCGGGACTCTTCATATATGACAGATCGTGATTAGTTGAACAATCTGGTGTATCTCTCCATAGCCAGTATACGTGATACCATCCGTCCTCTCTTAATTCAGGTTGGGACTGATAGGCATTCATCAGACCTTGACCATCGGTTAGGGGAACATCTAGCATCCTAGACCAAGTTTGGGATTCAGTGTCATAGATGTTATAGATTTCATTTCCATTTCCACTGCCACCATCTCTGTAATGAAAAATCAATTGATCGTCTTTTGTCATCATAAACTTTGGATAAGTAGCTCTTAATTCATTTGGACCCACCATGGGGAAAGATTGATTCAATGTCGAAATGTCATTTGGTTTTTGAGTCCTAAAATAGGTGAGAGAATCGACATGCATATTCCCGGAGAGGTGAATAAAACCCTTATCATCTATTGCCATGGTAATGGAGTTATGCGAATCCCATCCAACTTCGGTTGCTGAAAAACGTTTTGACTTTTCTTTGGCATTTTTATCTCTTGGTGGCGCAGGCATTTGGTGCAAGGAAAAATTAGTTTCATTAATATTTCTTTGACCCACTATCATGTTTCTATTGGCATTATAGTAGGCAATGTATTGTCTATTACTGTCGGTATATAGACAAAAGTTAACCCTATGTCCAGCCCACACCGAATCTATCTCTGTGATTTGTACTACGGTCTCATTAAGATGAGACTCATCGATGATGGTTTCTTCTTTGACTCCATCATTACAATTAGTAAAAAAAACATAAAGAAAAATCATGAAAAACAATGAACTTTTATTTTCTATAAAGCCTGCATTTAAAGTTAAATATTTCATTGATTTTTAGATTTTAGTTAAGAATTAAACCTGATTTGTTGTTTCTAAAATAATACTTAAATAGTTGATTTTTATAGCTAAAGCTGATGCTTAAACTACCGTCACTATTGGATTCTATTTTTTTAGAAGCCATAATACCTCCAACTTGATTTTCGTTGTCAACGGGCAAAATCAAATACGCAATTATCGTTTTATTTCCAGTTGTCTTGAGGGTTACATCAAAATAAGGAATCCAACTGAAAGCTTGAGTTGCATTTACCATTTGGGAGGGGTGCCGGCCTTGGATGATTGTAAAGTCTTGTTCGGTAAATGGAATTAAGGCCATGGTTCCGACTTTTCCTTTAAGTAATACATAATCCTCGAGAATGTTTAAATCCACTCCTGGATGAAAACGCACTTGAATTTTTGCATCTTTATTAGCATGTATTTCATCCAAAACAAGGGTTATTTCTGGCTTTTCAAGCAGAATGTTTCTTCTCCATTTTTTTAGTTCTTTTTTGGGGTAGGCATTGGTGGGATCCATCAATACATAGTCTCTGTCAGTACTGGTTCTGAAATCAACCACATCTCCCCCTACATCATAGTCATAGGGCTTTTTGTAGTATTTACCAGAAATCTGCTTTTCACCGTTAACCAATATTGTATTATGACCTACACTGGAAGCCTCGGGATAATCAAACCGGACTTGATCAAAATATTTTTCGTCATATCCACTTTTCCCCAAATCTCTGATGTAATATTCCTTATTCCAGTAAACCACAAAATGACCAATGTCGAGATGACCATGATGAGGGTCATCATTTTTTCCAGCTTTACCGGCAACTACAACTTTGTCAGTACTAGAAAAATCACTCCGCATTACCCACCAATCGATGGTTTTGAAATGAATAGAAGGCTGGGTGGGCGGTAGAGCAGCAAATTTAGGTCGGGGCCATATTATATCGAAAACATGACTTGCATCCTTGTTGAGAAAATTACGATACCAGGCCGCCTGAGGGTTTTTCGTTTCTGTGGCTAGTTTATTGATCAAATGTGGGCTTCCCACCAATCCATTTCCACCGGAATCCTCAAAATTGAGTGATTTGTAGCCGGGGAGGGAGATATACAAAGGAAAAGTTACAGGGTTGTTTTTGAGTCGTTTATTTTCAAAAAGGTTGAATTTTTTATTAGTCATACGCTTTAACGCATCTGCAAAAAACGAGGAGGTATGAACCCCATAATTCCAATAAGAACCACCTTCCTGCCAGCCACCATCAAGACCCAATTCGTTGAACATGCTGTTGATTCTGTTATAGGATTCTGCGACAACATCGGTGAGTTGCGGATGTTCTTTCAATAGGGCCAAGCCTGCAAGGCCAACGCCCGAATTACAAACACCACACCAGTTACATCGATATGCGGTTGCCCACCAGTGAAATTCATAATCACCTCTTACACTTGTTATTACTTTCTCCAAAAGAGCACCACGAATACGATCTCTTTGAGCTTGGTTCAATGCTGGGTATAACCAATCATATACTGCGGACATAATTCTACCCGAATCACCGTTCCAATGGTCAAAGTTAAAATTAACTTGATCATCCGGAACATTCCATGGCATAATGCGAGAATAAATTATTGGAAATTCATGGGCTCTTCTTGTCCATGTAGTTAAATCACAAAAGGCATCGGCAAACTCAAAAGCCTTTTGTGCATATGCCTCATCTCCTGTTATTTGATATAGAAATGAAAGATAAAAAGCATTGTTACGATTGTTATTGTAATAATCTGAATATTTACTACTTCGATCTTCTTCAGACCAATCTGCACGCGTATTTTTTCCTTGAATAGGGATTTTTTTATTAACAGGCATAGCCATCCAAACTTTTGACTCGGCTTTAAGTCTCCTAAAAATATCTTGACTTTCTCGATCTGTTTTAATTCTATGTATGAGTTGCTTTTTCTCTGCATTATTAAAATAAAGATAGGGATGTTCAAGGTCGGAAATTTTAATGGCTTTGTCTATATCCGATTTGGTCAACTGCGCAGAACTCTCTACTCCCATAAGGATAAGCAGAGTCATAAAAAATAAATAAATAACTGGTTTATATGTGTAATTCATCTTTGAATATATATTTGAAATCATATCCTTAATCAATATCCCTCACGCCAATTTTTTTGACCTTTAAGTCTAATATTAATGTCTAATTTTCCGCCGATAACTTGTGATACAGGAATTTTTAATTCAATCCTTTTTAAGTTTTCAATTCGCCTGTCTAGAGCCAAAGGAGGGGGATCCAATGATACAATATTCATCTGAATTTCGGGATGACTTAAATTTTCAATAAATAATTTTTTAACGGGTGAAATCGATGAGTACTCAGGCTTACTAATGGTTGCACCCTGCGGTGTAACTTCAACAGACATTGTTGTCATCAGTTGCCATGTTATGATCTCCGTATCTTCAGAAGTTTCAATTCTATCCTCAATGATTAGTGATACCTCGCTGTCCTTGGTAAAAGTCCTTTGAACACTTTTTAATTGGCCTTCAAAAGTGGGAGAGAGGTCAAAAGTGACCTGAGGTGTATCCCCTTCTTTAAAATCGATGATGGTTGCTTTTCCATCTACTACGTGCAACTGGTTGTTAACCGTAAGGGTGCTGTGGCCAAAGTTTCCTTTATTTAAAAGTGTCCACCGCTGGCTATCTTGAGATCTGTTCCAAAGATCAAACCCTTCTTTTTCAAGAGCATTGTAATTTTGATTACCTGGGTCTGAGACCCAACGGACACCATTGATTTCAAAAATAAAAGATCCACCATCCATGTTACCATGATTAACCATTCCACTTCCTCCTTTTCCTCCAAAATAATAGCTGTAAGGGTCAGAGGAGCCTCCAGTAAAGACTGCAACAGGATTAGAACCTTCACCTTTCCAAGCTTTGGGTAATTCAGATTGCTTTATTTTTTCATATTGGGCAAGCCATACTAGACCAGCACCATCTAAACGCCTTAATTTTCCTATTTTGGAAGGAGATCTAAGTAGTCTATTTCTTTCAAAAAAAAGTTCATCTCCAGATTTAGAAGCAAACCAAGCTAATGTAATATCACCATTTTCACTCCTTTTATCTCCACAGTCCGCAAAGTTATAATACCAACCAGAAGGTGTATTCATTAAAACTCTAAAAATGGCACTTTCTTTAAATGATGGATAGTTTCCCAGACCAAAATCTGTACCAAAAGCACTTTCCAGCATGGCGTTGGTAACAACAGAAAATACAGTACCATAGCCCCAATAGGTAGAACCCTCTGGATATACTCCATCTGGACCATATTCATCTAAAGCATGAGGCAAACCATTTATAGACCTTTTGATCGTGGTAGCTGCCAATTCAGGATCACGCTCTGCAATGGCTATCGAAGCAGCAATCATTCCCCCATTACAAACCTGATTCCAATTATTATTGCCATTGATCCACCAAGTGTTTGATCTACTTTTACTATCATAACTTGGTTTGATTCCTTTTTCAATAAGACTATTTAATGCCAATTCAATGGTCTCTTTAGGTAAAGCACCAGCTGTCCAATCCAAGGCAAAAGCGACGGCCATTGACATTTCTCCAACATCTAGATAATGAGAGGGATTCCAATCCTTAAAACTACAAACAGCCTTCACTTCTCCATTGATTCTATCTAGTATTTTAGAGTCCTTTTCAATATAGTAAACCATCCCTAACATGTTTATTCTATAGAGCATTTCCCTTGAAACAGATAGCAGTCTCCTACCAATTTTTATCCGCTCTAAAAAAGGCTTTTGCATTATCTCATCTGAATTCATTTTAATTGTCTGATAAATGTTTTGAACAACGAGATCAGATTTAAGCTTGTCTCTTAAGACTTTATCAATCTCCTTGTTCAAAACCAATCTAGGCATATCCTTTCTTATATTTTTTATAAGGTAATCTGGCGTAAAAGGGTTTATCAAATCTTTCGAATTATTTATAGTTTTTACCGGTTCTTGATTACAAGAACCCTGAATCAAGACTATTATAATGCACATTAATATTTTAAAATTTCTCATAATATTTAATTTTAAATAGATAAGTGTTTTTTTTGTGAAAAGCTTAAAAGAATCTTGTCTTAATTATTCTGAATCCTAACTCCTTTGAGCTATTAAATTAGCTAAATTTTTCAAAATAAAAAAGTCATAAAGTGCTTAAATAAAGTGAATTATAAAAAAAAGCCATCTAAAAAGATGGCTTTTTTAAAATCAATATGGTAAAAAAATTACCAGCCTGGGTTCTGACCTAACTTTGGATTTTGTGAAAGTACATCAAGCGGCAAGGGCCAGTGGTAGTGCTTACTTTCATCAAAAGTTGGATTCTCAAAATCTGTTCCCTTATAAACTTCAAGATATTCAACGCCGTCTACTGTTCCAGTTTTAACGGTAGTTTTACCATCTGGATCAACAATTGCTTTTGTTGCAGCATCCCAACGCATTCCATAATCTTTATTTTCAAGTTTCTTACCTTGTTTCCATCTCCTTAAGTCATCATATCTGAAACCTTCAAAAAACAACTCTACTCTTCTCTCTCTTCTGATTTCAACCAATACTGCTGAAATTCCATCTGCAGAGTAACGTGGATCCATAGGAGGATTATTAACTAAATTAACCATTCCGTCTCTGGCCCTAAGTTTGTTAATAGACATATCTAAATCATCTTGAGAAATTGATCCTCCCCCTAATTCAGCTTTAGCCTCAGCGTAATTTAAAAGTGCTTCAGCATATCTCATGCTAATTCCCGGTGTAATTGATGAATTATATGACGCATGGGCAGAAGAAACATTATATATTTTAATAATATGATAACCTGTATAGGTTTTTAAACCTCCAGACATTCCTTGAATTCTTGGATAAGTATTAGCACCATAATCGTGATTTCCATATCGGTAAATAGGTTGATCGTCAGGATGCAATATGGTTTGCCTTAGCCTTGGATCTCTGTCAGCAAAAATATCACCATAATTAACATCACCTTTGTATAGGGGTGAAAGCGATATTGGAAGACCATCTGAACAAAGGTAATCCTCTACCATGTTTTTAGTAGCACCACCATTATATCCTCTGTTATAAGACTGAACGTGATTTGTTCTTGTTCCCCTCTCATATCTTTGGAAGAAAATTACTTCAGAATTCCCATCCAAGGCTTCTTGGCTGTGGAGCTCATTATACGTTCTACCAGCAGCTCCCTTATGGAGGCTATGCTTACCGCTATCAATAAGTGCCTTTGCTGCATCTGCAGCAGCCTGAAGATAGGTAGTTTCATTACCCAGGCCATGGTATTTTCTCCATGTACCTTCCGATAAACAAATTCTTGACTTCATTAAAAGTGCAGCAGATCTGGATAACTTATTTTGATGACCATTATCCCTTAAATTAGTGGCTGCAAAGTTCAAGTCTTCTAATACCTTGCCCATAACTAAATCTCTAGAGTCTCTTGCTCCATAAAGAATATCCTCATTTTCTAAGGTAACCTCATTTTCAACCCACTGAACTGTTCCAAAATTCTTGATTTTATTAGCATAGAACATAGCTCTGAACAGTCTTGCTTCTGCTTTATAATGATTTTTTACATCATCAGATACATCAGCTTTATCATAATTGGCTAATCCAATATTAATGGCTCTAACTAATTCAAAACCTTTATATCCATACCATCCTCCAGGTGCATTTGAATTTTTACTTGAAGGAGGATTATAAACTCCAGATCTTATTCTCTGATATGTACTGTGTCTACCATGTCTTGGTGCTGTATTATCAGACATACCATCAAGGTGAGTGTATGAAATCCTATGGCTATCAAAACCATCATCATGGCCCATCAAAAATGGATAAGTATTATCATTTTTGGTGAGATCATAAAATGTATGGTTGTATACCATTAAATCATTCTCTGTATTCCAGAAAGAAGCATCACTAATTTTGTCAAGTGGTTGTCTTTCAAGAAAGTCGTCGTTCAGTTCACATCCATAAACGATGAATAGAACTGCGAATATTTTAAATATATTTCTTGTTAAATTTTTCATTTCTTTAAACATTTTAAAATTATAAGCCGATTTTTAATCCAAATGCGTGTGTCCTATTCTTATAGTACTCTTGAGTAAGGGTGGGTCTTACTTCTGGATCCAAAGGAGCTCTCATATTAGTAGCTTCCCACAAGTTTTGACCAGAATAATATAAATTAAGAGAATTTACTCCAATCATATCAACAATTTCTGAGGGCACTCTATAGTTTAATGTCAATTGCTTTAACCTTATATAGGTTGCATCTTGAAGATATCGATCGTTAACTTCATAGTTTTTCTTGTCATTATATCCAATGTGTGGTGCTGGGAAATAAGCATCGGGGTTTTCGGGAGTCCAAGAGTCAGTGATATAATACCACTCAGCATTCCCGGCATTCCATGGCCAGAAAGCTCTCCAGTTTCCAGTTGGAGGGAAGTAATCACCCTTCAGAATTCCTTGGAAGAATGTATTCAAAGTCCAATTCTTGTATCTCAAGTCAAGGTTTAAACCAAACCTATAACGCATACTCTCATTTCCGATTATTCTTCTATCACCGGGATTGTCCAAAGTTTGATTTCCTGGATCTACAATCCCGTCACCTGTTAAGTCAAGGTAGTTAAGATCACCAGCACCCCAGTTATTTCCAAGGTTTGATAAATCGTTTTGTGCAGCTGCGGCGTCGGTTTGAAATAATCCACCGGTTCTATAACCCCAGATCTCTCCAATTTGTTGACCAACATAGTATTCGTTTAATGAACCTGTTGGATTATCATATTTAGTTATCTCAGCCTGGCTATCAGATAATGCAAGTGTTACTCCATAATACCAATCTTGATCAACTTGATTCTTCCAAGTTGCAGCTAATTCCCAACCTGTTGTTTTTAAATCAGCGGCATTTGTTTTAGGTGCTGAAGTCCCCAAAATATCTGGTTGATCAACCATCATTAACATGTCTTTTGTTTCCCTTGAGAAAATATCAAGACTAACATCTAGCCTACTATCTAATACTGTAAAATCAAGACCGAAGTTAGTTGAGGCGACCGTTTCCCACGTCAAATCTGAACTTACAAGACCAGCAGGAGAAACATAAGGTGCTCTAGAACCAGATCCAATTAAATAGTTAGAAGTTCCTGAACCCATAGTAGGTATATAAGGATAATAATCACTACCAAGTAGTTGATTACCTAACTCACCATATGAAGCTCTAATTTTTAATGCATCTAACCAAGTTAAATCAGCCATAAATGCCTCTTCAGACATCCTCCAACCTGCAGAAAAAGAGGGGAAGAAATCAAATCTATCGTCCTTAGGGAACCTTGAACTAGCATCATATCGACCGTTCAATTCAACTATATATTTATCATTGAAAATGTAATTAAGTCTGTAAAAAACACCTCTTAAAGAAACATGAGATGCCCCGCTATATGCCTCTTGAGCTCCAACCGTTGCATTAATGTTTGTAATGGCGGGAGTAATCAAACTATAAGCTTTACCTCTTAAATAATGTCTCTCACCTAATTCTTGGTTAAATCCAACAATCGCATTTAAATAGTGAGGTGAGTTTTCAGGTTCAAAAGTGTAATCAGCATAAGCATTAAATACATAATAAAATTGTTTATCATATCTGTTTTCTAGATAATCTGTGGCAGAAAATCCATTTACGTACTGAATATTTGATAAATCAACACTACTACCTCCATTAATTGCACTGATTCTGGTTCTTTGATCCTCAGTTTTTGTATAAGTGTAATTCGGAGAGAATTCTGCTCGAACTTTTAAATTCTCCATTGGTTTAATTGTAATACCTTGGGTAAGTAACACATCCATTTGATGCATTAAATCTCTACCACCCTGCTCATAATATGGAATAGGGTTTACCTGACTAAAGGGTTGACCAATATACGTTTCATATGTAGAACGGTCTCCTGGAGTCAAATAATACGGTAAATCTGGAAAATGAGTTGCTCTTCCTCCCATTCTGATAAATGAATTGATATTTACATCCCAATTATAAAAGTGGGGTTCATCATTTTCTTCTACAGTAATTAAAGCTTTAGTATCCATTTCAAGCCAGTCGGTAATTTGATAACTAACTTTAGCAAGAACATTGTAACGATCGTAGTTTATATTATGATCATCATCGTTTAACCATCCTTTTTTATTTAAAAAACCTAAAGAAACGTAATAATTCGATTTTTCAGTTGCTCCAGATACGCTTAAGTTATGTCTTTGTTGAGGTGTCCAATCTTTAAGATACATATCCATGAAGTCATTATACCCCACATATCTAAGTACTGTTCCATCCCTATACCATGCATTTTCTGGTGTTGGATTTTGACTGTAGTTTAGAGCTGCAGCCATGTAGTCATCATCATAAGATGGCGCCCCGTTTGTTCTAATATTGGCTATATTTCTTGCCTTTGCATATTCATATGGGTCATCAATAGGATCCATTCGCATAATAGGCTTACCCCAAGCAAATTCTGTACTGAAATTAACCGTAGCCTTCCCTGTTTTACCTTTTTTAGTTGTAATAAGAATTACACCAAATGCTGCTCTTGCACCATATATTGCAGCAGAAGAGGCATCTTTCAAAACACTTATGCTTTCTATATCATTTGGATTAAGGCTTCCAATATCCATGGGTACATTATCAACCAATATTAAAGGTGTACCTCCATTAATTGACTCAAACCCCCTGATATTGAATTCTGGAGCAGTAGTTGGGTCACCATTTCTAATGTCAATGTTTAAGTTGGGTATTACACCTTGTAATCCCTCACCAACATTAACAATTGGTCTGTCTTCAAGTACCTCTCCTGACACAGCAGCAACTGCACCAGTAAGATTAACTTTTTTCTGGGTTCCATACCCCGTCACCACAACTTCTTCAAGTTCATTGTCAGTTTCAAGAACAACAGAAATTGCATCTTGATTTGATGACACTGTAATAAATTGTGATTCGAATCCTACATACGAAAGTTCCAAAACGTCACCTTCACTAGCTTGAATGGAAAAATTTCCATCAAAATCGGTTGTTACTCCATTGTCCGTTCCTTGAACAATGACAGTTGCTCCTGGAAGTGGCCCATCAGGATCTGATACCGAGCCATTCACAGTTTGTTGCCCCATTACTTGAGACCCTACAAAAACCAAAACCAGAAGTAAGCTTCGCTTAAAGAACTTCAAAAATTGATTTTGGCTTGATAAACTTTTTAAGTGAATCATAAATTAATTTTTAGTTAGATTAGTTTTTAATAATTGTTTGTTCTGATTCATCAGCTAAAATTCAAACTCTCAAATGAGTGTAATTTTAATTGAAGAATATATGTGCGCGCACACAAAATATTGCGTGTACGTACACGGTACACAATATAGGAATTATTTCAATTATATATTGATTTTTTTTAATATTAAAATGTAATATCACCTAAAATATCAAAATAATATAAAATGAAAATTCTGCTAATACCTGATTCATTTAAAGGAAGCATGACTGCAGAAGAGGTAGCGTTGATAATGAAAAACTCGGTAAAAAAAGTTTTTACGGAAAGCTTATGTAAAGTAATGCCATTTTCCGATGGTGGTGAGGGAGCATTAAAGGTATTGGAAAATCATTCAGCGGGAATAATCAAAAAATGCATTGCAGTGGACGCATTGTTTCGTCCAATAAACACTACTTATTTTTTATTCAGTGACCAAAAGAGTGCTTGGATAGAGTTGTCACAAACAGCAGGTCTTGGTTGCCTAAAACAATCAGAATTAAATCCGCTAATCACTTCGACTTGGGGAACTGGTAAAATGATTCTTAATGCATTAGATCAAGGATGCAACAAAATTTACTTAGGTATTGGAGGAAGTGCTACTCATGATTTTGGAAGTGGAATTATCAGTGCTTTAAACGGCTTTTTATTAGATAAAAATAATAAAAGGTTACCTCAGGGAGGCGCTGCCATATCTAAACTAAATCACATTGATTTGTCAAAAATGGACGCAAGAGTCTCCCAAACAGAATGGATTATTGCCTGTGATGTTGAAAATCCATTGCTAGGAAAACAAGGAGCAGCGCAAATTTATGCCCCCCAAAAAGGTGCCTCTAAAGAGATGATTGATCAGCTTGAATTCGCAGGCAACCAATTCGCTGATGTGGTGGAGGGTCAATATGGAGTCGAGATCAGGTCAATAAAAGGAGGTGGTGCTGCTGGAGGGGTGAGTTCCGGTCTATATGGACTTTTGGGAGCCAGGCTAGTATACGGATTTGATTTGTTAGCTAAACTTACGGGGTTAACTCAACAAATTGGTGAAATGGATTTGGTATTGACTGGCGAGGGATCTTTTGACAGTCAGAGCCTATTTGGAAAGCTACCCTTTAAAATAGCTAAACTGACCCAAAAACAAAAAATCCCTACCCTAATTATTGCTGGTCAAACCCACATGAGTAGGCTCCCCAACATGTCACATGTTAAGATTTATAACTCCCAACCCGAGAATATGTCCTTGGGGGAAGCTCTCAAAAAAGCACCCCATCTTCTTGAAGTAAAGCTTTTGGAAGTTCTTGAAGCGTTTAAATTGAAAAACAAGAGGTTATGATATTTTCTTTAACAAGTATATTTTTAGCCATTTTATGGATCATATTGGGAACCTCTTATACAAAATGGCATCCCTTTCTAGTTCTATTTACTGCTGCTTTATTTTTAGCATTCTTGTTGAATATTCCTCCTTTAGAGGCTTTAGAGTTTATTAAAGAAGGCTTCGGTAAAATAGTAAAGAATATTGGGCTATTGATATTATTCGGAACTATTATTGGGGTTGTCCTTGAACGCTCCCATGCAACTCTCTCAATCGCTAAATGGGTGCTTAAACATCTCAATCGGCTTCCCCTGCCCTACTCGGTGAGTTTTATTGGCTACTTGGTTTCAATTCCTGTTTTTTGTGATGCAGCCTTTGTTATCTTATCTCAACTCAATAAGACCCTTTCCCAACAAACGAATACTCCCTTAGCAGGACTTACAGTTGCCTTGTCTACAGGGCTTTTTGCACCTCACGTACTGATTCCCCCTACTCCTGGACCTTTAGCTGCAGCTGCAAATTTAAATCTTGAAAATTTAATTCTGTTAATCGCTGTTGGGGGTATAATTGCCTTTATTCTTATTCTTGTAGGTGGTGCTTATGGCAATTACTTTATCAAAAAAAGCCATAAAATAAAACACAAAAAAGATATACAGTATACCAACCCTGGAATGCATCAAAAAAATCTACCACCTTTTATGATGGCCATTCTTCCAATTCTTATCCCCATTCTTTTGATGTGTATCGGGGGACTTTTGACCTTTCTACCATGCAGTGCTATGGGGATGTCCTATCTTAGGCTTATAACGAGTCCAACCATAGCTTTGGGGGTGGGAATGCTTTTTGCCTTCAGATTAGTAAACTCTAACAAGAGAAGCTTTATTCATGAATCGATTTCGAAGGGGATAGAACAGGCAGCTCCTATTTTAATAATTACAGGGATGGGAGGGGCTTTGGGAACCATCATTGAAACTATTCCCCTGCAATCTTATGCAATAGAAATAACATCACTTGAATCTCTTGGAATTTTGATCCCATTTGCAATTGCAGCACTTCTCAAAACAGCCCAAGGTTCCTCTACCGTTGCAATTATTACTGCATCTTCTGTTATTTTTCCACTACTTCCATTGTTAGGTTTAGAGAGTGAAATGGGAAAGGTTTGGACAATAATGGCTATTGGAGTAGGCTCTATGACAGTTTCTCATGCAAATGATTCCTATTTTTGGATTGTTTCTCAGATGAGTGATATGGATGTAAAAACTGCATACAAAACTCATACTCTAGGAACATTTTTTCAGGGTATGGTTGGTTTAGCAGTTGTTTTCATCGGTTATTCGATATGGAATTTTTTTTAATTATTTTAAGTATTAATTCTACCCATTTTTGTAGTTTGGTTTTAGATATGAATTAAACACTTCTATAAATGATTACAATAGTTGATGACAATGGTAGAGTATATAATATTCCTGACTTGAAAAGGTTTAAAAAACATTTATTGGATTTCCATTCAAAAAACGGAAAAGGAGACAACAGCTTACATGAAGAAAACGGTCATTGGTTTAGGGTTACTGATGAGTTTTATGAGCACATCATGTCAATCATGGAAAAAAAAATTACCTAACGAAAGATCAGAAATTTCATTTCATCATATCAAAAAACTTATAGTTTGTTATGTTAAATATAAAAATCAATTACCTCCCTTCATTTAGATGTATTCCAATCTTATTGTTTTTGTTGTTTAATTTTAACTGCAGCCCTGAAAGTACTTCTAATGATAATCCAGGTAAAGACACAAACACAGTCGACAATTCTGGAAATATTTCCACCGCTAATGGAGAAAAAGAAACCCATCATCCTTTTTTGATCGTCTCAAAAGAACTATTTGCCTCGCTCCGAGAAAAATCAAATACCGATCCTTGGAAATCGATGAAAGAAGATGCTATATCAAGGGTGACTCAAGCACCAGGAAGTAATAATTATGGAAGCTTACAAAAATATGTTGGTGCTGCAGCCTTAGCTTACATATTAGATGATGGAAAAAGTGAGGAATATGCCCAAAAAGTAAAAGATGTAATTTTGAATCGATATTCAACACTTGATATTGAAGAATCTTCCAGCTGGAGTAAAGTAGTTCCTACTATGGGTGCATTTTTCTGTGCTATCCTTGCTTTAGATATAGTATATGATGCACTGTCTCTGGAAGACATTAAAAAATGTGAAGAACTCATTTCTGAGAGAATCTCTAGGGTTAGTAGAACTGGCTCATGGAAAACAGCACGTTATGGCACCCATGGAACATGGGATATATACAAGGGAGATCGGGTCTCACAAGATGATAATTACTTCAATGCGCTTATAAATCAAATTACACCCGATGGAGTAAGTCCAGTAACTAATACCTATGCCTGGTCAAGAGTTGGCGGTGGTGACAGTAGGATTTCTAAATCAGGGTATATGGATGTTCTTGAGTTTACAGGAATAGATAAAAGGTATTACAACAATGAAAGATTACAAAAGTTTATGCGTTGGCAATTTGGATCTAGTATCAACCCTGCAAAAGAACTGGCCATTTTTGGAGATATGCTCCCAACTGAAACCATAGGAAATTCTCTGCTTTACCGAAGGGTGGTAAATTTCGATGAGGCGGCGGCAACTTATGCAGCATGGTATCTTGACGGTATTCCAGCTGATGGTCATATACTTACCTACATTGTACCAAAAAAAGAGCTTCCAGATCCTTTCTTACCATCAAGTCAAATTTATGAAAATGGGGGGGCTTTCTTCAGAGATAAACAAGATAGTGCAAGCGGACTTCACGCAGTACTATATAATATTAGGTCTCAAAATGAGTGGCATACCCACAACGAAGTCAATGGGCTTTCCCTTTCTGGATTAGGCAATCGATTGTTGGTTAATGGAGGAAGATTGGGAGCACCAACTCGTGCAGCCAAACTCAACAATACTTTGACTATAAATGGAGAAAATCACGATGGATTTACCGGAGCAGGAATTGCGGAAGGGATTACAGCAGATGGTTTGGACTATGCCAAGGGAGAAGATGGTAATGCCATTCGATTTAAAGACCACTCTAGAAGTTTGATTTTGATTCAAACAACTCCCGATACCAATGGATATTTTGTGGTCCTAGATCAGGTAAAAACAGATCCCGGTGACAACCTGAATAATCACTTACATCCAGCAAGTCAAAACAATATTATTACAACTGAAAACCTCAGGGAGTACACGGCACCGATAGATCATTATCCGTCTGCAGCGGCTGGAAAAGTTACTTTCTATTACATATCAGCTCCTGATGCTGTCAAAATTGAAAAATCACCATCGGCAGTTCAAGACCGTTATCCAGGATATCCTGATCACAATCGTCTTACCTCGATATATTCTGTAGATAGTGAGGGTGAAAAATCAATAGCTACACTTATATTCCCTCATAATCATTTGGTTTCTAAACCTAATTTTGAGAAATTTTCTTCCAATCAGTTTGAGGGGGTCAAATTCAGCCAAGGAACATTTACAGATTACTTGATAAGCACCAATAATAAGCTAGTTGAATTTGATAATTCCTCTTTTATGGGTCACTATTGTTGGGCAAGAGAGAAAGACAAAGTTGTTTCTTCTTTTTTTGTAAAATCAGGAACAAGTTTCTTAAACAATGGTTTCGGTTTTGAGTCAGACAGTCCGTTAACCATTTATGTCAAGGGATCTAAGGGAATAGTGATCAGTGAAGGAAGCACACTAAAGCTCAAGGGAAGTTCCTTTTCTGGAGTAAAATTTGATAAAAATATTAATATAAAAAGTACTTCAGATGGATTTATTGAAGTTGAACTTCCAAAAGGAAAATTTAAATTTCAATAATTTCATTCTTAATTAAAAATTCATTGTGTAATTTTAAATATAACTTTTAGAACGTAAAAACTATATATAGGAATTGATTCATTTAATCCGGACAAGTTCCCCAAACTGGGTTATTTTTTTTTTCTAATCTTGAACTTACAGAGAAATGTTCAGGCTCAAATTTAATTTTCGAAACACACCAATTGGATAAATTTTGATTAAACGATTCTGAGTACTCAAACATGCTACTCATCGAATTTACATTTGAGACTTCCCATCGACCAATATCTTGATTAAATGAGTAAGCATAGGTGAACATGCCACGCATATCTTTCACATTGGAGGTATCCCATAGTTCAATGCTCTTATTGAAATTCAAGGCATAGAAAAACATTCTTCGCATATTGGTTACGTTAGAGGTATCCCAACTAGATATATCTTGATTGAATTTTTCTTTATTCTGAATCAAGGAACTCATATTATTTATTTTGGAAGTACAAACAAATTGAACGGTTTCACCATTAGAAATCATGTCTCTTAGTTTTTCTTCATTAATAACCGTGTACTCCTCTCCGTTAATTATACCTTTTGATCCGATTTTAGCCTCTGGACATTTTACCGTGACTTTATTTTCGTCTAAGTATATTTTAGGATTGGTGTTGTTTAATTCAGTTCTTTCTATAAGTTGATTTTTGGATTTATAGTCTAACTTATCTTCACATTTTAAGTTAAATAAAGATAGTATAAGTAGAATAATTTTTTTTGGGTTCAATTTAATGATTTTGAATTCTAAATTAATAAATCAAGTTTAGTAAGCAAAAGATATTTTAATGTCAAGTATCTAGTTTAGTGAAATAAAGGCAATTTATTAGTGTAGTAAATAGTTCTTATTTTGAAAATAATTTTAGTATGAAAATAAACTAATTGGCAATATTATTAATAAAAAAACCGCCCGAAGGCGGTTTTATTTTAAGAATACTCTCAATTTAATTATTGAGCATATCCAGGGTTTTGTGCATATCCACCATCTGTTCTGTCAATTTGACTTAATGGAATTGGACGAACAATGTGATGATCTTTAATATTTGCTTTCGCATCACTATTATGGGCTCTTACTCTGGAAAGAAGCTGACCTGTTCTTTTTAAGTCAAACCATCTGTGGCCTTCGCCAACAAGCTCACGAGCTCTTTCGTCTAGGATTAAATCAATATCAACATCTGCAGCAGTTATCTGCATTGCGGCTACCTTACTAGCATCCCAAGCAGCACGAGTTCTGATCACATTAATGTCATCTGCAGCGCCAGCAGTGTTAGCCTGAGCAAGACGCGCCTCTGCTCTAATCAAATAGGCATCAGCCAAACGCATCAACAAATAATCTCTTTGCCCTTGAGTATGCTGACGATTAGGTCGAGTGTTATCAATCCACTTATTAAGTGAAGGAAATGTTCTTCTATCCCACTCATTGGAAGTATAAACCTCATAGTTTACAGTTTTCTGTTTTGCTTCAGTCCAATAAGCATCCATATCAACGCCATTTTTATCTAATCCTGGGCCTGGAATATAAAGCGCAGTATCGCCTTTTTTAACAGGAACACCGTTTGGTCCACCTTCATTCCCAACATTAGCATACCAAACATGCTTAAAGGTCTTATCATATCGTGAATCATTTTGTCTATCCGCAAAAATAACATCCATTAAAAATTCTGTTGGTCTAAATCGTTTCCAAGGTCTACCATTTTCAGTATCACGAGTCATCGCTGGTTTTTTATCATACTCCATTAAAAAGTATAAATGACCACGATGTCCATAGCGGTCTAATCCTTCATCAACTTGTGACTTAGCATTTTGGATAGCCCAAACGACTTCTGAGTTACTTTCATTATCAAGACTCCACAAATCAGAGAAATCAGATAATAAACTGAATCTTGGATTATTGATAACAGATGTCATTAAAGACTCAGCTCCTGAAGCATCTGGAGATGGTTGAGAAAGTTTTACTTTAGCTAATAAAAATTGAGCTGCGGGTATAGAAGCACGTCCATAATCACTTGGATTGTCCTCCAAACCGCTAATAGCATCGTTTAAATCCGAGGTTATTGCAGCATATACTTCACTTGCTGAAGTTTTATTAGCAGTAATCTCTACACCCTCGGTTTCTTCCAATGAGAGGTGAATATCACCATAGTGTCGAACTAAGTTAAAATATGCTAAGGCTCTTAAAAATTTTGCCTCAGCAATTCTTCTACTTTTTAATGTAGCATCCATATCTTCAACACCTTCAGCTCTTTTTATAACTGCATTAGCTTGATTTACCTGTCGGTAAAAAATTTTCCAAGTGTCACGCATGTACCGCGCTTCTGAGTTGTGTTGTGCGGCATAATCATTCATATATTTATGACTACCATCGGCACCGGCACGATATGTATCCGTTCCAAATACACTCATTGTCCAACCAATTTCGGGTCCATAAAACTCTTTCATAATGCCATAAGTAGCTCTAACCGCATCTTCAAGTCCAGAAGCGGTAGTATAATAGCCAGAGGCTGTCACATTTCCTATGTTCTCTTCATTCAAGTAGTCCTCACATGATGTGAAAGCTGCAATGGCGAAAAGTGAAAATAAAAATCTAAATTTTTTCATGTCTTTTTGTAATTATTATTAAAAATTAGCTCTAACACCAAATGCCCACATGCTTGAAGATGGAGCAACTCCACTATCAATTCTTTGAGCTCCAATCTCTGGATCAAATGTTTCATAATCAGAGCTAAACCATAAGTTTTGTCCTTGAAGATATACCCTAAGATTTCTCATTCCTATGGAAGAGGCTACTTCTGAATCTACATTATATCCTAAGGTTAAATTTCTCAGCTTAACAAAGCTACCGTCAAAATATTGAAGTAATTCACCATCTATGGCTCCCTCATTACCAATACTTGGTCTGGGATATCTTGCATCCTGGTTGTCTGGTGTCCAGTAGTCAACATCTAAGTTGTTATATCTTCCCTGTAAAGAGTTGTTTCCTCTGTGAAAGTTACTTTGGATCATCTGTCCTTGTTTGAAGTAGAAAAAGGCACTTAAATCCCAATTACCATAACTAAAATTAGTTGTTATACCTCCAAAGTAATCAGGAACATCAGATCCTAAAATACTTCTATCATCTGGTGTGATTTGTCCATCACCATTAGAATCTTTTCTTGCAATTACTCCAGGAACTTTACCCTCTAGAGATTGTGCTGAAGCAGCTTCACTTGTTTTGTAAATTCCACCATATTCATAGTTATAAAATACACGAACAGGCTGACCAATAAACCACTCATTACCTACATCATCAGCAGGATTACCACTTGCATCTTTAAGAGCTAGCTCTGTAATTTTCTCGTCATAACTTGAAATATTAAAATTAACATCAAAGTTTAAGCCATCAGGGTTGTCAAGAATAACAGCATTAACTCCAAATTCAACACCGTTGGTTTCTGTTGAACCGACGTTTTGAAAAACGCTCTCGTAACCAGAGGTCCATGGTAAATTTCTTGCTAATATCAGGTCAGAAGTTTTAGTTTGATAAACATCAAATGTACCTGAAATATTCCCATTCATTAGTGTAAAATCAACACCTAAATCAATAGTTTTAGAAATTTCCCAACCTAATTCTGCATTGGGAATATCATTTACTCTATAACCAAAGGCACTTGAGCCTCCCCACGAGTAGACTGTTCTAGCCAGACCTCCTTGAGTTTGATATGGACTAATCGCTGTGTTACCAACCTCACCATAAGACAAACGAAGTTTTAATTCATCAAATGGAGCATCGGCCATGAAACTCTCTTCATTGATTCTCCAACCTGCAGAAACACCTGGGAAATATGCCCATTTGTTTCCTTCAGATAATCTCGAAGAACCATCCCCCCTTATAGAGGCTTGAAATAAATATTTACCATTAATGTCATAATTAACACGTCCCATGTAAGACTGTAATTGCCATTCTGATAAAGAAGAGCTTAAATTACCTTTTACAGCAGCAGTTCCAATGTTATACCACAATTGAGATTCATATGGTAAATTTAACACTTCAGCTTTACCAGTCTCACTAGTAAACTCTTGAATAGACTGAAGTAGAGTAACTTTCAACCTACCAGGACCAATTTCTTTGTTATATGTTATCAGATTTTCCAAAGTGAAACCTTGTTCTCTTCTTGTTTCAGTTTCGGCATCTGCAGGACCCATCCTATTATCATTTGTCCCAGCACCCCTAAACTCTCCTCTTCTCACAAAACGTAAGTCTGGACCAAAAGTGGTTGTAAACTTAAGATCAGGATTGAATGTTACTTCAAGATATGTAGGGAGGAATATTCTAGTAGAAAGTCTTTCATCAATATATGCCCCCGGTACAATCTCTGCCAATGGGTTGGTAGCAATACCGTCGTTCCATGTAAACATTCTTGGTGTAACTCCATCATCCAGATAAGGTCTACCAATTGGTAAATTTCTTAATGCTTCATTCATTACAGCGTTAGATCCCCAGTTATTAGTGGCCTGAGTAAGTGTGGTTGACATACCAAACTTAAACATGTCATTTATTCTGTGATCCAAATTTAATCGAGCATTAATTCTTTCATAGTCCATTCCAGGAACAATACCCTCTTCACTAAAGTAACCAACGGATGCGTTATAAGCAGTCTTCTCAGTACCACCTCTAGCAGAAATTTGGTGCGACTGTTGCGAGCCTTTCTGCAATACAGCGTCTAGATATCTGAAATCTTTTCCAGCAGTATAATTATCAACTAAAGCTTGTTCGCCGTCAAATAGAATGTAAAGGTCAGATTCAGTTTGTCCATCCCACGAAAATTCACTAGAAGAATTCTTTCTGAAAGCTTCAGCTCTCATATTTTTATACTCCTCTGCATTCATCATGTCTGGCACATTTAGAAGCTCAGTTGTCCCATAATATCCTGAGTAACTTACCT
>DEYL01000044.1 GCA_002364535.1 Flavobacteriaceae bacterium UBA3159 | reverse complement strand
ACTTTAGAAAATGATCATTATCCAAAATCGGTTTATAAGTTTTGCCAGGCGTCTAATATGGAGGAAAAAAGCTTTTATAAGTTCTTCGGCTCATTGGATGGTGTAAAGGTGATGATATGGGAAACTTTATACAATAATGCAATGTCGCTCTTGGAAAAGGATGATAACTTTGAGAAGGCCAAACCGAAGGAAAAGCTACTTTCTTTTTATTATACATTCTTCGAAGTGATGTTGCTCAATAGGAGTTACATTTTGTTTGCGCTTTCTGGAGGGGAAAAAATAATGACTAAAATGGGTCAGCTATCTTCTCTGAGAAAAACTTTTAAAGGTTTTACTTCAGAATTGATCGAAGACGGTAATGTAGACAAGCCCTCTTATTTGCAGCATTCGCCCAAAATATTTTCGGAGGCAGCGTGGGTGCAATTGGGCTTTTTGATCAAATTTTGGATCGAAGATTCCTCTGCCGACTTTGAAAAGACGGATCAAGCCATTGAAAAATCAGTACAAACGGCTTTTGATGTTTTCGATAATACTCCTTTGTCAGCATTGGTGGATTTTGCTAAATTTTTGTGGAAGGAAAAATTTGCAGTCTCTTGAAATCGTTAGATTATATTCCAACTAACAAAATTGCACGGGCGGGGAACTTAGTTACTACCGGCCTAAAATTGGGTGGAAACTACCTAAAATATTACGGTGAAAAAGCGCTGAAGGTGGACGGCAGTCGCGAGCGCCTGGACGAGGAGAATGCAAAAGATATTTATAACTCTTTAAAAACCTTAAAGGGAAGTGCTCTAAAGGTAGCACAGATGTTGAGTATGGAAAAAAACATCCTGCCGAGGGCATATGTCGACCAATTCAGTTTGGCTCAGTTTTCCGTTCCACCACTCTCTTGGCCTTTGGTCAAAAAAATGATAAGAAAATATTTGGGGGCTAACCCCGAATTGGTTTTTGATACGTTTGCTGCCCAATCTAAAAATGCTGCCAGTATCGGTCAGGTACATCAGGCATCTAAAGATGGGAAAAAACTTGCTGTGAAAATTCAATATCCTGGGGTGGCAGACAGTATCAGTTCCGACTTGAGTATCGTAAAACCTATTGCGCTGAGGATGTTTAATCTCAAGGGCAAGGATACTGAAAAATATTTCAAAGAAGTTGAAAATAAATTGTTGGAGGAAACGGATTACCAACTGGAATTAAAACAAAGCCAATGGATTGCAGATCAATGTAAAGGCATCCCTTATCTTAGGTTTCCAGCCTACTATCAGGAGTATTCTTCTGACAAAATCTTGACCATGGATTGGATGGAAGGATTACACATTTCGGAATATGTGTCAGCCCAACAACAAGATCAGGAAATGAACCACCGTTTGGGCCAAACCCTTTGGGATTTTTATATGTTTCAAATTCATCATTTGAAAAAAGTACATGCCGATCCCCACCCGGGCAATTTTCTAATCGACGAGTCTTACAATTTGGTTGCTCTAGATTTCGGCTGTGTTAAGGCCATACCCGATGACTTTTACAATCCCTATTTTGAGTTGGCAGATTTCAAGATTGAAGACAATCCCTTGCGTTTTCAGGAAATTCTATATGACTTGGAAATTTTAAGAACCGATGATACGGCCGAGGAGGTAGTTTATTTTACGGAATTATTTGGTCGTTTGATCAAGATATTGACCTTGCCTTTTACGCAAAAGGAATTCGATTTTGGCGATGCTGTTTTTTGGGGTGAGATTAACAGTCTAAGTGAGACCCTTTCATCTGATCAGCGATTGCGAAAAATGAATGGTAATAGAGGTTCCAAACATTTTATTTACATCAATCGTACTTTTTTTGGATTGTATACTTTGCTTAACGACCTCAAGGCCAAAGTAAATACTGAAGCTTTCCGAAAATACTGCTAACCTAGGATTAACTACCATAAATTTTAAGAAATGAAAAGACTGAAAATTTTATCCCTATCCCTTTTTTTGATCTCGATGTACTCTTGCTCTAAAGATGAAAACGAGCCTCAAATGATGATTCAAAAAACTATTTTTGAACATGTGGCAAGCAGCATGAATTATTCCTATTTGACCTATGCACTGCAGAAAACAGATTTGGATGATGTTTTGAATGGGGAGGGTGACTATACCTTGTATGCACCCAACAACAGCGCATTTATTGGTTTTCTGATGCGTGGAGGTTACAGTACTTTGGATGAAGTTCCTACAGAAGCACTAAAAAAACTTTTACTGAATCATGTAATGGCAGGTCAAATTCGATACCGCGATTTCAAATCGGGGTATTATCCAACTGCTGCCAGCAGTGATGTTAATGATCGGCCCTTGTCCATGTACATCAATCAAGTCAATATGAGAGTGACGCTCAACGGCAGTTCAAGAATTGTTCAAGGCAATGTGAATGGATCAAATGGGGTTATTCATGCTGTAAATGCAGTGATCCCAATTCCATCTTTGGTGACATTTGTGTTGGCAGACCCAAACCTCTACAATCTTGGCCTAGCGCTTACAAGAGATGATCTAACTGTAGATTTTCCTACGATTTTAAGCACCGAAAATGGAAGCGTTCCGGCTCCCTTCACTGTTTTTGCTCCCAACAATACTGCTTTTGTGGATTTGTTGAATGAACTGGAGGTAGAACGATTGAGCTCCATCGATGAACCTACCCTCAATTTAACTTTAAACCATCATGTACTGGGCGAGACAAATGCTTTGTCCACTGACTTGTCTGACAATTTAACACTTAATACTTTGGGGGGTGAAATCACTGCCAATATCACAGGTGGAGCTTCCTTGACAGACGGTAATGCGAGGGTGTCTAATATTATTACAGTAGATATTCAAGCCAATAACGGTGTCTTACACATTATCGATAAGGTCATTCTTCCCTTTTAATATTACCCGAATTCAATCAGGAGCAACAAACCCCTGTTGCTTTTCCTATGCTATTATTTATACGTTTCAAAATCTAAATTCGATTTTTAAGTCACCGGGTGTGTATTTGTTTTTGAAAAAATTAGCTATTCAACTTTCTTTATTTAAATTGCATCAAGAGCAACCATTTTTATGTACAATTCAAAGATTATCGGAATGGGCATTTATGTCCCCGAGAATGTAGTAACCAATGAGGATTTAACTTCAATGATGGACACCTCCCATGAGTGGATCATTGAAAGAACAGGAATAGAGGAGCGTCGCCACATCAAAAAAGGAGACGGTAATACCACAGCAACTATGGGTGTTAAGGCAGCTAAAATTGCAATTGAGCGCGCCGATATTGATAAAAATGATATCGATCTCATCCTTTTTGCCACCCTGAGCCCCGATTATTATTTTCCCGGTTCCGGGGTGATTGTACAGCAATACTTGGAAATACCGACCTGTCCTGCAATGGACATTCGCAACCAATGCTCAGGCTTTATTTATGCCTTGTCTACAGCCGACCAATTTATTAAGACGGGCATGTACAAAAATATTTTGATCATCGGATCTGAAAACCATTCTGGTGGTTTGGACATGACTACCAGAGGAAGGGGGGTGTCGGTCATCTTCGGCGATGGGGCGGGAGCAGTTGTACTCAGTAGATCGGAAGATATAGATAAAGGCATTCTCTCTACCCACTTGCATTCCGAGGGACAGTTTGCTAAGGAATTGGCGTTGATAGGACCCAGTACCAATCGTTGGGTTCCTGAGATATTAGAGGAAAATGATCCCAACGATATTTCTTATTACCCCAATATGAACGGTCAATTGGTTTTTAAAAATGCAGTGGTGCGTTTTTCTGAGGTTATCATGGAAGGTTTGCAACAAAACCAAATGACTTCGGATCAAATTGATATGTTGATCCCCCACCAAGCGAACCTCCGTATTTCCCAGTTCATTCAAAGAAAGTTTGGCCTGTCGGACGATCAGGTCTACAACAACATCATGCGATATGGAAACACCACTGCAGGATCCATTCCTATAGCCATGACAGAGGCATGGGAGGAAGGCAAAATCAAATCTGGAGATCTGTTAGTTTTAGCTGCCTTTGGCAGTGGATTTACTTGGGGAAGTGCCTTGATCAGGTGGTAGTCTTTTTTTGTCGTATCAATAACAAACCCAAAAAGGTCAATAAACCGTTTAGGGGGAGTAACTCATATCCTATTTGATAACCGCCCAAAGTTTTGGGCGATAAGTTCCCCACCAACACAATCAACAGTATGGACAGCAGGATAACGATCCAAACCTTGCGGTCGTGGATTTGAAACGGGGTGAAAATACCAAATGCAAATAGGCCCAACAGAGGGCCATAGGTATAGGAGGCCACAGTCAGTAGTCCGTCGATCACATTGCGATCCAAAACGTATTTGAACAAGATGACCACCACAACAAGTAACAGACTCATGCCGATATGGGTTTGCTTGCGGATTCTTTTTTGTTTACTGTCGGGATACTGATCCAGCTTAAGGAAATCGACACAAAAGGAGGTGGTCAGTGAGGTTAAGGCACTGTCGGCACTGCTATAAGCGGCAGCAATCAAGCCCAGAATAAAAATAATACCCACCCCCAAACCCAAGCCACCATTGATGGCAACTTCGGGGAATAAAAGATCGGTTTTGGGGGTGCCCTCCATAAGGGGGATCATGATTTGGTTTTGTTCGGCATAAAGAAAGATCATCGCACCCAGCAGTAAAAACAAAAAAGTAACCACAATCAAGACCAGACTGAATACAATCATATTGATCTGCGCCGCTTTAAGACTTCGGCAGGTCAGGTTTTTTTGCATCATATCTTGGTCCAATCCTGTCATGCAAATGGTGATGAACACCCCTCCAATAAATGATTTTAAGAAGTGATTTCGGGCCAAAAAATCTTCGGTTACCCAAGTATGGGTATAATTTTGGTATCGGGCCTCTGTAAGGATTTTTGATACATTTAGATCCAGAGCGTTCCCGAGGTGATAAAGGGTCAGGCCAACAGCAGTCAACATTAGAAGTGTTTGCAGGGTATCGGTCCAAACAATGGTTTTGATGCCTCCCTTTTGGGTGTATACCCAGATCAAAATAATGGAAAGCCCTACAGTTATTTCGAAGGGTACGCCCCAGGAATCAAAAATGAATTGCTGCAATACAATGGCGACCAAAAAAAGTCGAAAGCTGGCACCCAAAACCCTAGAAATAAAAAAAGAAACGGCCCCAATCTTATGACTGTTATGGCCAAAACGGTCTTGCAGGTATTCGTAAATCGAGGTTAGATTTTGACGATAATAGATGGGGAGCAGAACAAAAGCCACAATAAAATAGCCAGTCCAATAGCCCAAAACCACTTGAAAATATGTGAATCCCGAGTCGCCCACCCAACCGGGAACCGAGATAAAAGTTACGCCCGACAATGAAGCACCTACCATTCCAAAAGCGACCAAGTACCAAGGTGAACTTCTGTTGGCGGTAAAAAATGTTTGATTGTCAGCCTGTTTACCTGTCAGATAAGCAATGGTCATCAACAGGGCGAAATACCCCAATATCAAAATCAATATATAAGCGGGTTGTAACATAAGAGAATTTAAAGATACAAATTCAAAACAAGAGAATTATTCCTAAATTTACCTAATGGAATTCTCCTCTAAGTTGTTGGAAAATGCGGTCAATGAAATCGCCCAATTACCGGGTATCGGCAAAAGAACTGCATTGCGATTGGCATTGCACCTGCTCAAACAGCCAAAAGAAAATACTTCTCACTTGACTCAAGCGCTCAACAACCTGAGGGAACACATTAATTTTTGTTCTTCCTGTCACAACTTGTCTGACGTTCCCCTTTGTGAAATATGTTCGAATCCGGCCCGAGACGATTCTTTGCTGTGTGTGGTGGAGGACATCAGGGATGTGATCGCCATAGAAAACACAGGGCAGTTCAAAGGTTACTATCACGTTTTGGGAGGGATCATCTCCCCCATTGATGGTGTAGGGCCTCAAGATTTAAATTTGGATTCTCTTGAGCAAAAAGTTAAAGAAGGGAAAGTAAAAGAAATTATTTTTGCATTGAGTGCCACCATGGAGGCGGATACAACCAATTTTTATATCTACAAAATACTGGCACACTATGCGGTTAAAACATCGGCCATTGCCCGGGGAATTCCTGTGGGTGACGATTTGGAATATACCGATGAGGTAACTTTGGGAAGGAGTATTCTCAAAAGAGTACCTTACGAAAACTCAATAGTAAGTAAATAGGTTGGTTGAACATTATATCAGACGTCGAAAACTAAGAACGTTAAATAACTCTTTAGATATAATGGACTTGAGGATACCCCTTCCTCACGACTGGAAAAATTATCCGAAAACTTTATTGAGTTTTACAGTATTCGGATTAATCAACAATGGCGGATAATTTTCAAATGTAATATTGGAAATGGAAATTAAGTGAAAATAATCGATTACCATTAAAAAAGAAAAAAATGGAAAAATTATCAAATGTACATCCTGGGAAATCATAAAAGCCAGGCGCAGAATCACAGCCTAAATAGCCTTGCGAGTGAGTAAATATTTTGGAAATTCTGCTAAATTTTGGCTCGTACTTCAAGATGACTTCGATATCGAAGAGGGACGTCAGGAAAAAAACGGAACTGGATGGAATTGAAAAGTTTGATAATAAAATTGTTACCTGACAAGCTTTCCTCTCGTTAGGTGATTTTCCCAAAAGTGAGTTTTAATTCATTATACTAATTAAAAAGGTAGCCTTTTATTCCTTTCATCAAAAGCCTTTATATCCCCTATAAATTTGGTAGTTTTGTACTTTCTTAAATTATGGGCAAACACTTTTTGAAATTACCCAAGATGGGTGAAAGCGTTGTGGAAGCTACTTTGACCAAATGGTTAAAAGTGGTTGGTGAGTCCATTAAGGTCGACGATATTGTGGTAGAGATTGCTACTGATAAGGTCGATTCTGACGTGCCCAGTGAAGTGAGTGGTGTGTTGATCGAAAAGAAATTTGCAGAAAATGAAGTTGTTCAGGTAGGTGAGGTGATGGCCGTCATCGAAACCGAAGGCGATGAAATTGATGTCGAACCTGCCCTCTTAGTTGAAGCTCCTAAAGAGAAAATAGAAGTTTCCATTTCTAAAGCGAAGCCCTTTATCTTGCCCGACCCGTTACCCGAATTTGAAAGTGTGTCCAAAACCGAAGAAGATGCCAAAGCCATGGTCTCGCCCAAAACTTTGTCTTACAACAGCGAATTTCTCTCCCCTTTGGTCAAGAGTATTGTCAAGGCAGAGGGGCTGAGCCAGGAGGAGCTAAAAAGGATTAAGGGCAGTGGAAAAGACAACCGAATCACCAAAAAAGACATATTGGCCTATGTGGCCCAACGCGGTAGTTCTCCTTCAGCTTCAGAAAAACAAATGATTGTGGATCCAATCCCTGATAATGCAGTTTCTCCAATAAAAACTGTTGCTGAGTCCGGCATTATCTCCAAAAGCGACGGGGATCAATTTTTAGAGATGACACGTATGGCCAAGCTTACGGCCGATCATATGATCCGAAGCAAACAAACTTCGGCTCACGTACAGTCTTTTATAGAGGCTGATATGACCAATTTGTGGGATTGGCGGGAAAAAGTAAAAAATGAATTTTTGGAAAGAGAGGGTGAAAAATTGACGTTAACTCCTTTGATGATTACAGCCTTGATCAAAGCTTTAAAGGATTTTCCACTTTTAAACAGTTCTGTAGCAGGAGACACCATAGTACAGAAAAGAGCCATCAACATTGGTATGGCTGCCGCCATGGCTGATGGAAATTTGATCGTTCCTGTCATTAAAAATGCCGATCATTTCAATTTGGTAGGTCTAACCAAAGTAGTAAATGACTTGGCCCACAGAGCCAGAACACATCAATTGAAGCCCGAAGAAGTTCAGGAAGGAACTTTTACTTTTACTAATATCGGTAACTTTGGATCGCTTACAGGAACCCCCATCATCAATCAACCGCAAGTGGGAATTGTAGCAGTGGGCGTGATCCGAAAAATGCCTGCGGTTATTGAAACTTCTCAGGGGGATTCGATCGCCATTCGTAAAAAAATGATCATTTCTCACAGCTATGACCACCGCATCATCAACGGTGCCATGGGAGGTCAGTTCATCAAGAGTATGGCTGATTACCTCGAAAACTGGGATATAAACCGCTCCATATAAGCTTTGACTCATGAAACTAAAACTCACACGACCCCTTTGTTTTTTTGATTTGGAAACCACTGGAGTGAATGTTACTAAAGATCGTATTGTTGAAATTGCGGTCTTAAAGGTGCATCCCGACGGAACTAAAGAGGAAAAGGTTTGGCGGGTAAATCCAGAATGTCCCATTCCAGCCCAAGCCTCCGCTATTCACGGTATTTATGATGCCGATGTGGCCGACGAACCCAATTTTAAGGGACTTTCCAAAATCATATACAACTTTATCAAAAATTCGGACTTGGCAGGATATAATTCTGATCGTTTTGACATTCCACTCTTGGCAGAGGAAATGCTCAGGGCAGAGATCGATTTTGAAATGGCCCATTTTAAAACCGTTGATGTACAGACTATTTTTCACAAAATGGAACAACGTACGCTAACAGCAGCTTTAAAATTTTACTGCGACGAAAAGTTGGTTGATGCGCACTCTGCAATGGCCGATACCCGAGCCACACACGATGTTTTGATGGCCCAATTGGAGCGATATGATGAATTGGAGGGAGATGTTGATTCCTTGAATGTATTTACCACTCGAAAAAAATCTGCTGATTTTGCCGGTTTTATTGTATTTAACAAAAATGGAGAAGAGTGTTTTTCGTTTGGTAAACACAAAGATAAAACCGTAGAAAATGTATTGGAGAACGAACCGGGTTATTTCGGTTGGTTACTAAATGCCGATTTTCCCATGTATACAAAAAAAGTCCTTACAGCCATACGCTTAAGAAAATTAAACACCTAATTACTTTTTGTGAAAATTATTTGTATTGGTAGAAATTACCCACAACATGCAGCGGAGTTGGGCAATGAAAAACCGGAGTCCCCTGTGATCTTTATTAAGCCCGAAACGGCAAAGCTTCAAAGACGGTTTCCATTTTATATCCCTCATTTCTCGAATGAAATTCACCATGAGGTGGAGGTGTTGGTTAAGATCAATCGTATCGGTAAATACATTGAGGAAAAATTTGCCAATAAGTATTATCAGGAAATAGGTTTGGGTATTGATTTTACGGCCCGTGATCTCCAACAAAATTTAAAAGAGAAGGGATTGCCTTGGGAAAAGGCCAAGGCTTTTGACGGATCTGCCTTGATCGGCAGTTGGTATGAAAAAGAGAATTTTACAGATTTGAACCAACTGGATTTTGAACTCGTTAAAAATGGCAGTACTGTTCAAGAAGGGAATACCTCCCAAATGCTTTGGAGCATTGACGCCTTGATTGCCGAAGTGTCTCGATTTTTTACCCTAAAAATCGGTGATGTAATTTTTACTGGAACCCCCGCTGGTGTAGGCCCTGTTGTCGTAAATGATGTTTTGGAAGGATATTTGGGAGAGGAGAAAGCTTTTAAGATAAATATAAAATAGAATGAAAGCTGAACTGGTCAGTATAGGAGATGAGATTTTAATAGGACAAATTGTAAATACAAATGCGGTTTTTTTGGCAAAAGAATTAAATAAAATAGGGGTTGAAATAGCTCAGATCAGCAGTATATCTGATCAAAAAGAGATCATCATCAAGGCATTGGATGAAGCCCGAAATAGAGCCGACATCATCATCATAACAGGGGGACTGGGCCCAACCAAGGACGATGTGACCAAACAGACACTTTGTGAATATTTTGACGATCATTTGATCAAGAACGAGATTGTTTTGGAGCACATTGAGAACATTTTTAGGAAATA
>DEYL01000016.1 GCA_002364535.1 Flavobacteriaceae bacterium UBA3159 | reverse complement strand
AGTTGAAATAAAAAACCCTCCACTTGGGAGGGTAATATATTAAAACCTAAGTGGACTAATTAAAGGATGAATCAATTAGTTCATATATTTCCGATTGCTTAGCATTTGCAAATTTCGTCAAATCTTTATCTTTAATTTCTTTCATGAATGTTTTAAAATACTTGTTATCCCATGAATTATCTTCATTATACGAAAAATTATTCAGTATCTCATTTAAAGAGTTGTATCCATCCCAAGACATACCATTAAAAGATTTCATTTTCCCATCCTCCCCACTTGAAGAACTCAAAATGGTTGCACAACCCCATGATAATCCTTTTGTTTTTTCAAGTTGAGGTTTTACAACAAGACTACCCCATAACCTGTTATTCTCAATAAACTTCTTTTTGTTGTTAAATTTAAAATGATTGATAATAAAAAAGTTAGTGTTTTTACCATCGCCTACCTGTCCGTTCCTTTCCCATATTTCGTATGACTTGTCAGATGACATGCTAAATTTACTCCAATCAGGAGCTGTCAAGTCTAATTCTTCCGCTCTTTTATTATTGAAAATTAATCCAAAGTTGTTGTGGGTATTAGCTACTTGTTCACTGTTACTGAAGTGATGTACAAAAATAAATTTTGAAGATTCAGTCACAGACCTTAACATTGTCCATCCTGCCCATGTATTTTCTTTAACTGCATCTATTGCCAGAGGTTTAAAGTATTCTCTATTAGCTTTTATGAATTCCCCTACATTACCAGTGACATCAATATAATGCATCCTGAAATAATGACGGTCAGTATCTTGGGAAAAGGAAATGTTTATAAAGGCAATTGTAAGTATTCCGAATAAAAGTTTTTTCATTTTAAATAATTTATAATTAATAAGACCAAAATTATAAAAATTAAATTTTAGTAAACAAGTAAATATAATTGACTGAGCTTATTTATAAGTGTATTAAAATTATTCGTTTAGAGCGATTTCACTATTTATAAATGTTGGGTCAAAGAAAAAATACGCATTATTTGATTTCACTCCATCCCAAGTAAAAGCGAGGTGAATAGGAATAGTAGCTGATTCTTTAGATTTTTTCCCTTCAGCTGACCACCAGGCCCAAACGTGAGTCCAGATTTGTCCATTTTCATATTTTGAAGTAATGTTTGCTCCAACCTGAAATTTTATGTCTTTAAATATTTTGTGATGCATTCTTTCAAAATCAGCAAGTTCCTCTGGTGATACATTTGTTCCATTTACATTGATAGTTGCTGCCTGATTAAAGATATTTTTCAGTTGAGATTGGTCATTTTTGGGATATAATTCCATATGACGTTGTATCATCATTGTCCTCTGGTCATCATTGCTGGTTGTTCCTTTCCATTGAGCATTTACACTAATTGAAAAAGTAAATAATAATGTGAGTAACAGTTTTTTCATTTTAAATAATTTATAGTTAATAATGTCAAACATAAACAATATACTTTTAATATAAAAGTAAATAAAGCACCAAAGCTAACTGAGGAGGATATGCCGATGATTTCTTCAATTATAATACTCTATTTCTCTTGTTATTACTTTCAAACGCTTATCATCTAAGTAACTAATCTGCTTAATCCAATTCTTATTATCATCATATTCATATTTAATTTTATTTGCTTTTATAATTTCATATTCTTTGAAAATATTTTCTTTTACCCCTTTAAAAATTTTCTCTGATTTTCCTTGTCTTCGTAATCCTATCTCTCTATACTCAATATCATTAATCTCTTTATTGCTTTCAGTCATATTTCCCAGATTATCATATTTATAAATGGTCTTGTCATCGGCAACTTTTTCATCCATACCATAATTAATAAGTTCTATCCTATTTCCTTTATAATCATATTTAGATTGCCATTTGAATTCGAATGCCCCCGAAGGTTTGTATATGTATCTTGTGATATAATCCCCATTAAAAAATGTTTCATCATCAGGGATAATGTCTCCTTCTTCATCTTCAGAATAAATTCCTAAAACCATTTCTTTTTTGTTCCAAAAATAACTATCAATATCTCCTGAAGAATCAAAAGCATAGACTATAGAGGCCTCTTTATTTTCTCCAAAAAAAAGAAGTCCTTTGTAAATTTTATTTTCTTTATTAAAGTAATATATATAAGTTCTTTTGAAGCCTGTCCACCCGTCATTATATGGATGTCCATATTCTGCTTCTACATATTCTTTAATAGCCTTTACATTGCCTTTTAACGCTTGTTTAAAAGTAAGCTGCCCGAAAGAAGTAAATTCATTAAATACTTCTGAATTTATTAATTTTTTATTCCAAGAAATTGAAATTTTTTCTAAATATCCGTCAAAAACATATCCAACGATATTATTTTCTGAAACAATCTCAACCCATTCCCCTTCAACAACCTTAGTGACTCCTATTTTTTTGTCAGTATCATTTATAGTCAATTTAATAGCTGTTCTTGATTTAATCGAAACAAATGTGCCATATGAAAGAGTTGACACTTTTTTTGCTTTAGTGTTAGGAGCCTGACGAACATTTAATCCTCCTTTTGCGGAAACAAAATAATCCATTTGCCCAAAAGAAATAAGCGGAACAAACAGTAAAATAAGAAGTAGTTTTTTCATTGAGTTGGTGATAGATAGTTCAAGGTACATAAATCTACAATATCTCTACTCCGTAACGGGAGGGTTTTTATTTAACAAATAGGCTATATTTGCATCTAATTTAAAAAGCTAATGAGTTTAGGAACAGTTAAATTTTTTAATCAATCCAAAGGATTTGGATTTATTACTCCAGAATCTGGAGACAAAGACGTGTTTGTTCACGCTAACAATATTATTGACAATATTTCGGATGGTGACAAAGTTAGTTTCGATCTGGAATCGACAGAAAAAGGTCCAAGTGCTATAAATGTTAGAGTAGAATAATTAACAATTGTATTTTAGATTGACTTTGACCCTCACGAAAGTGGGGGTTTTTTGTTTAACAAATATTTATGAGAAAGTGACTAAGTGTTTTTATGTTTAAAATGGTCATATTTATATCAACCTCTTTTGAGGTTTTTGTTTCATAATAAAGTAATTTGAGTTTGATCATTCATCTGACTTTCACCCTCCTTAACGGGAGGGTTTTTTATTTCCTGGAAGCAATATAAATTAAGCAAATAGCACCTCCTAACATGATGAATCCACCGAATAAGGTAATCAAAAGTCCAATTTCACTGGTTACATCAAAAAAAATACAACCAACCCCCATTATAATAAGTCCAATACTAATTGGATATTGGGGATTGAATTTTAATAGTTTTTTCATTAGTGGGGGTTTTTTTTCATAATAACGTTTAATTGAGTTCACCCTCCTTAACGGGAGGGTTTTTTTATGATTGACAGTTAATTTTCTATCACTGTAATGCTTACAGATTTTCTAGGAACAGGACTGTAAGCTAAGCAAACTGAGCATAAGTTCTCTTTATCATTATCGATCACAAAATTAAAAGTATCGCCCTCTTCAATATTCTCTGGGAAGTCACAGACACTCTTTAAAGCAAATACGTTTTGATATTCTATTTCAGAAAACTCATTTGTCCAGTTCTCTTCAATCATATTACTGGGGAAATTATCGTCATTGACTTGAATAACATAATTCATACAGATTCCCTTAATTACTAGCTTTCCTAAAAAGGTTTCACGGTCATCAATTTCATCTTTATTACAGCCCAAAATGAGAAGTAATACGATAAAGCCAAGTCTTTTCATAAGCCAAATTTAATATTTATAACACTATAGATTATTTAACGTAAAATGAATTTTTAAGTGTATTAGTTTATTGAAAATGGGAACTGATGTGCAATTTATGTGCAATTCTAAAATAAAAAAAGACCCTCACTCTCGTGAAGGCCTGTCTTTGTTGGTGGTCCCACCTGGGCTCGAACCAGGGACCAACTGATTATGAGTCAGCTACTCTAACCAACTGAGCTATAGGACCATTTCGAGTAGCAAATATAAGCATAGCCTGTAAATATTTGCCAATTTAAATTTTCATTTGAGGCTTTCACTCATGTTTTCTAAATTTTTGTTTTGTTAAAAGCTTATATCTAAATAACAATCGAAAAAGGGTTTTTACCCTATGATTTGAAAAGTCGAATATTTAATGTTATTCATTGTTAAACAATCCAATACGAATTGTGCTATTTTCTCTATTTTTGAGACATGAAAAGGCTAATATTTCTTTTGATTATGGTTTCCTTGACTGTATTTGGTCAAACAAAAAAAGAAAAAATACTTTTTATTGGAAATAGTTTCACCTTTAATTGGAATATGCCTCGTATGGTTGAAAAGATGGGTGAGCATAATGGTTTTAATTGGGATGTGGATCAATCAACTCTCGGTGGTTCATATCTTGAAGAACATTGGAAAGGTGAACGTGGCCTAACAACACGAGAAAAATTATCAAAGAAAGTCTATGACCATATAATATTACAAGATCATAGTACTAACCCAATTGTAAATCCTGCTAATACAATCAATTATATTAAAAAATTCGTCAATTTACCTTTAAAAAACCGCTCAAAATGGTATTTTTTTAGTACGTGGATGTACCCATATTTAAGTAAAAAATCAAATGATACTTTACCTATTAATAAATTTTATAAAAAATTACAATCTAAAATAGGGCATGAGGTACTTGAAATAGGCAAGGTCTTTAAATTATTTAGTCAAGAATATCCCGAAATTAAATTATTGGGCGATGATAACAAACACCCTTCTCCTCAAGGCAGCTATCTGGCTGCTTGTGTAATTTTTACACAATTAAGTAATGTAAGCCCAATCGGACTTCCTAGTCGGTTTTTTGATCAAGACGAGTTAGAAAAACAGGTAATATATTATAATATTCTCTATGGAGATACTGGAATAAAAATTCAGAAATTCGTTAACGATTATTTCAATCTATGAAAAAGCTAATACTTCTTTTACTGATAGTTCCTGTTCTTTCTATTAGCCAAATTACAAATTATAACTATGAATATACATTTAAGAAAGGTGATATAAATGGAATTGGAAAATGGTACATGGGCAGAGAAATTGCAAATGTGATGGGGTTTCAAGGAATTGGCTGGTTAGAGAGATCTAATCGAGAAAAAGAAGAAAATGTCTCTAATTTGATTCAAAACATGAAGATTGAATCCAATGATAAAATTGCTGATATTGGAGCTGGTTCTGGTTATCACGTATTCAGGATGGCCCCGTTGGCAAAAAATGGTATGGTTTACGCTGTGGACATTCAAAGTGAAATGTTGGAGGCAATAAATATTAAGATAGAGTTAAATAATTTAAATAATATAAAAACGATTCTTGGAAATGAAAAAAGTATTCAATTACCAAAGAACTCAGTAGATAAAATATTAATGGTTGATGTATATCACGAATTTAATTTTCCAAAGGAAATGATCAGATCTATTAAAAATGCATTAAAACCAAATGGAGAATTATTTTTGATTGAATATAGAGGAGAAGATACTAGAGTCCCTATTAAAAAAATACACAAAATGAGTGAAAAACAAGCTCAAAAAGAAATAGAAGCTGCTGGTTTTACACTTAGAGAAAACATAAGTAATCTTCCATGGCAGCATTGTATGATTTTTATCAAAAAAAATAAATCTTCAATGATTTCTTCGATTCGATGAAAACCCTGCAAAAGGAGGCCTGTTTCAGATAAAAAACATTATGTCAAGTATACTTGTAAACTACTGATAAATAGCATATTATAATATATTCTGCATTCAGAAAGCCTCAAAAGTGCATTTAATCGATACTTTTATTGATTTTGGCCCTAGTCAAAGATTTATAGATTGCGATTAATACAATCTACTCTTTTAGGCACTCTGGAGCAATAGATATATTCAAAAGCACAGGAAGTATAACCAAGCTCCAAAAGGCAATGGGACATTCCTATATAAATGTTAGTTTGACTTATCTAAGAGGCTTAGAAGTGCCTGAGATGTAATAAAATACCCTCCACTTGGTAGGGTTAAAATCTCGGATTGAATTTTAACTTATTTAAAAAAATTATTCAACCCTAACATTAATCGCGCTTGGCCCCTTTTCAGTAGATTCCAAATCAAAACTGACCTTGTCTCCATCAGAAATATTATCAATCAAATTGTTAGCGTGAACAAACACATCCTTTTCTCCAGAATCTGGAGTGATAAAACCAAACCCTTTTGATTGATTAAAAAATTTAACTGTTCCTAAACTCATTTTTCTTATTTTATTCAAACCTAAAAATTTATTATTATAAAATCGCTAATAATCCGAAATTATAAATATTTCTGAATCTAAAATAAATGGCAAATAGACATAAAATAGACCCCATCGGTAAAATGAAAAGTGTAACTAAAAGCATATAAAACTTGCCATTATTTGTTTCTTCAACCTTTTTTGGGATTAGACCAAGGTTCTTTTTAAAGTTTGAGATAAATCTTCCCTGCCTACTTTCATAAAACCAAAATAGTCTTTCAAGGTTAAGGTTTCAATTTTCTAATTGAATTTTAAAATAATTTAAGTATTAATTTCAAGTTTGATTCAAATTTGAATACGCCCAATAAATTAAAATAAACTGAATTGGTATTCTTAACCAGAGTTTCCATGGCTGAATCCCAAGCTGGTTTTCAGGATATAACATATTTACATGGACTATAAGAAATATTGTAAGCATTGCAATAATTCCCCAAAGAGCATATCTTCTAGTTACAATGAAAAAAACTCCTATTCCTAAAACTATTTCAACAATGCCACTCAGGTATATCAGAAAATCATGGTTAGGCAAAAATTTTGGCATTAAGGGTCTATAGAACCCTGTCTTTGTAAAATGAAATATTCCTAATACTGAATATACAGCACCCATTAAATAAAGTTGAAATACCATTTTAATTAAGGTTATTTTCTATATATCAATCCCTTAAAACAAAAAGGTATGAAAAGCAACCATACTAATCATACCTTTTAAGTACAGACTACTACGTGAATAGTAGAGTTTAAATTTAAGTTTTTTATTGTGACATTAAATAAATTAACAATAATTAATTTATGTCATTAAATAGATTCTTATCCCTTATCATAATTTTTAGCTTTTAAACACTTACTTATCTATAAATCTTAGTTTGATTTCTTTAGAAGGCTAGAAGTACCAGAGCTAACTGAGGGGGATATGCCTGAATTGAAATAAAAATCAGTTATCAATCTCACCCATCCATTGTATAATTCTAAAAATTTTACCCTCTCTTAAGAAAATTCTATCAATTAATCTAACTGATTCTTGAGTCCCATCTTTATAATAACGATTTTCTCTAAAAGCAACTGAAACTCTTGTATAATCCGAACCCTCAATTTTAAGTGGAACTACGTTATTAATACGTCTTTGTATAGAGTCATAGGGCTCATGTAGAGATTTAACTATAGCTGGTAATGCAGATTTAGGTGTTTTCATTGCCTTACCCCCTGTAGGTGGATAATAAACAACTGTGTCTCTCATGAACTTAGCCATAGTTTCAGAATCTTTTTCTGCATAAGCTAAAACAAGAGAAACAGCATTGTTTGCATCTTCATCAGAGCCAAAAATGTATTTTTTACCTTTAAAGTTGTTTAGAAATTGTTCCCCAGCTGATGCATTTACTTCAACCTCAACAGTTTTCGGCTGACAGCAAATAAAAAGCAAAGTTGGAATAATAAATAAAAGTGTTTTTTTCATTTTAATTAAATAATAATTACTAAAAACAAAAATAATCTATTTACTTTTAATAAACAAGTAATGAGAAGTGCCTGAGTTAACAGAGATGGATATGCCTAAAATAAAAGGTGTTAGGTTAGGTTAATTTAATATAACAAGTGTTTCTTATTATTATTTTTCCATCCTGCCCTGCTCTTGTAATCAACAAAGAAAATCTTTAAATCTGCTTGAGATTTATAATCAACAAAGTATATATATTTTTCTGCTTGTGACTTATAATCTACGAAGTACCATAAACCGTCATTACCTTTTGCTTGAGTTTTGTAATCAACCTTAAAAACTTTTAGGTCAGCTTGAGACTCGTATTCTACAACAAATACTTTTATATCTGATTGTGATGAATAATTTACAGTATAGATTTTTTGGGCATAAGTATTGTAGGATGTAAGACATAAGAAAAGGAGAATTAATTGATTTTTTTTAACCATGTTATCTTAAAAAAACTCGTAGAAAATAATAGTAAGAACCACCCCCTCTAAAAATGAAATCCAAGCAACCTGATATGAATCTAAATTAAATTGCTCCATCATTTGCTTTAATAATCTTTTATGCCATTCAATCATGTTTTATTTTTTACCTTCAGATTTTTGCTGGTTAATAAATTAAATCACAATATACCAATTTCAAGAATTAATTAATTTGAAGGAGAGCTGAATAGCACCATTCCAAATAGATTTAAAAGTGATATGTTTTTAAAATGATCGCCACCTGTCCAATATTTCAACTTGCCTTGCAGAGCTAATTTTTTTAGGCGTTTTCAGTAATTAAATTTTTATCTATAACTTTAAAAACTAGATATTAAAAAATATGAAGCTTTCTAAATATTTATCTCTACTAGTTTCCCTTGTTGTTTTGAGCGCCTGGAGTTTCCGATTAAATCAGCCTTCTGTATTTAGAGGTGGAGATGCCGTAAATATGTCCGAAGAATTTGCCGTCTATGGGCTTAGCGATTCTGTAATGATTTCTGTAGGTATAGTCAAGATAATTTTGGCACTTTTACTTTTGGTAGGAGGGTTAAAATTCCCTGCCTTGATCAAACCCTCGGCTGCTGTGATGTCCTTGTTCATGATCGGAGCCGTTTATTTCCACATCAGCATTTCCGATGGAATTCTTCCTACACTCCCCGCGGCAATCATGTTATTGTGTTGTTTGTTGATCGTCTTTAACCCAAAGTTTCTCGGTGAGAAAAGATCCTGAATCCAACCGATCCATTCTCCTAATATTGACTGAACGAATACTGTTTTGAAATGACAGAAAACAGTCTCAATGTTTTAGGTAACCCCTTGATGGTTTGTAGTACCAACCCGATGACAGGAGCCTTCAGAAATGGCTGTTGTGATACCGGTCGCTTTGATGCCGGAACACATACTGTATGTGCGGTGGTTACCGATGCTTTTTTGACTTTTTCAAAAAGTAAAGGAAATGACTTGACGCATGCCTATCCGGAATATAATTTTCCAGGCTTGGTCGCCGGAGACCACTGGTGTCTGTGCGTTTCGAGGTGGTTAGAAGCCTATCGATCCGATGTCGCACCCCAAGTCATCCTAGAAGCCTGCCATCAAAAAACATTGGATTATGTAAGCCTTAATGTTTTAAAAAAATTTGCTTTTGACCCTGCTTGATCTGCTTTTATGGTTTTCGGCTATTTCATTTTTATTTTATGGAATCGGATGTTTTACCAGTCCCTTTATGGTGGAAGAATTTCTCCGCTACGGTATTCCACAATTCCGAAAACTGACAGGCGTACTTCAATTGTTGGGCGCATTGGGAATCATCTTCGGGTTTTGGATGAATTATATACAAATCCTAAGCACCCTATGTCTTTCCCTTTTGATGTTGTTTGGGGTCATCACCCGTATTGTGATCAAAGATGGCTTGATAAAAACCCTGCCTGCTCTGTTTTACTGCCTAATCAATGGTTATTTGTGCTTAGAGTTGACCTTAAGCTTTATGTAACGCGATATCAATAAAAAAGCCCAACCCCGTAGCGTTGGACTTTATGTAATCGATAAATCTCAAAAGCTTATTTGGGTTGGATTCCCAATACGCCTTTGAGGTTGTCCATTCCAAATTCATTTCCATAGAGCAAAGTGGAAAAACGAGCCACTTCGGCAGCGATAAAAATAGCTGCTTTGATCTCATCATCGGTTGCACCGGCCGCTTTTGCCAGGTGTACCTGTGCCGTGATACAATACTCACACTTGATGGCCGCAGAAGCAGAAATAGCCACCAACCGCGCCTCTTTCAATGGAATAGGCCCTTGCGTAAAAATCTTATTCCAAGCTCCAAAATAGGCCGCAGCATCAGCTGCGGTTGCTTTGGGATACATCTTGTTAAAAGGGCTTTTTTTCGTCAGCACATCATACTCTTGATCTGTAGTTTGGCTATACCCAAACGCAGTCGTCAATAAAAATAGTAATACAAGTTTTTTCATCTAAAAAAGTTAATAGTGGTTTGTAAAATCAAACCGTTCCCTTTTTGGAACCGTAATAAAACAGCCCCATAGTAACCAATCCTAAAAGAATGACAGGAAGAGGAGCTGTTGGATCTCCGTTAATAAATCCAATGAGATCTGGAAGGGCAAAAAAACCAGCTAATACAAACAACAAAAAGGATATTCTTTTTAAAGTATCCAAATCCGTTAAAGAAGTTACTCCAATGATTAGAAAAATAATCCCCAACACTATCAGTCCTACGACCAAGGCAAAAGTTTCAAACATGGTTACTGCATCAGCGGATGGATTCGCTCCAAAAGCGTCTGCGATGAGCATCAGTTGGAATTCGGGTGAAAAAAGAGATAAAAACAAGGGAATCCCTTGAATAAAAATAAGAGCAGCACAAACTCTAAAAATAGTTTTAATTTTCATTTCAAATTGATTTATGTTCAACCCAATTTAGTAAAAAAAAGAGTGCGAAATCTTAAAAAAACTATCTCCTTCTCCCCCTAAATTCCATGGCCTCTCCTTTTCCAAAACCATAGCTGAACCCGATGACCCAAAACCTTCCGTAAGCCGAACGGGTCCATATGTTGAAATCATTTCTGATGGTTTGGTTTTCCCTTACGCGTGTGGCAAAAAGATCTCTTATGTTGACGCTGATCACCCCTTTACCTTTAAGTAATTTTTTTCGCGCTCCTAAATTCAAAAACTGGCTGGGAGCCGATTCTCCATCAATGGTTTTGAATCCCGACTGATAATTCCAACTCATTTCTAGATCCAAATCCTTGGGAAACTTAAACTTGGAAGTAATCTCTGAACTCCAATTATTACCTTTAAAATTGAAAGATTGATTTTGCCATGAGGCCTTGCGATCAAAGCTGTTGTAATTGAAATCCCCATTGACCACAATCTTTTTAATGGGAGTAATTTTTGCGTTCAGCTCTATGCCATTTACCCTTTTGGTTCCCAAGTTTTCGGGCCCGCTCACACTGATGTTGTTTTGAAATGTAGTGACCGATTCGATGGTATTCGTGGTATACAACTGGTATAAACTTATGTTAATTGAAGTGGTTCCCTTGATGGAAATAGCCGATATTTCATAGGAGTCTGAATATTCTGATTTCAGATCGGGGTTTCCTTTTCTGTAGTTAAAACTATTGCGAATGTTGAAGAATGGGTTCAGGTCCCACAATCGCGGTCGGTAAATCCTTCTGGAATATCCCGCTTGTAGAGAAAAATTCGTGTTGAACTTATATGAGGTATTTATGGAAGGAAACAAATCGGTAAAGTTTTGATTGTTTTTTTGATTGGTATTGACCAAACGGGTATTGATTTGGGTATTTTCAGTCCTCAAGCCCAACTGGGCTCCCCAGGTATCCGATTCATAGGCCGCCATTCCATAGACGCCCAAAACTCCTTGAACGAATTCAAATACATTGGTCAAACCGGCATCGACCAACCATTGACCGTCCAATTCGTCCTTGACTTCAAAATTATTACTCACATCATTGTTGGCATATTGAAAGCCTCCCTCTAGGGTCCATTCCTCTCCAAAGGGATGGGTGTAATCCAATTTGAAAGTATGAACCGCTTCGCGAAAAAAAGTGCTAGTCTGTTGATCGTCAAAGGTATCGGAGCCCAATACGGTCTTATTGAAGAATTCCGAACTTTGATCTTTGCTGAACAGATTTCCGGTAGCACTGAAAATCAAGTCGTGATCTTCATCATCCAAAAAATCTCTCTTATAAATCAATTCATATTGATATTTGGGATTGCCAGCTGTTGTTATTTCCTCGCGGTTCCATTCTGAGGTTAATTGGGTATTGTTTTTATACTGCTTGACATGGGTATCCGAAGGCTGATGTTCTGCTTCAAAAGCATAAAAACCGGACAGGGTGATTACATTTTGGGGATTGATGTAATAATCTGTTCCCAATATGATGTTGTAAAATTCTTCATTTCGGTACTGAGTTCCCTCAGTCAATACCTGAGTATTTGTCAAAAAGTTGTCGTTCTTATTCTTACTCTCTCGGGGATAACTTCTTGATCCATATCCTATTTGAGTAAAGAGATTAAACTTTTCGGTACGTCGATTGAGACTCAGGCCGACGCTGTTGTTGTCCGGTTGGCCATAGTTGAGGGTAAAAGAACCATTGATCCCCTTCCTTTCATCTTTTTTGATTACTATATTTATGATTCCTGCTGTTCCTTCTGCTTCATACTTGGCAGAGGGATTGGTGATTACTTCGACTTTTTCAATCATCTCGGCAGTAATGGATCCTAAAGCGTTTCCTCCCTCAGAGGTCAGTACAGAGGGTTTTCCGTTGATCAAAATTTGAACGCCAGCGTTACCCCTAAGTCTGACTTGCCCCTCAATACTAACGGTAACAGACGGAACATTGTCCAAAACTTCCAAGCCACTTGCCCCGGTGCTGCTCAAATCTTTTCCCACATTAAATACCCTTTTGTCCAACTTAAACTCCATGGTGGATTTGTCACTGCTTACCTCCACCTCATTCAACATTTCGGACTGTTCGCTTAGGGCTATGGTCCCAATATCCATAAGCTTTCCTTTTGTTGCAATATTTTCCAGTCTCACAGGTTCATAGCCTATAAAACTGATCTCAACATAAATGTCGTCAGAGGGAGATAGCACTGTAAAGGATCCGTCATCCATTGTTGTAACCCCAATTAGGGGTTGGAGGGTATCCTTTTCCCCCACCAAAATAGTAGCAAAAGGAATGGGTTGCTTTGTGGCGAGATCAATTACAAATCCTGTTATTTCAAAGCTGTTTTGTTGCGCCTGAAGAAGGACAAAACAAAAAGCAAAACACAATGGGAGAAGAGTCGTTTTCAATATTTAGGTAGTTTAAGGGCTTAGACTGTTTTTTTTGAAATGTTTAAACAAAACTATAAGGTTCTGGATAAAAATACTGTTTTTTAACCCCAGAAATATTGTAACTTACTAAAATATGTTAACCAAAGAAAATCAATCATGATTTTAGAGCTCAAACAGCTTTTTGGTAATATTTTTGAGGAAGCACTCATCCATGAGATTGCCATGGTCAGTACACTAAGAGAAGTTCCTGAGGATTATATGTTGATCGATATAGGAGAACCCATAAAAGGAATTCCTCTGATGATCGGTGGTGCCATTAAAATTTATCGGGAAAATCCAAATGGAGATGAATTGCTGCTGCATTATATAGAAGAAGGTGATTCTTGTACCCTTACCTATGCGTGGGAAATGAATGCTTCGAAAAGTAAAATCAGAGCCATTTCTGAATTGCCTTCCAAACTGATCATGATCCCACTCAAACAAATGGAACTTTGGGAGGAAAAGTTTCCCAGTTGGAGAAATTTCTTGTTCCGAAGTTATCAAACCCGGATGGATGAATTGATAGAAACTTTGGACAGCCTTGCCTTTGATGGTTTAGAAAAAAGATTGATAAATTATTTAGCCGAAAAGAGAAGAGTAAACGGAAAAAATGAGCTTCAGATCACCCACCAAAATATTGCTCTGGAACTTCACAGCTCAAGAGTAGTGATCTCTCGTTTGTTAAAAAAACTTGAGCATTTGGGAAAAATCAAGCTTAAAAGAAATGAAATCTTAATGGTCTGAATTGTGTAACTTAGGTTACTCAGTGTTCTAAAATGTCGCCTTATTTTTGAACGTTAATCACAGACAATGCAACAATATTTTCCTGTACTTAAATGGATTAAAAACTATAATAAAAGTCTTTTTAAGAAAGACTTCTCTGCAGGAGTCACTGTTGGGGTTATGCTAATCCCACAGGGCATGGCCTATGCAATGATTGCTGGGCTTCCGCCTGTTTATGGCCTTTATGCCGCCATCTTTCCGCAGATCGTCTATGCCCTAATGGGTACCTCCCGTAAACTCGCTGTAGGCCCTGTCGCCATGGATTCCCTTTTGGTTGCCACAGCACTGCATACCATGACCATCATCGATGCCGAACACTATATTTCCCTTGCGATATTCCTAGCCTTATTTATGGGTTTAATTCAAATGATGCTGGGTTTTCTGAAGTTTGGTTTTTTGGTTAATTTTTTATCCAAACCTGTAATCAACGGGGTTACCTCTGCAGCGGCTATCATCATTGTTCTAAGTCAATTGAATCACATGTTGGGAATTGAACTCCCATCCAGTAATATTCTGCATGAGATAATTCAATCTCTATGGGATAATTCAACAGATATCCACCGATTTACAACACTCATTACCTTGGTGAGTATCTTAATGATGTTTTTCTTGAAAAGAATTTCCCGAAAAATTCCTGCCACTTTAATTTTAGTGATCGTTGCCACAGTTTTGACCTCCTTATTACAGTGGAACAACGTGGGGGTAAAAATTGTTGGATTTATACCTCAAGGACTTCCTTCAATAAAAATTCAGTCCATCACGGTTCAGGAAGTCTACCAACTCACACCCATGGCCATTACACTGGCTTTGATCGCCTTTTTGGAAGCGATATCCATAGCCAAATCTATCGAACAAAAAGAAAACAATGAAACCGTTGCACCCAATCAGGAACTTATTGCACTGGGTACTGCCAATTTGGTAGGATCTTTTTTTCAGGCCTATCCAACCACAGGGGGGTTTTCCAGAACTGCAGTCAATTATCAATCGGGAGCAAAAACTGGAATTGCTTCATTAATAAGCGCCCTTTTGGTCGCTTTGACATTGCTTTTTTTTACAGAGCTGTTCTATCATTTACCTAAAGCGGTTTTAGGGGCCATTATCCTCTCAGCAGTAATCAATCTTATAGACTTCAAATATCCTTTATATCTTTGGAAAAACAATCGGGAGGAGTTTTTTGTTTTGCTTTTTACCTTTACAATCACCTTGTTTTTGGGAATCAAGGAAGGAATTCTTCTTGGTGCATTTGTATCATTATCGTTGATAATTTATCGTTCCAGCCAGCCCCATATCGCTGTACTGGGGAGGATTAAAGGAACCTCTCTTTTCAGAAATGTACTCCGTTTTCCGAAACAAGTTGAAACTTTTAATGGAATATTGATGATTCGCTTTGACGGTCAGTTATTTTTTGGAAACCACAGCTATTTCAAAAAACAAATCAACCACAGGATCAAAATCCATAAAGGTCCTATCAAATACCTGATCGTGGATGCCGGACCAATCAATTATGTAGATGCTACTGCATTGGAGACTTTACATCTTTGGATCCAAGACCTAAAACAAAAAAACATCCAAGTAATGTGGGTAAAAACTATAGGCCCTTTAAGGGATATTTTCTATAGAAATGGAATGATCAAAATAATCGGAGAAAAAAATTTTTTCTCTAGTTTAGAGACCGCAATAAACTTTATAAGCGGAGAGGAAATCTCTAAAATGGAGAAAAAAATATCTAATCAGAGTAACCTTAAAAATTAAAAGAATGAATGTTGAACAAATTTATACCGGATGTTTAGCGCAGGGAGCCTACTACATAGAGAGTGGTGGCGAAATAGCAATCATTGATCCATTGCGGGAAGTTTCTCCATATTTGGAAAGAGCCAAAAATAACAAGGCTAAAATCAAGTATATTTTCGAAACTCATTTTCATGCTGACTTTGTAAGTGGACACCTCACCCTATCAAAAGAAACCGGTGCACCGATTATTTACGGCCCCAATGCTAACCCTGATTTTGATGCCATAATTGCCAAAGATGGACAAGCCTTCCCGCTGGGTGATGGTGCCATCATCGCTCTGCATACTCCGGGACATACCATGGAAAGCACCACCTATTTACTAAGAGACAATACCGGTAAAGATATAGCTATTTTCAGTGGGGATACGCTTTTCTTGGGAGACGTGGGGAGACCAGATCTCGCTCAAAAAGCGGCCCACATGACTCAAGATAAATTAGCAGGCCTCCTTTTCGATAGTCTTAGAAAAAAAATAATGCCCTTATCGGATGACGTTACTGTATATCCTGCCCATGGGGCCGGATCAGCCTGTGGTAAAAACATGATGAAAGAAACGGTAGATACCCTGGGCAACCAAAAAAAGTTCAACTATGCCCTTAGGGAAAATATGACGCGTGAGGAGTTCGTCAAAGAAGTTACCGATGGACTGGAGCCCCCTCCGCAGTATTTCCCCTTAAACGTAAAAATGAATAAATCAGGCTATGATGACATTGACAACGTTTTGAGTAGAGGGTTAAACCCTTTGGACCCGGATTCCTTTGAAGTTTTGGCTAATAAAGCAGGAGCGCTTATACTTGATGTTAGACATCAAGATGAATTTGTAAAAGGACACATTCCACAATCTGTATTCATAGGGCTAGACGGTGGCTTTGCTCCATGGGTGGGTGCCTTGGTCGGAGATGTCAATCAACCCCTACTGATCATCGCTCCGGAGGGAAGAGAAGAAGAAACCATTACCCGATTGTCTCGGGTCGGCTTTGATCAAACCCTAGGTTACTTAAAAGGAGGGTTCGATACATGGAAAATATCCGGAAAAGAATACGATTTGATAAGTGGTGTCAGTGCAGGAGATCTGGAAAAATTGGCAAAAGAAGAGAACATGTTAGTCTTCGATGTTCGTAAAGAAAATGAATTCATTTCAAAGCATATCGCCTCTGCTCAAAACACCCCTTTAGATTTGCTTAACGACTACTTGGATCGCTTCCCGGAAAACCAACCCTTTTATATTCATTGTGCCGGTGGCTATCGCAGTGTTATCGCTGCCTCCGTCCTCAAGAAAAGAGGGATTCACAATCTGATTGATGTTCAAGGTGGTTTTAAAGCAATTAAAGAAACAAAAATAGAATTAACGGACCATGTGTCTGCATCAACCATAAACTAAAGAAGAATGATATCGTTTTTAACCCAACCATAGCCATGGTACTTTGGAGGTTCCATGATTTCAATAATACTTTTTTACTCCTTTGGAGCGGCAAGATTTTTGGGATGTCTTCTAATCTTCAATTGCCCTCACTGATCCCTGTTGTTGGATTTTTCATTAGAGGTGTTTTGGTCAATCATTTTATTCTCCCTTTACTGTTTTAATTTTTGTTGTATGAAAACTCTTGTGTTTTATTCTATCGCTGTGTTCTTTGAAATAACCCTCTACATGTCTGAGGTATCCTCTTGGTTTAGAATTTATGAAATGTTCCAGTTCAACTCCTTTCACATGTATGGAGTGATTGGCTCTGCCCTATTTTTTGGGGTCATCATTACTTATACGATCAAAAAACTAAAAATCAAATCCGTTTTGGACAATTCTCCAATAAGCATCCCCAACAATGAAAAAGGCTGGAAACGCTATTTGTTTGGGGGGATAATTTTTGGTTATGGATGGGCCATTTCAGGGGCTTGTCCAGGTCCAATGTTCTATCTTTTTGGAGCAGGGTTTTTTCCCATTCTGGTCATGATTGTCTCTGCAACTTTTGGTACATTTGTCTATGGCTTGATCCAATCAAAACTACCATTTTAAAAAATTTACAGAATGAAAAAACTTTTGCTTCTATTTGGTTTGATCTTGTGGAACGGTTGTAAAAATGCTCCCCAAAAATCAGAAAATAGAATCCCTCCCAACATAATTTATATTATGGCCGATGATCTAGGGTACGGTGACATAAGCGTTTACGGACAAACGCTTTTTACCACCCCCAACATGGATCGATTGGCCCAAGGAGGCATGCGCTTTTTGCAACACTATTCCGGCTCAACCGTTTGCGCTCCTTCAAGGTCAGCCCTGATGACAGGCCAACATACTGGCCATACTTTTATTAGGGGGAATTTGGAGAGAGGTTTTACCCTGGAAAACGAGGGGCAATATCCATTGGCCTCTAAAGAACTTACCATAGCAGAGGTACTCAAAGAAGCGGGCTACCGCACTGGAGCCTTTGGCAAATGGGGACTGGGGTATCCCGGTTCGGAAGGGGATCCCAACTTTCAAGGTTTTGATCAATTCTACGGTTTTAACTGTCAACGGGTGGCGCACAATTATTATCCTACCCATCTTTGGGACAATCAGAGCAAAGAAAAACTAATCGGAAACGAGGGTAACACGACCAAAACCTACGCACCGGAATTAATCCACCAAAAAGCGTTGTCCTTTTTGGAAAAAAATAAGGATGCCCCTTTTTTTATGTTTTACCCCTCTGTGCTACCCCATGCTGAGTTAATTGCTCCCGAAAAATATATGGCAAAGTATCGAGGCCGGTTTTTACCCGAGAAAAAATATGCCCGAAAAGAAGGCGGATACAGTGTAGGAGGTTACAATTCTCAGGAAGAAAGTCATGCTGCTTTTGCCGCTATGGTAAATGTGCTGGACGATCAGGTGGGTGAAATTATAGACAAAGTCCACGAATTGGGGATCGCCGAAAACACCCTTATCCTCTTTACCTCTGACAATGGACCTCATGTGGAAGGGGGGGCAGATCCCGATTATTTTGACAGCAACGGTCCCTTAAAGGGCTACAAAAGAGATCTCTATGAGGGAGGCATTCGCGTTCCCATGATGGCCTATTGGCCTTCCAAAATTCAGCCCGGTTCCACCACCAATCACCCCTCTGCCTTTTGGGACTTTTTCCCAACGGCAATTGAAATCGCCGGGATTAATAAGGATTTTTTGGCGATCGATGGAATCTCATTTTTACCCACCCTTACTGGTAAAGAACAAAAAACCCATCCCTACCTCTATTGGGAGTTTTTAGAAAAAGGCGGCCGGCAAGCCGTACTGGTGGATCAATGGAAAGGCATACGTTTGAATATGGCCAAAAATCCGGATGCTCCCATTGAACTCTACCGACTCACAGATGACATTGGAGAAGAAAATAACCTTGCAGAACAATATCCCGAAATATTAAAAAAGATGGATAGCCTCATGAATGAAACGCATTTATATTCTGAAATTTTTTCTTTTGAACACGAAAAAAATAGGTAATCCTAGTTCTTGGTAGTGCCCAAAATTTCGTCTCGATAAGCATTGGGGGTCAATTGGGTAATCTTTCTAAAGTTTCTAAAGAAATTGGAAAGATTATTGAATCCACTTTCATAACAGATCGTTTTTACATCAGCATCTGTTTCGGAAAGCAATTTGGTCGCGTGGTTGATGCGGTATTCGTTTAGGAAAGTTGTAAAGGTTTTTTGGGTACTTTTTTTAAAAAACCGACAAAAAGACTGTGGCGTCATAAATACCTTGGCAGAGATGTCCTCTAACGCAATAGGCTCCATAAAATGATCTCTGATATAGTTAAAAATAGTCTTAAGTCTTTTATTCTCTGTTGGACTACTGATAAAGGCATAGCCCTCTGCATTGAGAATTCTTTTGTGTTTCTCTTTCGCCAAATCGTGAAGTATTTTGACAAAAGTCAAAAAGGCATCTATCTGTGTTTCGTATTGAAGACCTTCCATTCTGAGTCCAATGTCTTCTTTAATGGGACCCTCGAATACAATTCCTTTTTTAGATAATTCCAACAACTGATTAATTTGTTTCAACTCCTCTAAGTTCTGAAAAGCTGTTTCAAAAATATTGGGCTTAAATTGTATGACAATTTCTTTTTGATTTTCTGCCAAACCCTTAGTAAAACCCGTGTGTGGCAGATAGGAGCCGATCAAGATCAAATCTCCATCTTGATAATTTGACAAATGTGTTCCCACTTGCCTCTTCCCAACTCCTGTATTGATGTAGACCAGTTCTATCTCTGGGTGATAATGCCACTTTACCTTATTGGTATTGGGAGAAAGCTTGTCGAAATATGCATACTTATATGAATGACCTGTATCGGGGGATATGGTCTCAAAATCTGGTTTATGCACTGGTAATTATTTTTTAAATTCTTCTTTGATTTTTATACAAAATTAACAATAAAACTTACGTTTGTATATTACTGGTGTTAATTTTAAGTAGCTTTGGAAATAATTATTTGAAAAATTGTTTTTTAGACAACTATTTTTGCTTTTTGCTAATAAATCATGCTCAAAATCTCAGTTTTGTTAATTTTAGGTATTTGAAATAGATACAGTTAAGAAAACTGATGTCAAAGCTTTTTGGTGTTTATTTTCCTTACATGGTCTTTCTAGTGTTACAATACCTCCTAAAAAAGGAAGGATTGTAGCACTATTAAATCTATAAAAATAATCTGGCGGGGTTTTTATTTTTTCCGTTTTATGGATTGATCCCCTTATATAGATTTCCTTGGTTTTAGAAACATGCTGTCCCAATAACTTTTGGCTAGGTCGAATGCCTTATCCCTAGTGATGTTTGATCTTAATCAACCCATCTGGGTGGAAAGAAAGGGGTGTTTTAAAAGATCATTTAGGGAAGGCTTTTGGTTGGAAAACTGTAGGTTTTTCGTAGCATTAAGGGGTTTGGAATATTTAAATATAATTTTTTCCGTCAAATTTGCCCATTTTGGTGGTATCCAAATAACTGATATTGCATGGGAATCTATCTAAATCTTTATATTTACAAAAACATATTCCTAAAATGAACATTACTGACAAGGGATCAATTTTCATTGTAAGCCTGTTTTACATCATTACAATGGCGAGTGGGTATATGATTCACAAGAAACAAATGATTCGTCAAAAAAATGAAGTAGCGCGATTAATTATCACCATCAACAGTAACGAGATCAACACTGAGAACAATAGCGCCATCGTTTATGAAGATGTTGGCAGACCCCAGCCCGTACAAAAAGTCTATGCTGCAGGTTCGGTTATGGCCATTTCCTCCATTTATGAGCAAAAAGGATATGAACCGGTTCACATTTCGGAGTTTTTGAAAAAAGTGGTGGATCAGGAGGTGGTGATTACCCGAATATGGTTTTCAAAAAAAATTGAATAGTATACTTTTTAAAAAATATTATAGTCTATACAGCCATCGTTTTTTTGTCTCTTTGTCCTTTAGGGCCATGAAAAAATAGATTCCTTTCTGACAAAAAAACACCAAAGGTTTTGAA
>DEYL01000002.1 GCA_002364535.1 Flavobacteriaceae bacterium UBA3159 | reverse complement strand
TAGCATCTATAGCCGTAAGTTCAACCAAAGTGAGAAATGCTATCACAGCGGGAGAAATTAAAAAAGCTAATCAATATCTGGGAAGGCCATTTTCTCTTAGTGGAACCATTGTTAAAGGGAACAAAATTGGAAGAAAAATTGGCTTTCCTACGGCCAACTTATACATTGAAGAAGAATACAAGCTCAAACCTCAAAATGGGGTTTATCTCGTTCAATGCAATTGGGACAATCAAAGATATTTTGGTATGATGAATGTTGGCAAACGCCCCACGATTTCTGGAAAAATAACGCAAATCGAAACATATTTTTTCGACTTTGACGGAGATCTCTACGGGAAAAAATTAAACATTAGCCTTCTGGAAAAAATAAGAGATGAGCAAAAATACAGCTCCTTGGAGTCATTGGGGAATCAGCTCAGCATCGACCAAAAAAGGTGCCGAAAATTAATCCCAAAATACCTTTAAATTTGAATTAATCCATTGGTTTAATCTACCTTTACACCGAAAAAAAATTACATGTTACCGCTTGCATACCTGAAAGAACAGACCGAAAAAATCAAAGAGGGGTTAGCCAAAAGAAATTTTACCCAGCTAGAGCTAGTCGACCAACTACTTGAAACAGATCAAAAAAGGAGATCTCTTCAAAGTCAATTGGACGAAACCCTTTCCAAAAGCAATCAACTGGCCAAAGAAATTGGGATACTTTTTAAATCAGGACAAGCGGAAAAAGCCAATAAATTAAAAACGCAAACTGCCGATTTAAAAACCACCGGAAAAGCTCTACAAGAGGAACTCCAAAAAGTTGAAGTGGACCTTTTGTCTATGCGAACTAAAATTCCCAATGTGCCCGACCAAAGTGTACCCGCGGGAAACTCGGAGAACGACAATGAAGAGGTATTTAGTGCAGGCAGTATTCCCGATTTGGGTGAAAATACACTTCCACACTGGGAGTTGGCTGCACAATACGATTTGATCGATTTTGACTTGGGCAGTAAAATTACCGGTGCGGGATTCCCGGTTTACAAAGGGAAAGGTGCCAAACTCCAAAGGGCGTTGGTTCAATATTTTTTGGATAAAAACACCGCTGCCGGTTATACCGAATTTCAAGTACCCCACTTGGTCAACGAAGATTCAGGATTCGGAACGGGACAGTTGCCCGACAAAGAGGGGCAGATGTATCACATTCCCGAAGACGGACTCTACCTCATACCTACAGCCGAAGTTCCATTGACCAACCTTTTTAGAAACCAACTTTTAGAAGCCAAAAACCTGCCCATTTGTCTGACCAGTTATACGCCCTGTTTCCGCAGAGAAGCAGGAAGTTATGGCGCCAACGTCAGGGGGCTCAATCGTCTCCACCAGTTCGATAAAGTGGAAATCGTCAGGCTTGAAGAACCTGAAAATTCCAGAGCAGCATTGGATCAAATGGTAGACCACGTCAAAAGTATTTTAGAAGAATTGGAACTCCCCTACCGCATATTAAAACTCTGCGGGGGCGACCTTGGGTTCACTGCAGCATTGACCTTCGATTTTGAAGTCTACTCTACCGCCCAAAAAAGATGGCTGGAAATCAGCTCTGTCTCCACCTTCAACAGCTTTCAGTCTGAACGTTTGCAACTGCGGTACAAAGACAAAAATGGGAAAAAACAAGCCGTTCATACCCTAAACGGTAGCTCACTGGCCCTCCCACGAGTGGTGGCAGGCTTGCTCGAAAACCATCAAACCCCCAATGGGATCAAAATACCAAAAGTATTGGTTCCATATACCGGTTTTGAAACAATCAACTGATCGATGATAGTGTATAATGTCACATGCAACGTGGTTAGGGAAGTCGAAAAAAAATGGCTGGAATGGGTCGATCTTCGGCTCAACCAAATATCTAAATCTGAAAAAATAAGCGCTAGCTCCATTCTAAAGCTCGACACTAATACCCCAAAAGAAGGTGCAGTCTATGCCCTTCAATATCAAATCTCAGATCACAATAGCCTCCAAAATTTTTTAGAAAACGAAGACCAAGTCTTAAAAAAACAAATCAAAATACAGTTTTGTGAAGCCGTGCTCCATTTTAGCAGTCAACTCAAAACCCTAAAACAATACCCATGAAAGCCGTTTCTCCTAAAAAAAAATTAGGACAACATTTTCTGAATGATTTAAACATCGCTCAAAAAATTGCGGATTTACTTCAACATCAAAACAATGACAACATCCTCGAAATGGGCCCCGGTATGGGAGTGCTCACCCAATTCCTCATCCCCCGGGCAAAAAACCTAAAACTGGTTGAGATTGACAATGAATCTGTGGCCTACCTCAACCGGAAATATCCCGAGTTACAAAAAAATACCCTCAACGAGGATTTTCTTAAAATGGACCTCTCCAAAACCTTTGATGGCCAAACCTTTGACATTATTGGAAACTTCCCTTACAACATTTCGAGTCAAATTGTATTCAAAGCCCTGGAGTACCGACAATACCTCCCTTTTTTTTGCGGCATGTTTCAAAAAGAAGTCGCCCAAAGGATCTGCGAAAAACCCGGTACCAAAGCCTATGGCATACTCTCTGTTTTGTGTCAAACCTATTACCACGCGCAATACCATTTCAATGTTTCCCCTGCTGTTTTTTCTCCACCACCAAAAGTGGATTCAGGAGTACTCTCTCTCAAAAGAAAGGAAGATCTGATCATCGATTTCGATGAGAAATTACTCTTTAAGATCGTAAAAACCGGATTTCAGCAACGCCGAAAGACTTTGAGAAACAGCCTGAAAAGTCTAAACATCCCTAAACTTACTTTAGAAGATAGTATCTTTGACCTGCGACCCGAAAAATTGTCCGCAGCGCAATTCATAGAACTGACCAAAAAAGTGGGAAATGCCAAAATTTGAAATTGACAAAACCGGGATAAAGTTCATCAAGGACTTGATTGATGTTGGCTCCGACAAAAAGCTGCGCAGTAAACTCAAAGATCTGCACTACGCCGATATTGCTGAGATCATCTATGAACTTTCCACCGATCAGGCGACCTATCTAGTCAAATTACTGGACAGTGATAAAACAGCCGATGCCCTGGCAGAAGTCGATGAAGATATCCGAGAGGGCATCTTAGAAAACTTCTCCGCCAAAGAAATTGCAGAGGAAATCGAAGAACTGGACACTGACGATGCCGCCGACCTGATTGGCGAATTGACGGAAGAACGCCAAAAACGGGTCATGTCACAGATAAGTGACACAGGGCATTTGGAGGACATACGCGAACTGCTCGCCTATGACGAAAACACTGCTGGAGGCTTGATGGCCAAGGAATTGGTAAAGGTAGAGGAAGGACTGAGCGTGCTCAAGTGCCTCAATGCCATGCGTGTACAAGCAGAAGAAGTAACACGGGTACATTCCATTTATGTGGTTGACGACAAAAACGTTCTTAAAGGACGGCTTTCCCTTAAAGATCTTATTACTGCTGACTCTAGGGCCATCGTAAAAGACATATACATACCAAAAGTCGATTATGTAACCGTAGATCAACCTGGAGAAGAAGTGGCCGATATCATGTCCAAATATGACTTAGAAGCCATCCCCGTGGTAAATACCAAAAAACAACTCATGGGGCGCATCACCATTGACGATATCGTTGACCTGATCAAGGAAGAAGCAGAAAAAGACTATCAGTTGGCGGCAGGAATTTCCAACGACGTAGAGGCCAACGACGGTATTTTCGAACTCACCAAAGCCCGATTACCTTGGCTCTTTCTGGGACTCCTGGGCGGTTTGGGCAGTGTGTTTATCCTCCAGGATTTTGAGCAAGTCATGGAACTACCCGAACTGAGAAGTTTGTTTTTCTATACCCCACTCATTGCGGCCATGGCAGGGAATGTAGGGGTACAATCCTCCGCCATTATAGTACAAGGATTGGCCAACAATGTCGTTAAAGGATCATTGGTCAACTTACTTTTTAAAGAAGTTGGATTAAGCCTGATCAACGGTTTGGCCCTTGCCCTGATCCTCATCCTCTTTGGTGTGATCATCCAACAAGACCTCAGCATCAGCCTCACCATTGCCGGATCTATGATGGGCGTGATCATCATTGCTGCATTGATCGGTACTTTTGTTCCCATCATTCTCAACAAAAGAGGTATTGACCCGGCCATCGCTACCGGGCCTTTCATCACCACTGCCAATGACATTTTTGGTATTTTCCTTTTCTTTTATATGGCCAAAATCTTTTTGGGCTTCTAATTCCGCGGCATGAAAGTTTTACACCTAGAGGAAAACCACCCCACCCTGATCAAAGGGCTGCAAGCCTTAGGATTTAAAAACGATACGGCCTATACCGATTCACTCGCTGAGATATTGGCTAAAATAAATCAATATGAGGGACTCATCATCCGGAGCAAATTCCCCATAGACGAGGATTTTTTGGCCCGAGCCAAAAAACTCAAATTCATCGGTCGTGTAGGAGCAGGACTGGAAAACATAGATGTGAAAGCCGTAGAATCTCGAAACATTCATTTATTAAACGCTCCCGAGGGCAATCGAAATGCGGTAGGAGAACACGCCCTGGGCATGCTTTTGTCCTTGATGAATCGACTCAAAGCGGGACATGCCTCCATAAAATCAGGCCGGTGGGATCGGGAAGGCCACCGAGGATGGGAACTCTTCGGAAGAACCGTAGGCATCATTGGCTATGGCAATACAGGAAAAAGCTTCGCCAAAAGAATCTCCGGTTTTGATGTCAAAACCCTTTGCTACGATATTTTGGACAATGTGGGAGATCAATACGCCAAGCAAGTGGATTGGAAAACCCTTCAAGCCGAGTGCGAAATCATAAGCCTTCACATTCCACAAACCCCACTGACCCGTGGCATGATCGATAAAAAATTTATAGCGGGCATGGGCCACGCCTTTTGGCTGTTGAATACCGCCCGTGGATCGGCAGTGATAACTGAGGACTTAGTCGCAGGCTTGCAGTCCCAAAAAATCATGGGCGCCGGATTGGATGTTTTGGAATACGAAACCCGATCCTTCTCATCCATCTTCAATGAAAAAAAACTACCCCCCGCACTTCAATATTTGATAGAAGCAGAAAATATACTGCTCAGTCCCCATGTGGCAGGATGGACCGGGGAAAGTCATGTCAAACTGGCCGCCACCATTATAGGAAAAGTGAAAAAACTGTTTTTTTAGGGCTTCTCCCTGACCACAAACTGAGCCGTGTTGAGCGTTCTTTGCTCTAAGAGGATTTCGCCCACCTTATTTTTAATAAAATTGATCGCCGGTTTATCAAAATGGCGAATCGTATAGAGCGAAACCCCATCGGTAACCTTTACTTTAAACTTTGTTTTAAGGACCTCCAATAAAGGTTGCAACTTACCATATTTATTGTAAATACATATAGAAAAACTAATGGCCGAGTTTTGGATCATCTCCACCCGCATTTGATATTGGTGCAAGAGTGCAAAGATCTCACTAATGTTCTCCTCCACAATAAAAGAAAAATCTTTGGAGGACAGTTTTAAAAGGGTTTGATCATTTTTGACAATATAGCAGGGAACTTCAGGATGGAGTGTTTTTCCTTTTGACACAGCTGTACCCTTATTTTCCGGATTTTCAAAGGATTTTACATAAAGGGGTATTTCCTTGCGTTGCAGTGGCTGGATTGTTTTGGGATGAATGACCGATGCCCCGTAAAAAGCCAACTCAATGGCCTCTCGGTAGGAGATTTGATGCAGCAGAACAGTGTCGCTAAACTTCCACGGATCACCGTTCAACACTCCCGGAACGTCCTTCCAAATAGTTACCGAATGAGCCCCCAAGGCATAAGCAAAGATGGCGGCACTATAGTCAGACCCTTCCCGTCCCAAAGTGGTGGTCAATCCATTGGAGGCACTGCCGATAAAACCCTGTGAGATCAGTGTGCTTTTTCCATTGACAGCCAGCTGAATGGCCGCCTCGGTATCCGTCCAGTATAAATTGGCATCGCGAAAATAGGTATCCGTTTTGATACACTCACGGGCATCCAACCAATGATTTTCCATACCCTCCTTATTCATATAATGACTGATGATGTTAGTGGAAACCAACTCCCCCACACTCACCACTTGATCGTAAACCAAGCTGTAGTCCTTGATATCGGTAGTGTTTAAAAAAGTTAAAACCCCATCAAAGAGGGCATTTACTTTTTGGTTGATCGCTGCAGTTTCCGACTCAAACAGCTCCTCAATAATACGGTGGTGATCTTTCCTCACCTTTTCCATGTCTTGAGGAAACTGCTCCTTGTTTTCAAAAAAGGAGTGGACCACTCGCTCCAAGGCATTGGTGGTTTTTCCCATGGCCGATACCACGATTAGGGTATCTTTAAAACCTATATGGCGTAAAACACGTAAAATATTTTTAACCCCTGCAGCATCTTTGACCGAGGCTCCTCCAAACTTGAATACTTTCATTCTTATGAATTAATTTTTAAGATATAGTTGTCTATGCTTTTTTTGTCCATTTGCACACTTCTCCAATCGTCCGAAATGGTGGCACCGCTTTTTTGATAAAACTTAATGGCCGGAAGGTTCCAGTCCAAAACCGCCCATTCGACCCGCTTCACTCCCGTATCGTAGGCATGCTCTAAAAAGGCGTTGTACAATTGTGTACCTATCCCCTTGCCCTTCATCGGCTCCGTAACGATCAAATCCTCCAGGTGAAAAGTAGGTCCTTTCCAGGTGGAATAACGCGGATAATAGAGTGCCATACCAACCACCTGATCGGCCACTTCGGATACAAAACATTCAAACAGCGGACGGTCTCCAAAACCGTCTCTTTCAATTTGGGACTGAGTAACGATCACCGCCTGCGGTTCTTTTTCAAAAATCGCCAATTCTCGGATCAAAAATAAGATCGATGCGGCATCAGACTTTTTGGCTTTTCGAATATGGGCTTTGATCATAACGGGGCAAAAATAAAGGGATGGAAAGAGTGCATAACATTTTGTTATATTTTATCACATTTTAGTGGTTATGTGTAGAAAATATAAATCAATAGCCTTTATGTTAACCAGTCCGTAAGTGTTTTAAAAAACATTTGTGGCTGTTCGGCATGGAGCCAATGTCCGGCTCCTTTGATTTCAACGATTTCTGCTTTGGGGAAATATTGTAAAATCTCTTTGTCGGTCTTGGGATTGATATAATTCGAGTGTTCCCCACAAAGAAAAAAAGTGGGTTGGTGGTATTGTTTTTGGGATTGGATGGCGGCACCTACGGACTCTGCGGCATTTTTTAATACGGCTATATTGGTGCGAAGTCCCAATTTTCCTTCGGAAACCCAATAGAGATTTTTTAGTAAAAACTGACGGGTACCTGCATCAGGAATATAATTTTCCAAATGCTCGGCGGCGGCCTTTCGTGAGGTGATCTCTTCAAAGTTTAGGGTACTCAGTCCGGCCAAAATCTGTTGGTGGTGGGGCGCATAATATTTGGGGGCAATATCGGCGATGATCAGTTTTTGCACCCGATCGGGATATTGCAGGGCAAAAGCCATCGCTGTTTTTCCACCCATAGAATGACCCAACACAATAGCTTGTTCGATCCCATGGTGATTCAGGTATTGAAGCAAATCGTTTGCCATTACCTTATAATCAAATTTATCGCTCCAAAAACTCCTACCGTGGTTTCTTTGGTCCACCAAATGAACACAATATCCTTTTTCGGTCAACTGTTTGGCATGGGTCTTCCAGTTGTCCCCCATACCCAAAAATCCGTGTAAAATGATAAAATGATCGCCACCCGATCCTACGATGTTAGAATGTAAAATATTCATCAACTAAGGCGTTGCAAATACATGGGGATGACATTTTCAAAACCCAGATAGAGGGACTCGCATACCAGTGCATGGCCAATGGAAACCTCCAGCAAATTGGGAATATTTTGTACAAAAAAAGCCGTGTTTTCCAAATTCAGATCATGTCCGGCATTGATACCGATGCCCAGGTCGTTCGCCATTATAGCCGCTTTGGTATAGGGAGCCACTGCTTTTTCTGGATTTTTTATAAAATTTTGAGCATAAGCCTCTGTGTATAGTTCTATTCTATCGGTTCCCGTATTTTTGGCCCCTTCCACTATTTTTTCAATGGGATCGACAAAAATAGAAGTTCTGATCCCGTGGCTTTGAAACTCACTGATGACCTCCGCAAGAAAGACTTTATGTTTGATGGTATCCCAGCCGGCGTTGGAGGTAATGGCGTCCTCAGCATCGGGAACCAGGGTCACTTGATCGGGTTGGATTTGTGTAACCAAATCGATGAATTTTGGGATGGGATTGCCTTCGATATTGAATTCGGTGGTCAATACAGCGGGCAAGGCCAAGGCGTCATCGTAGCGGATGTGGCGTTGATCCGGCCTGGGATGAATGGTAATGCCCTGAGCACCGAAGCTTTGCAAGTCTGCCGCAACTTTGAGCAGATAGGGTACATTTCCCCCACGGGAATTTCTCAGTGTGGCGATTTTATTGATGTTTACACTTAACTGGGTCATGATTTCCTTTTAGACCGCAAAATTAAGAACTATTAATGGCATCGGCTAAATTTCTCCTATCAAAAGGCAAGCCCAATAAAGTTTTGTAATTTTACAACTTAAGCTTATGTGATGAAGATCGCTGTTTTTTGTGCCTATGATACACCTGCAACCATAGAATTTGCCAAGGCTGCCATTGCTTATTTAGAAAATAAAGGACACCGATTGTCTCTGGACAACCGCCTGACAAAACACCTGCCTGCGGAAGCCAAAAAGTACAATGCTTTTGATGCCAGTGGCACCCTTGGTTCTGACAATGATTATCTTTTCTCCATTGGTGGAGATGGAACATTGTTGCGTTCTATCCCTTTTGTGAAAGACACCCAAATCCCCATATTGGGAATCAATACAGGTCGTTTGGGCTTTTTGACCAGTCTGCAAAAAGAATCCCTAAACGAGGCTTTGGACAAATTTTTTGATGAAAAATTCAAATTGGTTAAACGGGCATTGCTGGCCGTGGAACTCTCCACTCTATCGTCCGAAATTGACGAATTTGGCTATGCGCTAAACGAAATCAGTATCAACAGAAAAAACACCACTGCCATGTTGAGCATCGCCACGCAAATCGAAAAGGAGTTTTTGACCACCTACTGGGCTGATGGTCTTATCATTGCTACTCCTACGGGATCCACAGGCTACTCTTTAAGTAGTGGAGGACCTATTTTAACCCCGGAGACTGAGGGGTTCGTACTCAATCCGATCGCTCCACACAATTTGAATATCAGACCGCTAGTGGTTCCCGACAAAGCAGAAATAGAAATTAGCGTAGATGGCCGCGGAGAGGATCATTTATTGTCCCTGGACTCCCGCATTTTTACCATCGAAAACGGTACACAGATTCACATCAAAAAAGCCCCTTTTTCTGTCTTTACTGTAGAACTGGAAGGGGACAATTATTTTAAGACACTTCGCGACAAACTTTTTTGGGGTTATGATGCCCGAAACAGGCAATAATTCTAGGATTTATAAGTTTAAGATTATGGGTAACAATGGCTAAAATTTACGCCCCTAATTTTTATACCCTAAACTTAAATGAAAAGGTCTTCGCTTTTTACCGTACTCCTTTGCTTTTGCCTCCATTCTCGGGCACAATTTCATGAAATAGGTACTTTTTTGGGGGCAGGTAATTATATCGGAGATATTGGATCGACCTATTTCGTATTTCCCGAAAATCCGGCTTTTGGTTTGGTGTACAAATGGAATCGCACCACCCGATATTCGCTTAGGGCAAATGCCATGTTAATTAATGTAAAAAAAAGTGATTATTCACCCCTAGATTTTGCCCGATTTAATCGAAAGTACAGATTTAAAAATCAAATCATGGAGTTTTCGGTGGGAGCCGAAGTAAATTTTTACGATTTTAACCTCCACGGCAATGATAAAAAAATAGCACCTTACTTGTTTCTGGGAGCAGGTTTTATACGATACAATTTGTTTTACCACGAACCTAATACCTTAGAAAATATAGAATATGGCAAAGGCAATGATATTACTTTACCGGCAATCATTGGGCTAAAAGCCAACGTGTCTCCTTTTGTTGTGTTGGGGATAGAGTTGGGTGTCAGATATACTTTTACTGATAATTTGGACGGAAGTGCTCCGGAAACGGAGGACGGTCTGATCAATGATTTAAAATTTGGAAATTTATACAATAATGACTGGTATGTTTTTACTGGTTTAACAATTTCATTTACCTTTGGCGATCTGCCGTGTTATTGTAAAGAATGATCATGAGCGCTTTAAAAAATGATATGCCGAAACACCTTGCCATAATTATGGATGGTAACGGCCGTTGGGCTGAGAGTAAGGGCAAAAATAGAATTCATGGACACTCTCATGGTGTCAAGGCGGTACAGGAGGTTGTCGAAGAAGCCGTTCAACTTAAAATTGAGTACCTCACCCTTTACGCTTTTTCAACAGAAAATTGGAGCAGACCCCAAGAAGAAATCGTTGTTTTGATGAAATTATTGGTCAATACCCTAAGAAGTGAATTCGAAAAGTTACTCGAAAACCGAATTAAATTGAACGTGATTGGAAAAACTGATCAACTTCCGGAAATGGTTCGAACTGAATTGAAATATGTGGTGGAACAAACCCAATACAATAAAGAAATGACTTTAACCTTAGCACTGAGCTACGGAGGTAGGGAGGAACTCGCGAATGTACTGAAACAACTTGCGTATAAAGTTAAAGATAATATAATTTCTCCCGAAAAAATTGATCAATCCATTATAAATGAGCATCTTTATACGCAGAATCTTCCAGATGTGGATTTACTGATTCGTACCAGCGGAGAAAAAAGAATTAGTAATTTTTTATTGTGGCAAATTGCCTATGCGGAATTGTATTTTTCTAAGGTACTATGGCCCGATTTTACAAAAAAACATTTGCACAAAGCATTAATCAGTTACCAAAAAAGAGAGCGCAGGTTTGGAAAGACAAGTAAGCAACTTCTTGGGTAAGTCATTCAACCCATTCAGTATCCTTATATGCTCGTTTTTCTTCTTGGGTGTTTTTATCACCCAAGCACAGAACTTGAACGAATATGTGAAAGGAAAACTCTACACGATTGATACCATTGAGGTAAGTGGTATCAAAACATTTAGCGATCAAACAGTTATTTCCTACAGCCAATTGAGAAAGGGACAAAAAATTAACATCCCGGGAGATGAGATCAGTTCGATCATCAACAAACTGTGGAACCTACAACTTTTTAGTGACATCAATTTCTACATTAATGAAATTGAGGAAGATAGGGTTGCTTTGGAGATCGAGATTGAGGAGTTGCCCTCTTTGAGTGAAGTAAAAATCAATGGGATTAAAAAGGGAAAAATTGAACCGCTACTTAAGGAAACTGAACTCAAAGCTGGAAAAAAACTTTCGGAAAGCTTCTTGGCCAATACCAAAAACTACATCATCAATAAATTTCAAAAAGAAGGTTTTCTCAATACCAAAGTAGCTTTTAACACCATAGCCGATACCGTCAATTCCAATACCTTCAAAATGGTGGTCAATGTGGATTTGGGAGAGCGGGTAAAAATCAAAGCAATCAACTTTGAGGGAAACGAGGTGTTCAACGACAAAAAGCTAAGATCAAAACTCAAAAAAACCAAACAAAAATGGCCCTTGAGATTTTGGAAAAAGTCCAAATTCATTGAAGAGGATTTTGAGGAAGGAAAACAAAATTTACTGGACTTTTACAAAGAGAAAGGATATCGTGATGCCAGAATCGTTGGGGATACATTATTAATTAATGAGGACAACACCATTTCAATCAAATTTGATCTGGAGGAGGGCAATCAATATTACTTTGGAGACATATCGTTTCTAGGAAATTCTGTTTACACTGACTATCAACTCAATCAAGTGTTGGGAATCAAAAAAGGAGATCCCTACGATGGCGTATTGTTAAAGAAGCGAATTGCGGATGATAAGCCAGATGCCAATGATCTTACCAACTTGTATCAAAATAATGGTTATTTGTTTTCTAACATCAATGCTGTAGAGGTTAGTGCAGAAAATGACACCATCATCTTTGAGATTCGGGTTTCCGAAGGCAAGCTGGCGAGCTTTAATAAAATTTCGGTGGTAGGAAATACCAAAACCAACGATCACGTAATTTACCGGGAATTGAGAACCAAGCCCGGAGAGTTGTACAGTAAGGATATGGTCGTCAGAACTGTCAGAGAATTGGGGCAACTTGGATTTTTCGATGCAGAAAATATAAATCCTGATTTTAAGAACGTAAATCCAAATGCAGGGACAGTAGACATTGAATACGGATTGGTTGAAGCCGGAGCGAGTCAAATCGAACTTCAGGGAGGATACGGAGGTGGAGGATTCATCGGAACACTTGGCCTTTCCTTTAACAACTTTTCCCTTAAAAACATCTTTAACTTCGACACCTATAAACCCCTGCCTATGGGAGACGGTCAAAGTCTGAGTTTAAGACTGCAGGCCAGTCAGTTTTACAGCACCTACAGCTTTAGTTTTGCAGAACCTTGGATGGGTGGACGGGAACCTGTTCAGTTTTCAACCTCATTATCCCATACCATTCAATACCGATACGATTACCTTACCGGTAGGGCCGACGAAAGCCAATATTTTCAAATCAGTGGTTTGACTTTAGGCTTGGCCAAAAGATTAAAAGTCCCCGACGACTTCTTTACCCTATCCCAGGCCATCGCCTATCAATATTACGATTTGAATAATTATTACACGGGCTTGTTCACTTTTGGAGATGGAAGTGCCAACAACCTCGCCTATACGGTATCATTGTCCCGAAACAATACTTTCACCAACCCTATTTTTCCTGTAGGGGGATCAAAATTTACCATCAGTGGAAAATTCACCCCTCCCTACTCTCTGATCAAAGGAATTGACTTTAGCAATCTAGAAAACCGTAAGGAGTTTCAATTGCCCAACGGAGATCCCGATACAGCCAAAATCGATCAAGAAAAATTCAGATGGCTGGAATACTACAAACTCAAATTCAGCGGAGAGTGGTACACCAGCATAATTGGAAAACTTGTTTTTAAAGCCCAGACGGACTTTGGTTTTATAGGGGCCTACAATCAAGAACGTGGAAGCATCCCCTTTGAAAGATTTTATTTGGGGGGAGACGGCATGCAAAGTTATGCGCTGGATGGGCGTGAAACCATCGCCCTAAGAGGTTATAAAAACCAATCCCTCTCCAGTAGAGATGGTTCCTTGTTGTACAACAAATTTACCTTTGAACTGCGCTACCCCATTACACTTAAACCAAGTGCCTCAATTTTTGCACTAAGCTTTTTAGAGAGTGGAAACGGTTATAATAGCTTTAGAGACTTCAATCCTTTCAATTCCAAACGTTCTGCCGGAATGGGTGTGCGAATTTTTATGCCAGCCTTTGGATTACTCGGTATCGATTTTGGATATGGATTTGACAGTACAGACCTTAATAATGACAATGCCAATGGTTGGGAGACGCATTTTATCATTGGACAACAATTTTAAAAGCTAGCCCGGGACGTTAAAATAATCTTTTAATTTGAGCGTTTATAATTATAAAGTCAATCCCTCGAGATCATGAAAATAAAATTATTCCTTACTGCAGTGCTCTGCTTGCTTTCCCTAGCAGTACATGCCCAAAGAGGCGCGCGTATCGCCTATATTGATATGGATGTTATCTTGAGCAAAAACAAGGAGTTTAGGACTGCCAACCAGTTGCTGGACGAAAAAATCACACAGTGGAAAAAAGAAGTTGAATTAAAAAAAATCCAACTCAAACGCTTAGAAGATCAATTTGCCGTTGAAAAAATTTTATTGACCCCCGAACTCATCTCCGATCGGGAAATGGAAATCAAAGATTTTGCCTCAGAAATCGTTTCACTTCAAGAGAAAATATTTGGACCCAACGGGGACATGATGATCCAAAAAAATCAACTTTTAAAACCTGTCCAAGACCAAGTGTTGAGCATCGTTCAAGATATTGCCAAGGAAAGAAAATACGACTTTGTTTTTGACCGATCTTCTGACATAATTATGTTGTATTCGGCAAAAAATTACGATATTAGCGACTTAGTTCTGAGAAGAGTTCAGGCACAGGAGAGAATTAAAGAAAGAAAAGAAAAAATAAACTCTGCCAACAAGGTTATAGACAGGGTTAGTAATTAAAAATAATTAAGTTCAAAATAATGAGAAAATTCAAAAATCTATTTTTACCCCTAATGTTTATGTTAGCTCCTTTGAGTATGGTCAACGCCCAAGCCAAATTAGCACACATCGAAGTTCAAAAGCTAATCAGTGAGATGCCCGAAGTGATTGCAGCTCAAAAAGAATTGAAAAAGTTAGAAGAAACTTACACTGCAGACATGGAAACCACTTACAAGGAATTTCAAACCAAGGCTCAGACTTATGCTGCCGATGCAGCCAACCAAACCGAAATCACGAACCAATCCCGTCAAAAGGAGTTGGAAGGCATGCAAAAAAATATCCAAGAATATCAGCAGACAGTTTCTCAAGACCTACAAAAGAAGTCTGTTGATATGATGAAACCTCTCATCGATAAAGCCAAAGCTGCTATTGATAAGGTAGCTAGCAATCTGGGATACGAATATGTATTGGATTCTTCTGCCGGTGGTAGTGTGATCATTGCAAAAGGAAAAGACATTATGGCTGAAGTAAAAAAAGAACTCGGATTTTAGTCCGTTATCAAAACTGCAAAAACCCCCCCTATGGGAGTTTTTTTGCTTTATTTGAACCATGAGGCATAATGAATGTAATTTGCCGCAATGCGCTCAATTTCTCCCTTTTGCAATTCAGGGCTTACTTCTTTAATTTTTTTGGCAGGAACACCCGCAAAAATTGAACCTTCAGGAACAATGGTGTTTTTGGGCAAAACACTGCCTGCAGCAATAATGCTATTGGAACCCACCACACTATCATCCATGATAATACTGCCCATACCGACCAGAACCCGATCTTTAATGATGCAACCGTGAACAACCGCATTATGGCCTATAGACACATCATTGCCAATAGTGGTTGCCGATTTTTCAAAAGTCCCGTGAATAACTGCACCATCTTGAATATTGACCCGATCTCCAATAGTAATAAAGTTGACGTCTCCTCGAACAACAGCCTGATACCAAACCGAGCAATGATCTCCCATGATGAGCTCACCTATAAGGGTTGCATTTTCAGCAAAAAAACAATTTTTCCCGTATTGGGGGGTAAATCCCCTAACTGATTTGATCAACATAATTATGCTTTGATGTCTAAATTATAAAATTGATTCTTAAGAACCTTGGATTTGTTTTTACTAAATTTGTAAAAAAAAGATGAAAAACATCCGCATCGTAGCCACGTATAAAAAGGGGGCCAGCATTGCAAAATTTAGCATTACACCTCCCCAAGACCTTGCCGTTTCAAAAACCTTTATCAATATTGACCAGGCTGCCGATGCACCGCTAGTAAAACAATTGTTTTTCCTACCTTTTGTCAAAAAAGTAGCACTTGAAAACAGTACATTGATCGTAGAGCGTTTCGATATTTTAGAATGGGGGGAAGTCATCCAAGAAGTAGCAGAACAAATCGAAGACTACCTCAACGAGGGGGGAGAAATCCTCAATGAGGTGAAAAAAGTTGAAAGGGAAGCCGTCACTGTTTATGCAGAAAGCACCCCCAACCCCTCGGCTATGAAGTTTGTGGTCAACAAAAAAATTACGGATCAGACCCTTTCTTTCGAAAATATCGATACTGCTCAAGATGCTCCTCTAGTCAAGGAGTTATTTAATTTTCCTTTTGTCAAAGAGGTTTTTATGGATGAAAATTATATTTCCATTTCCAAACACGAGACCACCCAATGGGAGGAAGTTGTAATGGAGATCAGGGGATTTATCAAATCCTACTTGGAAGAAGAAAAAATGATTTTGGCCCCCTCCTTTGTTTCAAAACCTCAGAACACAGACGTTACAAACCCTATACAAACTTTGAATGATACCGAGCAGGAGATCGTAAAAATTTTGGAAGAGTATGTTAAACCTGCTGTGGCTTCAGACGGGGGAAATATCATTTTTAATTCCTATGAGGACAGCGAAAAAAGGGTTAAGGTCGTGCTTCAAGGTGCATGTAGTGGTTGTCCCTCCTCTAACTTTACACTCAAAAATGGCATCGAAAATATCTTAAAAGAAATGCTTCCCGGTAAAGTTGAAATGGTAGAGGCCGTAAACGGATAATTTATTCCCCTATCTTCTTGGCTGTAGTGTAAAAATCTTTGAGGTAAAAGGGTTCAAAGTAAGCCACATCTTCAAAATTTTTATCTTGAAAAGCTTTCCACGCCAAAGAAACCATTTCTGCAGCAGATGGATAACGAATGTCGCTACGGTATTCAATTTGGGGGGCATCAAATACTTGTTTACATTTTTCGGCACCTTCGCCCATAAAAATCCATTGTACATCGGTTGGAAATTTATTAAAACTCTCAGCGCTCAAAACTTCAGCAAAGGGAGGCTTTAAGATTTCCTTATTTTCGTTGAGTACCATGGTATAAACCTCCATTCGGCGCGCATCAAACATGGGGAATAATAAGGCAGGATTGTTGTTCTGATACTTTTCGGATAAGATTTGAAGAGAATTTACTGAAATAAGAGGCAACTCTAAAGCAAAGCAAATGCCCTTTGCTGCAGCCACACCAATTCGCAAACCGGTATAGGAACCCGGGCCCTTGCTCACTGCCACAGCATCGAGCGAATACATTTCCATTTGGGTCTCCTCAAAAACTTCTCGGATAAAACCGTGTAATTGTTCACTGTGGCTAAATTGCTCGGAATAATGCTCCTTTAGAGCAAGTAACTCTCCCGATTTACTAAGGGCTACTGAACAGTTTTTGGTGGCCGTTTCTATATGCAGTATTATACTCACATCACAAAAATAGAAAATTCAATCGCGCCAGAGAGAACTAAAGTTTTATAAATCTAAATGCTGATAGTAATCCCAAAATAAAACTCAAGTACTTTCAGTTTAAAAATATAATCAAACTTGGAGCGAACCACATCCGACGCAGCTGTCTCATAACGCTGCTTAATTTGATTGAAATCAAAAATATTCATCACACCTGCTTCAAAACGGTTGATGGCATCTTCGTATGCTTTTCTCCGCGCTAATTCTGTTTTTTGGGCTGCCTCATAAAATTTATAGGCGCCCTCTGCATTGTTATAGGCTTGATTGATGGTATTTTCCAAATTGAGCTTTTCTTGCTCCAATTGATTTTGAGATCTCAAGAGGTTTACTTTGGAACGCTCTACTCTATTTCTGGCTACAAAACCATTGAAAATGGGAATGTTTAACCTCAAACCAATATTGTGTCCGGCATTACTGTCGAATTGCTCCACAAAAGGAATTGCTCCAATGGCCTTATTGCCCTCAACAGACCGCAATACAGGTTCTTTGGTTGAGGGTAAGAAACCAATGGGGACATCGGTAAAATTTCCATCCCCTACAATCCTATCGGCATAGGAAACACGAGTGTTGTAACCGTAATAAGCACTCAGACTTGGCTGAAGTGCCCCTTTGGCAAGCTCAACGTCTTTTTCAGCAATGGCAATATTGGTCATTGAAAGTTTAATGTCTTTACGATGGGCCAATGCCTTTTCAAAAATGTCCTTTGGTCTCTGAAATAAAATCTGACCAAAAGGCGCCTCAATATCTATAGTAACCACATTGAAATTTTCATAATCCGTAATCAATAGCATTTGGGCCAGATTGATTTTGGAAAGTCTTAGATTATTTTCAGCTTGGATTACCAATTGTTCTTGAGTGGCCATCGTGGCCTCAATTTCTAGCAAATCGTATTTTACCTTGATCCCTGCATCAATCATACTTTGGGTACGTTCTGCATCCTTTCGGGTGATCTCCAATTGCGATTTTTGAACTTCTAATATTTCTACATTGAACAGAATTTGCAAATAGGCGTTGGCCACCATCAAGCGAACATCATCTTTCATATCCTCCAACTGATATTCACCCGCCAAAATTGCGAGATTGGCCCGATGCAACTGATTTAAATTCCTTAGACCATTATATATGTCTAAATTAAAACTGGCCCCAAAGGAGGAGTACTGTGTCGTTCTGTTTTCTAAAAAACCCCGCGTAATATCCTGATTCAATCCTATATTCCAAGTATGATTGGCCTGAGCGTTGAAGGTCGGCAAAAAGTTCCCTTTGGCGTCATCTTTGTTGATTTCGGCATCGTTTTGGGCGAGTTCACTTTGTTTGACACTGATATTTTTTTCAACCGCCATCAAAACACATTCCGTAAGGCTCATGGGTTGGGGTTGCGCCTCGAGATGAATACCCAAAAACAGTAAAATGAGTGTAAAAAAAGGTTGGATTGGTTTCATGTGCAATTATTTATTTTCAGATTCCTCTTCCTTCCCTATTTTGAGAGGCTCTGTCTTATTCCAAACTTTAATCTCATCCTCCATTCTCAAACCCGAGAGAATCTCTACATTAATACCATCCGAAATCCCTATTTCAATATTTTTTCGTTCGAATGTACCTTTGTCGTTTTTAACCTCAACATAGGGATCATTGGTGGTTTTATCAAATTGCAACAAGGCCTCGGAAATTCCCATAATACTGTCCTTTTTTTCGAGAACCAAGGAAGCGTTGGCACTGTATCCTGCCCGGATAAAAATCGAGTTATCCAAATAAACATCTCCCTCAATTTTGAACTGAACGGTTCCTTGTTCCTCGTTGCCTTTGGGGGCAATAAACTTGAGCTTAGCATCAAAATCTTTGTCTTGTATGGCACCCAAATTGACCTTGAGCGGCATTCCAATGATCAGTTTTGCGACCTCAGCCTCATCTACTTTCCCCTCAAAAATCATTTTATTCAAATCGGCCACTGTGGCAATGGTGGTCCCAGCATTGAAAGTATTACTCTCAATAACTTGATCCCCTTCTTTGACCGGAATTTCAAGTATAGTTCCTGCAACCGTTGCTCGGATATTGGTATTGGCAATCTTAGAACCTCCTGCAGAACCCAGTTTGATGATTTGAAGATCGGAACGGGAATTTTTAACATTTTGTTTGGCTTGATCATAGGTAAGTTTTGTATTTTCAAACTGTTGTTTGGAGATGATTTCTTTATCGAATAGGGATTTGTTCCTTTTGAATTCAACCTCGGCGTTTTTCAACAAAATGAGGGTATTGGACAGTCTTCCTTCTGCACTGTTTAGCGCTTGTTCGTTAGGCACCACCTTTACTTTGGCCAGCAAATCTCCATTGGTCACCAAATCGCCTTCCTCGACATATAGCTTTTCGATGATCCCTGAAATCTGTGGTTTGATCTCTACTTCATCCTCAGGAATTACGGTCCCAGTGACTACTGTCTTTTTTTCAATGCTTTGAATCTTAGGAGACTGAATGTCATACTCAACCAATGGTTTAATGTTTGTCTTTATAAAATAGAGCGTGGCAAAAATTGCTCCAAAAACAAGTAAGCCAATTCCTAAATATTTTAAAATTTTCATGTTAAAAAGTATTTATTATTGTTCTCTTAATGCGTCTATGGGTTTTATACTAACGGCACGTTGGGCAGGAATCAGTCCGATCAATGTTCCCAATATCACCATAGTAAACAAAGCACCAAGTACGAATGGAATGGGAACAGTGGGGTTGGTATATGGAAAATCGGATAAGTCCTGTGTAACCAAATTGATTATAGCCAAAACAGCTGCGCCCAAAATAATGCCCACTACACCGGCTATGAAGGTCAAAAAAACAGACTCTAATAAAATTTGAGTTCTCACCTCTCCGGGAGTAGCGCCCAATGCTCGTCTCACCCCCAACTCTTTGGTTCGCTCTTTTACTGAGATCAGTAGTATGTTTCCAATACCTATCACTCCCGCAAAAATAGTCGCTAAACCTACTACGAGAGATAAAAATGTCATGCCGTTGGCAAAGCCGCTAATCCTGTTGAATACCTCTCCCAGGTTGAACGACCCGAAGGCCCTGTCATCTTCCGGAGCCACCTTGTGTATTTTTTTTAATACATCCTTGACATTTTTTTCCACGGCAACAACATCGGCATCCGCATAAGCTGCAATGATAAACCAATCCACCTCTAAACCGGTATTGTATAAATTCCTGAAAGTATTAAAAGGGATAAAAATATCGCCATCGGTTTCAAAACCTCCTCCTTCAAGATATTTGTGTACTCCAATTACTTGGAAATATACATTGTTGATCCGGATGTATTTTCCCAAGGGGTTTTCATCTTTTTCAAATAACTCCTCTTGAGTTCGTTCACCAATCACACATACTTTACGATTGTTCCGCTGGTCTTCTTCATTGATAAATCGGCCCCCTTTGTATATTTTTTTAGTAGCAATTTTGGTGTACTCGGGAAAATCTCCATAAATATTATAGGTACGAGATATTTCTTTGTAGACCACGCTGGCCGGTTGACTTCCCCCAAATACCCCCCTGGCGTTTCTTGGAGCGATGTATTGAATTTCAGGGATCTGAAGTTTTAATTCTTTAACATTAGAAATGGTAAAACGGGGATATCTTCCCACCTTAAAACCCGCGTATGGAACACTGGTTCTCTTAGGCCACACAAACATAGAGTTCATGGCCATATCTTCAAATTCACGTTCAAAACCGTTATCCAACCCTTTGGCCGCTCCGGATAGAGTGATGTAAATAAAAATCCCCCACAATACCCCGATCACGGTAATTACGGTTCGGGTTTTATTCTTAGCAATAGAACCAAAAATCTCCTGCCAGGTATCTAAATCAAATATGACCTTTAAACTATTCATCTCTTAAAGCTACTATTGGTTTGATACGAGCAGCCCTTTTAGCCGGGATATAACCTGCAATGGCTCCAAACAGAATCAACAAAACCATTGCTCCCAATGCAGTAAAATTATCTATGTAGGGATCAATGATAAAAAACTCCTCCAATCGATCCCCTATATTACTCAACAGGGCAATCCCACCAATCATTCCGGTAATACCGAACAATGCAGTGATAAAAATAGACTCTTGTAAAACCATTCCAATCACGCTTTTGGGCGTGGCACCAAGGGCTTTTCTCACCCCCAATTCTTTGGTACGTTCTTTGACCACAAAAACCATAATATTTGAAATACCAATAATCCCTGCGATCAAAGTACCAATCCCTACAAAAGCAACGATAATCTGCAATACACTGGCAAACTGCTGGTTTTGTCGAATTTGATCTGCTACATTTCTGATCCTTATTCCGTTGTTGTCTCTGGGATCAATGGATTTTTTCTTTTTTAAGAAAAGGAGCAGTTGTTTTTCAAAAACCAAGGCAGAGGTATAACCTAACTCGGGCCGAAAACTGACAATGATGGAGTTGATTTTATCGTTGTTTTTTTCTATCAATTGTTGGGTAGTATAGGGCATATAGATCAATCTTTCTTCTCGATCCCCGCTTTGATCTTGAAAAAAACCAACAACCTTGAAAGCACTGGATCCTATTTCTAAATATTTTCCGATGGGATCTTCTTTCTTAAAAAGATCCTTGGCCACCAAACGACCGATGACTATATTTTTGGTTTTTTTATCTAGGTCATCCTGATTGATGAACCGACCCTTCATTATGAGGGTTTTTTCCATGTACTGATGGTCAGGAGCTACCGCTCTGGTGGAGTAGTTGTCCGATTCTCCCTTATACCTCACCCGTGCACTTCTGCTGATTCTGGGTGTAATACCCTCTAAGAAAAATTTGAAATTATCTTTGATATCCTCCAAATCACTATTTTCGAGTTCTATCCTTCTGTTGGCTTTGAATCCTCGATAGGGTTTGGAAGTCTTGCCCGGATTAACCCAAAGTGTATTGGTAGCATCATCCAAAAAAAACTGTTTAAAACTGTTTTTTAATCCATTCCCAAATCCAAACAGAACGATGAAAATAAAAATCCCCAAAGCCACCGTAATACCAGACAAAAAAGTTCTTAGCCTATTCTTGCGAATGGTTTCAAAAATTTCTTGCCAACGGTCTCTACTAAACATGATTCCCAACAATAACTTGGTCAACGTTTTGATCTTCAACAATCACCCCATCTTTTAGGGTGACGATTCTTTTGCACATGTGTGCAATATCCAATTCATGGGTAACCACCAAAATGGTTTTACCCTCATTGTTAATTTGTTGGATCAAACTCATGACTTCATTAGATGTTTTAGAATCCAATGCTCCAGTGGGTTCGTCAGCCAGCAGAACTTTTGGTTGAGAAGCCATGGCTCGGGCAATGGCCACCCTTTGTTTTTGTCCCCCTGAAAGCTCGCTGGGCAAATGTGTGGCCCAATCTTTTAATCCTACCTTTTCCAAATATTCCAAGGCTTTTGCTTGTCGGATTTTTCTTCCAAAACCCTGATAGTAAAGCGGTAAAGCAACATTTTCTAATGCATTTTTATAATTGATGAGGTTAAAAGATTGGAAAACAAACCCCAAAAATTGGTTGCGGTAATTGGCTGCAGTGGTTTCGGTCAAACCTTCAATCAATACATCGTCTAGTAGGTATTTTCCTTTATCTGCCAAATCAAGCATTCCCAGTATGTTGAGCAGTGTTGATTTGCCCGATCCAGATGATCCCATGATGGCCACCAACTCTCCTTCTTTGATGTCCAAATCAATCCCTTTGAGAACATGCAATAAACTGTTTCCAATCTTATAGGATTTTTGAAGATTTTTGATGTTGATCACGTTAATGATTTTTTTTGTGGTCAAAGTTACTACTTACCAAAAAGATAACGCCCGAAAAGAATATTAATTGCGAAGAAATATTTTACTATTTTTTAAGGAGTTTGAAAATTTGGTAACCCACAAAACCCACCAAAAGGTAGGGAATGGCCATCAAATAAATGATACCATTATTGATTCCTTTAGCTGTCTCTTGCACCTCCCCCGATTCCAAAACTGCCCTACACATAGAACACTGAGAGGAAGCCTCTGCAACCGTCAATAGGATCAACAAACATGAGATTAATATACGCATGGGATTAATAATAAGGTGCTATCATCAAATACACCACTACCCCTGTAATGGCGATGTACAACCAAATGGGAAAGGTAATGACAGAGATTTTTTTATGATCAGCAAATCTTTTGGATATGGCTCTGACATAGGTTATCAATACCATGGGTATGATCCCTATGGAAAGTATAATATGAGAGATAAGGATGAAATAGTAAATGTATTTCACCATACCTTCCCCAGTAAAAGGGGTGGGATCTGAGGTCATGTGGTAGGCCACATACATCACCAGGAAGACCAAGGACAAGGCAATGGCAGTTTTCATCAGTGACTCATGGAGTTTGATTTTTTTCTTTCGGATGGCCACATAGGCCACCACCAAAATCAAGGCGGTAAATGCATTGATAGATGCATAAATGGGAGGTAAGAAATCAAGAGGGGCTACATTGGGCAATCTCACACTAAAAAGAACCGCTACCACCACAGGGATCAAAATGGACACAACTGTGATGAGCTTGCTATATTTTTTAGAGGGATCACTTACACTTTGTCCTTTCATTTCACTCGGTTTTATTCTTTTAATAGCCTTTGAACGTCCTCAAACAGCATATCTACACCTTGTATTTCTTGATCTTCACTATCCAAACCGGAATAATAGACGATGGGGTTGTCAAAACGATCGACACGTGAACGGATGTATCCATTTTTGTCGATCAGGGCAAAATAACCTTGATGTTCGAAACCTCCAGCTACTGCGGGGTTTATACCCGCAAAGATACTAAATCCTGAATTGGCAAGTTCGTAAACCGTAGATTTCTTATCGGTCAAAAAATGCCAATTTTGGGATTTAACACTATAGTTCTCTGCATATTTTTTGAGCACATGAGGTTTGTCGTTGTCGGGATCAATAGTGAAAGAGGCAATCCCAAAATCTTGACGATCTCCAAAGCGATCGTCCAAGATCTTAATGTTCTTATTCATGATGAGGCAAATGGTGGGGCAACGTGTAAAGAAAAATTCTGCTAAGTAGACCTTCCCTTTAAAATCCTCATTACTAATCAACAGACTGTCTTGATTGCGCATTAGAAACTTGGGTACTTTTTTGGCTTCACCGTTGAGTTTGATATAAGCCAAGGGCTTTGCCGGAACAGATCGATTGCTATCTACTTGCGTATTGTTCGCAACCCGATCAACGATCTTAGGGATGAACAAAAGACCAAAAACAATCAGTATGATGATTAAACCTATATAATTTATGTTTTTCATACTAAGGTGCGGTATTCTTATTGTACTTTTTCCAAGCACGGCGGTACTCGGCCAATATCACCTTAATGTCATCGACCATTTTATTATTGATCTCGGCAACGGATTGTGCATTGAAACCAAACAAGGTTCCCTCGTCCTCGTCGTCGTCACGTCCCCTGAGGTTGCGTTCTTTATCGATGATAAATACATAGGGTAAACTTTTTTTGGCGTTGAGCAGCAAAGGAGTTTTGAAACTTTTAAATAACCTCGCAATCTGATCATCACTCCCAAAAACAAAACGCCATTTGATCAAGTCGGTTCCCACTCCCGATTTTAATTCTTGTTTAAGCAACTCAACTTGATCCTGCTGACCCTGTTTAAGTACCATGACAAACTGAAAGTCTATGAATTGATAAAAGCGTCTGTAAATTTTTTGATTTAGATTTAGGGCATCTCCTTTTTTGTCGGACAAATCTGATCCCCAAAATCCCAACACGGTGATGCGGTCTTTCAATTGAACAGGCTCACCTGATAGAGTCCCCCAATGGTCAATCTCATCTACCCCTGCAGTTAAAATTGGCAACAGTGCAAAGTTGTTTTTGCCCGAGGCAAAAAACAAATAGATTACAATCGGAAATATAAAGAGAATAAAAAGGACAAAATATTTTTTAAAAGATTTACTCATGAAAAAGAATTTGTCCTTTAAACCCTAAAAATTCCAACTCACAAAACCGCTATTCATTACTTCAAAGATGTAGTCGGCTTCTAGAATTAAAATAAATATCAAATAAGGAATTAAAATGATCAGTGGTAAAACTATGGCACCTTGTAGGCTCCCGCTTTCATCCCTGACGTGCATAAAATCCCAAGCGATATAATAGGCCTTGACTAGTGTCAAAATGATAAATATCCAGTTCAATAATTTCATGCTGAGAAAATAATTCATCAAAAAATCGGGTTTGACGATCCCCAAGGCTACTTCAACGGTGGTTACGATTGATAAGAAAATCAAAACGCCCCAAATTTTTTGAACGTTGGATTTGAACTTTAATAATCCTCTAAAAATTGCAAGTTTGTGCACTCCTTCGGCCATCGGTTATAATTTTTGGGTTAAACGAGATAGAAAAATGTAAATACAAATACCCAGACCAAATCGACAAAGTGCCAATACAGCCCTACTTTTTCCACCATTTCATAATGTCCTCTTTTTTCATAGGTTCCCACAATCACATTGAAAAATATGATGAGGTTGATGATGACCCCCGAAAAAACATGGAAACCATGAAAGCCAGTTATAAAAAAGAAAAAATCAGCAAAGAGTCGATTTCCGTATTCGTTATGGACAAGGTTGGCCCCTTCCACTACACCAACGGCATTTTCTATTTTATCCAAGGAATCGTCTCGTGAGAGAACAATTTTTTGACCATTTTCGTCTAATTTTTCACTTCTGACGACCAGGTTATTGTTATTCTCAAATCCCGCAACTACTTCAGCCAAGGAATAAGTGGGTAAAGACCCTTCGCTTTCGTACCAAATCCCGTTACTGCTTTTGTGAGAGCTGCGTTCGGTTGGGATAGAAACAGCGAAGTCAGCAATGGAAATCCTTTTGCCAGTGTCTGCGTTTAAAAATTGTAAAATTTGACCTCCTTTGGTTTCCAAGGCACCGTATTCTCCCTTGATAAAATTTTTCCATTCCCAAGCTTGAGAGCCAACAAAAACTGCCCCTCCAATTATGGTTAACAACATGTAAAAAGTTACTTTCGATTTATTCATATGATGCCCTGCATCTACCGCCAATACCATGGTAACAGATGAAAAGATCAGTATAAAAGTCATCAAGGCCACATAATACATGGGTGCATCTACGCCGTGTAAAAAGGGGAAGTGGGTAAAAACCTCGTCTGCAATGGGCCATGAATCGATGTTTTTAAAACGGGAAAATCCATAGGAAACCAAAAATCCGGAGAAGGTAAGTGCGTCAGACACAATAAAAAACCACATCATCAATTTACCGTAACTGGCGTTGAGTGGTCGCTGACCTCCAGCCCAAAGATTGGCCTCTTTTTCAGCTGCAGTTAATTCCATAAAGTCAAATTCAAATTAGTTAGCACAAATTTATATATTTTACCTGTACACCACTAAAAATAGGTACAAATAAATCCACAAGATATCAAGAAAATGCCAGAACAAATGGGCCAATTCAAAGCCCAAAGTATTAGATCTGGAATAGCTGCCTCTGAGTAATCTTATATACACCACCGTGAGGACTATCATCCCGGCAAACAAATGCGCCAAATGCAACAAGACCAAAACGTATAAAAAAGAGGTGGTGATGGAGCTTTCAGCCCCTGTAAAGTAATAGCCTTGGGCAATGATGTCTCCGAATCCCTTAAACTGAAAATAAACAAACAGCAAGGCCAACACAAAAGTAGTCAACACCCAGGTCTTGGTTTGCTTGACGTTTTTTAATATCAAGGATTTATTGGCCAAATAGAAACTGATACTGCTCAACAATATGATTAGGGTACTGATGGCAAAAGCATCGGGCATCTCAAATTGAGACAACCAATCCGCTCGGGTACTACTAACGACATAGGCACTGGTCAGTCCTGCGAAAGTCATAGACATGCTGATCATACCCACCCATAGCATCATCTTTTTGGCTTTATACTGTTTTATTGCTTGTTCGTCCATTGCTAGATCCATTTATCTAAAACATAAATTATTTGTAAAAGACTGATGTAGGCAATGCTGGCGTACATCAATCGTCTGGCAGCCTCTTTGCTCTTTTTTTGCATCAACTTTAGGGCGTGGTAAAGAAAATATACCCCAATCAAAACCAAGCATCCAACTGCCCCCATTGAAAGGGTCAATGCACCACTGTAATGGGTATAGGGTGTAATTGATATGATGATCATCCAAAGTGTATAAAATACGATTTGAAAAGCGGTAGCCCGATCGGGATTCCCTGTGGGCAACATCTTGAATCCTGCCTTTTTGTAGTCATCATCCATCATCCAACCAATAGCCCAAAAATGTGGAAATTGCCAAAAAAATTGAACCATAAACAGTATCCCCGGTTCGACACCAAAACTTCCGGTTGCAGCCACCCAACCCAACATAAAGGGTATGGCTCCTGGAAAAGCCCCTACAAAAACTGAAAGGGGCGTAACCGATTTTAAGGGGGTGTAGACACAAGTGTAGATAAATATAGAAAGGGCTCCAAAAAGAGCGGTCTTAAAATTGATATTGTTCAGAATAAATATTCCCAGCAGCGTTAGCAGGGAGGCAATAACTAAAGCGATAAGAGTATTCATACGCCCAGCGGGAAGCGGACGGTTTTTGGTTCGGTCCATCAAGGCATCTTTATCCTTTTCAATCCACTGGTTGAAAGCATTAGAGGCTCCCACCATTGCAAAACCACCGAAGAACAGTCCCAGCAGTATGGAAATTTCAATTTGATCAACGGCAAGCAAATAGCTTGCTACTGAGGAGAACACCACACTGACGGCCAAACGAAACTTTGTGAGCTGTAGGAAATCACTTACGAATGTCACAAAGCTAAAGGTTACTATGGGTAAACTATCGGAGTGGGTCTTCATCATCAAATATCCAGCAGCAAAGATAGGCTACAAATCATCCCTATGCAAAACTATATGACAATTTTAAGATCCTATATTAATACTCATTGCAACCAAAAGGTTATGGGAATGAAGTAGGAAACTCCAGCGGCTTTGCCTCTTTGTTTTCGGGGTATATTTTGGTAAAGTCTTTCGATCATACGTTGGGCTTCTTTCTCCAAGTTCTTATTGGTGCATCTGGGTTTTACCATGATGACTTTTCCATCTTTACCAATGACAAAACTCACATAAACCCAGCCCTGTATACTCGTCTCTTGTGGGATTTCTGTATATCTAAAATTATTTCTGATATGTTTATTGATTTTTTCCTGAAGACAGTCGCGTTGCTTTTTTTTAGACACTTTTTCACAACGAGAAAAAAAGAATGTCCTAGATTATGACAAAAGGCACCTATACTCTTCCTCCTCCTCTTCAACCACGATTTCCTCAATCTCGATGATCTCATCCTGATCGGTCTCGGTGGATTCGATAACCATCTCCTCCACTTACTCCTCGTCCTCTATCACTTCGATGACTGGGGTGCAGCAGGTGGCGTTGGTAGGGTGATATACATTTATGTAATCGGGATGTCTTCTTCATCGTCGTATATAACAATAAGACGATCCAGTTAATATCCCTCTCATAAGTTTTTAATTCAATCGCACTCCAAACGATGAAGAGTATCAATACCAACCCAATGAGGAAATAGGTAGTACTGTTCTTACTTAAATCTGCCTTATGATTTTTTTGGGTAACATAATTTCATGGTATTTGAGTATCACCAATAAAAAAGAGTGAAATGGGCTATTATTAAAAACAAAAAAGTCTTAAAACCATGGTTTTAAGACTTTTTCGAAAGTTTTCAATATCTATTGTAACCTAAAAGTGATGGGAATACTAAAGGGAACCCTTACCGGTCTTCCTCTTTGTTTTCCGGGAGTCATGTCGGGTAATTTACCAATAATCCTTGCGGCTTCTTTCTCCAAATTTTTATCCGGGCCTCGCATTCTGATATTGCTGATCGAACCGTCTTTAGATATGATAAAATTCACATACACCCTTCCTTGTATACCCATTTCTTGGGCGATTTCGGGATAACGGAAATTTTTCCTGATGTGTTTGTTGATTTTTTCCTGAAAACATTCTCTTCTTTTTGATTTTGAAACCCTTTCACAACCAGGAAAAATAGGTACATCTTCAATCACTGCAAAAGGTACATCGACATCCTCAAAGTCATCTTCGATCTCAACCTCCTCAACCTCAACGATCTCATCTTGGTCGGTCTCCGTAGATTCAATTACTGTTTCTTCCACTTCTTCCTCGTCTTCTACAACCTCAATGACTTCCGGAGCAGGGGGGGGTGGGGGGGGTGGGGGGGGGACTTTAATTTGCTCAGTGATTGGGATTTCCTCATCATCGTCGTCTTCAACGTTCAATGCTTCATATCCATAGCCACTTCTATCGTAAGTTTTCCACTCAATGGCTTGCCATGATATAAAGAGAACTGAGGTCAAGCCTATGATGAAATAGAGACTACTATTCTTGGATAAATCCGCGTTTTCGTTCTTTTTGGGTTGCATTTTGCCAACTATGTTTAGTATGCTAAACTAAAAAAAAATCGATAATAAACAAGATTTTTTTTTGTCTTGGTGGTTTCCCTCTAGGCTTGAATCAATTGCTTGTATTGATCGGCACTCATTAAATCTTTGAGTTGAGCGGGATTGTCCATTTTAATTTTAATCATCCATCCCGATTCATAGGGCTGATCATTAACGGCCTCTGGGGTGTCCTCTAGCGTTGAGTTAAACTCTAAAACCTCACCGGTAAGAGGCATAAATAAATCAGAAACTGTCTTTACCGCTTCCACCGTTCCAAAAACTTGATCCCGCTCCAAAGTATCTCCTAAGGTTTCAATTTCAATATAGACAATATCTCCCAACTCCCGTTGGGCAAAATCTGTAATGCCTATGGTAGCAAATTCACCATCTAATTTGACCCACTCGTGGTCATTACTGTACAGGAGATCGGAGGGAATATTCATTAATCTTGGTTTATATTATAAACGCAAAGTAATACAATTCACTTTTAGTTTCCAAAATTATAACGGATGGTGATCCCCGATCTTATAGAGGTTTGAGGAAAAGCTGTTGAAATGGCAAATTCAGAAAAATTGTGATCGTAGAAAAATATGCTCGTCAGATTCTTAGATAAGTTATAGTTTGCAGAAAATTTGATGGACATTACGGTTTGTCCTGCAGTTACTTGATTATTGTCATAATCCAAATTACGAAGTAAAGTGATGTTTTTTCGGTAAGAAAAATCCGCTTTCAGATTAAGGTCTCCACTCAGGATAACTCTTCTTCCCCCCAAATTAGTTCTGATTCTCAGATCTTTTAAACGATAACCCATCCCTACGATATATTCATTTCCACTTTGTTCGGTCAGCAGGCTGTTGTCCAAACTCAAGGACAGGGAGCGATCTCTCCGCAACTCTGCAAGTATTTTGAGTGAGTTTTGGAACTCTACATCTAGCCGGATCAAAGGGTTGAATTGCTCTGCCAAATTGATATTAGAGTAAAATCTTGAGGCCATGTAATTCCCCGATTGGTCTTTGAGCAAGAATTGAGTTGGGTCGTATTCCAAATTGGTTTGATAGTTGGTAAGGGTATAACTCGACCGATAACCGTGGGTTATGGAAAATCGATTGAAGATTTTGGCCAAAGATTTGATTTTTGTCAGTCCTGTGTATTTGAAATTCCAGTTGGGTAATGGTGTATTTTGAATGGGATCAAAAGATATTTTTTTGGGATCGGTTCCGGTATAGGCTGAAAGGAAGGAAGCGACCAAAACGGTTTGGTGGTTTTTACTGAAGCCTTCGGGAAAGCCATTTTCATCGGGATTGGTAAGCGAGGTTCCCTTCTGCTTTGCCAAGCGGTTGGCGATGATAAGGCGATTTTCTCTGAAGTTCTTAAAATTTTGATTGACAATACCTTCTCCTCCTGAAAAAGCGGTTCTGATCAAAATGGTAGACATTCCAAAATTCCCATATTCATTAGTGTTTAAGGAAATATAATTCTGATTTTGTATGTTGTAGTTTTCTGACAGATTGTTTGAATAGTTGCGCTCAGCGTTCAAATCGATGGTGAAGTCTTTTAAGGGGTTGATCTGAGCAGAAACATTGAGTTTGCTGTTATGAACTTGAACAAAAGGCTCGTTAAAATTGGGGAAACTGGTCAACCATCCTCTTTTGGCTATCTCATAACGGACATCGGCCTGACTTCCAAAAGTAAAACTAAAAGAGGGTTCTACAGTACCAATAAATCCAATATTGGGGAGATATCCTGGAATGACTTTACCATTGTTTTCCGAATAATTGAATTGAACTCTTTTGATCGATGAGATCAGGTCAACCAAGTAAGTGGCCCCTTTCCTGAATGTCGTGTTTTTGGGTTTTTTCTCTTGTTCTTGGGCCTGAGCGTTGTAGGCGGCTGCCGCTCTGGCAAAAGGTTGGTCAAAAGGTGATCTTTTGGATTTTAATCCCAGAATGGTATAGAGTTTTTCAAAAGAAATTGATCCGGTTAGGGTTTTGGTATTGGCATTTTGAATGGTGTTGACAATCCCCAGTGACGAACCTTCTTGGCTGGTGACAGCCGCCATGGCGTTGGATCCCCTTTGCCAACTGAAATTTCCTGTATAGTTGTAATTGACATCAATAAAATTAAGAAAGGGAATTAATCGCAAAGGAATTTTGTAGTTAAATGAAAGGGACTGAAAATGGCGATCGGTTTGACCGGTATCCCAAATCCCATCCCAGATATCTAAGCTTTTGTTGATCCCCCCCAAAGGATTGTTGGGATCATTTTCATAGAAATTGCGGACTATGTTGTTGTTGGAGGCTGTAAAATTAAAACGTAAAGATCTGGTCAAATTATGGTTGATAGAGTAGGACCAGTCAAACAGATAGTTTCTGAGTTGAAGGTTCGGCAGGGGGATTTGTTGGGCTGCATCAATCCCTTCCATATAGACTTGTCGGAATCGCTGACTGCTAAAATCTCGATTGATATTGGAGGTAATTTCTATATTATTTGGAATGGGATTGAAATTGATTTCTTTCAGCCATTGCCAGTATCGCTTTCGATTCAAGGCTTTGATTTTTCTGAATGGGTTGATCTCCATCGGCTTAAAAGAATGACCGTAGTTGGCCCCTAACTGAAAATTTTTGTCGGTTTGGTTTTTAATTTCATAATCGTGGTGTTGCAACTCGTTGTAGGCATATGAAAAATCAAAATTTTCGGGGCTGTAAAAATGGGTTGGTTTATTTCCCGTTTTATTTTTTCGTACCCCAATCAAACTGATACTTTTTCTTTGGGTATAGTCTATGGATTGATTGTTAATGGAATCTCGTTGTGAAGTTCTTTTGGAGGCGTCCAGACGGTCTTGCAATAGGATGTCTTGATAAAAAGGGTCGTATTCGGGGGTGATAAAAGTTTCTCCTACATTGAAGTTAAGGGGTATTTGAAGTCCCCAGTTTTGGGGCAGTAATTTTCCCAAGTTGATGTTGGTTACCACATCATACTGTTTCATATCCTCCCGATTGCTTTGGTTAGGGGTCTGGTCTATGGAACCAAATCCAATGGTGGAAATTCTTGCTGTGGCAGCCACAGTTGCCAAATCGGCAAAGTTGGTGTCCATGGCTCCAACGGCAGCCCAGCCCCCTTTGGAATCAATTCCCGCAATACGCAATTCGTTGAACCATACTTCTCCACACAAATCATCTCCCAATTGCTGTGAGGGGTTTTTTACCCCAATCATCAAGGTCTTAATAGACCCCAAAGAAGGATTCCCTTTTACAGCAAATTTGTATTTCTTAAATCCGGGCAGAGCACTGATTGGAGAAAACTCACCGACGGGATTCATGTCCTCATCAAAATATGAGACCCTACCCAGACCGAAATTATTGATGGCGGCGGCTTTTAGTTTTGCTAATAATTTGATGGGCACTTCCAATGCATTGGATTCTGGTTGCCAAACTTCATCAGCAGTGAATTTGTTGGATGAACTTTCTACGTATTCAGTTGGTTTTAATGGAATTTCGACCTGATAATAGTTGTCCAAAAAGTCTGTCCCCAAGCGGATAAATGCAACCATACGTCGGTCATATTCCTCGGATGTTCCCTCCCCAGGCAAAGGTTTTTGTCCTACGATGGATTCGGCATGTAGAAACATTTTAAGGTTTTTGTATTGTCGAATATCCACATTCACATTTTTGTAAACAGCTCTGTAATCCATTGGTTGAAGGTCGCATATCCTTAGAGACATGGATTGCTCATTTTGTCGGACAATAGTGTTGTTGTTGTTGATCTGTTCCCTTTGAATGTCGGGGGGCAATACATAGTTGATAGGAATACGATTTTCGTTTTCCAAAATATTGACGGTACTGATGTCAACTGTGGTATTGTTGTTTTTAGGTAGGTTTTTATTTAGTTTTTGATTGTATCTGCGCCAATCTCCCCGAACCAGATCCAAGGTTCCAAATCGTAATACAACGGGTTCTTCAAAACCTTTGAGTACCATTCGCATAAAACGGATGGAACGTAAATCTTCGATGTTGTTGATGGCCTCAAAATATTCATCAAATTGGGTGTCTTCATAGTAGCCTTTTTGTACCGGTATTTTGAATTGAATCCATCGGGTGGTGATTTCATCTCCGTTGGGAACAGCGACTTTTACATTTTCACGAACATCTGTTATAAAAGGGTGATTGCCCACCCCCATTGATTTTGAAATGGGTACGCGATACTCAAAGTAGCTATCAATGGTGTTCATGCTTTGATCGCGGTTAATGTCCTCAGAGTCTGGTTCAGTAGTATTACCTCTATCGGTATCAGAAAAAGCAATGGGGGAGTTGCCTTGGGTGCCGTTGTAATTTTTGTAACGATCCAAAATTCCGCCTTTAGCTGCAACGAAAAATTGATAGTTGTCACGCGCAGGATCTTCGGGAGGTCCATTGGAATAAATCAACTGCTCTTGATCATCGTTCAAACCATCGAATCCAACATCTTGTACTGCTCTGTCCCCTGGAACAGTATTGAAAGCATACAGTAGTGACTGGGTGGAAGGTACTTTCCCCCAAGGAGTATTATGGACTAATTTTTGACCATTAAGCACTGGCAATCCATTTTCAAATTGTTTTCGTCCGTCTTTGAGTATATCTTCCGAAATATTCCCCAAATGGAAGTAAAGTTCCCCTAAGTCGCCATGCTCAGTGATTATTTCGCTGAAGGTATCCAAGAGCCAAAATTCAATAAATTCCACATTGGACTGTTCGAAGTTAGTCGCATTAATAGGCCGCATGATCCCTGCCCAATTTTTGGCAGCATCAATTCTAAATTCATCATCAGTCACATTGTTGTAGGGCCCTACTTCATCGGGATAATAGGCCAAATCTAAGGTGTTTTGGACAGTGGTAGATCCCTGCACAAGATCCTGTTCGGGGAAAATCTCTTTAATAAAAATCCTTCGGGTTGTATTGAGTGAGATGTCGTCATTGTTTATTCCCGACGGCCTCCCACCAGCGTAGAAGATAGGATCAATGGAATACCAAGCAAGTTTGGCCCTTCCAAAGCCACTGCTGATGTCGTTGTTTTTAACCTCTGAACCTTTAAAATTTTTCAAAGGAATACTTGAGAGCTTCCAAGAGTTAAAGCCCTTGATGTCTATATTGGTTTGGGCTCCCTCAAAGTCATCAATATAAACATTGGATTCGCCTTGAAGTTGAGTGTTTTTAGGCTTTCCGGCGACGAGATTGGCTATTTCTCCCCTGAAAGACAATATGGAGGGTACATTGGTTTTAATGGTCGGGATTTTATTGACCCAACGGGTTAGGAATGGGAGTTCGGTAGAAAAATTGGTATTGAAACCGATCATGGTATTATTCACCGGTTCTGTACCGTAGTTTGCTTTTTGGGTCAGTGGATTTTCACTCAGATTCAAGAGGGTTCCACCAAAAACCAATTTGTCATTAAACTTGTGAACGATGTTGACTCCCGAAAACCTTTTGTTCTGTTGATTAAAAAAAGAATTGTTTTCGACAGATATATTGATAGGAACATTAGAGGCTTGCAAAGCAGGATCTAAAATCTTGACCCTACCAATGGCATAATTTACAGTATAGTCAATGCCCTCTCTCAGTACCCGACCTCCTGCGGTAACCTTTACCGAGCCACGCGGAACATTGAATGCGCCAATAGGAATACCATCTCCCCCTTCTGATTTATAACGCCCTTTGATCTGAAATTTATTTTTTTCAGTTGTCTCCAAAGCAGCGGCTTTGGTTTTAAAATACATTTCATTGAAAACATATCTTTTTTGGTTGTTATTGTAAGTTTCAACGTTTTTGTATTTTTCTCTTTGTGAGTTGGGATCGTCCAGCAGCTCAAAAAGGTATTCTCCAAAAGGCTCTACATTGGGAAATATAATTCTGCCGTATTGGGGTTCGATGGTAATCCCGGGAATATAATCAAAGAATCCATCGCCCTCCGGCTGTGGATCTTGATAGAAGTTGAGTTGATCCAAATTAAAAGTATTTAAAAGGATTCTGTCGTCCATATTCTTCGGCCAAATAGATTTGTCTACAGGAGTCAAATAATTGATGGGCGAAGGGTCTGAATAAAGTATATTGAGTCTGAAATTTTCCTCAGATAGTTGAAAGGCACCGGTATTGTAGATATTTTTCATCATCAAATCCCAGATGGGTTGACGAACATCAGTAATATTACTTTTGAGCAGTTTGACCACCAAATTGTTGTTTATAATGCTCAGGTTTTCTTCGTTTGGATTGTTGTTAACAGCAGTGGTCTCTATACTTCCATTGGCAAATTCACCTACTTGATAGACTTTGCCTCCGTAAGTGTATTGATAGGCCACAGCCAAAACTTCGTCATTGCTCAAACGTTGATTGAGAGAGATATAACCCAATTGAGGGTGAAGTTTGTATTCACTTTGACTGAGCTTTCTTGCGCTTTCCAATACGGCATAATCAAATCCCTCATTGACCCGATTGTTGTAGGCCCCAAATGAACGGGATATAGAGGCAATATCGCGAATGTCGCTACTCAAGATACCTCCTCTTCCAATGGTTTCAGGATCCAATCGGTTATTTTTATTGGAAGGAGGACTGGAAAGACCTGTTTTGTTAAAAAAGTTGGTGATTCTGTCATCGAGTTTGGTTTTACTCGGATCGCTTTCACCTAAATCCTGAAAACCTACAATGTTTCGGATGTTTCTTGTTTGAGATCCCCTGTTGGTGATCCAGACTTCAATTCTGGCGATCTGAACCGGTGAATTGATGTAGGGGTAGTTATTGAGAAATTGATCGTAGTTATCCCTAAAATATTGTGACAAGAAATAGTGACGGTCTTCTTCGTAGTCCAGGGCAAAAATATTGAACTCTTGCAGGGTTCCCCCTCCTTGAGCGACTACATTCTGGGATTGTGAACGTTGCTCAGAAAAAACAGCCGAAATCGTGGTTTTTCCGAATTTTAGATCACTTCTAACTCCAAAGAGACTTTGTGCACCTTGAATAAGGTTGCTGTTTAAAGGCATGCTGATGTTTCCAATGCTGATATTTTGTAGGATTGCATCCTCAGTTACCTTTCCATTGAGATAATCTGTAACATTACTACCCATACCCATCAAATTCTGACCGGACATGGCATCCGCTTTTGATTTAAGGTTGAGAATTTTTTGTCTGGCTTCATCGTAGGTACTCTGAAAATCCCCAATTTTTTGTTGTATCTGCGCTGCTTTTTCGGTAATGTTTTGGGTAGCGGATAAAAGATTTTGCGCCCGGGATTTAAGCAAATTTCCTTGAGCATTCACTGACTCAGGAATAATGTCAGAAACTTCTGACAACTGGGGCGGATTGAATTCTATTTTGACCAAATTTTGAAAGTCAAAAGTAGACTCTGTATCATAGTTGGCTGTGATTTGCAAACGATCACCAATTTTACCCAATAGACTTAAACTGATCCTTTGGTCAAAATCAAAGCCAAAACTTCTCCGATTTCTGGGCGATGCTGCCGGATTGTCGTTCTTTTGGTATCTTACACCCAAGTCTATTCCTACCGATCCCTGAGGGATAATATCAATTATATTGCTACCAAAAATGGATTGAAAAAATTTACCGTTGACATAAACCTCAGGAAGGAGATTTTTTTGTGTTTCGGTCAAGTTTTCGGCATTTCCTGTCAGGGCCGCTATTTTACCTTGAAAATACCCTTTCATCTGTTCGGCCAGCACCATGGCTTCAAATTCTTTTGGGGATATCACCAAAGGCGTATTGATGGGATAACCATCGATGGTTTCGGTGTATATGTATATCCCCGACTTAGGTTCATAGGTGTATTTTGAACTGATATTGGTAGATTGGGTAAGCTTAGATTTGGACAAATTATAGCTGGTCTCCACCTGTCCCCACAGCGAAAAACTGCAAATCATCAGTAGGGGCAGCAGAAAGAAATTTAAACCTAAATTTTTGTTCTTTTTTCTACAGATCAAAGAGATTTAAAGTTTATTCAAGGCAGATTTAATCAATTCCTCAACTGAACCGTCGGGGTCGCCTTGAATGAGTTTATCAACGACTTTTTCAGAGACTTTTCTCGAATAGCCAAGCACCTCTAATGCTGATAACGTTTCTTCTTTGATTGTATTGCTTTTAAAAACAGGAATTTCGTCGGTTCCTTGCAAGCTTTTGATCTTGTCTTTAAGTTCAATGATTACCCGCTGAGCTGTCTTCAGTCCAATGCCTTTGACTCCCTGAATGGTAGCGACATCCTCATTTCCGATGGCCTGCTGGATTTGGGAGGGTGTAAGAGAGGAAAGCATGGTTCTAGCAGTACTGGTCCCTATGCCCGATACGGAAATTAAAAGTCTGAATACGGCCCTTTCCAAAACTGTAAAAAAACCGTACAAAATATGAGCGTCCTCTCTGACTTGAAGGTGGGTAAACAGTTTAATGTTTTCGTCGGATGAAAGGCTGGAGAAAGTGTTGAGTGAAATATTGACCTCATACCCAATCCCATTACAATCTACCACCACTTGGGTAGGGTTTTTTTCAACGAGCTTGCCTTTAATTTGTGTAATCATTTTCTTGCTTTCAATTTTAGTTTTTCTTGAGCGTCAATGCCAGCTATGGCCGCCATGTTGACAATTTCATCCACTGAGGCACCCAATTGAAGTATGTGGGCAGACTGTCGGAGCCCCATCAATATGGGCCCGATGGATAGGGTATTGTCTAATTCCTTAATGATCTTGTAGGTGATATTGGCGGCATCCAGGTTAGGAAAAATCAAGGTATTGACATTCCTGTTGTGAAGGGCAGAAAAGGGGAAACGCTCTCCCAACATTTCATTGTTGAGGGCAAAGTCCGATTGAACAGGGCCATCGGCAATAAGGTTGGGGAACATCCTGTGCATATAATTGACCGCTTGGGATACTTTTTTGGCTTGTGGAAAAGGCGAAGACCCAAAGTTGTTGAAGGACAATAGGGCAACCACTGGCTCTACCCCAAACATTTTGACCGTTTGGGCGGTCATCTGTGCTATTTTGGCCAATTCCTTGGAAGAGGGATCAACGTTGATGGAGGTATCGGAGAGAAAAAGCATTCCTCTTTTGGTGAGCATCAAATTGGTAGCTGCTACCCGATCCACGCCACTAGCCTTACCCATGACCTCCAAAATGGGTTTTACCACCGCAGGATATTTTCTCGAAAAACCGGAAAGCATGGTGTCAGCATCTCCAGCTCTAACCATCATGGCGGCATAATAATTTCGTTCTTTGAGTAAACTGTCACATTCGTAAAGGGTTTTTCCTCTTCTTTTTTGCGTCTCCCAAAAGGCTTTGGCATAGCGTTGCCGACTTTCGATATGTTCTTCGGTTTTAGGATCAATGATAGAGACCTCTGCCTCAAAATCAATGGACTCCATCAAATTTTGGATGGTTTCCTTATTGCCCAGTAAAATCGGGATTCCGATTTTTTCCTCGTGAATTATTTGTGCCGCTTTGATTACGTCCAACTGATCAGCCTCAGCAAAAACAATAGACTTGGGTGAAGATTTGGCCCGATCATGTATCATTCTGAGAATTTTTTGATGACCTCCCAATCGTTCGGCCAATTCTGCCTCGTATGCTTGCCAATCATCGATGGATTCTCTAGCAACACCGGAGGTAATCGCCGCTTTGGCAACGGCAACCGGAACTTCGACAATCAAGCGGGGGTCAAAAGGTTTGGGGATGATGTAGTCTTTACCAAAATTGAGCTTGGTTTCTTCATAGGCGATATTTACTTGTTCGGGGACAGATTGTTTGGCCAATTGGGCCAAAGCCTCGACTGCCGCCATTTTCATGGGTTCATTGATTTTGGTGGCCCTTACGTCCAATGCACCTCTAAAGATAAAAGGGAATCCCAAAACATTGTTGACTTGATTGGGATGGTCAGACCTTCCAGTAGCCATAATGATATCTGCCCTGGTCTGGCAAGCCAGGTTGTAGTCGATCTCGGGAGTGGGATTGGCCATCGCGAAAACGATTGGGTTTTTGGCCATAGATAACAACATATTCTCATCCAAAATATTGGGTTTAGACAAGCCAATAAAAACGTCGGCATCGATCATAGCCTCTGCCAAGGTATCGATCTCACGGTCTGTGGCAAATTCTGCTTTCTGGCTACTCAGGTTGGGGCGGGAATTCCTGATGACTCCCTTACTATCCAGCATGACAATATTTTCTTTTTTAGCACCAAAAGCTCGGTACAAACGTGTACAGGAGATAGCCGCAGCACCCGCACCGGAGATAACAATACTTATCTCATCTATTTTTTTATGAGACAATTCCAGAGCGTTGATCAAAGCAGCACAGGAGATGATGGCCGTTCCGTGTTGGTCGTCATGCATCAGTGGAATGTCCAATTCTGATTTAAGTTGGTTTTCGATCTCAAAAGCCTCCGGGGCTTTAATATCTTCGAGGTTGATACCTCCGAATGTGGGGGCAATAGCTTTTACGATCTGGATGAATTTTTCGGGGTCTTTTTCATTAATCTCAATATCAAAAACATCAATGTCTGCAAATATTTTAAACAAGAGTGCCTTTCCCTCCATCACGGGTTTTGAAGCCTCGGGACCAATGTCTCCCAAACCCAAAACAGCAGTTCCATTAGAAATGACCGCAACCAGATTACCCTTGTTGGTAAATTTGTAAACATTGTCTAACTGCTTTTCGATTTCCTGACAGGGTATGGCCACCCCAGGAGAATAGGCCAGTGCAAGGTCTCTTTGGGTTCGATAACTTTTGGTAGGGACTACTTCAGTTTTACCCGGTTTGGGTTTGGCATGATAAATCAAAGCTTTTATTCTTTGTTGATTTTTTTTCATTGAATTTTCTTGTGTTACAAAAATAGTAAATCATAAATGGGTGGGGTATGAATCTTATTTGCTTTAGTCTCTTAAACAATAAAATTTGGGAGTCAATCATTGATCCAAAATAAATTTTCCCTGGAGGTCAATGGGTTGGGTGTGGAAAGGGTCAATGATCTCATCCAAAAGAAGGGCGAAGTTTCCTCGACTGATATTACCCATTGGTGCAACTTCAGTCCCTAAAAAATTATTTAGGGTTATTGTATCATTGATCCAATCAGGGAGGGAATTGTGTAAAGAAAATAAGGTGTGTAATTTTTTAAACCATAGCAGCATATCTTCATTTTTGGTTGATACAGGAGGCGGAATGTCCTTAAGCTTTTTCAATACGGATAGGGCATGATCCAGATCCGGTTTAGTCAGCTCCATATCGGGAAAAAACCATGTTTGATTTTCCCAACCCACGTTCATTCCAATTCCTTTTAAAATTCCTGTTGCTCCTATACGCTGATAGACTTTAAAACGGGGGTGATCCTTGGGGACGTCCAAGAAAGGCAAAAGATATCCTCCCTGCTCCAAAAGCAGGTTTTGTACTTTTCTTACGCTTACCTTTGCAGGGGAAATATCTTTCTTAATACTCAATGCCGCCATCACTCCTGCAGCCTGTCCTATTTGTAAAACAACGGGTTGCAGTCGGGTGGTTCCATTGACGATATTGGTAACCGAAATGGATTTTTCGGCTACGATAAAATCATCGATAGTTTTTGGGAGTAAACAGCCCATCGGTAGGTTGTAGGAGGGAACAGGATAAAAATGGAGTTCCGGTAAATTTTCAGCATCAGGGTGGCTGGCGTGGTGATGGTCCACGGGATAGTCGCCAACAGCAATACCTGTTCTGTAGAGGGCTTGTTGCTGGTCATAGGGTTGGGCAATATGATTGACCGTCAGGGTGGTGATCCCATGAATGCGTCTGGATTCTCTATGATACGGGATCAGGGGGAAACCATCGTCAGTGGGAAATTCATCATCAACCAAGCCATAGGTGTTAAATCCCAGTTCGGTTTGCAGATAATACAAAAACTGTAAGGATTTCAATTTGGCTTTTTCAAACAATTGGGGTCGCTCTTCCTCAGTTTGTTCTATTGCATTGACATAATAATCGTTGCCATTGATGGGCCAGTTGATCATTACCTTTCCATTGGGCAAACGTCCGTAGGATAGTAAACTGTCCTTGGGCCAAAGGGTTCTGTTCATCTTTTCACCCATTTTACAGTTATCACTTTCACTGGCACAGTAAAAAACTTCCGGATCATAGCCCCACGGTTTTTCGATGGTCATGTCTTTTCCATGATCCTTTAAAATCATTACATATGTCAGATCCTGAATCACGTTATTTTCTTTTTCAGGGGCAATATCCTCTCCATGTGTTTTTCTACTGTCCATTCCCACATCATAAGCTGCCCCCAGCTGAGCGATGATGTCACCCAATTCGGTAGCATCGATCACAATCTTTGCAAAAAGGGTGAAAGTTTGATTGGAAATGCTGAACTCAATTTTCCAACCCTTTTCTTTTTTTTCAATAGCAATGACCTTAGCTCCAAAATAGGGCTTTAGAAAAGGTTCATTTTTGACCATATTTTGGAAGATCTGATTCCCTAAGGAAGGTTCAAAAAGGTGATTGCTTACCCAACCGGTTTGTAAGGCTTTTTTGCTCCCGTAGCGGTTGATCAAACTGTCTCGAAATTCTCCCCAAATACCGGAGGGTAATTTGGTATTCCCATCTACAGCACTGACCCCGGCTGCAGTGAGCATTCCCCCCAGCCACGGCCCTTCCTCCAATAAGGTTGTCTCAGCACCTTCTCTTGCAGAGGACAGTGCCGCCGCAACACCACTACTGCCTCCCCCAATCACCAATACATCCGTCTCCATAGAAGTCTTTTCACAAGAAACTCCCAAAAAGAACAATACCAAAACCAAAGTTGCTATTCTCGCTCTCATATATTAAGTCGTTTTGAAATTTCACAAAGTTGAAACAATGCCCGGGGTACATGAAAACACCCTTTCCATTTACCCCCTTTTAATGGAAGGAGTACCTCCCCGGAACGGTTCAAATAGCCATACCATTCCCCTCCCCTCTTTGAATCTCGAAAATGGCTCCAAGTGTAGTGATGAATTTTTTCAAACCACTCCCAACAGGCATCAGACCCCGTCAATTCATAGCCTTTCAAAAAACAGATCATAGCTTCTAAGTGTACCCACCACAGTTTTTGATCCCATTCCAATTGTTGAGGGGGATGCCCCTGAGCATCCATAAAATAAAAAATACCCTCTTGTTCTTTGTCCCAACCCTTTTCAACGATAGACAAGGCCATTTCAACCGATCGGTCGATCCAGTCCTTTCGATCCAATTGCACTCCCAAATCCATAATAAACCACATGGCCTCCAAGCCATGGCCGGGGTTGATCAGGCGGCCATCAAAAGTATCGGAAAAGGAACCATCAGGGGATATATTTTCCAGTATTACTCCTCTTTCCTGATCCCAAAAAAGATCAAATATTTCGTTTACGCAGGCATGGGTACGTTGTTCTTTTTCCTCCTCCGGCACCAAATCTCCCAATTCATTGAAAAGATTACAAAGGATCATGGGCAGGGCAAAGTTTTTAAGGGGGCGTGAATCGGGATAAGATTTGTCCCAACGATCTTTTGGTTTCGCAGCCCTTTGGGTAATTTTTTTTAAGGTTTGATCCACCGCTGTTTTGTACTTGTCTTCTCCGGTTATGTGATACATTTTTCCCATGGCCATACAGGCAAAAGTGTAAGAAAAAATATTGTAGGGCATCACCATGGGCTTACCATCTCTCTTAAGGGAAAAAAACCAATTGTAATTACCTTCATGTCCGTATTTCTCCAAAAAATCGCTCCCGGAACGGGCAACCTCAAACCAAGTTTGTTTTTTTTCCAAACGGTCGTATAAAGTTGCGAATGTCCACACTTGTCGGGCCTGTAACCAAACGAACTTGTCTGTATCAAAAACCTTGTGCTGATCGTCAATACAAGTAAAAAAACCTCCGTTTTCTGGATCGATACTGTTTTTTTCCCAGAAGGGTACCACCTCTTGGGTCAATTCTTTTAAATACAATTTGGCAAAAGAATCACTACTCATTTTTTTTCGTTTAGATACTCTAAATAACGATGGTATAAATGCCAGGCTTGAAGGTAAGCAGATTGAGGGCTCATAAAATGGGAGAACTCGAAAGTAATGGCTTCCGAAATACCCGCTTGGGCAGCCGTTTCGAGTTTATACCTCAATTTATCCCACTTGATGGGCAAGAACTTGATGGGCATGTCCCTATCAAAAGTTTCTGAGTTGATCCATGAAGTGATGCCATTTTGATCGGCCAGTGATTTGTTGACCTTGATAAAATCCTCCAATTGTTTATAATCCACATGGCCGTCCTGAAAGGCGACAACATCTACGCTTTCCCGAATTCCCTTAAAGATTGATTCCCATGTTTTAAAATGTTCATCCAAGCTGATGGACTTTTCCCGATGACTTTGATTTCTGTATTGAGATATGTTCTTTACTCCATCGATATAAGGTGATATGAGTACCGGTAAACCTCCCGACACCTGCTTACAATATTGACCCAGTCCGGTATAAAGATCAATGATCCCACCTATATTGCGGTTGCACTCTTGTGACAAATACCAGCCCTTAAAGGCTTTACTGTTTCCATAATGCTCCCAAACCTCATCGATCACTTTACGGTTGAGGCGTACCTCTTTTTCATAAGCTCCAGAAGTCCAATATTTTCCTGAATCATACAAACCAAAATAAAAATCCATTTCGTTCTCTTCGCTCAAACGCAAGAACATGCCCACCAGATCGGTATAGGGAGGAATTGCCTTTTCTTCCATTGTCAAAACCTTTGAAGGATAGGTAATCCAATTTTTATAACCACTACGGATCAAAATCACTTTATCGATGCCAGCAGATTTCATGTGTTTAAAATCTGTAGACCACTCCTTTTCACTCCAATTTTGATGAGGAATGTCGTGACTGATTTCATCCAAAAAGGTACCCTTGATCAAAACTTTATTGGCCATATTAAATTTCTTGTTTTTTTAAAGGATCATACCAAAAATACTTTAAAGCAATAGAAGTAACCGCTACTAAGGCAAGAGATAGGGTCAGGGCATCCCATTTTTTGATCATCAAAAAGATCGGCCAGGCCACTAAGGCCATTTGCCACACTATTCCAATCACCACATTAAACATGTCTCTGCCAAACATCCGATTGGGTAAAAAAGTAGGGTTGTCTTTTTGGACCTCAACCAAAACCGGTTTCCAAAAACCCCAGGGCCTCACATTTTTATAAAAGTTTTTCAGCACTTCGATCTTATCAGGTGGACTGAGGTAAGACCCCAGTAGGCAACCCAATATGGAAAAAGCAAAAATGATGGGAAAAAAATAAATATCGATCCAATCGCCAAAAAAGATGAGTTTTGCGGTAGAGGCCAAAAGCCCTGCCAACATCCCCCAAAAATACCCGTAACCGTTAAAGCGCCACCATATCCATTTCAGTACATTGGCTGCAGTGTAACCTCCGTATAGGGAAGCAGTGATCCAGAGGGTAATGGCATTGAGAGAAGTGGCAAAAAATCCAAAAAACACACCGATCAAAACCAATAAAAAGGAGGATAAATAGCCGTAACGGACATATGTTTTTTCAGTTTTTCCCGGCAATAAGCTGTTTTTCAGCAGGTCATTGGCAATGTAGGCTGGTGCAGCATTGATTACGGCAGCAAAAGTCCCCATAAAAGCAGCCATAAGTCCTGCCAACAGCAAACCTTTAAGCCCCGCAGGAAGAAAGGTAGCAATGGCGGTAGGCAGTATGGTTTCAAAATCAATCTGAGGATTGGAGGCCAATTCGGGGGTGAGGAAGACAATGGCCAAAACAGCAAAAGCAGCGATCATAAGATAACGGGGGGAGAAGAGGACAGCAATGGTAAAACCACTCATTTTTGCTGCCTCAAGAGGAGTTTTAGTAGAAAGTAATCGTTGCATATCGTATCCCGGCACGGGTCCAGCCATACTGGAAAAAAAACCTTTGAACAACATCATCATAAAAAGCGCGCCAATCCACTCAAAACCATCCGTGGCAATTTTTTCATTCAATTGCGGAAGTATGCCCGACCAGTCCAAATCCATCTTCCAACCAAAAAACAGCTCGTCCCAACCCCGGGGAACACCCTGCATGATCTCTGCATGGCTCACCGCATTAAAAGCAATTACGGCAATGGCAATACTGGAAATGGTCATGATGATGTACTGAATCACCTCGGTAGCCACCACACTCATCATTCCTCCTCTAAGGGTATACAATGTGGTAATCCCAACGATGATAAGCGCATAAACATTTTCAGAACTGATCGTGAGGAGTTGATTTTGAACGCCGAGATCCCATGGTAAGATGGCCGCACAAAATTTACCGATACCTTCAAAAAAATAAGCGATAAAACCTATCGCCCCTATGACGGCAAAAACAATAATTATGTTTTTCGACAAAAAGCCTCCCCTGCCACTAAAACGGGTAAGAATCCAAGATGCACCGGTCATTACGTTGGAACGCCTGATCCAAACCGCCAAAAATATCATTACAAAAACCTGATTCCAAACCGGCCACAACCAAGGGATCCATGCACTCTTAAGGCCATAGACAAACAATAGGGTAACCGTCCACATTACCCCCGAAATATCAAACATTCCAGAGGCGTTGGACAAGCCCAAAAAATACCATTTGATTTTATTGCCTCCCAAGAAATACTGATCCAGATTATTTCTTGCCAGTTTAGAAATCCAGAGTCCAACCCCCAGAACAATTACGAAATACGTAATTATGATAGCGTAGTCCAGACCGTTGAGGTACATAATCAAATGTGATTTTATCTAGCGAATGATCTACCCGCTTTTTCAACTCTAAAAGTTTCAATGTAGCCCCTATCTTGAAGGGTGACATAGGCGGTCTTTCCATCCTTACCTCCAAAAGCGATGTTTGAAGGTTTTTTACCTTTCATTATTACCTCCAACAATAACTTTCCTTCTGGAGACAACTTGGCCACCGTTCCTTTTCCATAACGAGTGATGTATAGATTTCCATCAACATCACAACGCATACCGTCCATTCCAAAATCATCAAATTGATGGAAAATTCTTTTGTTGGAAATATTGCCCTGAGTGTCCAAATCAAATGCCCAAACCTTTCTTTGAACACTTTCATTGACATACAGTGTCTTTTCATCGGGGCTTACCTCCACCCCGTTGGTCGTTCCCATATCTTTTGATAAAAGATGGAATTTACCATTTTCTACCCTCCAAAGCTGACCTGTGCTTTCTTTCCAATTGGGATCCGACGCAAACATTCTATCATTGCAACATATGGCCAGATCATTTGGCTGATTCATCAGTGAATCGTGAGCATAAACGCTGACCTCTTTAGATTGCAAGTTCACTTTCAAAACATTGTGTCCGGTGTAATCTGCCAAATACATGCTTTGATATTGACCGAAGCGTATTCCATTGGCAGTACTTCCCTCGGGGAGATACTCAATAAATAAACTAAAATTTCCTTCCGTATCAACTTTCCCCACAGAACCACTGTGCGTTGGGTTAACAAAATAAAGGTTGCCATCTTGGTCAACTGCGGGGCCCTCAAGGCCAGAGGTATATTGGCCTACAAACACTAAATCTTGAGATTGATACTGCACTTCTTTTTGTCCACACGAAAGACAAACGATCAATAGTGTTGTTAGTGTTACTAATATTTTAGTTTTCATAAATTTTAATTTCAATTTGTAAATTAATTAATTTAAATTTAAAGCATGATCAAACTTAAAAAAATCAGCTTCATAATCTTGATCTTTCTATGGAGTTGTTCTAACATGAATAGGAATAAACAAAGTGTTGACGTACCAAAAATTTCCATCAAAGACGTTTTGAGTTTTGACAATGTATCTAAGGCTTTGGAACAAAACACCACGCTCAATAAAGTTGATTGGTTGGAATGGGAGGAATTTTCCTACCAGCCCGAAGTGGGTTTTAGAATTGCTCACGATGACAGTCTTTTGTTCCTTAAATATTATGTCAAAGAAGAACATGTCTTGGCCCGAAGAACGGATCCCAATTCGTCAGTACACAGAGACAGTTGTGTTGAGTTTTTTGTCGATCCAGCTCAAAACGGAAACTATTACAATTTTGAATTCAACTGTATTGGCACTACACACTTGGCCTATGGGCCCGGACGAGGGAAACGTACTTTTATTCCTGCTGAATTGATCAAACAAAAAATCAAAACTTGGTCCACGTTGGGCAAGGAGTCTTTTGAGGAAAAATCAGGGGCCTTTAAGTGGGAAATGGTAGTGGTAATTCCCAGCTCCATTTTTACTTATGATGAAAGATTGAGTTTTTCTAAACTGGTTTCCAATGCCAATTTTTATAAATGTGGAGACGATACCACCAAACGACACTATTTGAGTTGGAACCCAGTTAAAACCCCAAAACCTGATTTTCACCGTCCCGAATACTTTGGAATTTTAAATTTTCAATAAAAATTGATAATGATGATGATTGATAGAATGATGAATTTAATGCTGAATAAATTTCGAATATTTTACCTGTTTTTATTGGTAACAATTATAGGTTGTGAAAGTCCAACGACTCAGTCTCCACTATACCTCCCACAAGGTTTTGAAGCCACTGTTTTTGTTGACAATATTACCGAAACTGTTCGCCATATGGCCGTGGATAAAAATGGTGATTTATACGCCAAATTCAAACGCCCTAGCGAAGCGGGTGTGATGGCTGCTATCAGAGACCTCAATAACGATGGGGTTGCAGACTCTTTGGTCAAGTTTGGAGAATACCACCTGCCACAAAGAGGAAATTATTCAACAGCAGCCAGAATATACAAAGGACATCTCTATTTCAGTTCTCAACTCACCGTCTATAGAATCAAGGTGGATGAGGAAAATCTGGTTCCAATTGGAGCGGCAGAAATCATTGTCCATGACGATCATGCACATGGATCTCACGAGCACATTGGCAAGCCCATTGCCTTTGATGAGGAAGGGCATATTTTTGTTCCCTTTGGTGCGCCCAATAATGCCTGCCAACTCCCCAAGAGAACACCTTTGGTTCCCGGCCAAGACCCCTGTCCCTTATTGGTGGACCACGGTGGTATCTGGCGTTTTGACGCTGAGAAAATTGGGCAAACCCAAAAAGACGGAGAATTCTATGCCAGCGGTCTGAGAAGTATCGTGGCATTGGACTGGAATACCTCAGATCAAAGCCTCTATGCTGTTGTTCATGGCAGAGATGATTTACATCGATTGTGGCCCAATCACTTTAGCCAGTGGGAAAGTGCCCTGCTTCCATCGGAGGAGTTTGTTAAAATAGAGAAAGGGGATCACTTTGGATGGCCCTATTGCTTCTACGATCAAATGCAAGGCAAAAAAGTACTGGCACCTGAATATGGAGGAGATGGAACCATTATTGGTCGCTGTGCCGACTACAAAGATCCTGTCATAGGTTTTCCAGGACACTGGGCTCCCAACGATTTGGTCTTTTACACCGGTGATGCCTTCCCATATCACTATAAAAATGGAGCTTTTATCGCTTTTCACGGTTCTACTAATAGAGCACCCTATCCTCAATCCAGTTATTTTATTGGATTTATTCCTTTCGAAAATGGCAAACCCTCCGGGCCCTATGAAGTTTTTGCCGATGGTTTTGCGGGGGTAGACCCAATCGTCAATACCCGCGATGCAGAATTCAGACCCATGGGGATTGCATTTGCTCCTGATGGTTCCATGTATATTGGGGAAACTGAAAAAGGCAGGATCTGGAAGGTACAATTCAAAGGAGACCGAGAAACTTTTGGCAAAAAGGAGTTAGCACAAATGGAAGAAAGAAAAAAAATGACCCATATCAGAACACCTGATATTGTCAAGGACAGGATTGAACCCGAAGATTTGGCCATTGGTCAAAAAATCTACAATCAATACTGTATGGCCTGCCATCAATCTAACGGTATGGGTGCCTCAGGAAGATTTCCACCCCTCAATGGTACCGATTGGGTAACCGGAGATAAAGAGCGATTGGTTCACCTCATCCTCAACGGAATGGAGGGGGCCATAGAGGTCAATGGAGAGATTTATGATGGTGTGATGCCTCAGCATTCATTTTTGAATGACGATCAAGTTGCCGACGTTTTGACTTATATTAGAACTCATTTTGATAACAAAGCCGGAAGTATTTCGGCTGAGGAAGTAGAAAACTACAGAAAATCAAACAACAAATAATCAAAGGAAATTGAAATTTAAAACTGGAATCATGAAAAAACTGAAATTATTGTCCCTAGCTCTGGTACTGATGAGTGGATCACTTTTGGCGCAGAACTACGATATCCTTATCAAAGGAGGGCATATTATTGATCCCGCCAACAAAATAGATCAAGTGATGGACCTTGCTATCAAGGGAAATAAAATTGCTGCTATTGAAAAGAAAATTTCTGCAAATCAAGCCAAAAAAGTAGTGGATGCATCAGGTTTGATTGTCAGTCCCGGACTCATTGATATGCACACCCACAACTTCTACGGAACTGTCCATAACCGCTACTTGGCCAATAGCTTTACTGCCGTTCCTCCTGATGGATTCACTTTTCGATCCGGTGTCACTACAGTTGTGGATGCGGGAAGTCCGGGGTGGAGGAATTTTGAGCTTTACAAGTCTCAAATAATCGATCCATCCAAAACCAGAGTGCTCTGCTTTTTAAATATAGTAGGTGCTGGAATGAGCGGTGGACACAGGGAGCAACACATTGACGACATGAACCCTAAAATGACTGCTATGGTCGCCAAACAAAATAAGGATCATGTGGTTGGAGTCAAACTCGCCCATTTTATGGGCTATGACTGGACTCCAACAGAACTTGCTGTTGAGGCGGGTAAAATAGGCAGTATCCCCGTAATGATTGATTTTGGCGGTAGCAATCCTGAGCTTCCTCTGGACAAATTGTTTTTGGAAAAACTCAGGCCCGGAGATATATTTACTCATGCCTATGCTCATGTCAATGGGAGAACACCTATTGTTGCTGAAAATGGGAAAGTGAGAGATTATGTTTTTAAAGCCCAAAAAAGAGGAATTGTTTTTGATGTAGGACATGGAGGAGGAAGTTTTCTTTTTGAACAGGCCGTACCTGCAATCCAACAAGGGTTAAAACCCGACGTCATCAGTACCGACCTTCATACCGGAAGTATGAACGGAGGAATGAAAAACATCAATAACGTTATGTCCAAATTCCTCAACATGGGACTAAGTATTCAAGAAGTGATTGCTGCTACTACCTCACAGCCCGCCAAATACATACAAAGAAAAGAGCTAGGACATTTGAGTGTGGGAGGCTTGGCAGATATTACGCTACTCAATATGAGAAAAGGAGATTTTGGCTTTATCGATACCCGAGGAAAAAGAATGAAAGGGAATCAAAAACTCGAGTGTGAACTTACCCTTAGAGAAGGAAAAGTAGTTTACGACCTAAACGGCCTGGCCAGTAGTGACTGGAAATAAATATGAAAACACTCTCTAAATACCTCTTTGCGCTCTCGGGTATGATGTTTGTCATCGCTGCAGGACTCTATTTGTCAGGAAATGTTGGTATGACCGGGTCGCCGTTGATTCTTTTTTTTTTAACCTTGGCTTTAGGTATGAGAGGCTATGAGAACCTCAAGGGTTTCTCCTTTACCGTTTTAATTTTTGCCGCTGTTAGCCTTTCAATGTTCTATCCCCAAACTTTTGTTCAGTGGAGAGATTTTCAACTTAAAAAACTCATCGTTCCGCTTCTGCAAATCATCATGTTTGGGATGGGAACTGCCATGAGTTTTAATGACTTCTATGGTGTGATCAAAATGCCCAAAGGGGTTTTGGTGGGTCTGATCTGTCAATTCAGTATTATGCCTTTTTTGGGTTTCAGCTTGGCCACCCTATTCAACTTTCCTGCCGAGATTGCTGCAGGAGTAGTCCTTATCGGTTCTTCTCCAAGTGGACTCGCCTCAAATGTTATGGCCTATTTGGCCAAAGCCAATGTGGCCCTCTCCGTTACACTTACTGCAGTAGCTACTGTAGTGGCCCCCTTTATGACGCCTCTTTTGATGAAGTATTTTGCCGGTGCCTTTGTTCCTATTGATTTTGTAGCCATGATGCTCAGTATTGTGAAAATGGTGATTCTTCCCGTGGTATTGGGATTGGTTTTCAATCACTTTTTTCACGGCAAAGCCAAATGGCTGGACAAAGCCATGCCCGTAGTATCCATGACTGCTATTGCTTTGATCATTATGATCATCACTGCAGCCGGAAGAGATTCTCTTTTGTCTATTGGAATATTACTGATCTTGGCAGCCATCATCCACAATCTATTGGGTTATTTGTTGGGATACTGGGGCTGCAGATTGCTCAAAATGAAAGAACAAGACTGTCGTACCATTGCCCTAGAAGTGGGTATGCAAAACGGAGGGTTGGCCTCCGGAATCGCCCTCGAAATGGGCAAAGTCTCCACCGTAGGGCTCGCCCCTGCTGTCTTTGGTCCTTGGATGAACATTTCCGGTTCTTCTTTGGCGACTTGGTGGCGCGACAAAGACCCTGAAAAGAAAAAATAAATTTAAACATTAATCGAATGATCTTAAAAAAATTAACTGCTGTTCCTTTTCTTCTAATTTATGTTTTGATCCTCAGCAATGGCTATGCCCAAAATCTGAGTGTTGGTCAAATGAAATTTTTAACCCACCAGTGGGAAGGAGAACGTTTTGAGGATGGGAGGCCCAAAGTGGCTGCAGACATCTTGGAACGGATGAAAAAAGTAACCATAGAAGAGGCTTGGGGCGTTTTAAGAAATGAAGGTTTCCACAACCAATTTGAGGGAGGATGGCAACCCTTACACGATGACGTAACCGTTGTGGGCCGGGCTCTTACAGTTCAATACATGCCCAACCGACCCGATGTGGCCGATCAAATCAAACAAAAAGGTTTGGAAGCAGGAGAAATTGGAAATACCAACTCGTGGCCCATCGACCAATTAGTAGAACACGACGTATACGTCGCTGACGGTTTTGGGAAAATTGTGGATGGAACTTTAATTGGCGACAACCTCGGAAATTCCATTTATGCCAAATCCAAAACGGGTGTGGTATTCAATGCCTCGAGCAGAGACATGGAAGGACTCTCCGAAATCGAAGGCTTTAATGCTTTTGTCAGGGCATGGCACCCTTCATTTCTCACTGAGGTTATGCTTTTGAGTATCAATGATCCCATAAGAATAGGAGCGGCTACTGTCATGCCCGGCGATGTGGTTCTGGCCAAAAAAGAGGGTGTGATTTTTATTCCGGCCCATTTGGCTGAGAAAGTAGTGGTTACCTCTGAAGTGGTTCGGCTCAGAGACTTGTTCGGCATCAGCCGATTAAAAGAAGGAAAATACACCCCGGGACAAATCGACAACAAATGGTCTGAGGAAATCGAGAAAGATTTCTCCAAGTGGATAAGAGATCATATGGATGAACTTCCTGTTCCCAAAGACCAAATTAAAGAATTGATTAAAAAAAGAATGTGGTAATAGTTTAACAATAAAATTTAAAAAGATGAAACATAACGAAAAAAGAAGATCTGTATTAAAGAATATTGGAATGGGAATGGCTGCCTTGTTTGGTGTAGCAACTGTAAAAGCAGCCCCTGCCAAAAGCAAAAAAGAAGTAGTAGGTAAAATCGTTGAAGATCAGAAAATGCCCTTATTTTCCGGAGCTGTCAGACATGGAAACACCTTATACATAGCAGGAAAAGGAGCTCATTTTGATGGAGACATCAAGGCCCATACCGATCACGTTTTGAACGAAGTACAAAAAGAGTTAGAACGAAACGGTTCTTCCATGGAACAGGTTCTTAAAGTAAATGTTTACCTTGCAGACTTGGCAGACTACCACAAAATGAACGAGGTTTACAGAGGTCGTTTTGGTGAAAATCCACCGGTCAGAACCACAGTAGCCACCTACGGTGGTGTTCCCGGAAATTCATTAGTTGAAATCGATTGTATCGCTGCAGTAGATTAAATTAAATCAAAAAAAATAAAATTATGATCAACAGAAGAAAAGTACTTCAATCATTAGCTACCCTTCCCTTTGCGGGAAGTCTCCTAGGAACCCAATCGCTGTTGGCACAATCCAAAACCGCAGCAGTAGTTTCGAGTTTGAGAAGAGATTTTTTCAAAGAACTCGGTCTCAGAACATTCATCAACGCGGCTGGAACCTATACCTCAATGACAGGATCACTCATGCCCAAAGAAGTGATTGAAGCCGTCAGCTACGGGGCCACCGAATACGTCAATTTGGATGATTTACAAGATAAAGTAGGAGAACGTATCGCCGAATTATTAGAGTGTGAATATGCAACGGTTTCTTCGGGATGTTTTGGTGCCATGAGCATCGGAATGGCAGGTATCCTCACCGGAAAAGATCCAAAAAAAGTAAAACAACTTCCCAATACTGATGGGATGAAAAACGAGGTCATTATACAAGAATCTCACACCATTGGATATGCCCAAGCACTGACTAATGTCGGTGCCAAAGTGGTCAAGGTAAAAACCGCCAAACAATTAGAAAAGGCGATCACAGACAAAACCTGTATGCTTTGGTTTCTCAATGCTCATACCGACCAGGGCGAAATCAAGTGGGAAGAGTTTATTGCGCTAGGAAAAAAACATAATATCCCCACTTTTATTGACTGTGCCGCAGATGTACCTCCGGTAGAAAATCTATTTCGCTTCACTAAAATGGGATTTGACCTGGTTGCTTTCTCAGGGGGTAAAGGATTGAGAGGTCCACAAAGTGCCGGTTTACTTTTGGGTAAAAGAGAATATATCGAAGCAGCGCGAATGCACACTCCACCCCGGGGAGAAACCATTGGTCGAGGGATGAAAGTCAACAAGGAAGAAGTTTTAGGTATGTTGGCAGCTTTGGAATTGTATCTTGAAAAAGACCACGACAAAGAATGGGAAATGTGGGAATCACAGATCCAACTCATCAGTGACAGCGCCACCTCAATAGCGGGAGTGGAAACTGAAATTCACGTTCCGCCCTACGCCAACCATGTCCCCAGTTTACGCATTCGTTGGGATGAAAAGAAAGTGAAAATAAGTCCTAACGAAGTAAGGAAACAACTGGCGGAGGGCCACCCCTCGATTCAAACCGTAGGAGATTCCAAGAGCGTTGGGATAACCACCTGGATGATGGTACCCGGTCAAGAGCGTATCGTTGCCAAAAGAGTAAAAGAAATTTTATCATCAGCCATTTAAAAAAAGTCATGAAGAAAATTCTATATTTAATGGTTTTGAGTTTTGGGCTTTCCCTGGTTTCCTGTGGTTCACCCCAAGCACAAAACAAAACCGTAGAAGTCAAAGCCGATTTCAATCCGGAGGCTAAATTGGACAGTATGGGAATCGTACTCCCCCAACCCGCCTCCCCGGTTGCCAATTTTGTCAATACCGTTCAAGTAGGAAATTTGCTTTTCCTCTCCGGTAACGGTCCTCTAAAACCGGATGGAAACTTTATCGCCGGAAAAGTAGGTGCCGATTTGAGTATCGAAGAGGGATACGAGGCAGCCCGACTGACCGGTATCAATCAAATCGCCATACTAAAAAGCGCATTGGGAGATCTGAGCAGGGTCAAAAGAATCATCAGGGCCACAGGCATGGTCAATGCTGCTCCCGATTTTACACAGCACCCCAGTGTGGTTAATGGTTTTTCAGACCTTATGGTTGCTGTTTTCGGTGAAAGGGGAAAACACACCCGGGCTGCCGTAGGAATGGCATCTTTACCCTTTAATATTGCGGTAGAGATCGATGTGATTGTCGAAATTGAATAAAAAACAATCCTTATGAAAAAAGTGATTTTCCTTTTTTCAATGGTATGGACTCTTGGGCTACAAGGGCAAGATTCGCTTAACAGCCCTCTCAATGATACTTTGGACTACAAAATTGACTCCATTGTTCAAATAGGAATTCAGCAAAAGGCATATCCGGGGGCTCAAGTATTGATTTTTAAGCATGACAGCATAAGACTCAATAAAAGTTATGGATTTCACACCTATGATTCTATTGTTCGGGTAGAAAACCACCATCTGTATGACTTGGCCTCCGTAACCAAAATTTTGGCCAGCACCCTAGCCTTTATGAAATTGTACGAGCTGTACGACATAGATTTGGATCGTAAGGTTGCGGACTACATTCCACTGATCAAAAACACCAATAAAAAACACAGTACTTTTCGGGAAGTCCTCAGCCACCAAGCTGGATGGTTACCCTACATCGAACACCAAAATACCGTAAGGCGAAAAAATGGAAAACTGAAATCCAGAACCCTTTCTCCCTCACAAAATAAAAGGTACCCGGATCCCCTCTCAGACTCTTTGTTTATACACAGAAAATATCAGAGAAAAATAATGCGGAGAATCAAAAGAACTCCGGTCGAAAAAATTGGAGAGTACCGATACTCAGGCCTATTGTTTTTTCTTTTGCCGGATATGGTGGAACAGATGAGTGGGCAGCCCTTTGATGAATTTTTGGACAGTCATTTTTACGATCCCATGGGCATAGAGCGATTGACCTTTAACCCCAGTTATGATTATCCAAAAAAAGAAATCGTTCCCACCGAAATGGATTCTCTATTTAGAAAAACATTGGTACACGGTTGGGTTCACGACGAAGCCGCCGGTTTGATGGGAGGCATTTCCGGTAACGCAGGACTGTTCGCCAATGCATCTTCACTGGCCAAATTATTGATAATGTTTATTAATGGTGGACAGTTTGAAGGAAAGCAATATTTAAAACCAGAAACCTTAGAACTCTTTACATCACGAACTTATCCTAATTCTGACAATCGAAGAGGGCTTGGCTTTGACAAACCCACGTTGGATTCTATCCCCTCAGAACGATATCCATCAGAAAAATGCACTCCAGAAAGTTTTGGTCACAGTGGATTTACCGGGAATTTGGTATGGGTGGATCCCGTTAATCAATGTTTTATGATTTTTCTTTCCAATAGGGTTTATCCAACAAGAGAACAAAAGAACCTTTACCGTTTGAGTATAAGGGGTAGTATTTTGGATGTTGCTATTGAAGATAATTAACTTTTAGGCCCTCACCTGTCTATTCCCGGAGTGATCCATGCCCTGCTCTCTTTCCAACTCCACCATTTTTTTGGGTCGAAAATTGAGGATGAATGCCCGGCGGTGCCCGGAGGTAGAATTTCCACGACTGTAATGAAGCGTATGCCCATGGTGAATGGCACAAGAACCCGGTTTTAGGGGAACTGCCATACTCTCTCCCTCAGAGCCAATGCACTGAAGCGCTCCTTTGCCCAGGGGCTGATGGTGTTCCCTCAAGGGCAATTTATGAGATTTGGGCGTGTACCACATACAGCCATTGTCGAGAGTAGCCTCGTCAATGGCAAACCAAATACTCAATGCTCTTTTGTCGGGCATATCGATCCAATAAGCGGCATCCTGGTGCCATGGAGTGGGTTGGTTGGTATGCGGGGCCTTGTTGATCAGCATATCAAAATCTAATATCATATCTTCCCCCAACAGTTGCCGGGCAATCGCTAAACCTTTTTGATGCATGGAGAGCTGGAGTAAATCCGGATAAATTCTTGAGGGAAGCATGATTTGAGTAATGTACTCCTTGTCATTGTCTTGTTTACCGGACAGATCTGATCTCAAATTAGAGGTGTCAAATTCGTTATTGATAAAAGCATCATAAGTTTGAACGTAAAATGTCATGTCTTGAACACTGAGAATATCTTCCAGTGCTAAATAACCCTCCTGTTCAAAAAAATTTAATTGATTGGGGGAGATCATGGTGTTAGTTTAGGTTGGTTTTATAGATTTTTGGCGTATCATTGTTTCGACTAAAAATCAAATATTCTTCTCCACGAGCAGAAATGATTTTCTGAATATCCCTGACTTCGCCGGATAACATCAAGCCTGTTTCTGAGGCGTCTTCGAATCTGAACTGCCCTTTTCCATTGCCCAACAGGCAAATGCCCCTGATGGCATCGTAGTGTCCGAATTTTACCCTGGAACTGGTAAAATTTCCACCCATCACAATATCGAGGTGTCCGTCTTGATTATAATCACCTGTAACCAATCCATAAATGGGAGACAACTGAGTCTCTTTGGGAAGTGCGGTTATTTTAAATTGACCATTCCCCAAATTCTCTATGATACTGGTCTCAAAATTTTTAGCATATAAAACCTTAGAGCCCTCCAATTCCTGGGGAGTAAAAATTTCATCAATGGTCAAATCGGCATATTCATTGTATCGTACAAATCTATTTTTAAGGATGGTCAATTGTTGTTGAATATCGTCCTTAGAGAATACCGGATAATTTTTTCCTTCATCATAACAAGATAAAATAGGGTCGACAGAACCATTTTTATCGTAGTCTTTAGCGAAGATCCCAATGGGATACTCCACAGAGGTTTTTAACTGTGAGTTCAACCCGAAATTACCGGCCACATAATCCATATCACCGTCTTGATCAAAATCAGCCTGGGCAAGAGTATTCCACCATCCATCAGAGTTTTTAAATCCTACCTCCTCTGAAATGTTTTTAAAATTGCCGTTTTGATTTTCGAATAATGTGATGGGCATCCACTCCCCCACCAGCATTAGATCAGGTTGGTTGTCCTTATTGAAGTCAGTCCAAAGCGCATCGGAAACCATTCCAATGTTTTTCAAGCCTTCAGCTATGTCATCTGTAACGTCTTCAAAAATTCCTTTTCCGTTATTTTCAAACAGGTAACTGTTTGGTGCATAGGGATATTGATTGGGTAAAATCCTCCCTCCGATGAACAGGTCTTGATCCCCATCATTGTCATAGTCTGCAGCTTTTACCACAGATCCACTGGAGGTAAAATGAGGAAGATTTTTTTTTGATTTGATGAAATTTCCTTTTCCACGGTTAATGTAAAGGCGGTCTTTAAGGGCAGGATCTGTTTTTTCAAACTCATTTCCTCCACTGACGACATACAAATCCAAATCTTTATCCCCGTCTGCATCAAAAAATAAGGCACCCATATCCTCTGAGACAGCATCGGGTTGCAAATCAATTTTATTAGATTTGACAAAGCCACCCGATCGGGTTTGGAGGAAAATTCCACCAACAGCTCCCTTGGCACCTCCGATAAAGGCGTCCTCTAATCCGTCTCCATTGACATCGCCTATGGCGAGTTTTGGCCCTAATGTGGAGAGCATGTGCGGTAGCATGATCTCTCTTTTAAAATCGTTATAATTGTTTTCCCTATGGGTAAAATCGAGTTCAATAGCTTCCTGAAATAGTTTGGTGTTTGTATCTTTTTCCAGGATCACATCATCTACAGCATCTTTTTGATATAAGGTAAGAGTTTGATTGGGTTCAAGGTCGGTAATTATCTGCTTTTTTTGATTGGGCCAAATGACTTCTAATTGGTCGACAGTAGTAGATTGGCCAATACCAAAAATCAGATTGAAATCTACGGAAGACTGATATCCTCTGGTATTCAAAAGCTCTTGCATTTGGGTCATTCCTCCGGCAGTTAGTTTTATTTTGGCCCCCACACCCAATTTATTTTTCCCTGCGCCGTGCAATGCTATTTTTAAGTAGTTGTTTTGGGTAAACTTTTCGGCATTATTTCTATAAATAAAGGCCTTTTCATCAATGTTATTAACGATCAGGTCCATATCTCCGTCATTATCTAGATCGGCATAAGCTGCTCCATTAGACAGTGTCTTTTGGTCGATACCCCAGTCTTTATTCATCTTAGAAAAGGTCAAATCACCATTGTTTTTATATGTGTAGTTTTCCTCCATCGTTGAAGGCATTTTTTCAATGAGTTCGGTAAGTTTAATTTTTTCTTTGGTCTTTCGCTCATTGATTTTTTCCTGAACCACATAATTCATAAAATCCATATTGGTATAATCTTTCCGGTAGCCATTGGTAATAAAAAGATCTTTGTAGCCGTCATTGTCCAGGTCGGCAAACAAAGAAGCCCAACTCCAATCGGTATTAGAGACACCTGAAAATTGACCGATCTCAGAAAAGTACTCTCCACCTCGATTGAGTTGTAACATGTTCCTCATGGTTTGGTGGTAAAAACCATTTTTATCCAAGTGACTTAATTTTTCGAAATTATCCGGACCGGAGGTCATTTTGATCCTATAATTCCCCTCGGGAAGCATGTCGAGCGTCATTATATCCGTCAGCCCGTCATTGTTAATATCAGCAATATCGGATCCCATTGAATAGAGGGAAACATGGCCAATATAATTTTCCAAATTTTCTGAGAAGGTACCATCTCCATTATTCAGATAGAGATAATCTTGTTCGTTGTAGTCATTGGAAATATAGAGGTCCAACCACCCATCATTATTTAGATCTGAAACAGCCACTCCCAAGCCAAATCCAAGTATATTGGATATCAATCCTACCTCGTCACTAACGTCGACAAATTTTCCATTGTCGTTTCTCATCAGTTTATCTGAGTAGGATTTGTTTTTTTGTTTTTTGTGATGTCTTGAAATTTTTCCTAATCCGGCGAATTCTTGAGTGGAGTGGTTGAGAACGTAGAGATCAAGATCCCCGTCATTGTCATAATCAAAAAAGGCCCCTTGTGTTGTATAGCCTGAATCGTCTACACCATATTCTTTCCCTTTTTCTGAAAAGGTTAAATCCCCATTATTGATAAAAAGTAAATTTTTTCTACTGTCAGGATTTTTTGCCGCAGAACGACAAACATAAATATCTACAAGGCCGTCCCCATTTACATCGGCCATGGTGGTTCCAGTATTCCACAGTCCTGATGCAAAGACTCCTGCTGGCTCTGCAATTTCCTTAAACTTAAAATCACCCTGATTGAGGTATAGCCTACTGCCAACCATATTTCCTGTAAAATAGATGTCAGAAAGGCCGTCATTGTTGATGTCTCCGATAGCAACTCCCCCACCATTGTATAAATACCCATAGTTGAGTACATTAAACTGCTCAGTTTCTTTTAATGGATTTTTAAAATTGATGCCTGTCACACGAGAGGGCATTAGGGTAAACATTTTATCTGCGGAAGGGGTACAAGATAGCAATCCTATAAAGAACAAAAACAAAATATTTTTGAGTAATAAGGTTTTATTCATGATGGCTATTTTTTTAAGACATAGATATATACAATTAAAAAAACAAAAGCCTGTAAAATTACAGGCTTTTATTCTATCAATACTAAGAATGAAATTTAGAAGTTTGATCCTCCAGTATCCCAATACAACCTAGTATTAATTTCGTCAGGTCCACCAAGTTTTGAGACAGCATCAGAATAACCGGATGCATTATTGGTTTTCTCACCAACTGGAAACACCATTCTCTTCATAAACTCATCACCAGGAACAACTCCAAAATCAGAGTTACTATCATTTTGATAATTATAAGGAAGTTTCGGGTATCCGGTTCTTCTGTGATCAACCCAAGCTTCAATAGAATTAGTATAAGCAGCAATCCACTTTTGTGTCATGATTTTTTCAAGTTTTTCCTCATTAGTGCCAGTTTCATCCCAAGCAACAGTTGCAGATATTCTCGAGACAAAATCATTAACATCACCAGTCTCAACAACGTCGTCATAATTAAGTGGAGTACCTGAATTATTTGCTAAATAGGCATCTACACCACCAGCTCCCCAGTAAGCGAAAGACTGTTTTACACCTTCCTCGTAGTGGGCATGTGCCGTCAAAGGAGTAGACCATCCTCTAAGACTAGCTTCAGCTAATGCAAAATGAACTTCTGCTGCATCAACGAGTTTTCTATCAGAAGCTGATTTAAAATCTTCACTAATATTAGAATATGGCAAGTGAAGTGCCTTAGAAGCTAGGTAAGCACCATTTCTAATGCCCTTGTAAGGGAAGGTGGGATGATCAGCTACTAATGATGCATCTGCAACTGGAGACCAGTATTTAGGAGCTCTAGGATCATCATAACCACCAAGAATTGACTCCATTGATGCACTCATACGTGTATCATTCCATGAAAAACCAATAGTTACCTCGTGAAATGGATCTCCATATAGAGATAGCATGAGATTCTCTGCATTAGTAGTTATTAATCCACCTGGATCATTGATTGCTTTTTCTCCTTCAGTCTTTGCAAGGGTAGGATTTACTTTAGAAATCCTCATAGCTAATCTAAGCCTAAGCGAATTAGCCATTTTAATCCAATGGGGTATACTACCACCATAACTTGCATCAAAATCTTTGAAACCTGAATATGATGTATCAGATGAAAATGTAGAAACAACTTTGTCTAACTCTGAAAACCAAGTCGTATATAGTTCAGCCTCAGTATCATACATTACATCTCCTTGAGTCCCATAATTTGAGTAAATAATAGGTCCATGGTAGGCACTAAGCCTTGAAGCGGCAAGGATCTGTATTAGTTTTGTCCATTGAACAAACATGTCATAACCACCTTCTTCAGCAATCTGAATAACTTGTCTTCCAGGAGCCATAATACTTCCATAGATACGGTTCCAATATTGGTGGATCCATCTAGGATAATAAGTCGTATTATTTATACCTCCGACAAAAGGAGTTGGTGTAGCATAATGTCTTACCCATGAGTCATTATTAAGATTATGCATAACCTGGTTTCCACTAATAGCTTTTAACATAGAAGGAAAATAAGCTCCAACATGATTAAAATTTTGTTTAAGGGATTCAGTAGTTATTTGGTTAGGATTGGTGTTTAATTCCGCGAAATCGTCAGTACACGAGTAAAGTGTAATCAATCCAATTAATAATATGTAAAAAATATTTTTTTTCATTTTTTTCTAAATTTAGAAAGTTAATCTTAAGTTCATACCGATTGTTCTGGTAGAAGGAGTTGTAAAGTTATCAATTCCTTGAGCATTTCTTCCTGTACTCATTGCTACTTCAGGATCAAATGGAGCCTCTGCACTGTAAAGAAGATTATTACCTATCAAAGACAAATTAGCCCCTTCAATTGGAATTCCAAGAGATGAAACATCAAAGTTGTAACCAATTGAAAGCTGGGTTAGTCTAATGTTAGTTCTACTGTATACATAGGGTTCTCCAATACCATTTCTATCACCGAGAGCTGTATACCATTTTACAGGGTCTACTGAACTAACAGCTGAACCATTTTCATCTACCGCATTTACAGATACACTCCCAGCATCTCTTGCTTCACCTGATCTTTTAGAAACTCCAAAACCATTTAACATAGTTTCTGTGTGAGAGTATACCTCACCTCCAAATTTACCATTTATGATAAATCCAGCAGTAAGTTTATCCCCTAAAGAAAAGTTATTCGACCATCCAATACTAAAATCTGGTTCAGCATTACCTGCGAGCTCATGATCAGTACTAAGTGGAGCTCCGTTTTTGTCAATTATAATTCTTCCTTGAGTATCTCTCTTGTGCTTTCTTACATACAAATCTCCAATTGACCCTCCGGGGACAAATCTAGACTGAACACCATCTCCTCCGCCATCTCCAAGACCTGTAAGATCTGGATGAATTGATACAACTTCATTTGTGTTTTTTGTAAAGTTAAGAACAGAAGTCCAGGAAAGATTACCCTTTTCAATAATATTGCCACTAAGACTTAATTCAATTCCTTTATTAACAATCTCTCCTGCATTTACAAAATAAGTAGTGTAACCTGATCCTGATGGTGCACTAAGACTTAAGAATTGATTTGTACTTTTGATATTGTAAACTGCTAAATCTAAGCCTATTTTATTGTTCATAAATCTTAGATCAATACCAAATTCAGTAGTTTCAATTAATTCAGGTTCTAAATCTGTAAATGGTTTTTGCGTATTTCTATTAACACCTCCTGCTGCAGTAACAGTATTTTGAGGATTAATTCTATTAAAAGGAACTTCATTACCTACAGATGCAAGCGAACCTCTAATTTTAGCAAAGCTTATAATTTGGGGGAGACTTATCATTTCTGAAACTATGGCAGACAACCCATAAGAAGGGTAAAAATATGAGTCATTCCCAGTTCCTACAAGGGTAGAAGCCCAGTCATTTCTTCCTGATACGTCTAAGAAAAGATAATCTTTAAATCCAATTACTGCATTTCCAAATACAGCCTGTTTTTCAACTTTACTTCCAAGAGCCGATCGAACTTGAACATTAGTTGGAAGGTTTTGGAAGTTAAATTCATTAGCGTAAAAAAGCTTTCCATCATTACCAGATGTTACGGACACTCCTTCACCATATACATGATGTTGAAGTGATGCTCCGGCAACAAGTGTCAAACTCAAATCATCTGTAAGGTTATCGTTAAAAGATAATATACCATCTGTATAAAACAGTTCGTCATTTAGCCTTCTGTAGTCCCATCTACCGTTATCACCAGTATTAGTTGGGTTAGAACTTGCTGCATGTTGTTGCTCATATGTTTTATTAGAATAGTCATAGGAAGCTCTAGCTTGGAATGAGAGCTTTTCAGAAAATTCATATTTAATGTTTAAGCTTGAGATTGCTCTTTTTATCCTGTCATCCTTAGGTTGTTTGTTCAAAACCCAGTTAGGATTTGATAAGAAGTGATAATTAGCATATATGTTTTGCTTGTACATGTTTGTTGCAGTATCAAATGTTTGATAGTTTGTGTTGAAATTATTCCAATTTCTTTCTCTAGGGAATGTATACAATGCCACAAGAGGATTTAAATAATACCCCGCACCTGGTCTGTTGTGAGTCTTTTCATCTGCTAAAATAATATTAGATGTTATTGTCATCTTATCGTCAAGAAGTTTAGTAGACTGCTTAAAGGATACATTATTTTTCTGATATTTAAAAGTTGGAATTACTCCATCTGAAGTCGAATTATAATATGAGAAATAAGCTTTTGTCTTATTGTTACCTCCACTTACAGAAATAGAATTTATATAGTTAGCTCCTGTTTGGAAAAAATCTTCAACATAACCACTGTCATAGTTACCTTTAGTAGTGGACCAACTATTTTTATCGCCATTTAAGGCACCATAATCATATTGAAGTTCAGGTGTTTTGATTACACTTTCAAATGTAACACCTGAATTAACACTAACTTTAGTAACTCCTTCCTCGCCTGATTTGGTAGTAATCATAACAACACCATTAGCACCTTGACTACCGTAAAGCACTGCAGCATTCGCACCTTTAAGAATAGTAATACTTTCTATGTCGTCTGGGTTAATTTGAGATAACCCATCTCCTGTATCATTCCCGCTCCAGACATCTGGCTGACTGTTTCTATTATTAACCATGGGAATACCATCAATTACTATTAAAGGTTGACTGTCGCCTCTAAGAGATTTACTACCTCGAAGAACAATTCTAGTGGATCCACCAGAACCAGAACTACTTTTTCTGATTTCAACACCTGCTGCTCTACCGGACAAACTATTAGCAAAGTTCATGTCTCTAGCTTGAGTAAGATTCTCAGATTTCACAGTCTGACTAGCATAAGTAAGGGTTTTTTCGTCTCTTTTTATACCTAGAGCAGAAACAACAATTTCATCTAGTGCATTTCCTGCAACCAATGAAATACTGTAAACAGCATTTGAACCGACAGTAATTTGCTGAGTTTCATAACCAACAAAACTAATTTCCAAGGTTTGGCCCTCAGCAGCGGAAATTGAATAATTTCCATCAAAATCAGTTGTAGATCCGTCATTAGTCTCTAGAACAACAATTGTTGCACCAGGAAGAGGTACACCTTCTTCATCTGTAATTGTACCATTTACAGAATTTTGTGCAAATAAAAAGCCACTTAATAATATACAAAGGCTTAAAATTGCATGTTTAATAGTTTTTTGTTTCATAATAAATTTGAATTGGTTTGTAAAAATTCAATAATTGCCCTATCTAGAAATAGAGAATTCAAATATAACTAATAACTTTTTAAATACTAATTTTTTGTTAATATTTTAAATCATTACAAATAAGGGGCTCAAATCAAGTTCGTAAAGAGAAATTTCTATATCAAAGGAGTGTTTTTTATTATTGTTGTAAATTGAAGTTTATTAGATTTAAAACAAAACATAACAAAAATGAATTTTCGAATTTCTCAACTCCTAAAGATATTCTCGATTTTTAGCATTTTTTTATTTTTACCATCTTCTTCATCTGCTCAAGAACAGAAAATAGTCGAAGAAAACGTAAAGTATCCAACCTATTACTTTGGTGACCCCAATCCATTACCGGCTTTTGTTTTTAATCCCAAAATATACCCCTACCACAAGTTTCAAGGTTATGAATTTGAAAAATCTGAAAATACATTTAAAAAAATTACACTGGAAAATCGATGGATTGAAGTTTCAATTTTTCCTGAGGTAGGCGGAAAGGTATGGGGAGCTATCGATAAAAGCAACGGCAATGAATTTATATACAAAAACGAAGTGGCCAAATTCAGGAATATTGCGATGCGTGGTCCTTGGACCTCTGGAGGCATAGAATTTAATTTTGGAGTAATCGGGCATCATCCAGGCACTGGTACCCCTGTAGACTATCGACTAGACGAGTTACGAGATGGGAGTGTAATGTGCACAGTTGGCGGAATTGATTTGCCCTCCAGAACCCAATGGCGAGTGAAAATCATCTTACCTAAAGACCAAAGTGCCTTTACCACCAAAGCGGTATGGTACAATCCCACAGATACCGAGCAAGCTTATTACAACTGGATGACCGCCGCTGCAGCCGCTCAACAAGATTTGGTATTCTACACCCCTGGAGATCAGTTCCTTACCCATGGGGGAATGACAAAATCCTGGCCCGTTGACCCACTAAACAGAGATTTGTCTCAATACAACCAAAATAATTTTGGTCCCAGTAAATCCTATCACGTTATTGGAGAATACAATGATTTTTTCGGAGGATATTATAAGGATAGCGACATCGGTTTTGGTCATTGGGGACGATACGACGAAATTCCCGGACAAAAACTATGGCTTTGGAATCTCTCGAGAGCTGGAGGAATTTGGGAAGACCTGCTCACTGATTCCGACGGGCAGTATATTGAATATCAGGCAGGGAGGCTTTATGTACAATATTTCCCCGGTGAAGAAAACCCTATCAGCCAAGCAACTTTCGATCCCCACCTCACCGACCAGTGGACCGAAGTATGGTTTCCCGTCAAAGAAATTGGCGGAATCAAAGAGGCATCTCCCTTTGGTGCCATGAATGTTATCGAAACTGACAATATTATAGAAGTAAAAATCAATGCTTTTAAAGCAGCTGAATCCAATATTACCCTTGAATCAGGTTATAAAATACAAAATCAAAAAATTAAAACCACTCCCAACAGTACCCATACCCTATTTTTTAAGAAGCCTGCCGGAAATTATTCCATTGACATTCCTGGATTGGAATTGCATTACAATAACGAGCCAGAACTAATCAAAAGGAGATTTGACAATCCCGAGGTGATTACTCAAAATACACTAGAAAAAACTTTTTTAAAGGCCAAAGATGCCCAGCGATATCGCGATTACACATTAGCAGAGAATTTACTCAAAGAAATTATCGAAGAAGACCCACTTCATGTTGAAGCTAGAAAAGAACTTTCCTTTCTCTACTATAGAAATGGTGATTATGATAAAGCCCTTTCAATTGCCGACGTAGGTTTACAAATAGACGCCTATCACAATGGACTTAACTATACTGCTGGAATTACTTACATGGCAAAAAAAGATTGGATCAATGCCAAAGAACATTTGGGTTGGGCGGGCCGATCAGTGACTTACCGATCCTCTGCCAATACTTTGATGGCGCAAATACATATCATTGAAAAAAAATACAGCGATGCTAAGCATTACAATGATATCGCTCTGAAGTTCAATACCGATAACATTAATGCCCTTTCGCAAAAAGCTCTGCTTTATAGAATTTTAGGTGACAAAGAAAATGCACTTCAGACAATTTCAGAAATCGAAGAAATTGACCCCATCAATCATTTTGCAGTTTATGAAAAATATTTGCTGAATGAAAATGACAAAATAACAGTTATCGATTCTCATCGATCGGAATTTCCAAACCAGACTTTTCTAGAATTAGCATTATTTTATCACAACAGAAACATTGGTAAAGAGGCTATTAAAGTCCTTGAAACGGGACCAAAACATCTACTTAATTCTCTTTGGCTAGCATATCTAAATCAAAATCAGATGGCCCCCAGTCCGTTGGATGATGAATCCATAGCTTTTGTTTTTCCTTTCAGGAAAGAAAGCTTGAATATGCTTGAATGGGTAGTTGCTCAGAATCCCTCTTGGAAAGCACAATATCTGATGGGTCTAAATTTAATTGGACGTTCTCAAACGCAAAAAGGTATTCAAATTTTTAAAGATTTGGGGCAAAATCCTAATAATCATCTATTTTATTACATTAGAGGTATGTTGTTTAAAAAACATCAGATATCAGGGTATAAAAAAGACTTAAAAAAGGCTTATAAACAATCTCCGAAAAACTGGCGCTATGCCTTTTCACTTGCTGAAGACCATTTTGAATCGGGAAATTCATTAGCTTCTATGAAAATCATACGGAAGACTTTTGAAAAAGATCAAGACAACTATTTTGCTGGTATGCTTTTGGCTCAAAACCTAAATAAACTTAAAAATTATGACCAGACTATAAATTTGTTGAAAGATCTTAAGATATTGCCTTATGAACATGCTACCGAAGGTAGAAGAATATATACTGACGCCTATATAGGAAGTGCTTTGCAATCCGTAATTAAAGGAGATTACTCCAAAGCGACTCTGAGGCTTAATAAAGCATTAGTATGGCCCGAGCATCTTGGAGTAGGGAAACCATTTGATCCTGAAGAACGATGGGAAAGGTTTCTATTAGCTTACATTGAACATAAAAACCAACAAACTGAAAAGGCACATAAATCGTTGGAGGAGATAGCAAAGATTTCAAAGGAACAAATATTTAAACCTTCTAACAATCATCTTTTGGGGATCTATGCTATCGCAGAAACCAAAGGGGAGGGAGATGCTCAAAAATTTGTAACAAAGCTATTGGGCTCAAAGCATGGATCAACAACTCAAACCAAAAATTTAGTTGAATTTTATTATGCCAACCAAAAACTTGAGTGGAGTAATAGTTTTGTTTTAAAATTATCTAAATTTTTACATCAGAAAAATTAATAAATTTTAGATTGAACTTTTTAATAAGTTAAAAGATTACATACTTGTCAAGATTTTTTATTCTAAAGAAATTTTATTAGAACATTTTTAAAATTAATTAAAACAAGCGCTATCAAAATTTTCTACTTGAATAAAAAAAGTTTCTATAGAATCTTCATTTTCGTGACTAACTGATAAAACATCTTCATTAACTGTCCAAGTAACCCTTTGGGGATTCTGATTTAAATTTTGTAAAACTAGATTAATACAATTATTCTCTTGAATTTCTCCAGTGAAGTATGAGGCTCTATAAATAAGCTTATTAGGTGAATTTTCGACAAGTTTAACATTATAGTTTTCACAATAATTTTCAAAAAAACTAAAGTTATCTCCCCAATTAAGTGAGAGATTTCTAGGTTTATCAGAAATGATTTCACAAACATTTATAAAAGTAGAACCCCCTGATATCATGTCATTAGTGAATTGAATGAATTCATGTTCAGTTTGATTTAAATCATAATTAAACTCAGCATACCATATTATATTTGAATAGTTGTCAAAAAAAGTTAATTTTTTTGAGTCCGGTACTTCTTTAGAACAACTAAAAAGAATTATGAGACAAAACAACGAAAAAATATTTTTCATAATTATTAATTATTTCAAATTCAGTTTTTCACTGATAAAGTTTCCCACACTACGACCCTGCTTTAGACCTTCTTCAATAGCCTTTCTATAGTGTATACCCCCATACATTCTACTAATAGCTGCCTCTTCTGCTGCATGATTAAATGATTGATAGCTCCGAATAGGAAGATCGTAAGGCAATTCGGTATCATCATCAAAAGCAATATTGTCTCCAAAGAGGTTAGTAAGTATCACAGAGGCTGCTCCTGATACGACAGAATGACCACTAGTGTATTCAGGAAAAGGCGGTGTCTGCAGTATCGGATACCAATCTTCATCCAAAACTTTGTTAATTAGTGTCTCTGGTCGGATTAGATTACTCCTATATTTTTCGTCCCAACAACTGATAAATGCGTCTGCTATGGCAATGGCTGTGTGTGAATATGCCGCGACTGTACTATTATAATCAGCTTTTCTATTGCGAGCTACAATTTTTATTATCCCCATCCAATGCGCACCAGGACTGATCTTTTTAAGAGCAAACATTACATGGCCCTTGTGTGTAGAAACATAGGGATTGCAGTCCCAGAATTTGGCGATCTCCTGCCGTTCGTCCTGTTGTTCACTTTTCTGGATCTCCTGAACTACCTGGTAAACCTCTAGCAACTCCTTATAAAATGGAGATTCAGGCTTCATGGAAAAAGGGGGTGGTGGCTCGGGTTGAAACTGGTGCGAGGAATTCAATAAAAAAGGTCTGATTTTACTCCAATGCGGTTCTATTCCGTCCATATAATCTGGAGGAGTAGGTTGCCACCGTGAGGGACTATCATAGTCTACGAAGAACTTGGGGAAAGTTCGGGTTTGTTTGTAATTGTCTTTGGCATACCAGGCTTTGATCTCGCCTACCACTTGCATAGCGTAATCGTATGAAGCAAGATAAATCTCAGGGTTATGTTCTTTCCATTGCTGTGATAAGCCATCAATATAGGCTGACATCCTGTCCACTGAAAAAATTAGATTTTTTCCAACCTCTAAAAAAGCAATCAGGGCAGAGAGTTTGTGGTCTACTAAACTATCTTTGGCTGGACTTATGCCCTGAAAACCATTTAGAATCCTTGCATAACTTGAATAGGGATACTCCTTTTTTTGAGCAAGGATCTCATAGGCAGCAATATTGGAATAGGCATAAACCCTACTAGCCAACGGTGGAGAAAAGATATCGTGGACCATTACGGCTGTCAACTCGTCTTGTGCCAAGTGAAAATCTTCAGCACTGATTTTTATAGGTGTAAGCTGTTTTTGGCAATTAACAAAAAATAAAAAAACAAAAATGAATAAAAATGAGGCTTTCATGGGTGTTACTTCAAAAATTTTTAGAAAACTACCAGTCATTTAGAGTTTTTTTCAAAATTAGTTAATTTTAGATTTAAAGTCTAGATCTATTTTTTAAAAGCAAACCTGATAAACAAACTCCTATATTACTTTACATACCTACCATCAAATAATCACAAACCAAGAAACTAGACAGATAAATTTATTTTACAAATTTTCTCAATTATCGATTAAAAAAGCAAGGTTTCTTTTGAATCCTTCATATCGGATTCTTTTGATAGCACTGTTTTTAAAAATAGTCTCAAAGGTGGCCTCAGTGAGTTCTTCCCAGTCTTTTCGTTTAAAATCTAACATTTCGGGATTTGGATCAAACAGGGGTTCGTTATGTGATTTGGAAAATCTATTCCAAGGGCATACGTCTTGACAAACATCACATCCGAAGGCCCAGTCGTCCATTTTGTTTTGAAATTCGTTAGGGATCTGATCTTTGAGTTCAATAGTGAGGTAGGAAATGCACTTACTGGCGTCAATCTTGTACGGGGATAATGCCTCGGTAGGGCAGGCATCAATACAGGCGGTACAAGTTCCACAGTGATCAGTTACAGGAGTATCGTATTCCAATTCCAAATCAATGATCATTTCGGCAATAAAAAAGAAAGACCCAACTTTTTGGGTAATCAGATTGGTGTTTTTTCCCATCCATCCCAAACCACTTCGAGTGGCCCAGGCTTTGTCCATCACCGGAGCAGAATCCACAAATATCCTTCCATTAATCTCTCCTATTTCCTGTTGAAGTATTTGGAATAGTTGTTTGAGCTTGGTCTTTATCACAAAATGGTAATCGGTTCCGAAGGCGTATTTAGAGATTTTCGGGGCTCCCTTTACTTGTTGTTCGTCGCTATAATAGTTGAGCAAAAGGGAAACCACGCTTTTAGCTCCGGGAACTAAAAGTCTGGGATCGAGGCGTTTATCAAAATGGTTTTCCATATAGACCATTTGGCCGTGTTTTCCCTCTTTTAGCCATTGCTCTAGTCGTGGGGCTTCTTCCTCCAAAAAATCGGCTTTTGAAATACCGCAAGAGAGAAAACCCAGGTTTTTGGCTGCGGTTTTGATTAATTTCGAGTAATTAGCGTTCATCTCAAAATAAGCCACCTTGGTTGTCTTTAATCCTTCCCAGGTGTCGATAGGCCAATTCTGTAACCTCTCTACCTCTAGGGGTTCTAACCAAAAAACCCTCTTGGATCAAAAAGGGTTCATAAACCTCCTCTATGGTCTCTCCGTTCTCAGAAACTGCGGTGGCAAGTGTGGTAATGCCTACAGGACCTCCCTTAAATTTGTCAATCAGAGTGGTGAGGATTTTATTGTCCATCTCATCGAGACCATGAGCATCTACATTTAAAGAATTTAAAGCATATTGGGTTATTTCTATATCGATTTTTCCGTCCCCTTTGATTTGAGCAAAGTCCCTTACCCTTCTAAGGAGTCCGTTTGCGATCCTAGGTGTTCCACGACTTCTTCCTGCAATTTCGATGGCAGCCTCGGGACTGATGGCCACATTGAGTATATTGGCACTGCGTTCCAAGATGCCGGAAAGGAGTTCAGTATTGTAATATTCCAGTCGGCTTGTAATGCCAAAACGGGCACGCATAGGTGCAGTCAGCAATCCAGAACGAGTGGTGGCCCCAACCAAAGTAAAGGGATTGAGGTTGATCTGCACCGTTCGGGCATTGGGACCCGTTTCGATCATGATATCAATTTTGTAATCCTCCATAGCCGAATACAAATATTCCTCTACAATAGGACTAAGCCGATGAATCTCATCAATGAATAAAATGTCTCTTGGCTGAAGATTAGTCAAGAGTCCAGCCAAATCTCCAGGTTTGTCTAGTACAGGTCCGGAAGTCATTTTAATGCCAGCCTTCAATTCGCTCGCTAAAATGTATGCCAAGGTAGTTTTTCCCAAACCGGGTGGGCCGTGAAACAGAGTGTGATCCAGTGCTTCTTCTCTTTGATTGGCAGCGGCTACAAAAACCTTGAGGTTTTCCAATATACTTTCCTGACCGGCAAAATCATCGAAACTCTCTGGCCGCAAAGCTCTGTCTATATCTTTTTCTTCGGGTGTAAATTGGTCACCAGATGGGTCTAAAAACTCATTCATCTTTAACAAAGATAAATGATTTACGACTTAGATCTTAAATCCCTTAGAAATGTTCTCCAAACTAGTAAAATCAATGAGATTAAGGGGTTTTACATTTAGTAATATCAAGCATTTCAGTTCAAAGTCCTAGCATTCTAATGGTTGATTCGATGGTTCCTCCTCCACATAAAAGGCTATTTAGTTTCCCAAAAACAAAGCTAAGCCAAAGATTTATCGATTTTCCCATGTTATTTCAGGAGACCATTATTATCCTGGGCTAATGGATTATCAATAGAATGCTTTCCTTGGGTATTAACTATTTCCTTCTAGACAGCAATTCTATAAACAATAAATACTATTGGTGGAATCCAAGAATGTATTCAGTTAGATTATACTTCACAAAAAGGTACCCTGAGAGAGCTTTTTGTCTAAAAGAATCGAAAAATTAATGCTGTAATTCTTCCTCTCCCTCTTTTAACGGAATGTGTTGCGGAACAAAATCCTCCTCGTGTCCAGGCTTGGAATAATCATAAGCCCAACGGTGAACCTCCGGGATTTTTCCTTCCCAATTTCCGTGAATGTGTTTGATTGGCGCCGTCCATTCCAGTGTATTGGAACGCCAGGGGTTTTGTTCGGCAGGCTTTCCATAAAAGATACTGTGGATGAAGTTGTATAAAAAGACCAACTGCGCTGCACCTGCAATCAATGCAAAGACCGTAATCACTACGTTGATGTTAGCCAAATCATCGAAATAAGGAAAGGCAGTGTTTGTGTAATACCTTCTAGGGAGTCCGGCCATACCAATAAAGTGCATGGGGAAAAATACTCCATAAGCACAAACGGCAGTTACCCAAAAGTGGACATATCCCAAATTTTTATTCATCATTCGTTTAAACATTTTGGGGAACCAATGATAGGCTCCTGCAAAAAGACCATAGAGAGCAGAAATGCCCATTACCAAATGGAAGTGGGCTACTACAAAATAGGTGTCGTGAACGTTGATGTCCAAGGTGCTGTCACCTAAAATGATTCCCGTGAGACCTCCGGAGATAAAAGTGGAGACCAAACCAATGGAAAATAACATGGCAGGATTGAGCTGCAGGTTTCCTTTCCAAAGGGTGGTGATATAGTTAAACGCCTTCACCGCAGAGGGAATGGCTATCAATAGTGTTGTAAAAGTAAATACCGATCCAAGGAATGGATTCATTCCTGAAATAAACATATGGTGTCCCCATACAATGGTAGACAAAAAAGCAATGGCCAAAATAGAAGCGACCATGGCACGGTAACCAAAAATGGGTTTCCTGGAGTTGGTGGCAATGATCTCAGAGGTAATCCCTAAAGCAGGTAACAACACGATGTATACCTCCGGGTGACCCAAGAACCAGAAAAGGTGTTCATAGAGCACGGGCGAACCCCCTTGGTAATGCAATACCTCCCCTTGAATGAATATGTCTGAAAGAAAAAAGGAAGTCCCAAAACTCCTGTCCATAATTAACAACAAAGCTGCTGATAAAAGTACAGGGAAGGAAACAACTCCGATAATGGCAGTAATAAAGAAAGCCCAGATGGTCAATGGCAGACGACTCATGGTCATTCCTTTGGTTCTAAGATTCAATACAGTTACAATATAATTTAACGACCCTAGGAGTGAGGAGGCAATAAAAATCGCCATAGAAACCAACCATAAGGTCATTCCCAAACCGGAACCAGGTTGGGCTTGAGGCAAAGCACTCAATGGAGGGTAAATGGTCCAACCGGCAGCGGCTGGTCCCGCTTCCACAAAAAGGGAAATAACCATGATGACACTGGAAAGGAAAAACAACCAATAGGAAATCATATTAAGTAATCCTGAAGCCATATCTCGGGCACCGATTTGTAATGGAATCAAAAGGTTACTGAAAGTTCCACTCAGCCCTGCAGTGAGAACAAAAAATACCATAATGGTACCATGAATGGTAACTAAGGCCAAATATACATTAGGATCCATGACCCCGTCTGGAGCCCATTTCCCCAAAAGAGCTGACATAACGCCCATGGGCTGTTCTGGCCAAGCCAGTTGTAAACGGAACAATAAAGACATGGCAATCCCAATGATTCCCATAAATAATCCAGTGATTAAATATTGTTTTGAGATCATCTTGTGATCTTGACTGAAAACATACTTGGTAATGAACGTTTCTTTGTGATGATGTCCGTGATCCTCCTCTTCGTGTGCTTGCGCTGCTGCTGTTGACATGATCTTAAATTTATTTTAATTAGTTATTGAATGACTTCTGCAAACGTTTGCTGATCGATCATCCATTTTTCAAATTCCTCGGGTGTTTCTACTATAATTTTCATTTGCATATTGTAGTGAGAAGCCCCACAAATTTTATTACAAAGTAACAAATAATCGAAGACATAAGGCTCTAAAGCTTCCTCACCTTTTGCAAGAAGCGCCTGACTGTTTTCTCTTCTGATGGCATTGATTTTTTTTACCTTGGCCTTAATGTTGTCCGTTTGCCGCATTTCCTCTGTGGTTACAGTAGGGGTAAAAGCAAATTCTGTAATCATACCGGGAACACAATTCATCTGTGCTCTAAAGTGGGGCATATAGGCAGAGTGCAATACGTCCTGAGAACGCATTTTAAAAATGACTTCTCTGCCGGCGGGCAGGTGTAATTCCTGAACTACCACATCGTCGAATCCATTGGGATCGGTAGCGTCAATTCCAACAAGATTTTTTCCATCAAAATCTTGTAAAAATCTAACATTAGCATCTCCTAACACTCCGTCATCTCCAGAATAACGTGCTTTCCAATTGAACTGCTGAGCGTACAATTCAACAACCAGTGCATCATCGTTTTCCTCTACGGTCATGATGTCTGTCCAAGTGTACAATCCATAGAGGATCAATCCCGCCAAGGCAATCACAGGAATAATTGTCCATATGGCCTCCAAACGGTCGTTGTCGGCATAAAACAAAGCCTTTTTCCCCTTTTCACCTCTGTACTTATAAGCAAAGTAGTGCAAAAGTGCTTGGGTAATGGTCTGGGTAAAAAAGATTATGGCAAATGAAATCCACATCAGATTATCGTACTCTACACCGTGCTCTGAGGAGGCATAGGGTAAGAGTACATCTCCCCACTTCCAAAACGAAAACAAGGTGATAACATAGATGAATATTAAAAAGGCGAACATCAACTGTCCATTCCAACGATTGTCATCGTCGTCTGCTATCTGAGTGTTCGTTTTTTTGGGTTGAGATAATTCAAATATCTTAGTTATTTGCCAGAGGGCAATTGCAATCAATGTTAATACCGTAAGTGTCAATAAAATCGTCATTTATATTACCATTAATTATTAATAGTGAAAGCGTTCACTCTCTCCCATGTATGGATCACCTGCTGCATGAAGTGGTGCTTTCGAAATTTCTTTAAATACAACAAATATGAACAAACCAGTGAAAAAGAGAAATCCTCCAATCTCAGGAACACCAATAAACCATTGGTCTCCAACTGCCGAGGGCATAATCATATTGAATACATCAATGTAGTGTCCCAATAGAATGACAATTCCTGCCATTACAATAAAGTATTCGATTCGCTTGTAATCGCTGTTCATCAAAATTAACAGCGGAAAGATAAAGTTCATAACCAGCATACCAAAAAATGGAAGATTGTAGTCCTCAATTCGGGTGATAAAATAAGTTACTTCCTCAGGAATATTGGAATACCAAATGAGCATGAATTGTGAAAACCACAAATAAGTCCAAAAGATACTGACTCCAAACATGAATTTACCCAAATCGTGAATGTGACTGTCATTGACTTTTTCGAGATAACCTTTGGATTTGAGATAGATCGCTATCAAGGCAATGGTGGTAATTCCAGAGACAAACATACTGGCAAACACATACCATCCAAAGAGTGTACTGAACCAGTGGGGATCAATAGACATAACCCAATCCCATGACATCATGGATTCTGTAACAATAAAGAATACTAAAAATCCGGCAGAAATTCTAAAATTTTTCTTGTGATTGGAAACATCAGAAGCTTGGTCTTGAGCCAGTGAAAACCTCCTAGAGAAATATCTGTAAGTAGCCCAGCCTCCTATGTATGCCATGGCTCTAAATAAAAAACTAGGGACGTTTAGGAAACCTACTTTACCCTGAATTAGTTTATCGTGAGCAACTACCTCAGGATCCATCCATATAAATAAGTGATTAAAATGCATCCCAGAAAGAAAGAGAATTACAAAAACAATCAACGCTCCAGGTAATAGGTAAGCAGTAATCCCTTCCATTACTCTAAAAAGGGCAGGCGACCAGCCCGCCTGAGCTGCGCGGTTGATGGCATAAAATGCCAAAGTCCCCAGGGCGATCATCATAAAGAAGAATGCCGCTACATAGAGTGCAGCCCAAGGTTTATTTTGCAGTTGGTGGAGCAGGTGTTCACCGTGGTTATCTTCCCCATGTTTTTGTTTATTAGCAGTGGCAGCTTCGTGATTGTACTTATGAGCAGTTTCGGCATGAACATCATGAACAGCTTCTTCGCCGTGGCTATCACCGTGACCTTCGCCATGATGTGCATCTGCAACCATTGCAGTGGCTTCTTCAACGGTCTTGGGAACAGTTAAAAATCCATAAGTCAAACCTAAAAATCCGACAACCATCATAGAGATGGAGAAGTTTCTTAATTTATTTGTAAAAGTGTACATACCGTCTTCCAATAAATTATTTTATTAGGTTTTTTCTCAACTCCATGACGTGCTGGGCAATTTGCCATCTTTCTGTGGCATTGACTTGTCCTGCATGAGAACCCATCGCATTTTTCCCATACATCAGTACATGGTAAACACTACCGGGAGTAATATCTCGATCCGCATAATTGGGTACTCCTAGGTATTTTTCTCGGGTCATCAATATACCTTGTCCATCACCTTTTTTTCCATGACAAACAGCACAATAGATACCATATAATTCTTTCCCTTTTTTACCGTTTTCAGTGCTAACTCTAATTGGAGATTTTAAATCAGTCTTTGCTGCTTCGTATCCTTCATTACTATCGAGATAATCGTAAGGAATCCAACCTCTGTTGATAGAACCCTCAACAGGAATTTGAGCTTCGATACCATTAGCAAACGCATCTGAATCAGCATAGGTTTCATAACCTACTGGTTCGTACATATTAGGGAAATACTGATAATTTGGTTTAGACGGATTAAAACATGACTGTAAACTCAATAGCAATGCCATATTTAACACAAAAGAGGTTGTTCTATTCATCATCTCCCTTTTTTTCAATGGTTTTAATATCTACAGCACCTGTTTCTTTTAAAAGTTTATTGAGTTCTTTTTCATTGTTGTGCAACTCAATCTCTATCAAAAATTTATCATCAGTCGTCAGTGAGTTTGGGTTTTCAGCTTTCTTAAAGGGCCATAACTTACTTCTCAAATAGAAAGTGATTACCATCAAGTGGGCTGCAAAAAATACGGTCATTTCAAACATTATAGGGACAAATGCAGGCATGTTTTCTACATAAGAAAAACTAGGTTTCCCTCCTATGTTTTGAGGCCAGTCTTCAATCATGATGTAATTCATCATTAAGATAGAGACTAAAAAACCAATACATCCGTATATGAAAGCCATAATGGAAATACGGGTTTCGTCCAGTCCCATGGCTTTGTCCAAACCATGAACCGGAAAAGGAGTATAAACCTCTTCAATATGATGCTTTTTTTCACGGATCGATTTTACTGCAGTCAACAGTAGATCATCGTCATCGTATAAAGCGTGTATTACTTGGTTAGTGCTCATTCTCCGTCTCTTAATTTTTTATATTTCTCTCCCGAGGATTTCAAAATAGTTTTTACTTCTGCCTGTGCGATAACAGGAAAGGTTCTGGAATAGAGTAAAAACAGTACAAAGAAAAATCCGATAGTTCCTATAAATATTCCTATGTCTACAAATGTAGGTGAGAACATTGTCCAAGAGGAGGGGAGGTAATCCCTGTGCAATGAAGTCACAATGATCACAAATCTTTCAAACCACATTCCTATATTCACAACAATGGAAATGATAAAGGAAAAGACAATACTGGTTCTTAATTTTTTAAACCACATGAACTGTGGTGAGAAAACATTACAAGTCATCATCGACCAATAGGCCCACCAATAGGGTCCAGTCGCTCTGTTGAGGAAGGCATATTGTTCGTATTCTACACCGGAGTACCAGGCTATAAATAATTCGGTAATATAGGCAACTCCCACAATGGAACCGGTAATCATAATTACTATGTTCATTAATTCAATGTGTTGTACAGTGATGTAGTCTTCCAAATTGGAAACCTTTCTCATAATGATCAAAAGAGTATTTACCATGGCAAATCCAGAAAAGACTGCACCCGCCACGAAATAGGGAGGAAATATAGTGGTGTGCCAACCCGGGATTACAGAGGTGGCAAAATCAAAAGATACAATGGTATGGACAGAAAGTACTAGCGGAGTAGCTAATCCAGCTAAAACCAATGACACCTCCTCAAAACGCTGCCAGTCTTTAGCCCTCCCCGACCATCCGAAGCTCAACAAGCTATAAATTTTCTTTTGGAAAGGTTTAATCGCACGGTCACGAATCATCGCAAAATCAGGAAGTAAACCTGTCCACCAAAAGACAAGAGATACCGATAAATAAGTGGATATAGCGAATACATCCCACAATAGTGGGGAGTTAAAATTGACCCAAAGTGATCCAAAGGTGTTTGGAATGGGTAACACCCAATATGCCAACCAAGGTCTTCCCATGTGAATGATTGGGAATAACCCAGCCTGTATTACAGAGAAAATTGTCATGGCTTCCGCAGATCGATTGATGGCCATTCTCCATTTTTGTCTAAACAACAGAAGCACGGCAGATATCAAAGTACCGGCGTGACCAATACCTACCCACCAAACAAAATTTGTGATGTCCCATGCCCAGCCTACAGTTTTGTTTAGACCCCAGGTTCCGATACCTGTTCCTATGGTATAAGCAATGCAACCCAGTCCCCACAAAAAGGCTGTTAGTGCAATTCCAAACACAATCCACCATTGGCGATTGGCTTTTCCTTCAACCGCAGCAGCGACATCAATAGTAACATCGTGATATGTTTTATCACCTGTTACTAAGGGTTTTCGTATTGATGCTTCGTAATGAGATGCCATTCGGTTAATTTTCTATTTCAATGTTTCATCTGTATTTCTTACTTTGGTTTGATACATTACATTTGGTTTTGTACCAACACTTTCAAGTAAGTGATACATTCTTTTGTCTTTTTTAAGGTCTGATACTCTACTTGACTTGTCATTAATATCTCCAAAAACCATTGCCCCCGAGGAACACGCATCAGAACAAGCACATTTAAAATCTCCGTCCTTAATCTGTCTTCCCTCTAGCTTAGCATCTAAGATGGTTTTTTGTGTCATTTGGATACACATAGAACATTTCTCCATTACTCCTCTTGAGCGAACAACAACATCCGGATTCAGTACCATGCGTCCCAAATCGTTGTTCATATGGTAATCGAATTCATCATTTTTATTGTATAGAAACCAGTTGAATCTCCTTACTTTGTATGGACAGTTGTTGGCGCAATAACGGGTTCCAACACAACGGTTATAAGCCATGTGATTTTGGCCTTGTCTCCCATGAGATGAAGCGGCTACTGGACAAACCGTCTCACAAGGAGCATGGTTACAGTGCTGACACATTACCGGTTGGAATGCAACTTGTGGATTTTCCGACGCTTTTTCCATCTCACCAAAAGTGGTCAATGAGTCTCCCAGTCCAGAAATATTTTCTTTGGTCATACCGTCGCCTCCAAAAGTTTCCTCTGATGAATAATAACGGTCAATTCTGAGCCAATGCATATCTCGGGATTTTCTAATTTCTTGTTTTCCAACAACAGGAACGTTGTTTTCTGCGTGACATGCGATGACACATGCCCCACAACCTGTACAAGAATTTAAATCAATAGATAAGTTAAAGTGGTGACCAACAGAGCGGTCAAAAGCCTGCCACATATCTACCTCTGGAGAAGTAACTTCATACTCCATATGATTTTTAGAAACCTTAGGAATAGGGTTCCAATAATCTTTATCCTTGGTGTTAAAAACTTCCAAGGTAGTTTCTTTGATAATATCTCCCCTTCCCATAAGGGTATTGTGCAATTGCACACAGGCGAATTCGTGATAGCCCTCAGCAGGTTTAATGGTAACCTCTTGAACCGAATTAAAATTATTATAAAATGGGTAAGCATTTACACCGACTTGCATTTCTTCTTGCAGACCTCTTTTTTCACCGTACCCAAATGCCATACCAACTGTTCCTTTGGCTTGGCCTGGCTGAATCAAAACAGGAGCGACTATCGTTTTATTTTCAACAGAAATAGAAGCATAGCTACCATTAAGAGCGCCATCAGAAACGTTTACATTTTTTAGTCCAAGACTTTCGGCATCGCTTGCGGCTACAGTAAGGTAGTTGTCCCAAGACACTCTAGAAATAGGATCAGGAAATTCCTGTAGCCAAGGGTTATTAGCCTGCTGACCATCGCCCATTCCTGTTTTTGGATACAAGACTAGTGACATGGCTGGAGCAGACACTTTCGATAGGTGTTTTATTTGGCTACTAACATCAAAAGAAACCTCGTCATACTCCATCGCTTGGTTACTAGAAAGGAAACCATCGTGTAAAGTCTTATTCCAAGAATTTCCATTTAGCAGATTGTCAGACCAATTGGACTTAATCTCTTGGTAAAAAGAATTGTTGCTTCCAATAAGGCTTAAAATAATATCTTGAAATTGCTTAGTATCAAAGAGAGGACGAATGGTAGGTTGTGCCAGGGCATAATGTCCTTTTTTGAATTGATAATCTCCCCAACTCTCAAGGTAATGAGGTGTAGCAGCCACAAATTGCGCGGCAGCAGCAGTTTCATCTTCTTTTAAGGCAAAAGCTACAGATAATTCTAATTTTGAAAGAGCCGAGGTAAAAGCATTTGCATTGGGTAGAGTAAAGCTAGGATTAACTCCAGCGGTGATCAAGCCTTTCACTTTACCTTTTTGCATATCTTCAATCAGCTCGTCGACGGCTTCGTTACTTCCTTGGCGGATCAATCTGGGCTGAGCTGTATCGATCACCTCTGATCCGAGATAAGCATTGATCGCCAAAACTACTTCTTGAACCGCTACATCTTCAATTCCAGAAACCAACACTGCTTTAGATTTAGATTTTTTGAGTCGCGCCACAACTTTGTCAATAGTTTTTTTGTAATCAGAACTTAAGTCAGTTGATAAGGAGATTCCTTTGAGCCGTGCATAAATTTGGGCAATAACTTTTTTCTGGTTAGATGGATTTGTTGGAATTCTGTTATCAGCATTTGCTCCTGACAAGGTCATATTAGACTCAAACTGAATGTGATATGACATTTTAGATTTACCATTAAGTTTTTTTGGAACTCTACTTTTTGCATATCCACAATCATAACCACCGCCTTGCCAATCGCCTAAAAAGTCTGCTCCAATAGAAACAATTGTCTCTGCTTTGGAGAAATCATAGTCTGCCAAAGCGCGGAATCCATAAATATTTTCGAAAGCATCTAGTGCTTTGCTTGAAGAAAGAGTGTCATATACGACATGGCTGACATTTGGGTATTGAACAATGAATTTTTCTATGACGGACTGGGTTGTTGGACTAGAAAAAGTCTGAGTAAGCAATACAATGGGTTTTTCTGAAGCGGCCATTGCCTTGAGTTTAGCTCCTACTTGGCTGAAAAAATCAGACCATACAATATCCTCTCCATCAGCTTTAGGTCCCTGTAATCTTTTGATGTCATACATAGATAAAATCGATGCGTGTACTCTTGCATTAGCATCACCTAGAACAGGTGCCTCATTATTATTTTCTACCTTAATAGGTCGGCCCTCTCGGGTTTTTATTAAAATACTTCTAAAGTCAAATCCATCAGCAATTGCTGTTGCATAATAATTAGCAATTCCAGGGATTATTTGTTCTGGCTGTACTACATAAGGCACAGATTTTATGACCGGGCCTTCGCAAGCTGCTAGGCTAGCGGCGGCGGTACTAAATCCCACATATTTGAGAAAATCCCTACGATTGGTATTGGATTCACCCATTGTTTTCTCGTCTCCCAAAAATTCGTCTACTGGAATTTTATCGACGAATTCATTTTGTTCAAGCTTTTGAACCAAATCATTCTTTTTGTCGAGTTGTGCTACGCTTTTCCAATAAACTTTATTTGTTGACATAATATATTATAAACAAATTTAATAGTGACATTTTCCACATTCCAAACCTCCCATTTGTGCAACAGTGAGCTTCTCAACACCATATTTCTTGGAAAGCTCCTCATGGATTTTGGTATAATATCCATTATCCTTAACCTTGACGTTGGTTTCTCTGTGACAATTAATACACCATCCCATGGTCAAGGAGGAGTGCTGATACATGACCTCCATTTCCTCAACAGGCCCATGACAAGTTTGACATTCAACTCCACCCACTTGGACGTGTTGTGCGTGATTGAAATATACAAAGTCAGGTAAATTATGAATCCTTACCCATTTCACAGGTTTGGTATCGCCCGTGTAGGCCTGATTGTCTTCATCCCAACCCACAGCATCGTATAGTTTTTTAATCTCTTTGGTATAAAAGTCTTTGGTGTAACCATTATCTAAATCCTCTTCTCCATTGTACTCTGCGATATTCTTGTGACAATTCATACAAACATTCAAAGAAGGTATGCCCGAGTGTTTGGAAACTCTGGCAGAGGAATGACAATATTTACATTCAATTTGATTAGCCCCTGAATGTATCTTGTGAGAGTAATGGATGGGTTGAACAGGCATATAACCTTGATCAATTCCTATTTGCATGAGATAACCATAAACAAAATAGGCACTGCTTAAGAGAAATCCTATAACCATGAGGAAAATCAGAAACTGGTTTTTGGCTACTACCTGCCATAATGGAGGACGTTTTTCTTTAACAGGAGGTGTTACATCAACACCACTCGCAACGGCAATTCTCTTTAGTGTCTTTTGCACTAAAAACAACATAACCACCAGCATTATAAAAACCAGCGCAAGGGCGGCTAATATGAGATCATTACTAGTGCTCGAAACAGAGGAAACCGGTATCGCCTGTGCACTTGAAGCTGAGGCCACAGGAGCAGGAGGGATATAATCAGTGTAAGCAAGAATGTTGTCAATATCTGTGTTAGACAGCAATGGAAAGGCATTCATCGCAACTTTATTGTATTCCTCCCAAACGGCTACTGCTTGAGGGTCGCCATCTTTGATCATGGCAGAACTATTTTTTATCCAACTATATAACCATTCTCGGTCGTATTTTGCAGATACTCCCTTGAGGGCAGGTCCAACTGCTTTTTTATTTAATTTATGGCAAGCAGCACAATTTGAGTTAAAGAGTTTTTTTCCAGCTTGAACATCAGCTTCTTGAGCCTGTAGAGGTATCGCAAAAAATGATGCGGAAAGAATTGCTAGAAAAAGACAAATCTTTCTGATTTGAGCAAATCCAATTAGAAATCTAATCTGTGTGTACGATAGGGACAACAATTTATCTATTCTAAAATCAGTAACAAATTTAAGCCATAGACTTGTTAACTTAAAACCTCCGATTTAACATTTTTGTAATTTATACCAATTCTAAATAGTTGTTTAATTTAATCTCTGGTTTTTAGGACTGTTTTTGGTTTTTTTTGTTCTTTTGTGCTATGACAAAACCAGTGACTTTCCAGATATTTAGTACTATTTTCTTGCTGTTAACCTTACCTAAACTCAGTGCACAATTGGCTACAGTAAAAATTGAACAAGATTCAACCATTACAAAAATGATGGCAACCAAAATTGAGATCGATACCGAGAATTATTCCTCAAAGTTTTATACCATACAGTTATTTTATGGAGACAACAAGCGTGCACAAGAACTGTTCGAAAATTTCAAGCAAAGTTTTCCGGATTGGGAAGCAGAGCTGAGTTTTGAAACCCCCAATTACAAAGTTCAGGTAGGCCGATTTAAAAACTATTACTTTGGACTGAATAAATTAAAAGAGATAAAACGGGTTTACCCAGCTGCCTTTCTACTAGAGATCAAAGATTAAAGCTTCTTTTTGACGGCTACCTCTTGGAAGCATTCCAACATATCTAATTCTTTGATATCATTGAAATTTTTGATTTGTATACCACAATCATAGCCTTTTGCCACTTCCTTAACATCGTCCTTGAATCGCTTGAGTGAAGCAAGGTTTCCGGAGAAAACAACCACCCCTTCACGGATCAAACGAATGCCAGAATTGCGGTAGATTTTTCCACTGGTCACCATACAGCCTGCAATAGTTCCAACCTTGGAGATTTTGTATGTTTCTCTGATTTCGGCAGTACCCGTAATTTCTTCTTTCATCTCGGGAGATAACATTCCTTCCATTGCATCTTTTACGTCGTTGATTGCATCGTAGATGATAGAATAGGATCGGATATCGATTTCTTCCTTGTCTGCTATGGCTCTTGCATTACCCATTGGCCTTACATTAAAACCTATCACGATGGCATCGGAGGCTGAGGCAAGCAAAACATCGGACTCAGTTATTGCTCCTACGCCTTTGTGAATAATGTTCACTTGTATTTCGTCAGTAGACAGCTTTTGCAAAGAATCTGTAAGAGCTTCTACAGAACCGTCAACGTCTCCTTTGAGGATCATGTTCAACTCTTTGAATTCTCCCAGTGCAATCCTTCTTCCAATTTCATCCAGAGTAATGTGTCGCTGTGTCCTTACATTTTGCTCTCTTAAGAGCTGAGTTCTTTTGGCAGCAATTTGCTTGGCTTCCTTTTCGTCCTCTAGGACGTGGAAATTGTCCCCTGCCTGAGGAGCTCCATCCAATCCTAAAATCGAAACCGGAGTTGAAGGGGGAGCCAATTCCAAATGATTTCCACGTTCATCGAACATGGCTTTGATCTTCCCGCTATGCTTACCAGCCAAAATATAATCTCCGATTTTCAGGGTTCCTATTTGAACCAAGATGGTGGAAACGTAACCTCGTCCCTTATCCAAAAAAGCCTCTACTACTGTACCTTTGGACTTTCTGTTGGGATTGGCTTTAAGCTCCAGAATTTCTGCTTCGAGCAATACCTTTTCGAGTAGTTCATTGATCCCTGTACCTTTCAGAGCTGAAATGTCTTGAGATTGAATTTTACCACCCCACTCTTCTACCATCAAATTCATCCCTGCCAAGGCTTCTTTGATTTTATCGGGATTGGCATTGGGCTTATCCACTTTGTTGATGGCAAAAATCAAAGGAACCCCAGCAGCTTGAGCGTGGCTGATGGCTTCTTTGGTTTGTGGCATGATATCATCATCTGCGGCAATCACAATAATCGCAATATCTGTAACCTGAGCTCCTCTGGCACGCATGGCCGTAAATGCCTCGTGTCCAGGAGTATCCAAGAATGTTATTTTTTGATTTTCCTTGAGCATTACAGAATAAGCCCCAATATGTTGGGTTATACCACCCGACTCCCCGGCAATCACATTTTCCTCACGGATGTAATCCAATAATGAGGTTTTACCGTGGTCAACATGACCCATTACGGTGACGATGGGCGCACGAGACTTCAGATCGCTTTCTTGGTCTTCCTCTTCTTCTATGCTCTCTTCCAACTCAGTTTTGACAAATTCCACCTTATAGCCAAACTCGTCGGCAACAATACTTAAGGTTTCCGCATCCAGTCGTTGGTTCATGGTCACCATGATACCCAATGTCATACAAGCAGAGATTATTTCTGTGGAGCTAATTTCCATCAAAGTAGCGATTTCCCCTACAGTAATGAATTCTGTGACCTTCAAAGTTTTACTGCTGGCCTCTTGTTCGGCCTGTTCAGTCTCGGTCTTTTGACGGTGTTGATCTCTTTTGTCTCTTCTGTACTTGGCCCCCTTAGATTTATTGGACTTCCCTTGAAGTTTCTCTAAGGTTTCACGAATTTGTTTTTGTACTTCTTCGTCCGAGGGCTCTGCCTTTTCAGGCTGGGAGTTGGATCGGTTTCTTTGGGAGGATTGTCTGTTTTGATTGTTTGCGTTCCTCGAAGAAGGTTTGGGTGAAGACTCTTTACTAATTCTTTTTCTTTTGCGTTTTCTTGCCTCTTCTACTCCTTTTTCTTTCTTTTTGAACTCATCCAGATCGATGGTCTGACCAGTTTTCTTTGGACCAGTAAGAGTTTTGTATTGTGTTTTTATGGCGTTGGAAACACCGGCATCTGTTGGCGGTAAAGTTTCCTTTATATCCGATTCGGCTTTGGGATCGTTTTCGGATTTTACCACTGTTTCTTTATTCTCTTCGGCCGACGGAGCAGCTTCCTCAACTTTTGGCTTCTCGACCTCTTTCACAGGGACGGGTGCAGGCTTTGGCTTGGGCAGATCAAGATCTATTTTCCCTAGGCTGACAGGCTTGTTGATCGCGGCCTTGGCCTTAATTATTTCCTGTAGTTTCTTCTGTTGTTCTAACCGCTCTTGTTCCTTCTTTTCTTGGAGAATTCTCAAGGACTCCTTTTCCTTCTTTTTCTCCTCACTGATCTCGTGAGAAGCATCTTTTTTGGATTTATCTGTCTCAAACTCATCCAAAAGTATTTTATAAACGTCTTTGGAAATCTTGGAAGTCGGACGGCCTTCAATTTCAATATTTTGCTGTTCCAAAAACTCCACAGCACGATCAAGAGAAATATTTAATTCTCTGAGCGCAACATTTAATCTAATGGTTGAAATCTCTGCCATAAATCTAATTCCTTGTTAAAAGTAGGAAAAATCCCTACGTTTATTCTTCAAATTCTGCTTTTAAAATTCTAATGACCTCAGCAACTGTCTCTTCTTCAAGGTCGGTTCGCTTGATCAGATCCGCTGTATCGAGTTCCAAAATACTTTTGGCGGTGTCAAGTCCTACTTTCTTGAATTCTTCGATGACCCAAGCGTCAATTTCATCTGTAAATTCAGTCAATTCAACATCTTCTTCTACTCCCTCTCGGTAAACATCAATTTCATATCCCGTAAGCTTTCCTGCCAAACGAATGTTGTGACCTCCTCTTCCAATGGCCTTTGATACCTCTTCGGGATTAAGGAAAACCTGAACTCTTTTGGTGTCCTCGTCAATCTTCAAAGAATTAATTTTGGCGGGACTCAAGGATCTAGTAATGAACAATTGCAAGTTGTTGGTGTAATTGATCACATCAATATTTTCATTTCCAAGCTCTCTCACAATACCGTGAATCCGAGACCCTTTCATTCCAACGCATGCCCCAACTGGATCAATGCGGTCATCATAGGAATCCACAGCCACTTTGGCTTTTTCTCCGGGAATTCTGACGGCTTTCTTAATGGTGATAAGACCATCAAAAACCTCCGGGATTTCTTGTTCAAATAATTTCTCCAAAAATACAGGTGAAGTACGTGAAAGGATAATTCTGGGCTTGTTACCTCTCAATTCCACCACATCAATGACACCCCTTACATTGTCCCCTTTGCGGAAAAAATCATTGGGTATTTGACGGTCTTTGGGAAGAATAATTTCGTTCCCGTCGTCGTCCAACAAAATCACCTCACGATTTCTGATGTGGTGCACCTCAGCAGTGAAAAGTTCCCCAGTCCGGTCTTTAAATTGATTAAAAGTATTCGTACTGTCGTGTTCAAATATTTTAGAAATGAGGTTTTGTCTCAATGTTTGAATGGATCTTCGCCCCAAATCAAAGAGTTTTACTTCTTCGGAAACATCCTCTCCAACTTCAAAATCAGGCTCGATTTTTTGAGCCTCTGCCAATTCAATTTCTTGATTGGGGTCCTCAACTTCGCCGTCCTTGACAACGATTCTGTTTCTCCATATTTCCAAATCGCCCTTGTCTGGATTAATAATGATGTCGAAATTTTCATCTGAGCCAAATTTCCTTTTGAGGGTATTTCTAAAAACCTCCTCTAAAATCACCATCAGGGTAACCCTATCTATTAACTTTTCGTCTTTGAATTCTGAAAAAGATTCTATTAATGCTAAATTTTCCATTTCTGAATATTAAAATTTGATCATCACCTTGGTTTGACTGATTTCGTCAAACTTTAAGATTTTATTTTTAGTTACTGTTACTTTTCCTTTTCCAATGGGCTTGGGTTCCCTTTGCTTCCATTGCAATTCGATGGCATCCTCTTTTACATGGGTCAACTCTCCCTGAAATTTCAATCCCTCTGTAGACACAACTTCCAGTTTTCTCCCCAAATTTTTTTGGTATTGTCTTGGAAACTTCAAAGGACTTCCCACTCCCGCAGAGGCCACTTCCAGACTAAAATCCTCCTCGTCTCTATCCAAAGCTCCTTCGATGGCTCTGCTGATGTTGATGCAATCTTTAACATTGACTTCTTTGTCACCGTCCAAAATAACCTTGATCGACTTGTCGGCAGAGATTTTGAAATCCACCAAAAAAACACTGGGGTGTTCCTCCAATGCCATCGTCAACAAATCTTCAATTTTTTGATTAAAATTCATTTCAAAAAAAAGAGGGACTCAATGGTCGCCTCTGACTGTTATTCATAATGCTCTGCAAATATAACATTTTTAATGATTCCTCTATTTTAAATTTTAATTGGTTATTTTTGAAAGGAACTGATAAAATGCGCGACTTGAAAATAAAGATTATTCTCCCCTCCCTAGGGATTTTAACACTGATTGCCTTTTTACTACTAAAATCGCCTTCCATGCCTTCTTACACTCCCGATAGAGATTATTTGGATATGGAAATTCCCATACTGGAGGCCTTTATCACCGCCCAAGACAGCAGTGTCATCGAACTACCCGAAGGTCACTATCTTTTTTCTCAATCACTAATTTTGGACGGTAAGAAAAATATTACCCTCAGAGGAAAGGGCATCGAAAAAACAGTATTCTCTTTCAAAGGACAAAAACAAGGGGCAGAGGGAATCCGCATTTCCAACTGTAAGAATCTGACCATTGAAAATATGTCCATCGAAGACGCCGCTGGGGACAATCTGAAAATCACGGATTCAGAAAATGTAATCATGCGCAACATCCGTTCGGCATGGACGGGAGAAGTATCCACCCAAAATGGAGCCTATGCCTTGTATCCCGTTTTGTGTAAAAATCTACTGATCGAAGGCTGTGAAGCTATAGGTGCCTCAGACGCTGGTATCTATGTGGGACAATCTCAAAATGTAGTGGTCAAAAACAACAAAGCTTATTATAATGTAGCAGGTATCGAAAGCGAAAACAGCAGTCAAGTGGAAATCTACGACAATGAGGTTTATGAAAACACCGGAGGCCTGCTGATATTCAATCTCCCCCACTTAACCGTCTATGGTGAGGATGTCAAGGCCTATAACAACCACATTCACGACAACAATCTAAAAAACTTTGGCGTAAAAGGTTCCATCGTAAGCACTGTCCCCAGAGGATCGGGCGTTATCATTATGGCCACCAAAAAGGTTGCCCTTTATGACAACATCATCGAAAATCACAAAACCATCAACAGCTCTATTGTTAGCTATGAAATTTATGTCCCCCCTAAAAACAAAAAGAAGAAAAAGAAGAAAAAGGCACTCCCCAATGGAATCAGACAGGTAGAAAACGACTATGAGAATGACACCCAATACAGTGCTTATCCTGGCAGAGTATTTGTTTACAACAACCAGTTCAACAACAAATATTGGTTCCCTGCCTTGGATAACGATTTTGGAAAATTGTGGGTCTTTAAAAATGGAATGAAAATCCCCGATATCGCCTATGACGGTATTTTGCCAAAAGACTATTACATCGAAGGCAAACAAATCAATCCTGAATACAAAGTCTGCATCAAAAACAACGGGGCAATTAACTTTGCCGCATTGGATGCAGCGAATGATTTTAATGAATTCACTAATGAAATTGGAAATTATGAATGTGAAGTTGAATTTGAAAAATCCATATAAATGTCATCGCTGAGATATTTTTATTTACTGGGGATTTCCCTCTTTTTGACGCTGTCCTGTAAAAATAACGTTGATAAAGAAATCGCGCCCATCGCCCGAAAAGTAGTTCCCAAAATCGCCATCAGCAATAACTCCTCCAACGAGATTGCCAAACTGTCCGAATATTCCTTTTTTCAAGGGAAAATCTCCGACCTAAAGCCCGCCGAAAATGTTTATGAATACGAACTCAATAACGCTCTTTTTTCTGACTACTCCCACAAAAAAAGATTTATCTATTTCCCCGAAGGAAAAAAAATGTCCTACCGACCAGAGGGAGTCATGGACTTTGACGTGGGAAGCGTTATCATCAAAAACTTTTACTACCCAACAGACTTTAGAAAGCCCGAGGGAAAAAAACAAATCGTAGAAACCCGTTTGTTGATCAAAGAGCAAAATCAATCGTGGAAAACCCTTTCCTATGTTTGGAACGAACAACAAACCGATGCTTTTGTCAATATTATAGGTGGAGAAACTCCAGTGAGCTGGATCGATCACCAGGGCAAAAGTCAAAATCTAAACTACGTAATACCCAACCAAACCCAATGCAAAAGCTGTCATATGCTGGGTAAGGAAATTTCCCCCATTGGGCCCATTGCGGGTCAACTCAACCGAAAAAATATCTATCAGGGAATGGTTCATGACCAGTTGGAATACTTTGCACAAAAAGAAGTTCTTACTGGGCTGCCGCCCCAAGAGAAACGTCCGCTTTTTGCCATCTGGAACCAAGAAGATTCTGGGACACTCCAGGACAGGGCCAAAGCCTACCTTCACATCAACTGTGCCCATTGTCACAACGATCTTGGTCCAGCCAAAAACTCAGGACTCAACCTCACCTATCACGAACAAAACGATCGCAGAAGAGGAATATTCAAACCCCCTATTGCCGCTGGTAAAGGATCGGGGGATCTCAAATACAGCATTGTCCCCGGCAAACCCGAAAGTTCCATCCTGATCTACCGATACAACAGCACAGATCCAGGAATCATGATGCCAGAAATCGGACGAAAAATCGTTCACTCCGAGGGTTTGGCCCTATTGGAAGAATACATCCGTTCATTGGAAATGTAAGCCATAATTTCTACCTCCGATCGCTTTTCTTTACTGCGATTTTAAATTACCTTTGAGTATTATTTCTATAGATCATCTGTTGAATGAATTTTTCTAACTCCAGAACAGGAATATTATTCCGTCAAGCCCAATCGGTAGATCAATCTCCCTTCGAAAAACTATTTGAGATTTTTAAGGAGTTGATTACCCATACCTCGGGGGATTTTGACGAAGCCATCGATTGGCTTCGGGAACTGGATGAAGAATATAAGTTGACAGACGAAAATTACACCATAGACGATTTTATCAATGACCTTTTGGATAAGGGCTATGTCAAAGCAGAAATCAAACCCGATGGCAGTGAACGCTCGATGGGAATCACCGCCAAGACGGAAAAACTACTCAGAGAATACGCCTTAAAGCAAATTTTTGGAAAGTTGAGAAAGTCGGGATTGGGCAACCACAACACCCAGCATCAAGGGGCAGGAGATGATAAATCCGGAGATCTCAGCAGTTTCCAATTTGGGGATTCGCTGGAAAATATCGTCTTGACCGAAAGCATCAAAAATGCCCAAATTCACTCAGGTATCGGTGACTTTCAAATTACAGAAGACGACCTAGTGGTTGAAAAAAATCATCACAAATCTCAAATGAGTACGGTCCTGATGATCGACATTAGCCACAGCATGATACTGTATGGAGAAGATCGAATTACCCCAGCCAAAAAAGTAGCCATGGCACTGGCAGAATTCATCACCACCCGCTATCCCAAAGACACTCTGGACATCTTGGTCTTTGGTAACGACGCACGACCCATTTCCATCAAAGAATTACCCTATTTACAAGTGGGGCCATACCATACCAACACCGTTGCTGGTTTGGACTTGGCCATGGACATGCTCCGAAGAAAAAGGAATACCAACAAACAAATCTTTATGATCACCGATGGTAAACCCAGTTGCCTGAAAATGCCCGATGGCAGCTACTATAAAAACAGTGCCGGACTTGATAGATCGATTGTAGAAAAATGTTACTCAATGGCTCGACAGGCCAAAAAAATAAAAATCCCCATCACCACCTTTATGATTGCCTCTGACCCCTATCTCAAACAATTTGTTCAAGAATTTACCATGGCCAATAACGGAAAGGCTTTTTATACTGGACTCAATAACCTTGGTGAAATGATTTTTGAAGATTATGAAAAAAACAGAAAAAAACGCTTTGGATAACCCATGGAAAAACCAAAAATAACAACACTCAAGGAGCTCAAAAAATCCAATTATAAACCCAGTAGCATACAAGAAGAACTCGCTAAGAATCTTAGGGAAAAAATCAAAAAAGGGGAAAGCACTTTTGAGGGACTGCTCGGATATGAAAACACGGTAATTCCGGATGTAGAAAGGGCCATACTTTCTGGCCACAACATCAATCTTCTTGGTTTGAGAGGGCAGGCTAAAACCAGATTGGCTCGGCAAATGACAGAACTCCTCGACGAATGGATCCCAGTAGTTAACAGATCTGAAATCAACGATGATCCACTACAACCCATTTCGCGCTGGGCCAAAGAATTCATTGAAGAAAAAGGAGACAATACCCCTGTAAGTTGGATACATAGAGACGAACGCTTCTTTGAAAAATTAGCCACACCCGATGTTACGGTAGCCGATTTGATCGGCGATGTTGACCCCATCAAAGCCGCAACACTCAAACTGAGCTATGCCGACGAAAAAGTAATCCATTATGGAATGATCCCTCGCGCCCACAGGTGTATTTTTGTGCTAAACGAACTGCCAGATTTACAGGCAAGGATACAAGTAGCGCTCTTCTCCATTTTACAAGAAAAAGAAATTCAAATCAGAGGCTTCAAACTACGACTCCCACTCGAAATACAATTTGTATTTACCGCCAACCCTGAAGACTACACCAACAGAGGGAGCATTGTAACCCCACTCAAAGACAGGATCGGATCTCAAATTTTGACCCACTACCCGCACAACATCGAAATTGCCAAGCGGATTACCCAACAAGAAGCCGCCATCAGCAAGGAAAACCAATCGCAAATCCATGTTCCCGAGTTGGCCAAAGACCTGTTGGAACAAATTAGTTTCGAAGCACGAAAAAGTGAGTATGTAGATGCCAAAAGTGGGGTGAGTACCCGCATGAGTATAACCGCTTTTGAAAATCTGATCAGCACTGCCGAAAGACGATTACTGATTACCCACGATTCCAAAACCTCTATCCGAATGAGTGACTTTCTGGGAGTCATTACCGCCATCAATGGAAAAATAGAATTGGTGTACGAAGGGGAACAAGAAGGAGCCGGCGAAGTGGCTTATCATTTGATTTCCAAAGCCATAAAAAGTCTATTCCCTCTCTACTTTCCCAAGATCGAAAAACTGGAAAAACCCAATGAAGAAGGACCCTATGATGAACTTTTAGGGTGGTTTTTTAAGGAAAATGAACTCTTTATTGAAGATGATTCAGACGAGAAAAACCAACAAAAAGCACTGGACAGCGTCCCCGCCATCAAAAAGATTATGAGAAAGTTTCAATCGGAACTGGACGTAAAAGATTATTATTTTGTGGTCGAATTTCTGTTGTGGGGACTGGAGGCTAATCAAAAATTAAACAAACTCAGAACCTTTGAAGGAATTCAATTCAAAGACTCATTGGGTAGTTTTATCAACCGCCTGTAAATTTTACTGCGCGTAGAATCAATTGAAGTGGTCGAAAGGACTTTCAGGGTTTTGTCTCTTACCTGCTCAAAAACATTAGCGTTGATCACTGGCTGCCCTTATTCGATCTGTCTCCCAAGATGGGCTCAATAGGAAACTGGGGATTGGAAATTGAAAAGGATGCCATTAAAGTAGACAATACTCTTGACTACCAGACGAATACTCCAAGCGTTTTTGCTGTAGGTGATATGGACACCTGCCCCGTAAACTAAAACTCATAGTCTGAGGTTTCACTATGCCTCATTGACGGTTCAGTCTTACTACAGAATAATCAATCCCGATAAAAAATTCAAAATGAAATACACCACTGAATAAGGCGTACGGTGTTTTTGAAAGAGTTGTACAAAACCACTTAAAGTCTGGACTGAATCACGGCTACGACACCGAGCACAATACAAACCAAAACAGAAGCCATTACAATATTACCTACACCCATTAATTTTTTTGTTCAAAGATACTATTAATTTGAGATTTCCAAAGAATCCACAACAGGAAGAGTACTCTTTTCAATTTTGATTTCAAGAGAGTCGATAGCAGGAAGAATCTTCTCTTCAATATTTATTTCCAAAGAGTCAACAGTTGAAAAACTTTGAACTTCCGAAGGAATTTTCAATTGCTGATTGATGTCCCAGTTAGCCCTTAACTCAATTGTATCTGGAGAATAATAAACCATTTCGGGTTGTATTTTTTTAAGGTAATTTCCCGTATCCCACTTTTTATTGCCGTTTTTGTCTTTGATGTATCGAAATAAATAATTTCCAGGCAGTAGGTATTTGAATTCGTAATAATCCAATTCATTGGACAGATCAAACCGCCTCAGGGTTTCTCCCTTAAGGTTGACCAGTTCCAATATAAAGGGATCATTATCATCTCTAATGATTTGCAAGAAAATATTGCCATAATCCTCAATTGGTTTAGTTTTGACACCAAACTTTAGGGTGTCGTGGGTATTTCCCCAAAAGTCTATCAAAGCATTGGGATACAATTCGACTTTGTAATCGTCATTGGGCAACCAATTGTAAAAAAGAGACAGCCTGTCGTAGTTTTTATCCAAAGATGCCTTAAAAGGAACCGCCAGCGAATCTAATCCTATGATGTTGATCAAATTCAAATTGATTTTGACCAAAGGCAAATTCGATTTAATCTTAAAGCTGTCCAACAAACCCATGGATGATTTGGTGAAGGCATTAATCACCAGGGAATCCCGCACTTGTTTTTTAAACTTTACGTTGAACAGACGGGTGGTGTCTTTCTCTTTAATACCAAACTTTAACGAATCCAATTTGTCTCCCCTAAACCAAAAGTGTAAAGTATCCGTTTCGCGGCTTTTATTGATCAGGTATCTAAAATTACGGGGTACTTTGCTTTTCACCTCTATGGCACGAATATCAGCTTCACCATAATATCCAAAACCGATTTGATTGGTATTTATAAAAAAAGGCCTTGTCCAAAAAAGGGTGGGAATCTCATTAAAAATCCTAAAGTTTAAAATACTGTCCCCTGGTAGGGTTATCGGCTTCTGCAAAAAACCTATTTTATCTAAATTTTGATCGAATAAATAATTCCCACCCACATCCTTGATCGCAATAATTTCATAGGTGTCGGGACGTAAGTTTTTAAAATGATAAATCACAGAATCTAAAGTAGAGGTAGCATAAAAAGGCTTTTTGAGAAAAATGGTAGAGTCTGAAAAGGTACTGTCTATTGGATACAGATGAATGGAAGTATAAGGCTCAGTAATGCGTTCATAAGCATCGGTTATTTCTCCAGTTATTTCCAGCGAGTCAATAATTGGACCTGTTGACAAGGCATAGCGAAAGAAAGGCAAAGGGATGCCCTCATTATTGTCGACAATGCTCTCACCAAAATTAAAAGTATAAGTCGTTTCCTCTTGAAGTGAATCCAATAATTCGATTTGAATTTTTTTGGAAACCGTCCCTTGGGGTTTAATCTTATATTGATCGGGTTCCAAAGGAGGAGAAATAATCAACTGTTTGGAAAGATCTCTCAGTTTGATAAACTCGTCGAAAGTTATGGTGATTTTTTCCTTGTCAAAAAAAACCGTATTCATCTTGGGAAATGCATTAATCATCACCGGGGGTAAGGTGTCTTTTAAGCCTCCCGTTGGGATAGATTTTCTGGCACATTGGGTAAAGGAAACCACAGTCAAAAAGAATAAAAAGTACTTTACAAATTTATTCATACCCATATGTTGTGTAAACAAAATAACACAATATTCTTAAGACAACCTACTGGCAAGCTATACAATACAGTGACTAACTCCATAAACTTTCAAAATGGTTTTACCACAGCTTACAATCGCTCCCCCGGTGGTGATCACATCGTCCAACAATAACCAATATTTTGGATGGTAACGACCGATTTGGCGAATGGCAAAAGCCTCATCTAGCTCCTTAAGGCGATTAAGCCCCTGTATTTTGCCAATTTCCATATTTTTTTTGTAGACTAAATCATCGATCAACAGGAATTTGAGGTGTTTTGCCAAACTTTTGGAAAACAATTGAACCTGATTGTTACCTGTTTGCTTGAAACGTCTGGGATGAAGTGGTAATGGAAAAACCGCATCGACTTCTCCAAATACACTCGACTGTCACAGTATTGGAGTCAACCAATCTTCAAGAAATGCTCCTATTTCCTATTAACCTCAATATTTCAATTAATAAAAAAGACGCTACCCTAAGTTTTTGAAAATCAATCAAATTAACAGCATGATCAACCCTGAGGCATTTGTTGATTCTCTCCCATAAAAAATTGTGATAATCCTATGGATGATCTGTCTGGGGAAGGGACAACTTGCAATCAAAACAAACGATCTTTTCGGTCCCATAAAGGGATTCATACAGCCCACACAAACCTTGGGGAAGAACAGTGAAACAAAAGCACCAAGAGCTCGCTTTATAAAATTTTTCATTGAAATGGATTCAAGGCATTCAAAAAACATGAAAAAGACTTATTTTTGCCCAAATATGCAACAATCTGAGATCTTTAAAAAAGTAATTTCCCATGCCAAAGAGTATGGTTTTATTTTCCAATCCAGTGAAATTTACGATGGCCTGAGTGCTGTTTACGATTATGGACAGAACGGGGTGGCCCTCAAAAAAAACATTCGCGATTACTGGTGGAAGGCCATGGTACAACTAAATGAAAACATCGTAGGGATCGATGCTGCCATATTTATGCACCCCACCACCTGGAAAGCCTCTGGCCATGTCGATGCATTCAACGACCCGCTGATCGACAACAAAGACTCCAAGAAAAGATACCGCGCCGACGTCCTCATTGAGGATTATGTCGCCAAGATTGAAAACAAGATCAACAAAGAGGTCAATAAAGCTGCCAAGCGTTTTGGTGATGCTTTTGACAAAGAACAATTCTGTTCAACCAACCCCCGAGTAGTCGAATATCGCAACAAAGCTGACAACATCCTCAAACGCATGGGACAATCCCTTGAAAATGAAGATTTGGCAGATGTCAAAGCGCTGATCGAAGAACTTGAAATCGCCTGCCACGAATCGGGTTCCCGTAACTGGACTGATGTAAAACAATTCAACCTGATGTTTGGTACCAAATTGGGTGCCTCGGCCGATACTGCCATGGATCTCTATTTGCGACCCGAAACCGCACAAGGAATTTTTGTCAACTTCCTCAATGTCCAAAAATCGGGAAGGATGAAACTTCCCTTTGGTATTGCACAAACTGGAAAAGCCTTTCGCAATGAAATCGTTGCCCGTCAATTCATCTTCCGCATGCGCGAATTTGAACAGATGGAAATGCAATTCTTCATCCCTCCAGGAACACAAAAAGAATGGTACGAGCACTGGAAGGAAAAAAGACTCAAATGGCACCAATCACTGGGCCTTGGCAACGAAAACTACCGATTCTACGACCACGAAAAACTTGCCCATTACGCCGATGCGGCGACTGATATCGAATTTAACTTCCCTTTCGGATTCAAAGAACTTGAAGGCATACACTCGCGCACTGATTTTGATCTGGGGAACCACGAAAATTACGCTGGAAAAAAACTGCAATATTTCGATCCCGAAAGAAACGAAAACTACATCCCCTATGTTGTAGAAACCTCCATCGGTCTGGACAGAATGTTTTTGGCGGTCTTTTCTAAAGCACTTCAAGAGGAAACCCTAGAGGATGGATCCACCCGAACGGTACTCAAACTTCCTCCTGTTTTGGCGCCCACCCAACTGGCCGTTTTTCCCTTGGTCAAAAAAGACGGACTTCCCGAAATTGCTCGAAAAATTGTGGGGGATCTCAAGTGGGATTTTTCCGTCACCTATGACGAAAAAGATGCCGTAGGCCGACGCTATCGCAGACAAGATGCATTGGGGACTCCTTATTGTATCACCATAGATCATCAAACCTTGGAAGATCAGAGTGTGACCATCAGAGACCGGGACAGCATGACTCAAGAACGAATCGCTATTGGGGTACTAGGAGGTTTGTTGAGAGACAAACTTTCGATAAGCGAATTGTTGAAAAAGCTTTGAAATTTTTTTTCCAATGGACCGTTTTTGAATTTTTACTCAGCTTTCGTTTTTTTATATTTGGTAAAAACAAACTTTGAAGATCCTTTCTTACAATGTTAACGGTATCCGTGCCGCCCTCAATAAAGGTTTAGCCGAGTGGCTCAGTGCAGCTGACCCCGATGTAGTCTGTCTTCAGGAAACAAAAGCCTTAGAAGAACAAGTCAACACGGATTTATTTGAACAAATGGGCTACCATCACTTCTGGCACTCTGCTCAAAAAAAAGGATACAGTGGGGTCGCTATTTTAACCAAAATCAATCCCTTACACGTTCAGGCTGGAACTGGCATCGAACATATGGATTTTGAGGGTAGGGTCATACGTGCCGATTATGAAAATGTATCGGTCATCAGCCTCTACCTTCCCTCCGGTACCAATCTTGACCGATTGGAACACAAGTTCAAATTCATGGACGATTTTCAAGAGTATATTGATGCCCTGAAAAAAAATCATCCTAGATTGGTGATCTGTGGCGATTATAATATTTGCCACCGATCCGTCGACATCCACGATCCTGTTCGCAATAAAAATGTTTCTGGATTTCTACCCGAAGAACGCCAATGGATCGACAGATTTATGAACAATGGATTTGTTGATTCCTTTCGCCATCTCAACCCGGAACCTCACCAATACAGTTGGTGGAGCTATCGCGCCAATGCCCGAAATAACAACAAAGGATGGCGGATCGATTACAACATGGTCAGTGAAAATCTTAAAAATAACATCAAACGTGCCTACCTGCTTACCGATGCCAAACATTCTGACCATTGCCCAGTGGGAGTAGAACTCGAACTTTAATTCAACCTCATGAAAAAAATTTCCGCTTTTATCCTGATTGCCCTAAGCCTAATTTCCTGTGTTTCCAACCGTGTATTCAATGATTTGGAAACCCGATATGCGCAGCTCAAAGACAACTACAACCGACAAACTAAAAGTATCGAAATCCTCAATTCTGAAATTAAGGATTTGACCAAAAAATTTGTCACCCTCGAGGAAACTTTAGAAGAAACCGAAGACAGTCTTAACCAAAAACAACAAAAACTGGAACAACTGGAATCCTCTCTTGATTTACTCAAACAAAACAGTGAAACAGCACTCAAAGAGCGAATTGCAGAGAATGAAACGCTTATGGAAAAAATCGCTGAAAGAGAAAATGAGTTGGCCGACCGTATGACCCGAGTCGATGAATTGGAGGGGCTCATCACACGCCAGCAAGAGGCCATGCGCAACCTGAAAGAAAAATTATCAGACGCACTATTGAATTTTGAAGACAAAGGACTAACCGTTGAAGCCCGGGACGGAAAGGTCTATGTCTCTATGGAAAATAAACTTTTATTCAGATCCGGAAGCTGGACAGTGGGAGCAGAGGGGCGGATGGCCATTGAGGAATTGGGAAATGTTTTGGCAGATAATCCGGACATTGCCATCCTTATCGAAGGACATACGGACAATGTTCCCTTCAGTGGTAAAGGTCCCCTAAAAGGCAATTGGGATCTGTCAACCAAACGCGCAACCGCCATTGTCAACCAATTGCTTGAAAATCCCGATATCCTTCCCCAAAACCTCACTGCTGCCGGTAGAGGAGAATACCTGCCCATTGCTCCCAATTCTACTCGTGAGGGTCGAGCCGCCAACCGAAGAATAGAGGTAGTACTCAGTCCACAATTAGACGAAATTAAACAGATCATCAATACGATAGACTAAATTATGGATTACAATCTTTTGCCCAATAGTGATATCAAAGTCAGTAAAATTTGCTTGGGTACCATGACTTGGGGCAGGCAAAATACAGAAGCCGAAGGCCATGAGCAAATGGATTACGCAATGGAACAAGGTGTTAATTTTTTTGATGCAGCCGAACTCTATCCCGTTCCTGCCAATCGTGAAACTCAAGGGGAAACAGAACGCATCATCGGATCATGGTTCAAAAAAACAGGCCATAGGGAGAAGATTATTTTGGCCACCAAAGTTGCCGGGCCGGGTGATTATACCAAACACATCCGCAAAAACCTCAGCTTTAAAAAAGCCCATATCGACGAGGCTATCGACAAGAGCCTCCAAAGAATGCAAACTGATTATATCGACCTATATCAGTTGCACTGGCCCGAAAGAAAAACCAACACTTTTGGGGTAAGAAGTTTTCGATACGACCCAAACGATCCCTGGGAAGAAAATTTTGAAGCCGTCCTCGATGCACTGAACGATAACATCAAAGCCGGAAAGATCAGACACATTGGCCTGTCCAATGAAAACCCCTGGGGGATCATGTGTTTTTTGCGAGCCTCCCAGTCTTTTGCCACCAAAATGATCACCGTTCAAAATCCATATTCCCTTCTCAATCGACTATTTGAAGTGGGCAGTACCGAAATATGCCACAGAGAAAATATAGGACTTCTGGCCTACTCCCCCCTGGCCTTTGGAGTTCTTTCGGGAAAATATCGCAACGGACAGATGCCAGCCAACAGCCGCTTGGCTTTGTTTGAGCGTTTGTCCAGATACAGCGGGGAAAATTCCTTTAAAGCAACCGATCTTTATTTTGAACTAGCCTCAGACCACGGATTGTCGCTGACCGAACTCTCCCTGGCTTTTGTAAATGACCGCAGTTTTGTTACCTCTAATATCATTGGCGCCACCACAATGGAACAACTTAAAGAAAATATCGCTACCCATAAGGTCAAACTCTCCAAGGAAGTCCTTAAAGCAATTGACCAGATCAATGAATTAATTCCCAATCCGGCGCCTTAAGGGATAAAAATTAATTTTAAATATCCGCGTAGTTGTATGGCCGACATGATTATATATTGGCTCTTTTCGTTTGGTATTTGATTTAAGAACAAAGAACACTGATTAACGATTTCAGATCTATTTCTGATGGTTTAATTTTCAAGAGTTTAAATCTATATTAATTAGCTGATAAATCAAACTTGATCATTTTCTTATTTAAAAAATCTAAAATGGGCGTTCGTTAATCCTTGTTCGGTGTTCAAATTCGTACATTTTATTTTTACTTTCCAAAACCCCATAACTTTTGATTTAAAAATACAAATGATGGTGGCTATCAGATTTGCGGTATGGCTGGCACTCAGCATTATTTTTTTTTTCACAGCAATGAATTTAATCTGGAAAATTGTCTTGATCCTTTTTTTCGCTGTGGGATCACTTTTGATTTTCTCTTTAAATACTTTAAAAAACCTCAATCCTGGGTAGTGCCGCGATCAATTCGCGGGTATAGGGCTGTTGTGGATGGAAATACAATTCATCGGCTTCCCCCTCTTCAACCAAAATTCCTTTTTTCATCACTAAAATCCGATCGGCCATGTATTTGACCACATTCAGATCGTGGGAGATAAAGAGATAGGACAATTGCAATTGTTCTTTAAGATCATTGAGTAAATTGAGTACCTGTGCTTGGACGGAGATGTCCAAAGCGGCCACAGATTCGTCCAATAGGAGTAATTGGGGTTCTGTTGCCAGTGCTCTGGCAATGACCCCCCTTTGTCTTTGTCCCCCGGATAATTGGTGGGGATAACGATGGTAATGTTCGGACCCAAGGCCCACCTGTTCCAATAGCTTGAAAACCCTTTGTTTTTGAGCGTCTTTTCCATTTACCAAACCGTGTACATAAAGAGGTTCTGCAATGGCATCGCCTATGTATTTTAGCGGGTGAAGGGCCGCAAAAGGGTCTTGAAAAACCAGTTGGATTTGCTTGCGCAGGTCCCTCATTTCCTTGGGGTTGAGTCCTATAATGGATCGCCCTTTGTAGCGAATTTCACCTGCTGTGGGGAGATCGAGATTAACCAAAGCACGACTAATGGTTGATTTCCCGCAACCCGATTCCCCTACCAAGCCCAAGGTCTCCCCCAGATAGAGGTCAAAACTCACCTCTTTTAATGCTTTAAGGCTTTGATTTTTTTTAAACCAGTGACGGGTCAGGGGATATTCTTTGACCAATCCCCTGACCTCTAACAGGGGTTTTTGGGTATAAAGTGCTCGGTGTTTTTTGGCCCTTGTCACCTTGGAAATGGATTTAAAGCTTTTTTGTTTTTGGGAAAAATCTGCCACCGTAGGCAGTCGTTTCAGGCGTTTGTCGGGTTGAGGTCGGGCATACAACAGTCCTTGGGTGTAGGGATCTTGAGGGTTTTTAAATATCTCTGTTACGGTCCCGCTTTCAACCAATCCACCCTGGTGCATCACTAGTACCCTATTGGCAAACTGAGCTACTACATTCAGGTCATGGGAGATTAATAAAACGCTCATTTTATGACCCTTTTGCCGGTCTTTGATCAGGGTCAGGATTTCTTTTTGAACCGTCACATCCAGTGCAGTAGTGGGTTCGTCGGCGATCAACAGCTTGGGGCTGCCAATCAACGCCATGGCGATCATCACCCTTTGTTTTTGTCCACCACTGAGTTCGTGGGGATAGGCCCTAAAAATACGTTTTGGCTGGGGCAGTTGTACCTGTTCAAAAGCCGCCAATACCCTATTGCGGTAGTCTTGAGATTTTCCGATTTTGTTTTGTTGCAAGCGTTCCATAACCTGTGGTCCACAGCGCATACTTGGGTTGAGACTGGACTGGGGTTCCTGAAAAACCATGCCCAAGTGCTTACCCCTGAGGGTTTGCCAATCTTTGTGAGACAAACGAGAAAGTTCCTGCCCGCTCAACTCCATTTTTTGACTGCTAATGGACAATTGTGTTTGGAACAACAAACCCGCAATGGATAGGGCAGTCAATGATTTTCCACTGCCAGACTCCCCGACAATAGCAACGATCTCATTGGAATTGACGGTAAAGGAAAGCCCATTGATAAGTAATCCTTCTTTGGACGAAATGGAAAGATCTTCTAGTTGTAGCAATGGTTTTTTTTCTTTCATGAATGGGTAATCTCGTTAGCTGCAAAAAGTTCCTTTTCCGTATCGGAAAATTCATCAAAAGTTGCCTTCTTCGGAACAGTTTCTATGTACAAAAACAACAATTTATTGACGTCAATTTTTTGAAACATTGTTATTCATTTCCAATCCAGCCTCAAGGTAAATATAAATGTCTTTGGTAAAAGGGTCTCCCCCCGAATTTTTCCTATTTGGTGCCTTTGCCTTGTCTTTGAGGTGGCCCAAACGCACCACGATCAAATCTTCCTCGGGGACCACCATGACGTATTGTCCCAAATGCCCACGCATCATAAAAACTTTTTTACCTTGAAAAACATCCAACCACCATCCGTAGCCGTATTCCGGGCTTTCTTCAAACCGCGGTTGAACAGACAAAGCAACAAAAGTGGAATCGAGCAATTGGATACCATTCCATAGGCCATCATTTTTGTAAAGTTTTCCAAGTCGAGCAAAATCTCGTGCATTAGTCGCCAGGCAACAAAAGGCTTTTTCCATTCCTTTTTCTGAGCTGTCCAATTGCCAAAGTGCAGTTTGATTGGCTCCCATCGGTTGCCATAATTTTTCAGTCAAATAAGCGCTTAGGGTTTTGCCGGTTGCTTTTTTGATTACCATGCCCAACAATTGAGTGGTGCCACTTTTATAGCGAAAAGCCTCTCCCGGCTTTTCATTAATGGGCTGCTCCAATATCAAGGCATCCAAATCTTTGACAAAATAGGAGGCAGAAGTTACCGAAAAAGGGTTGTAGTATTCTTCACTCCATTTTTGGCCCGAAGCCATACTGGATAGGTCTCCCACCTTTACCTGATCGGCATAGGGGCCTTTGAGGTCGGGAATAAAATCCACTACTTTCTGATCCAAACCCTTTATGGCTCCCTCTTGGATGGCAATCCCCATCAAGGCAGAAACGACACTTTTGGCGACCGAAAAGGAGTTACTTTTGGAGTCTGCTCCATAACCATCGTAATATTTCTCATGAAGAATGCTGTCGTTTTTGATCACCAAATAGGCCACCGTTTTTCGATCCTCATGGTAGTCCTCCAAGGATTTGCTTGTAGGGAATTGATTGTAGTACTTGTGTAATGGCCAAGATTGAGGTTGTGCGGATGTTCTAACGCTGTTGTTGGGAAATTTTTTGTAGTCGGTCAAATAGGCCGTGGTGTGACCAGTCAAATAGATGGTTCTGACACCCGTCAAAAGATAATTGTATTTAGAAACGTAGAGTAAGGAAAAAATAATGGCAAAAAGGAATCCCAGGCCTATCAAAATTCTTTTCATCGGTTTTTTTTGGTACTAAAGTACGGTAAATTGTTTTGGAAAGCCCTCCAATTCAAGAAGTTGACGTTTTACATCAATTCCTCCATAGTATCCCACCATAGATCCATCACTACCGATTACACGGTGACAAGGGACTACAATCAATATGGGGTTTTTGGCAAAGGCAGCGGCTACTGCACTTACCATTTTGGCATCACCATACGCTTGAGTGACCTTGACATAGGCCAAGGAGGTATCATAGGGAATACGGCTAATCAACTTCCATATCTTGACCTGAAAATCTGTTCCTTACAAACGAATGGAAAAGCTGAATTCTCGTCGCTTGACTTGAAAAAATTCGTTTATTTGTTGAATTACTTTTTGCATCAATACAGAGGACGTCGTAATATTTTCTTGGATTTGATCGACAAAAAAATACGTGTAACTTAATGATTTTCAATTACTACACATAAATTTCCTACATCACTTTTATAATATGCTTGCTCCATTTAGCAAATATTGTTCTAAATCAAAACATAGATAAAGTTAAACAAAAAGCCAAAAAAAGACATTTTGTTTAATATTAAAGGAGATTTAGGCGAGTAATTGAGCTGCTTCTTTGGCGTGATAAGTAGCTATAAGGTTAGCTCCGGCCCTTTTAAAAGCCAGCAATTCTTCCATCATGACCGTATCGTGATCCAACCAGCCTTTTTCGGCCGCAGCCTTGAGCATGGCATATTCCCCGCTGACTTGATAGGCAGCAATGGGAACTTCAACATTCTCGCGGATGTCTCTGATGATGTCAAGGTATGCCAATCCGGGTTTGACCATCACGATGTCGGCACCTTCTTCTATGTCTCTTAAGGTTTCTGTTAGGGCTTCCAAGCGATTAGCCGGATCCATCTGGTAGCTGCGTTTGTCACCAAAGCCTGGGGACGAATCGAGGGCTTCCCGGAAGGGTCCATAGAATGAAGAGGCGTATTTGGCACTGTAACTCATAATACCGGTATCAGTCAAACCTGCCTCGTCCAGTACGGTTCTTATCCTCAACACACGACCGTCCATCATATCACTGGGTGCCACAAAATCGGCACCGGCTAGGGCATGACTCAAAGCCATTTTTGACAAGACCTCAATGGTGGGATCGTTGAGGATGCTTCCCTCTTCGACTATGCCATCGTGACCATGGGAAGAATAAGGATCCAAGGCCACATCAGTCATGACCACCATCTCGGGAGCGATGGATTTGACGGTTCTTATTGCCTTTTGCATCAATCCCTCAGGATTGACTGCTTCAGTACCCTTGTTGTCTTTAAGGGCATCATCAACCTTAACAAACAATAGTACCGCTTTGATTCCCAAATCCGCTATGGCTTTCAACTCCTCTTGGAGTAAATCCAAACTCAAACGGTAGCAACCGGGCATGGCTGCAATGGGATCTTTTACCTCAGTCCCCTCAGCTATAAACAATGGGAGCATCAAGTCGTTGCAGGTCAATTGATTTTCACTGACCAACTGCCGGAGTGCGTGGCTTTGTCTGAGTCTTCTGTTTCTTTGGTTGGGATACATAGTGTAATGAAATTGGTTGTTAATAAGTTACACCCAAGCTCTGGGATTTTCAAGTACGTTGACCAGTTCTTCCTCTTTGCTATTGGGATCAGGCTTGTGGTTGTATTGCCACTGAACATGCGGTGGAAGGCTCATCAAAATACTTTCAATCCTTCCATTGGTTTTCAATCCAAAAAGGGTGCCTTTGTCGTGGATCAAATTGAACTCCACATAACGCCCCCTTCGGACTTCCTGCCATTGGCGTTGCAAATCAGAGTAGTCGATGTTTTTCCTTTTTTCAACGATTGGCACATAGGCCTCCAAAAAACTATCCCCTACCCCTGTCACAAAGTCATACCAGTTTTCGGCAGAGTGTTTTTCGTCGGGTTTCAAATAATCAAAAAATAATCCACCAACCCCACGGGCTTCACAGCGGTGGGCATTCCAAAAATATTCATCACAGCGTTTTTTGTATTGAGGGTAGAGGTCTTTATCGAGCGTATCACAGGCTTTTTTGCACACCTTGTGAAAGTGCCGGGCATCTTCTTCAAATAAGTAATAGGGGGTGAGATCTTGTCCCCCCCCAAACCATTGGTCTTGCAATTCGCCCTTGCTATTGTAAAGTTCGAAATACCGCCAGTTAGCATGAACAGTGGGAACAAAAGGATTTTTAGGATGAATGACCATGCTGAGTCCACAAGCAAAAAAATTTCCGGTCTTAACCTTAAAATAATTTTTCATGCTTTCCGGAAGTTCCCCGTGAACGGCAGATATATTGACCCCTCCTTTTTCAAAAACTGCACCATTTTCTATGACTCGGGTTCGTCCGCCGCCGCCGCCCGAGCGCTTCCAAAAATCTTCTTTAAAACGGGCTTTTCCATCTACTTCTGCCAGTTTTTGTGAGATCCTGTCTTGTAATTTTTCAATGTAACGGTAAAACTTTTTTTTCATAATAGTAATATTCAGGGGTTAGGATTGATATTCTTTTACGGCGTCCACAAAAGCTTTAGCATGATCAACAGGAATGTTGGGCAGAATGCCATGACCCAAGTTGACGATATAACGATCTTTACCAAATGCATTGATCATTTGCTTGACTTGTGTTTTGATCTCAGGAATGGGAGACAATAAACGAGAGGGATCAAAATTACCTTGTAGTGTGATTTGTCCACCTGAGAGGTATCGGGCGTTGCGGGCAGAACAGGTCCAGTCAATTCCCAAAGCAGATGCACCGGATTTACTCATTTCTTGGAGGGAAAACCAACAGCCCTTACCAAATACGATGACAGGAACTGAGCCGCTCAAGGCATCGACTATTTGTTGCAGATGGGGCCAGGAAAACTCTTTATAGTCGGCAGGAGATAGCAGCCCCCCCCAGGAGTCAAACAGTTGAATGACGTCGGCTCCGGCTTTTACCTTTTCTCTTAGATAGGCTATGGTGGTGGTGGTGATTCTTTGTAAAAGTTCTTTGGCCATTTCGGGTTCTTGGAAACAAAAGGCTTTGGCACGGTCAAAATTTTTGGAACCCTGCCCCTGAACGGCATAGCACAGTAATGTCCAGGGTGCTCCGGCAAAGCCAATCAATGGCACCCTGTCATTGAGTGCACTTTTGGTCATCCTTACGGCCTCAAAAACATAACCCAAATGTTCCTCTACATCGGGAAGGGTGACTTGATCCAAAGCTACTTTACTGTTGATTGGCTGAGGAATATAGGGACCTATACCTTCGCGCATTTCCACTTCAATATTCATGGCTTGCAATACGACCAAAATATCACTAAAGATGATGGCTGCATCTACCCCCACTTGGTCAATGGGCATAAGGGTGATCTCTGTGGCCAACTCGGGCGTCTGACAGCGGGTAAAGAAATCGTGTTTTTCTTTAAGTTTCATAAAATCGGGAAGATAGCGACCGGCCTGACGCATCATCCATACCGGAGGACGTTCCAATGACTCACCTTTGAGAGCTTGTAATAGTAATTCATTTTTCATGGAGGGTAATGTGATTTTTTAGCGATAACAAAAGTTGGGACTCACTGGGATCATTAGCGACCGTGTATTGGGAGGTATGCAGCGCAACTTCCTTGGCGGTGGAATTTCCCAAACAAAAAATATGGACATTTTCAAATCCGTTATTTTGGGCATAGCCTCGCACCCCACTGGGACTGAAAAAAAGGATCCCGTCAAAATTACCTTTTACGGTATGTTCTTTCAAATGGGTGGTATAAACTTCAATGGGCTTAATATGCATACCTCGAACGGGTAAAATTTCTTCTAAATCAGGAGTTCTGAGCTTTCCACAAAAATACGAAAATGACTCATTTTGGTGGTTTTTTATTAAAAAATGGGCTAATTCTAACGAATTTTGAGCAATTTTAGCAACTTTTTGACCATTTTCAGCCAAAAGAGATGCAGTCTTTTTTCCCACACAATAGATTATTTTTCCCTCTATCATTTTTTGGATTTTAGGAGAAGAAAAAACAGCATTGACTGCATTTTGACTGGTAAAAATAAGACGGTCAAAAATCCCATCAATTTTGGGATTTTTTAAGAAACTGATTTTGATAAACGCTTTCTCAACCAAACTGAATTGATTCATGAGTATTCGTTCTCTAAAATTTTGAGATAATATTTTGGTGGATAGCAACCTCATTCTTTATTATATTTAATAGTTCTCATGATTTGATGCCCGCCTTTGGACAATACATCCTCAGCGGCCTGAGCGGCTAAATTTTTACCATCGGCCATTTGTACTTCTTTTAAAGTAGTGGCAGCAATTTGTCCATCCAAAGAAAAAATACCTCCCTTAAACTGAATTTTATCTTGAGCTACAACAGCATGGGCTCCAATGGGTGCAGAACAGCCTCCCTCGAGTATTCGGAGAAAATCTCTTTCGATATCAACACATTCTCGGGTGGGTTGATGGTTTATTTTTTTTAGAAGTTCTATCAGTTCGGTGTCCTCGGCCCTGCAAACGACCCCTATGGCCCCTTGAGCCGGAGCGGGAATCATCCATTTCAATTCTTGAAAATGAGATCCCAGAAGTTCGACTCGTTCCAAACCTGCTTTGGCAAAAATAGCGCCTTCCCAATTGCTGGAAAACAATTTATCCATACGGGTCTGGACGTTACCGCGCAGATTGACCACATGGTGGTGGGGATAGCGGTGCAACCATTGTGCTTTGCGTCTCAAACTGCCCGTGGCAATGGTGGAAGCTTTTTGTAAATGGGCCTTATGGGTTTGAACCAAAACATCGGAAGCACTGGCCCTTTCCAAAACAGCAACCAACTGAAGTCCATCCGGCAATTGGGTAGGAACATCTTTGAGGCTGTGAACAGCTAGGTCGATACGGTTTTCCAACAGTGCAATGTCTAGTGCTTTGGTAAAAACTCCTTGAATCCCCATGGCATAAATGGGTTGAGTAAGGTTAAGGTCACCGGCACTTTTGGTGACAACCAATTGGGTCTTGAGGTGTGAGCCTTCCATTAGGTCACCGACCTTATGGGCCTGCCAGAGAGCCAATTGACTGTCTCGGGTCCCAATGCGGAGAGTTTTGTCAAACATCTAAATCTGAATCCAATTGATAAACATGCTGGAGCAATGTCATGGTTTGATCAGCTTTAGAGGGGTTTTCTTTTAAATAACTGGCTACTTTTCCGGTCAGTCGATTAACGATTTGAGAAAATTCCTGAACCTCCCCCTGCTCTTTGAGTTGACCGTCAAGTAGTTTTTGTTTTAAGGCTTTGAGTGTAGGAGCAAATTTTCTGTGGTCAACCCATTGGAAAAATTCTGCTTTTACCTGATCTAATATCTCGTTGGCCTGAGGAATAAACTTTTCTCTTTTTTTGAGGGTATCATTGGTCAACTGAGACAACTCGTCTAAGTTGATTAGGGTAACGTTTTCAAGCTCTTTTAATTGCGGATCGACATTGGAGGGAACAGACAAATCTAAAATCAATAGGGGTTTCTCTTTTGGCATCATGGAGGCCTCTACTGTAATGTCTTGTGCACCTGTGGCCACGATCATAATATCCGTCTGTGAGATTTCAGTTTTTAATTCACTGATTTTTTTTACAACCAGGTTGAATTTTCCAGCCACCTTTTGGGCGCTTTCTTCCGAGCGATTGACCAATACAATCTGATCATTTTGGGTATGCTTGATGAGGTTTTCACAGGTATTTCTTCCGATTTTCCCCGTTCCAAACAAAAGGATGTTTTTTTGACTGACCTCTTTAACGTGCTCAAGTATGTAGTGCACCGAGGCAAAAGAAACAGAGGTTGCTCCTGAGGACAATTGGGTTTCAGTTTTGATGCGTTTACTGGACTGAATGACAGCATTGACCAATCTTTCGGAAAAGCCATTGACCATCTGCTGTTTTTTGGAGTTTGAAAAACTTCTTTTCAATTGGCCTATGATCTCAAAATCACCGATGATTTGACTTTCCAAACCACAACCCACACGAAAAACATGGTCGAAGGCCTTTCGATCATTGAGCACATAACCTTTTTTTAAAAAAAGAGACAAATCACCACCAGAGAAGGCACACAAATAATCAATCAATATACTGGGATCCTCTACAATCCCCATCAATTCCGTACGATTACAGGTAGAAATAACCATCAATTCCTCAAAGCCATCCATCTTGGCCTGGGCCAAAAGTCTTTCAGTCTGTTCTTTGTCCAAACTAAAACTCCCTCGAATAGCCAAATCGGCATTCTTATGGCTTATGCCAACAACAAAATACTGTATGGTGTTTTTCAAAAGTCTGGTCTAAATTCCTATACAAAATTAACAAGAGGGGTATTTAAAAAACAACGCCAGAGGAACTATTATCAACCAATTAGGTTTTTTGCTTTCTTTTTTTTTAAAATACCTTTAAATATAATAATTTTGAAAGGATTTCAATAAAATTAATTAGAATAATTCTAAATAAGGAGTTTTACAAAAACAACGATAGCGGAACAATGGACAAGACGATAATTGATAACGGTTTTTATATATTGAGATACAAAAATGACGACGACAAAATCCTCAAGTACCAGGAGGCGGTTAGTCAGGAATTTATTCAGTTTCATTTTTGCCAAAAGGGATCGGGTAACTTTGAGTTTAATGGGGGGAGTTATCAGCTTCCACTGATGTCCAAAAATGTGATTTTATTGTACAATCCCCAAAAAGCTTTGCCCATTGACTTGAATCTAACCCACAATTCGGCCGTAGTAAGTTTGGTGATTTCGATCAAAAAATTTCACAGTTTATTTTCTGAAGACGCCGATCACATTCATTTTTTAAGTGCCGAAAACAATACCAAAAAATATTATGACACAAGGCCCATCAGCCCTGCCATGAGTGTGGTTTTGAGTCAAATCCTAGAAACTAAGCTCCACGAGAGTATTAAGACCCTCTATTTTAAAGGTAAAGTTTATGAATTGTTGAGTTTATTTTTCAATAAAAGTGAGGATGCCGATGTGGAACAATGTCCCTTTTTGATAGATGAAGAAAATGTTAGAAAGATCAGAAAAGCGAAGGAAATTATTATGAGTCATATGACAGAGCCCCCCACCCTTCAGGAGCTTTCTGCTGAAATCGGTCTGAATATTAAAAAACTTAAAGAAGGATTTAAGCAAATCTACGGGGATACGGTCTATGGTTATTTGTTAGATCATAAAATGAATGAAGCGCGAAGCATGCTCAACTCCAGGCAATACAACATCAATGAGATCAGCCTTAAGCTTGGTTACAGTACTTCGAGTCATTTTATTGCGGCCTTCAAAAAGAAGTTTGGGACGACTCCCAAAAAATATTTAATGTCAGTATCTTCGTAAAAAATTGCAGATGAAAGGCGCGTTATTGATTAACTTGGGCTCCCCAGACAGCCCCGACCCCAAAGATGTTAAGAGATATTTAGGCGAGTTCCTGATGGATGAGCGGGTGATTGACCTCCCCAAAGCCTTACGAACTTTTTTGGTAAAAGGGATCATTCTGAACACCCGCCCTAAGAAATCAGCCAAAGCATATAAAAAAATATGGTGGGAAGAAGGGTCTCCTTTGATTGTTCTTTCCAAAAGGTTGCAAGAGGCCGTTAAGAGAAAAGTTTCTGTACCGATGGGTCTGGCCATGCGATATGGCTCTCCGTCCATAGAACAGGGCATCAAATCACTAGTCGATCAGGGTGTAGATGAGATCATGTTGATCCCGCTCTATCCTCAATTTGCCATGGCAACCACAGAAACCATATTGGTATTGGCCGAGGAAATCAAAAATAAAAAATACCCGAAATTAGAATTTACGATTTTACCTCCTTTCTACAACCATTCAGATTATATCAGGGTGCTATCTCAAAGTATTCTAGAAGATTTAAAAGACAAAAAATGGGAACATTTACTGTTTTCCTATCACGGGATTCCCGAACGTCACATCCGAAAATCTGACATTACCAAATCCCACTGTAAAATAGATAAAAGTTGCTGTCAAACAGCATCCAAGGCACACCAATACTGCTACCGTCATCAGTGTTACGAAACAACCCGCCAAGTAGCGGAGTACCTCGAATTAAAGGAAGGGACATATTCTACCAGTTTCCAGTCCCGACTTGGAGTTGACCCTTGGTTGCAGCCATATACAGACCAGACGGTTGCCCGATTTGCAAAAAAAGGAATCAAAAATATGGCCATTGTCACACCTGCTTTTGTGTCTGACTGTCTGGAAACTCTTGAAGAAATTGGAATGGAAGCCAGAGAAGATTTTGAAGAAAAAGGAGGAGAGGAACTCCATGTGATTCCCTGCATCAACACCAGAACAGACTGGGTAAATGTAATGAGTCGATGGATTGACCAATGGGCCAAAGCAGAAATAGCGTCCTCTGTATGAAAGGTGGATCGGCATCTTTTGGCACCCAAGCCATTTCCCAGTTATTGATCAAGCAAGCCGTACCGGCCTCTATTGGTATATTGGTCATGTCACTCAATATTTTGATTGACACCATATTCGTAGGACAATGGATTGGCGCCAACGCCATTGCTGCAATTAATGTGGTGTTGCCGGTTTCTTTTTTTATTGCTGCATTGGGCATGGCCATCGGTTTGGGCGGTAGTTCTATCGTCTCCCGATCCCTAGGGAACAATGATATTGCAAAGGCGACCAAAACCTTTGGTAATCAAATTGTTTTAACTTTTTCTCTGACCATCAGTTTTGTTCTTTTTGGATTGCTTTTTGTCGACAGTATCATCCCTGCTTTTGGAGGAAAAGGGGGGCTTTATGAGCCAGCCAAAATCTATTATACCATAGTACTCTATGGGGTACCTGTTTTGGGTTATTGCATGATGGGCAACAATGTGATTCGTGCCGTGGGAAAGCCCAAAAATGCCATGTACGCCATGATGATGCCTTCGATTTCAAACTTGATTTTGGACTATGTATTGATTTATGTTTTCGATTTTGGAATGCATGGCGCTGCCTGGGCCACTACCCTTTCCTACGGTGTTTGCGCCCTCTACATTCTATACTTTTTCAGTTCGAATCGTTCGGAGTTGCACCTCAACATCAGTGATTTTCAATTGGATCTTGAAATCACCAAAGAAATCGGTGCTTTGGGATCTGTCACCTTGGCGCGACAAGGAGTGGTCAGTCTTTCGGTTTTGCTGGTCAACAACTTACTTTTTGGCCTGGGGGGTGAATCGGCAGTAGCGGTCTATGCCATCATCAGCCGACTCTTAATGTTTTCCCTTTTTCCTGTATTGGGGATTACACAGGGGTTTATTCCCATTGCAGGGTTCAATTACGGAGCAAAAAATAAAAAAAGGGTGGAGCAAGTCATCCGAACGGCAATACTTTACGCAACTGGTTTTGCTGTCCTGGTTTTTCTGATGATCAATATCTTTTCGAATTCGATCGGAGTAATTTTCACAAACGACCCCTTGGTTTTGGAAAAAGCACCCGCGGCCATTCGGTGGGTCTTTGCCGCCACGCCGATTGTTGGAGTTCAACTAATTGGTGCGGCCTATTACCAAGCCATCGGCAAAGCACTCCCTGCACTATTACTTACTTTGACCCGTCAAGGTTTTTTCTTTATCCCATTACTTTATATTTTCCAAAACTTTATGGGAATTAATGGAGTTTGGCTGGCTTTCCCAATTGCAGAATTTCTCGCAGCTATTGTTACAGGGAGCTTTCTGGTTTATGAACTCAAAAATATTTGAATTCCTGATATTTACCCCCTTAAAATAAAGACTTGCATTTGTTTTAGTTTTTGTAATTTGTATTTCTGTTATCAGCTACATGCCGATGACATAAACGAACCTGTAAACCAATGGATTATTACAATTATATCAAATCACTGCACTTAATTTTTGTGGTCACTTGGTTTGCCGGATTGTTTTACGAACCACGCTTGTTCATTTATCATATTGAAGCTTCCAAAAAAAGCTCACCTGAGAAAGAAATCCTGGAGAAACAACTCAAAATCATGTCGCGCAGATTATGGTACATCATCACTTGGCCCTCGGCAGTTCTGGCCACCATCTTTGCCATTTGGTTACTGGTTTTGATGCCCGAATGGCTCTACCAATCATGGATGTTGATCAAAACCGGATTTATTTTATTACTCTTTGCCTACCATCTTAAAACACATCAGATGTTCCTAGAATTTCAGCGGGACGAGATCCTTTATTCCTCCAACTTTATGCGGATATGGAATGAAGGGGCAACCCTGTTTTTGTTTGCCATTGTATTCCTGGCCATCGTCAAAAGTGCAATTCATTGGATTTTTATGGTATTGGGAACATTGGGATTGATTATTTTTTTGATGTTGGCTATAAAACTGTACAAGAGGTTAAGAGAGAAATCTGCTGTAGATGATAATTAGCTTATTTAGACGTATATCGCTAAGAACCCAAATCTTTATCTCTATGATATTGCTGGTGTTTTTGGCTTGTCTTTTAATTTTGGCGGCCACCTTTTTACAATACCAGAATGAATCGATCGATTACAATATTTTTCGATTGAATAGAAAAGAACGTCAATTAAGAAAACAAATTGATTACCTGGTTGAAAAAAATGATTTGCTGAAAAAAAACGACAGCGTTTGGGCCTCCTACAAGGAGGAGTTCGGTGCGGTGATAAAAATTCACAATGTAAATTATTCTGTTTTCAATTTGAAGGGCAAGCCGCTTTTCACTTCTTTCCTCCCATTGAAAATCATTGCCAATGACTACTCCTTGCGGGCTGATTTTTTGTCGGCAATTTTGACGAAATCAGACAGCCGAATATTGGAAAAAAACAACGATGAGATCGGTAAATTCCAATCTTCTTACAGTGTCCTAAAAGACGGATTTGGCAATCCCTACGGAGTGTTGTTCTTTCCCTATTTTGAAGATGTTTCATTTTCAGAAAACGAATTGAGTACTTTCCTACAGAGCTTGTATCAAATTTATTTGTTGATGCTGGTTGTAGCTATCATCATGGCTTATTTTATCTCCAAATACATTTCCCGATCACTGGAAACTTTCCGGGAAAAAATCGACCAAACCGGGCTTTTAAAAGAGAATGAAAAAATTCAACTCAAAAATGCCCCCCGAGACATTGCCAGTTTGATCAATTCCTATAACAAAATGATTGACGAGTTGGAGAAAAGTGCCACCCTACTGGCACGAACACAAAGAGAACAGGCGTGGCAGGAAATGGCCAAACAGGTGGCACACGAAATCAAAAACCCCTTGACACCCATGAGGCTTTCCGTTCAGAGTTTTCAGAGACGGTTTTCTGACGATGACCCGGACAACGCGAAAAAAATTGATGAGTTTTCTCATATGCTCCTTGAACAAATCGATACCATGAGCGATGTGGCAAATGCTTTTTCTGATTTTGCCACCTTGCCCAAACCAAAACTGGTAAAGTCTGATTTGGTAGAAATTACTCGCAGGTCTTTGGAGATTTTCGAGGGTGATATCATAGAATTTAATACCTCCGACAAAGAAATTAGGCTGCGTTTGGATCGAACACAATGGATCAGAGTTACAACAAATATCGTCCAAAATGCCCTGCAAGCGGTCAAGCAAGGACAACAAGCCAAAATAAAAGTCTCCATCAAAAAAGGACAAAAAAATGTCAAAATTTCTTTCGCTGACAATGGAATTGGAATTCCCAAATCCATTCAATCTAAAGTATTTGAACCCAAATTTACTACTAAGTCCAAAGGAATGGGCTTGGGATTGGGCATTGTAAAAAACATCATTGATTCTCATAAGGGAAAAATAGAATACACCACCGGTGACAATGGTACTAACTTTGTTGTTACGCTAAAATTGTAAAAAAATGAACGATAGAATGACTTGGATTGAGATTCAAGACAAGATTGGATGGATCAAAATTAATCGTGAAAAAAAACTCAACGCCCTCAACCGAGACTTGATTGACGAATTGCACGAGCGGTTGGTCGATTTTCAAAAGCATAGTTCGGTAAAGGTTATCATACTCACGGGCAGCGGAGATAAAGCTTTTGTAGCAGGAGCAGACATCTCAGAGTTTTCGAGTTTTGACCCTCAACAAGCCGAAGCATTGGCCCTTAATGGAAATCGAGTTTTATTTGACTTTATTGCACAATTGGAAAAACCTGTGATCGCTGCCATCAATGGTTATGCATTAGGTGGAGGACTGGAACTGGCAATGGCTTGTCATCTGAGAATCGCAGCCCAACACGCCAAAATGGGATTGCCCGAAGTATCACTCGGAGTGATCCCAGGTTATGGCGGGACACAACGATTACCTGCTTTGATTGGAAAGGGAAATGCCATTCAGATGATTTTGACCGGAGACATGATCGGTGCCGATAAAGCCCTACAAATGGGACTGGTCAATCAGGTAGTTCCCGCAGAAAAACTGCTCGAAGCGGCCATCAACTTGGCAGAAAGACTGATGAAAAACGCTCCCCATTCAATCAAAAATGCCATCAAAGCCCTCAATGCAGCCGATGGAACTTCAAAAGGATTTCAGGAAGAAACACTTCAATTTTCAAAATGTTTTGGAACAGCTGATTTTGAGGAAGGCATTGCCGCTTTTCTCGAAAAAAGAAAACCGCAATTTTAAACCTCTTCCACCCCTCGGGAGATCATACGCTCCAACTCCTGAAAAAGTGCATCGTGCTCTTGTTCCCTCAGCTTAAAAGTTGACTGCACCTTCAAAATTACTCGGGTACCAATGGGAATAGGGAAGTATCGATATTGGGACAGCTTCCAGGAGTTGTTGATGCTCAAAGCAACTACAGTGGCATCGGGAATTTGTTCAAACAATGCGATCAAACCCCTAGAGTAGAACTTTTTGGGTCGCCCGTCTTTGCTTCGGGTTCCCTCAGGGAAAATTACAGCGGCCCATTGATTTTTTTGGACTTGCTCCCCAAAGCCTTTGATTCTTTCAAGGGCCAAAACGGGCTTGTCCCGGTCAATCAAAACCGAACCTCCGTGACGGAGATTATAGGAGATACTTGGAATTCCATTGCCCAATGATGACTTACTGATGAACTTGGGATGGTATTTTCTAAAATACCAGATAATGGGTGGAATATCATAGGTACTTTGATGATTGGAAACAATAATCAAAGGTCCCTTATCGGGCATTTTAAAGGGATTGGAAAACTCAAAACTTGTACCCAAAATACTCAAACACCTCAATAAAAAAAAATTGAGCCAATCAACGGATTTTTTGTGAGCAGGATAACCCAACAACCGATGGCAAAAGACTTGGATCAGATGGAAAAAGATTAAAGTCGAAATGAAAGACAAGTAATATGGTATCGTGAGGGTATAAGAAAAAACTTTTTTCACGACCAAAACTTAGATGATTTTAATTGCGAAGATTCAGTCACAAAACTCATCAAAGGCCTCTGTCAAATTTTCGGCAATTAGTTGAGCCGTTCGACCCTCAATGTGGTGTCTTTCTATCATGTGGACTAGTTCTCCATCTTTAAACAGCGCCAAACTGGGAGAGGAAGGTGGAAAAGGAATCATTTTGGCTCTTGCCGCATCGGTGGCGTCTCGATCTACTCCTGCAAATACAGTGTATAAGTGATTCGGAGTATTTTGGTTGTTTAATGAAATTCTTACAGCAGGACGAGCATTTGCAGCGGCACAACCACAAACAGAGTTAACCACAACCAGTGCTGTCCCAGATTTGGACAAGGCAGATTCTACGGCATCAGGAGACAACAACTCTTCAAAGCCAATGGTTGTTAGTTCTTCTTTCATGGGCCTGACTATTTCAGCTGGATACATATTGATTTTTTTGTAAAGATAAAAAACTCCCTATTTAATTAAGAGGGGTAAACAATCTTTTATTGACATTTGTATCTTTACACTGTCATTAAAACCAGCTTATGATTAAATGGGTGGCCGCTGTGATCGGTTATTCTTTTTTAAGGTTTCCTGGAGCCATTTTAGGATTTATGGTTGGAGGATTTTTTGAATTTTTTTCCAAGAACTCCGTTCAAATTAGAACCTCATCTTATGCCATCAAACCCGAAACATTTCAGTTGAATTTGTTGGCACTTTCGGCATTGATCATCAAAGCCGATGGTAAAATTGAACAAAAGGAACTGGATTTTGTGAGGAGTTTCTTTATTGGCCAATTCGGAAAAGACCGTGCCGATTCGATTTTTAGAACCTTTAATACTCAAATTAAAAAAGAGACCCAGCACCTCGACCAACTGACCCGAGTTTTTGTTCAGCAAACCGCCTATGAAACCCGTTTACAGATTCTTCATTTTTTGTTTGGTATCGCCAATGCCGATGGCAATATCTCTAATATAGAATTGCAAAAGCTTTCACAGGTTGCAACGGGAATGCGACTGCGCTTGCCCGATTTTGAAAGCATCAAAGCCATGTTTGTCAAAAACACTGACAATGCCTTTAAAATTCTTGAGGTGGATTCTAATGCCAGCCTGGATGAAATTAAAAAGGCTTATCGAAAGATGGCCAAAAAATACCACCCTGATAAGCTTCGTGGACAAGACCCTGCCATGATTAAGGGAGCAGAGGAAAAATTCAGAGAAGTACAAAAAGCATACGAAACACTAATGCGTCAAAAAAATAATTAAAATTGCTCTATGGAAACATTTTGGTTTTATTTCGATTTGGGCTTCGATCATGTCCTTGATGAAGGGGGATTGGATCACTTTTACTTTCTCGTTGCCCTATCACTTCCATTTGCCTTTAAGAATTGGCAAAAGCTACTATTGTGGGTAAGTCTTTTTACTTTGGGACATTCTCTTTCCCTACTGATCTCTCATTTTGAATGGATAAAAATAGATGCGGAATGGGTTGAGTTTTTGATTCCTTTCACCATCTGTATAACTTGTCTTTCGATACTGATTCAAAAACAACACACCCATCTTAAAGGGATTTGGATCAACCTGATCACTTTATTTTTTGGATTGATTCATGGTTTTGGTTTTGGCCGTTATTTTAAAATGATTGCCTCTGAAGGAGAAGCAATTCTAGGGCTTTTAGAGTTTGCTTTAGGGGTTGAATTTGCTCAGGTTTTGATCGTGATATTTGTTCTTTTGATCAATTGGGTGGCTATTGGATTGTTGAAAATTCAATCCCTCAAATGGCAATTGATTATTGCTGCTATGGTCTTGTCTCAAGCGGTGGTGATGACTTCAATAAACTGGCCATTTTAAATTATATTAGCAAGCATGTCTACTGAAAAGCAAAAAAGATACGATCAGGCTTACATGAAAATGGCACAAACATGGGGAGAACTTTCTCATTGCGAGCGCAGAAAAGTGGGAGCGTTGATTGTCAAGGACCGAATGATCATTTCTGACGGATACAATGGTACCCCATCGGGTTTTGAAAATGAATGTGAAGACGAAAATCATTATACTAAATGGTATGTGCTACATGCCGAAGCCAATGCCATATTGAAAGTAGCCGCTTCAACCCAATCTTGTGTGGGTGCAACCCTGTATATTACCCTCTCCCCTTGCAGAGAGTGCAGCAAACTCATTCATCAGGCCGGGATCAAAAGGGTGGTTTACTCATTGGCATACAAAGACCGATCCGGCCTTGATTTTCTTGAAAAAGCGGGTGTAATTTTAACTCAATTGGATTGACCGTCATAAGCTAAACTAACCTATGAAAAAAAATTTAGTTCTTTTTGCCATAATATTCCTATCAATTTGCATAGGCTATTTACTGGGCAGTGAAAAAGAAATTTTGATGTCCGATCAACAGGATTCTTGGAGTATGAATCGACTGGAACGACTGCTGCAATATATCAATAATGATTATGTAGAAGAGATTGACACAGACAGTTTGGTTGTAGAAGTAATCGAAGACATTGTCAATCGATTGGATCCACACTCGGTTTATATCCCCGCTCGTCACAGACAAAGCATCGCTGAAAATATGCAAGGTAATTTTTACGGCATAGGCGTCAGTTTTTTGATGTTCAAAGACAGTGTAACCATCGTCAGGGTCTTGGTAGGTGGCCCCAGTAAAGCAGCCGGATTGCTAGCAGGTGATAGGATTTTGATCGCCGATGAAGATACCTTATTCCAGAAAAACTACTCCAATGAAAAGATCGTGCAAACCCTTAAAGGTAGACCGGGAACTTCCGTTGATCTGACCATATATCGCAAATCAGAGGACAAAATCTTTCAATTGGAAATTAAAAGAGGAAAGGTTCCTTTGCCCAGTGTTGATTCCTATTATATGATTGACAAGAATGTGGGTTACCTGAAAATCAATCGGTTTTCTCAAACCACCTATAATGAATTTGACCTTACCCTGAATGATTTGATTTCTCAGGGAATGAAAAAAATGATTTTGGACTTGAGGGATAACCCCGGGGGATATCTACACCCCGCAATACAAATCTCAAATGCCGTATTGCAAAAAGACCAAACGATAGTGATTACAAAGAGTAATATGGGTGAAGAAGAAAAATCAATGGCGGAGGGCAATGGTAATTTTCAAGAGGGAGATTTGATTGTTTTGGTCAATGGACAATCGGCTTCTGCCAGTGAGATAGTCGCCGGTGCGGTTCAGGATAACGACAGGGGTTGGATCATTGGAAGGAGAACTTTTGGTAAAGGATTGGTACAGCAGCAAATGCCGTTGGGAGGAGGGGATGCCGTTCGACTGACGATCGCCAAATATTTTACTCCTACCGGAAGGTCAATTCAAAAACCCTACAACGGGGATAGGAAGGCCTATGATCAAGATCTCAGTAATCGTTATCACAATGGAGAAATAGCCGATGCAAAAAAAATTCCTGTTACCGACAGTCTAGCCTATAAAACCCCTGAGGGAAGAACCGTTTTTGGAGGGGGAGGCATTACTCCCGATTTTTATATTTCAAATAAAAATACAGAACAAGAGGAATTGGATTCACTCATTTTGAACTCCAACATGATGAATAATTTTGTATTTGAAGAATTGGACAATAACAGAAGAAAATTCAATGGCCTCGATTTAGACGATCTACTTGAAGGTAAATTTGAGGAGTTGCTCCCATGGCACGATTTGTTTGTAAAATACTGTGCCGAAAGAGAAGTTGAGATCACTATAGAAGCACTACAAACCCTCAAGGCGGTAAAGGCTTATCTGGGACTACAGCTTTTTGGAGAGAATACTTTTAACCAGATCAAAAACCAAGACGATTTATTTTTAGAAACTGCCATCAGTACCTTAGACAGTTTATCTCAAACAAACTAACGTTTAATTTTTTTGGAAATTTTTTTTGAAATCATTAAAAGCAGTATAAGTAAAAAAGCACAAAGAGCTGCCATAATTCCAATGACTGCGATGGAACTTTTAACAGAAAGAGGATCTTCCCAGTTGACCTGAGTTACATTAAAAATTACCATCCCAAGGGACAATACCATCAAAATTCTCATAAATAATTTCATAATATAAAATTACTAAACCCCCCTGTAAACCAAGTAAACTTAAACTACTATTTTACTCGCGTTGGTTGCAAAGAGTTTTACAGCAATGGCTAACAAAATAATTCCAAAAATTTTACGAATAATATTGATGCCTTGTTTGCCCAAAATCCGTTCCAGTCTTGAGGATGATTTGAGGATGATATAGACGATCAAGATGTTGATTATTATGGCAAATATGATATTTATCAAATCGTATTCTGCCCGCATTGACAACAAAGTGGTCATGGTTCCAGCTCCTGCAATAACAGGGAAGGCCAAGGGGACAATAGAGGCAACCTCTAGCGCTTCGTCTTTGAACAATGTGATGCCTAAAATCATTTCCAAGGCCAAAAAGAAAATCACAAATGAGCCTGCCACCGCAAAAGAGTTAACGTCTATTCCGATAAGAGCTAGAATTTTTTCTCCTAAAAAAAGAAAGGCAATCATGATGAAAGCAGCCACTAAAGAAGCTTTCCCGGACTGAATATGTCCCGCTTTTTCTCTTAAACTGATCACGATGGGGATACTTCCTATAATGTCAATGACTGCAAAAAGTACCATACTGGCCGTCAAAATTTCTTTTAAAACCATCTCAATAATTTGTTCAAAGGTAATGCCCCTTTGCTAAATTGTTTTTATTTAATATACTAAATTTGAAAATATTTTAGGGCGTAAATTCTAAATACAATGTTTCAAATTGAGAATTCACTGGTATCGGAAGAAATCATCACCAATGATTTTGTGTGTAATCTAAATGCATGTAAAGGAGCCTGTTGTGTTGAAGGAGAAGCTGGCGCACCACTTGATAAAGAGGAAACAGTGTTTCTAGAAAAAAACTACAATGCCATCGCCCCTTTCCTGAATGAAAGAGGCAAAGCGGCTATTGAAAAGCAGGGTAAGTTTATTCAATTAGAAGAAGACACTTTTGAAACTCCGTTGGTGGACGACAAAGAATGTGCTTATGTCGTTTTTGGAGCCAATGGAACCACACAATGTGGTATAGAAAATGCCCACCGCGCCCAATCAATAGATTGGAAAAAACCCATTTCATGTCACCTTTATCCGGTTCGCGTAAAAGAGTATTCTGAGTTCAGTGCAGTTAACTACCACCGCTGGCAAATTTGTGATGCTGGTTGTCAATTGGGAGATAGTTTGAAAATTCCAATTTATCAATTTGTAAAAGATGCCCTGATCAGAAAGTTTGGAAATAAGTGGTATTCAGAATTGGAATTGGCCGCCCAAGAAATTAATTCCTGAGGATCAGTATTTACAGGGGTTAAGCAATTTTTTTATTTTACATGTTATTGATTATCAGCCATTTAAAATAAGTTGTTTTTTTCTGCTCTCAATTTCTTAAAAAAAAATTTGTTAAAAACTCGACCTGTTTGTGGAAAAGTATATCTTTCATTTTTGATAACATTTTAGAATCTTTGTTGTGAACAAAAAACTCTAACTAATCAAGAAAAGATCAAATGGCAGCTGCAGAACCAATCCTTCAAGAAAACGAAAATAGATTTGTAATATTTCCCATTCAACACCACGATATTTGGGAATGGTACAAAAAGATGGAGGCGAGTTTTTGGACAGCTGAAGAAATCGATTTACATCAAGACCTAAATGATTGGAATACCAAGTTGAGTGACGATGAAAAATATTTCATCAAACACATCTTGGCCTTTTTTGCAGCTTCAGATGGAATCGTAAATGAAAATTTAGCAGAAAATTTTGTCAACGAAGTTCAATATTCGGAGGCTAAATTTTTCTATGGATTCCAAATCATGATGGAAAACATCCATTCTGAAACATATTCTCTTTTGATCGACACCTATGTCAAAGACGAGGTAGAAAAATCAAAATTATTCAAAGCGATTGAAGTTTTTCCAGCCATCAAAAAGAAAGCCGATTGGGCTTTACGTTGGATTGATTCCGACTCCTTTGCCGAGAGGTTGATTGCTTTTGCTGCGGTAGAAGGTATTTTCTTTTCCGGTGCGTTTTGCTCAATATTCTGGCTTAAAAAAAGAGGTTTGATGCCAGGTCTTACTTTCTCTAACGAGTTAATCTCCAGAGACGAAGGAGTCCACTGTGACTTTGCGGTACACCTTCATAATAAGCACCTGGTGAACAAAGTTCCCAAAGAAAGGATTGAGGAAATCATCCTGGATGCCTTAAGAATTGAGCGGGAGTTCGTCACGGAATCATTACCTGTCAGTTTAATTGGTATGAATGCCAAGTTGATGACACAATATTTGGAGTTTGTAACAGATCGTTTACTCGTTGAGTTGGGCTGTGAAAAGAAGCATAACGTGACCAATCCATTTGACTTTATGGACATGATCTCACTTCAGGGTAAAACCAACTTTTTTGAAAAGCGTGTTTCTGAATACCAAAAAGCAGGAGTGCTCAACAACGAAAAAGAGGAAACGAAATTTACCACTGACGCAGATTTCTAGTCTGAGTATCAGTCGCCCCAACCCCAACCCAGTACCTCAATAAATAGACCCTTTTGGGTTCTTATTTTAATTTAATTTTAAAATAGAAATTCTATGTATGTAGTAAAAAGAGATGGGCGTAAAGAGCCAATAATGTTCGATAAGATTACAGCTCGTATCAGAAAACTTAACTATGGATTGAATCCATTGGTTGACCCGGTCCGTGTAGCTATGCGAGTAATCGAAGGACTTTATGATGGGGTTACTACATCAGAATTGGATAACCTTGCCGCTGAGATCGCAGCCACCATGACCACCACCCATCCCGACTACACACAATTGGCAGCAAGAATTTCTGTTTCCAACCTCCATAAAAACACCAAAAAATCTTTCTCGGCTACGATGAAAGACCTTTATGAATATGTCAACCCCAGAACCGGTAAAAAAGCGCCATTGCTCTCCGATGAAGTTTATAAAATCATTGAGGAAAATGCAGACCAGATCGATTCAAATATCATCTACAACAGGGATTTCGGATATGACTTTTTTGGTTTTAAAACTCTAGAACGTTCCTATCTGTTAAAGCTTAACGGTCAGATTGTAGAGCGACCGCAACAAATGTTAATGCGGGTTTCCATCGGTATACACCTCAATGACTTGGAGGCTGCTTTTGAGACCTATGAATTGATGTCCAAGCGGTATTTTACCCATGCAACACCCACTCTTTTTAACTCCGGTACACCCAAACCCCAAATGTCTTCTTGTTTTCTGTTGACCATGAAGGACGACAGCATTGACGGTATTTATGATACCCTCAAGCAAACAGCCAAAATCTCCCAATCGGCTGGCGGGATAGGGCTTTCTATTCACAACATCCGAGCCACCGGCTCCTATATCGCCGGAACCAACGGTACCTCCAATGGTATTGTCCCCATGCTCAGGGTTTTCAATGATACTGCTCGCTACGTAGATCAAGGAGGGGGAAAAAGAAAAGGGTCTTTTGCAATCTATGTCGAACCATGGCACGCCGATATTTTTGATTTTCTTGAATTAAAGAAAAACCACGGTAAAGAAGAAATGCGTGCAAGAGATTTGTTCTATGCCATGTGGATTTCGGATCTATTCATGAAGCGTGTAGAAGAAAATTCCTCTTGGACATTAATGTGTCCCAACGAGTGTCCGGGTCTATATGATTGTCATAGTGAAGACTTTGAAAAACTCTACATCAAATACGAAAAAGAGGGTAAGGGGAGAAGAACCATCCAAGCTCGAGAACTTTGGGATAAAATTTTGGAATCTCAAATTGAAACGGGAACACCATACATGCTCTACAAGGACGCTGCCAACAGAAAGTCTAATCAGAAAAATTTAGGAACCATTCGTTCTTCCAACCTCTGTACCGAAATTTTGGAGTATACCTCTGAGGATGAAGTTGCTGTTTGTAATCTTGCTTCCATCGCACTACCAATGTTTGTGGAAGAGGGCAAGTTCAATCACCAAGAATTGTTTAATGTTACCAAAAGGGTCACTAAAAATCTCAACCGAGTCATTGATCGTAACTATTACCCAGTCAAGGAGGCAGAAAACTCCAATATGAGACATCGACCGGTAGGTTTAGGTGTCCAAGGCTTGGCCGATACTTTCATCAAATTGAGGTTACCTTTTACAAGTGAAAAAGCCAAAACCTTAAATCAAGAAATTTTTGAAACCCTCTACTTTGCAGCGGTTACCGCCTCTGTTGAGGAAGCGGAAAAAGACGGCCCTTACAAAACCTACAAAGGATCGCCCATAGCAAAAGGAGAATTCCAACACAACCTTTGGGGTATCAAAGACGAAGAACTAAGCGGAAGATGGGATTGGAAAGATTTGCGTAAGAATGTAAAAAAATATGGTTTAAGAAACTCCTTATTAGTAGCGCCGATGCCCACAGCATCGACCTCTCAAATTCTTGGAAACAACGAATGTTTTGAACCTTACACTTCAAATATTTACACCCGAAGGGTTTTGTCCGGAGAATTTATCGTGGTCAACAAGCACCTCTTGGAAGACCTGGTCAATCTTGGGTTGTGGAACGAAGATATGAAACAAGAGTTGATGCAAGCCAATGGATCCATCCAACAGATACGGGGTATACCGGAAGATATAAAAGAATTGTACAGAACCGTTTGGGAAATGAGTATGAAAGACATCATCGATATGTCTCGACATAGAGGTTATTTTATCGATCAGTCACAATCCCTGAATTTGTTTATGGAAGGGGCAACCATGGCGAAATTGACTTCAATGCACTTTTATGCCTGGAAATCAGGTCTCAAAACAGGAATGTATTATTTGAGGACAAAATCTGCTGTTGATGCAATCAAATTTACGCTGGACAATGCCAAGGCGGTAAAATCAAAGGCGAATAAGGCAGATCAATCCTCCAATAAATCAGAAGCTTTAGTTGCCGCCACCTCAGCATTAGCTCCTGCTGGCGGGGAAGATCAAAACACCCCTGCCACCGCTGTAGAACCCCTAACTCCAGCCGAGTTAAAACAGATGCTGGAAAAATCCAAGAAAAGTGAAGATGATGATTGTCTAATGTGCGGCTCATAAGTAATTTTCACCACATATAAAACGCTTGTTTTTTGATTAAAAAAGCATTTTTTATTTAACTAATTATTTTGTTATTAACATCGAAGAAAATTCTAATAATTTCAATCTTGTGTTTGTAAATATCTTTCTTCTTCAATAGTAGGTTAAAATAAAGAGTAGTGTTCTTTGGACTAGTTTCACTATCTCTTGTTAACTCTACTTGTGATTGAATTTTCTTATCTAACTTTTCCAAGATAAAATCTTTATTAATTAGTAACTTTTCAATTTCAACACTTGAGTTATTAGAAAAAGTTTCCATGGCTAAGGTGAAATCTGACTTAGTAATTTCATGTATTTCTATAAGATCTTTAATCTGAGTATATTTTAATTTTCTATGATCATTGTTTACATGCTTGTATGACTTTTTTACTGCATATGATAAATCATCTGCAAGATCTTGAAGTAGGCCTAATAATGAAACATAGAAACTACTAGCTGACATACTAGATTCATCCAGTTTTTTAATAAAAAAGAAGATATTATCCTTCAATTCCTCAATATCTTCCGATAGTTTTTTTGTTTTTTTTCTAGCTAATTTTAATTTTTTAATTTCATTTTTTGAAAGACCTTCAGTTAAGGCCTCAAAAACTGAGTCAATTCTTTTAAATACTTTAATTATATTTGATGTACTTTCATCAATAACCCCTTTTATTGAATTACTTTCTACTCTTAGAATTGTATCTAAAGGGATTTCACTCTCGTCTTTTTTATGTTTCAGATAATTTTTTCCTATTAAAAGTAGAATTATAAAAAGAATTATTGAAATAGCAGAAACTCCGCCGATATAAATTATTGTAACAATTACTCCTGAAATAATAAAAGCAATGATAGCAGTCAAAAACCAACCTCCAATAACATTGAGAACACCTGAAACTCTGTAAACAGCATTATCCCCACCCCAAGCTCTATCAGCAAAAGATGTCCCCATAGCTACCATGAAAGTAACATATGTAGTCGATAATGGAAGCTTATACGAGGTGGCTACTGAAATTAAAATTGAAGCTACTACAAGATTTACACTTGCTCTAAGCATGTCAAAAGAAGGTTTTTCACCTGAAAAGTTTTTTTCAATGTCATCAAAACCATCAAATTGTTTTTCAATTTTAGTTTGAATTGTCTCTGGAATCAGAGAATTTAACAAGAAGCTTAGGTAAGAAAAAATTTTTACTAAAAATTTAGATAATAAATTTGGTTCAAATCTTTCATTGACATTTTTTTGACTTGAAAGATCAATCTCAGTTTTCATTACCTTACGTGCTTTGGTTGAAAACCAGAGTGTAACAACCATTACTCCTCCTGATAAAATAAGAAAAAATGTTGGTGTAGAAACCTTAGCTGCCAGTGAAATCATACTGAATTCATTTGGAGGGATATTCGATACTGACCAGGCCTCGTAGGCTTGATAAGCAGCTATAGGAACACCTATGAAATTAACGAGATCGTTTCCGGCAAATGCAAGGGCAAGGGCAAAAGTTCCTACTCCAATGATAGTTTTAAATATGTTTAATTTAAAAAATTGAACTAATAGAAATGAAATTGAAAACCAAAAAATAATATTTAATATTACAACCAAAATTAGTTCTGTCTCCAAAAACACCTTAATAGTTGAGCCTCCAATTAAGTCAAACTTTAAATTTGCATAGGAAGTACCTTTTATCCCTTTTATTAGAATAAAATAAAATATTGAGGTTAACGAAATACCTCCAAAAATTGACTTACTTATATTTGATTGTTTGTTAAACTTAAATGATAAAAATAATCTGGTTATAAATTGAACTAGAGCTCCAATTGAAAGTGCAACAAAAACGGAAAGCACTATACCAAGAATAATTTGTGCAGCTTTAGATGTATTTATATAATTAAAAATACTCCAAAGGTCCTGTGATTCTGAAAATATTTTTATAAAAGACATAAATACTGCTGCGCCTAAAAGCTCAAAAACTATTGAAACAGTTGTCGATGTTGGCATACCAATAGTATTAAAAAAGTCAAGTAATAAAATATCGGTAAGCATTACAGCTGTGAAAATTAAAATGATTTCATCAAAATAAAACTCACTTGGATTAAAAATACCTTTACGAGCAACCTCCATTAATCCACTTGAAAAAAGTGCACCAAATGCAACTCCAAAACTAGCAAGAATTAATATGTTTCTTAATGAAATTGCTTTAGAACCAACTGCAGAATTTAGAAAGTTTACAGCATCATTACTAACTCCAACAACTAGATCACCAATTGCTATGATCCCTAGAATACAAATCATTATAAAATAAACGTCATTCATGTTTTTAAATTAAAAGTGAATATCCAATTGAACTCTATATATTATATTTTGATTAGAATTATACTTTTCTTCAAAGGTTAAATCACTTTGAATTTTAAGCTTGTGACCCCTAAAAAGTTTGGAAATTCCAATCGTAAATTGTTTATTATCGTTCTGTTGGTATATTTTATCATAATTGATGTTAGTATTTCGTAATGTGAAAGCAAAATTTGAATTAGTTAAATAACTGAATTGAATATTGTTGGAGGAACCTACATTAACAATATCACCCGTGGGAATATTATTACTGTCTTTTGCAATCGGATCGTCAGCAGTCCTTTTAGCATATTCATACATTAAAGAAAATCCTCTGAATTTAAAATGTGCATCTACAAATATTGTTTGAATATCCGTTTTAAAAAATCCGTTTTCTAAAATCATATAGGACCCCATATTGCTTCTTGTTTTAACTGCATTTTTGTTAATGTCTAATGAGGAAGCGAGCATCAATTTGGGAGACAATTCTCTCTTCAAGTCCAAGCCAAAATAATCCCCCTTTGAATCAAATAATCCAAAAGGAAGAAGTTCAATTCTATATGTGTATTGGTGACCCCCAATATTTCCTTTTGTAACGTTTCTTCCCTCTCCAGGTGAAATAGCGATGATTTGTCTCGAAAGAAAAACTTTCCCTAAATTAAATTGATTTATGAATTGGATTCCAAAACTTCTATCAATTGTGAACTTAGAGTTTAATATAGACCTGTCAACAAGTGATAAATTTCCTGAGGATATTACTCTCTCCATATTTCCAGGTAACTTTCCCTGTCCAAATTTAATTCTAAAGTTTTTATAAAAATTCCAATCAACATAAGCATCTAGAATATATCTTGGTGAGTTAGATGTAAATTCATTGGCTCCTGATATATCTCTATTTGATAACCCTAATTCAAATTTATATTTTAGTTTTGGGTTAATGGCAAATCCGGACATTTTAATTCTAGATCTTCTGATTAACGAATTGTAGCTTGAATTATTGATTTGATTATCCTCAAAATCAGCCAATGTCAATAGCTGCATCCTAAATGACAAATTCATCGTCCAGGAGTCTTCTTGACCTTTTAACTGAAGAATTCCTTTGCCAAATTTTGGTACTGAAATTTCCTGTGACTTAAGGATAGTTAAAGAAAAAATTAAAATTACAGAAAGGAATTGGTGTTTTGAAAAATGTAACCTTTTTAATATGTCTCTAAATTCCACTAACAATAAAGTTTAATTATATATTTTTACTTAGATAGATTTATATAAACTCCTCAAATATAAACAGGTTTGAATATTTGATTTTTATGTTAATATTAAAACTAAGTACCAGTAAATTAATTTAATGTTATTAAAATTTTTTGTGGTTAACAATTCAGTAACATTTGTAAAGTATGCGGTGGGATAATCTATTGAAGCTCAAGAGATTCGGAGACACAAAAGACCGGCCACGAGTGGCCCAAGACGACACCCGTTTGGGTTTTGAAGTGGATTATGATCGCATTGTATTTTCTAGTGCTTTTAGAAGTTTACAAGACAAGACACAGGTCATTCCTTTTTCCAAAACAGACTTTGTTCATACCCGGCTTACCCACAGCTTGGAGGTTTCTGTAGTGGGAAGAAGTCTTGGAAGAATGGCGGGTAAAAATATTCTGGAAAAACACCCCCATCTATCCAAAGATTTGGGATATAAAATCAACGATTTTGGCGCCATCGTTGCTGCCGCGGCCCTGTCTCATGACATCGGCAACCCTCCTTTCGGTCATAGTGGAGAAAAGGCCATAGGTCACTATTTTCTCAATGGGAATGGTGCTAAGTACAAATCAAAGCTGTCCGATAAGGAATATCAGGATTTATGTACATTCGAGGGCAATGCCAATGGATTTAAAATTCTCACAGAAAGTAAAGTGGGGACACCGGGTGGATTACGACTCAGTTACGCCACATTAGGTGCCTTTGTAAAATACCCCAAAGCGAGTTTGCCGCATCGTCCCACTGCCCACGTTGCCCATAAAAAATATGGTTTTTTTCAGGCCCAGAAAACATTCTTTGATCTACTTTCTCAAGATATGGGCTTGGTTGATTCCAAAACAGTACATCGACATCCACTCGCCTATTTAGTAGAGGCTGCCGATGACATTTGCTATACCATAATCGACTTTGAGGACGGTATTCACTTGGGTTGGATTGATGAAGAATACGCCTTGGAATACCTTATCAATTTAGTCAAAAAAGACATGGATACCCTTAAATATTCTAAATTGATACACCGAACCCAAAGGTTGGGGTATCTAAGAGCACTTGCCATCAATAGCCTAATTAAGGATGCGGTCAGAGTGTTTACCGAAAACGAAACCCAAATCCTTAATGGAAGTTTTGGTCATGCTTTATTGGAAAAAAGTCAATTCAAGGCGCAAATTACAGACATCATCAACTTGAGCGTAGACAAAATTTATTGCTCCGAAGAGGTCGTTCAAAAAGAAATTGTGGGATATAAGGTCATCACTGCTTTACTGGATGCATTTGTCTCAGCAGCTTCCAATGCTTTTTTTAAAGAGGATAACAGCTATGATGAGTTATTACTACAATTGATTCCAGACCAAGAAGAGTTGCCCGCCCAAAACCTATATCAAACCCTTCTCAACGCCAGTTGTTATGTTGCCAGTCTGACCGATGGAAAAGCAATGCTGTTGGCTGAAAAAATTGGGTTTAAGTAGTTTTTAGAACATTTATTAATTTCCAGTTTATACCTTTAATCGAAAAATTTGCTAATGCGCTGGATCCCTTTTATTATTTTCTTAACCGTCTTACAATGGTATGCCTTCCAAGCATTAAAAACGCTCACCCAAAGTAAAATATGGTGGGCCTTATACGGATTGATTGTAACGCTTACATTCGGAAGCTTTTTATGGCAACTTTTCGCCTATGACCGTTCTGTAGGTTGGACACCTGCCATTACCTATACTGTCGGTTGGTTTATTGCTTTTATGAGTGGTCAACTAATGTTGATCCCTATTCTCTTTTTTGAGGACTTGTGCAGAATGGCTATGGGTGTTTACCATTTTTTTAGTGCCGAAGAAAAATTCCACCTTCCCGAACGTAGAAAATTTATTACTCAAGCAGCCTTGGCCTTGAGTGCTGTTCCATTCGCTTCCCTTCTCTATGGAATGTATCAAGGGAGATACAACTTCAGAGTATTGCGCTACACCCTAGAGTATGATTCTCTTCCGGAAAGTTTTGATGGTTTTCAAATTACCCAAATCTCCGATTTGCATTGTGGCAGTTTCGACAATTTCGAAAAAGTTGCCTATGGGATGGACTTGATCAACGAGCAAAAATCAGATCTTATTCTTTTTACAGGGGACATGGTCAACAATAAATCATCTGAGGCGCTACCTTGGGTAAAAAAGCTTTCTGAATTAGATGCTCCTTACGGTAAATTTTCTGTTTTGGGCAATCACGATTATGGTGATTACAACCAATGGGAAAGCGAGGCCGCAAAACAAAAAAACATGGAGGAAATGTATCAAATCCATAAAGACATGGGCTTTGATCTATTGCTTAATGAAAGTCGATATATAGAGAAAAATGGAGAAAAACTCGCATTAGTAGGGGTAGAGAATTGGGGTGCAGGAAGGTTTAAAAAGGCCGGAGACTTGGAAAAATCTATTGCCCGGATCCAATCGGAAGATTTTAAAATACTACTCAGCCATGACCCTTCCCACTGGGAGGCAGAGGTCCTTCCACACTCTTATCCATTTCAACTGACCTTGAGTGGCCACACCCACGGTTTCCAATTCGGAATAGAGATTCCGGGCTGGGTCAAATGGAGTCCCATCCAGTGGCAATATAAGCAGTGGGCAGGTATTTATCAAGAGAAGGAACAAAAGCTGAATGTAAACAGAGGCTTTGGCTATTTGGCCTATCCTGGGAGGGTAGGAATATGGCCCGAGATTACTGTAATTACCCTGAAAAAGAGGAATTTATTGATTTAATCCCAAAAAAAACTACATTTGCTTAAGTCAACCCCTTGAAATTATTGAGAAATGTCAAAATTTGGTGAACTCATTGATGACAAATTGCCTTTGCTTTTGGTATTCTACAATGCAAAGGATCAGGTTTCTAGTTCTATGCATCCCATACTAAAAGATGTTGCCGCGGCCATGGGTGATAAAGGTAAGGTAATCAAAATTGATGCTGAAAAAAACATCAAACTCTCAGATGCCCTAAGAGTTAAAGTGCTCCCCACACTTATGATCTATAAACTCGGAGAAATGGTGTGGAGGCAAAGCGGCGAACAGGATGCCAATACCCTAATCAGTCTGATGCAAGATCACTTGGGTTAGTTTTCCAAGCTGTCCTCCTCTAAATCAAATTGTTCCATTGATTGATCGAATCGCTTTTGCAGACTGGCCGCGAAATCGGCGCTGCTCATAAGTTCTATACGATAAATCAACTCTTGGAAATCGAGTATTTCTCCTTTCACTTGGTCAAAGAATAGTTTCTTATTGCTTTTTGAAAATTTGGCAATCATCCCAAAACGCTCTTCATATTGAAGCACTATGGACTCTGCCAATTCCTCAGCCTTTTCCTTTTGACCCGACAGATAGTACCCTTCGACAAAATCGGTAAGAGAAGTATAGTAATCGTAGTCTCCGTAGAGATTCATAAAGGGTTCAATGGAGGCAGTAAAAAGATCTAATTGTGACTTCAAAAGCTCTCGATCTTCATGGATCAAGATTGCTTCTATTAGGGTTCTATATCGCTCAATCTGTGTGATGATTTCCTCTCCCATCATAAATTGATCACTTGGGGTTAGAGATGCAAAATACTCCAATTCATCTCGGTATTTAAAAGATACCTTTTTAGCCAGACTCCGAGCAGAGGACAAAGCCTCTAAACGATAATAGGTGTCTACAAAGGGAACCAAAAGGCTGTAGTATCCAAAATAATCCAATGGCATCTTTTCCATTGCAAGATCAAGGATATTTTTTGCCTTTTCGTTTTTGTTTCCCTCAATCAATTTTTCGGCCAAGCGCGCCATATTACTTCTAAAGGAAATACTGTTTTTTCTGGTTTCTGTATCGTGATAAATTTCCGGACTTTCAGAATTTCCCCAACTCCAATTCATGACGATATCATACATCAAATCTGCGTCCAAGCGGCCCATAATGTATGGATTCTGGGTGTTTTGGGGAGTTCTGATAGGGACCAGTTTATAAACTAATCCTTCCAATTGCAGGTACTCCTTCATCCATATGTATTCGGCATCGGCATAACTGCCTCCGGTAAAATAAATGGGTCTTTTCCAATCGTTATTGGCCAAAATATCCAACATCATAATCTGATTTTTGGTCATTCCACCCTCGGGTAAATCAATATCGATATATGGAACAATAAGTGCTTCATCCTCAGATTTTACCACACCACTGCTCAATACGTTTTCTTTGTTGACCATTACCCTTATTTTATTTGTGGGATAAAAGACCATTTCCTGCGTGCCTTTAGGGAACCTCCGGGGATCTTCCCCTGTCTGTTCCAAAAGGCTTTTGTATTTTGTTCTGGGGTGATCACTGGCGACCCAGTTCATAAAATCTTTGATATCCCACCGAACAGAGTCCAAAAGTGACTCGTGCTTGATATAATCCCGAATGCCATAGGCATAGCGCGGGTGAGTCATCTGTGAAGGAATGGGGTCACTCTCATAGGTTTTTCTTTTCAACTGGTCAATGTACCAGTCTGTTGCCAATAGTGAGGTGTTGATCGTTTTTACATCGGTGCGATAACCCTCAATCTCTTGCGCATACCAAAGGGCGAAAGTATCGTTGTCTCCAATGGTAAAAATCATGGCTCCTACATCTTTTTGAATTGACTCTAAATAAGACTTGGCCATTGACTGAGCTGTATAACGATCAGAACGGTCGTGATCATCCCAGTTTTGAAAGGCCATCAACAATGGTACCGCCATAAAACAGATGGCAACTACTGTTGGGGCAACAGCCTTTGATTTAATCCAAGTCTTGACCTTTTGTGACAGATAGAAAGCACCCATGCCAATCCACAAAGCAAAGACATAAAATGATCCCACTAAAGCATAATCCCGTTCACGAGGTTCAAAAGGGCGCTCGTTCAAATAAATCTTAAGAGCCAGTCCCGTAAATAAAAAGAAAAGCAACAGTACCCAAAAAAACTTAGGATCTTGTTGATAGACAAAAATCAGTCCTATCAGTCCCAACAGAAAGGGAAGGAAAAAATAGGTGTTTCGAGATTTGTTGTTTCGCGCATCATCCGAAATTTGGGATTGATTGCCCAGGCGTAGATTGTCAATCAAAGGAATTCCGCTGATCCAGTTTCCGTTCAAAACATTATAGGTACCGGCAATGTCGTTTTGTCTTCCGGTAAAATTCCACATAAAATATCGCCAATACATATAGCCGATTTGGTATTGAAATAGAAATTGTAGAGAACTCCAAAAACTAGGTTTTTCAATTTCCAGATAGGGAGAAAGCGACCTGAAAAACTTGTGGTAGTCATCTCCGGTAACAACTCCGTCTCGAATGTCCTCTCTAAATTCATTTACCCGGCTCCGCAACATCTCATTACTCTGATATTCCGGTACTATAGAAAACTCTAGTGGACCGGTAAAATTCATATAATTTCCTGCATGTTCTGAACTCCACAGTCGAGGTAAAAAGCCTCGATGCTCACTATTGGAATTGATTTTAGCCCTTTCCCAATGGTTGACGATTATATATTTTCCGGTTTTATAGTCTCTTTCGTACTTGGGCTTATCATCTACATAAGGTTCTGTTTCATCCTGTCCTGCATAGATGTCAGAAAAAAGAGGTCCATAGAATAAATGTGTTTCGGGGTATTGCTCCAGGTTGTAATAAGCTAAAAGGGAACGGGCATCGGCAGGCGAATTTTCATTGATCACCGTATTGGCATTCGCCCGAATGGGAATCATCAGCCAAGAGGAAAAACCTACCAACACAAAAAGTATGCATAAAATACCGGTGTTCACATTGATCCACTTTTGACGTTGGGTATAGCGTAAACTGTAATAAAAAAACAAGACAAAACATAAGCCTGCGATCAGCGTACCACTGTTAAAGGGCAATCCCATCTTGTTGACAAAGAAAACCTCTGAATTTCCAAAAAATGCAAGGGTAGTCGGCAATAGCAGTTTAAAGATGAAAAGTAGAATGGCGACAGAGATCACATTGGCCAGAAGAAAGCTTTTGACGGTTACTTTGGGGGTGTTCTTAAAGTAGTAAATCATCCCTATGGCGGGAATGGTAAGTAGTCCCATAAAGTGAACCCCGAAAGACAAACCGATAATAAAAGAAATCAACAACAACCAGCGATCCCCTCTTGGGGTGTTCATATCCTGTTCCCATCGGAGGCCCAACCAAAATAGTAAGGAGAGGATAAAAGTAGCCATGGCATAAACCTCAGCCTCTACCGCATTGAACCAAAAGCTGTCAGAAAAACAAAAAGCCAAGGCTCCTACTGCAGCACTTCCAAAAAAGGTCAATCGCTCAGGAGTATTGTCAAGGGTTTGAAAAGTAGGTAATTTTTTCATCAACAAGGTTAGTGTCCAAAAAAGAAAAAGTACAGTAAAAGCACTAGAAAAAACAGACATATAGTTAACCATAAGTGCAATGTTCTCGGACGAAGTGGAGAAAAGAGCAAAAAAAGCACCTATCATCTGAAACAAAGGGGCTCCGGGTGGGTGGCCTACTTGTAGCTTGGCTGCGGTTGCAATATACTCTCCCGCATCCCAAAAACTAGCAGTAGGTTCGACCGTAAGGCCAAAGGTCAATAGGGCAAGACTGAATACGCCCCAACCAAAACTTCGATTCCACAATTGAAAAGAACTGATGGACATGTGCAATTTTTATTTCACGAATGTATGAATTAAATAAAAAAATAAGCCTTTTGATGCTCAATTTAGTTTAGGAGATTTTTAAATCGATTTGTTTGTCAACAAAAAACTTTAATATAAATTTGCAAAACATTTTTGATGGCCTATGGTGTAACTGGTAACACGTCTGATTTTGGTTCAGAAGAGTCTAGGTTCGAGCCCTAGTAGGCCAACAATAAATTAAATGGGATTACAATATTGTAGTCCATTATGACATTTAATTCTTACAGTCCAATATCCAATCCATTTTTATAGCAATATATCATCCACGACATGACCGTGGACATCGGTCAATCGGTAACGTCTTCCCTGATGTTTGAAGGTTAATTTTTCGTGTTTGATGCCCATAAGATGCAAAAGCGTAGCCTGAAAATCGTGAACATGTACTGGATTTTCGACGACATTATAACTGAAATCGTCTGTTTTTCCATATACAATTCCCTTTTTCACTCCTGCCCCAGCCATCCACATGGTAAAACATCCTGGATGATGATCTCTTCCGTAGTTTTTGGCAGTAAGTCTTCCCTGAGAAAAACTGGTTCGTCCAAACTCACCTCCCCAAATCACCAAAGTATCTTCCAATAATCCTCTTTGCTTCAAATCTTTGATCAATCCTGCGGTGGCTTGATCTGTGGCTTGTGCTTGTTTTTTGATTTGTGAGGGTAGATTTCCATGTTGATCCCATCCGGTATGATACAATTGGATAAATTTGACATCCCTTTCGGCCAACCTTCGGGCCTGCAAACAATTGGCGGCATATGTTCCTGGTATTTTAGCATCCTCACCGTATAAATCATAGATGTGTTGGGGTTCTTCTTTCAGATTAAGGGCATCTGGTACAGATTGTTGCATACGATAGGCCATTTCATACTGTTTGATTTGTGATAAAATCTTAGAGTCTTGACAACTGTCGTATTGCAAATGGTTCAATTCATTGATGTAATCAATGGCCCTTTTTCGATCTCCGTGATCCACCCCATGTGGGTTGTTAAGGTATAAAACGGGTTCTTTTCCCGATCTCAATTGTACGCCTTGGTGGTGAGAAGGTAGAAATCCATTGCTCCAAGAGGCAGAATTAAGCGGTTGCGCTCCCGAATGGGACTTGGAAACCAGTACAATAAAATCGGGTAAATCTTTATTGTCACTTCCAAGGCCATAGCTCAACCACGACCCTATAGAAGGCCTACCCGTTAGCTGAGATCCCGTTTGAACAAACATTACCGCAGGTTCGTGATTAATGGCATCGGTGTACATGGATTTGATGATACAGAGTTCATCGACGATTCCTGCAGTATAGGGGAAAAGTTCACTTACCCAGGCTCCCGACTGTCCGTATTGTTTGAAATCATAGATGGATTTTACAAGCGGATATGAGGACTGGCCTTCCACCATTCCAGAGTTTCTCTGGGTTTGCTTTAGAGAGGCTGGAATTTCCTTACCGTGCCATTTTGATAGTGCCGGTTTGTAATCATAAGTCTCGATCTGGGAGGGACCTCCACTCTGGAAAAGATAAATGACTCGCTTTGCCTTTGGGAGAAAGTGAGGGACTCTCCCCGACATGGGATTTATCTGAGGGATGCTGTTTTGGGCTGAACTAAAAGTGGGAGATAAAAGGGAGGACAAAGCAATGGATCCAAATCCCAATGATGACTTTTTCAAGAAATCCCTTCTTGATGTCCCATACTTTTTATGTTTTAAAAACTCATCCATCAATAGGAAATTAATTTATAGATATGGCCTCTGCCGTATTCATAAGTCCACTAATCACAGTGGCCAGAGCAGCAGTATTAATTACTCCGGTCTTGCGATTGATTGGTTTTTCCCCTGTCTTAAGATAGGCTACTGCTTTTTTAGGGTTTTTAGAAAATTTTTCTTTTTCCTCAATATAAAATCTTTGGAGGGTTTCTAATTCCCTGTCATTTATTGCTCTTCCTGTAATTTTTCTAAAAATAGCACTTAATTTTTTATCCATGTTTTCGACTTTGGATAAGATAGAATTTTCAGCCATCACCCGAGCGGCTTCAACATATTGAGGATCATTTAATAGCAACAATGCCTGGAGGGGGCTACTGGTTAATGTTCTTTTTACGGAACATAAATCTCTATTGGGTGTATCAAAAATAACCATGGAAGGAGGGGGAGCCGATCGTTTCCAAAAAGTATACAGACTGCGCCTGTACAAGCCCTCTCCTCTATCGTGTTGGTATCGGTATCTCCATTTTTTATCACTCAAATTCCACAGATCATCGGGTTGATAGGGGTAAACACTTTTCCCTCCTATTTTGGGCACCAGAAGTCCACTGATTTTAAGTGCATTATCGCGCACCATCTCGGCCGACATTCTATAGGAAGGGCCTCTTGCCAAAAGTAAGTTTTCGGGATCGACATTTATCAAATCTTCCCTTATTTTGGATTCTTGCTGAAAGGTGGCGGAACTTAAAATTTTCTTGTGGAGTTTTTTGATATCCCAATTGTTCTCCATAAAGTAATTAGACAACCAATCCAACAATTGAGGATGCGTGGGAAGTCTCCCCTGATTTCCAAGATTGTCAGTAGAGGTTGCCAGTCCTTTGCCAAAATGCATTTGCCAAATCCTGTTTACAAAAACCCTAGCGGTTAGTGGATTTTTGAAATCAAATAGCCATTGGGATAAACCCAGTCGGTTTTTGGGTAGCTCTTCATCGAATTCCAAAATCACCTCCGGTGTATTGGGAAAAACCTCTTCCCCTCTATCATCATATACCCCTCGGTTGAGAACATAGGTTGGTCGTTGGCTTTTGCTATCTCCCATAATCATCAATTCAGGAATGGGATCTATTACCTTAGTTAATTTTTTTCTTAGGTTGAGGTATTCCAAATTTAAGGCCCGGCCAGTGGGCTCTATATTTTTAAAAAAGTAATCCTCAAACAAACGCTTTTCTTTGAATGAATCCGCTACTGAGAGTTGTTCAAAAACACTTGGGTCATTCTGATAGGCGACCTCAAGGGCTGTTAATTCCCTATCGTAAATTTTTAATTCATCAAATCCGCCCTTTTCAAAAGTCTTGAGCTTGTGGCTGGAACCCATCTTAAAACCTTCAAATCCATAGGTATGAATATCGGGCTCGAACAAAATGGATTTATACAATTCGTCTCCTTTTCTTTTTAAGGCAATCTTTTTTCCGTCGAGGTATAAATGGATTCCCCCGACAGCTCCTTTACCATCGTAAGTGATGGTAACTTGACTCCATTTTTTGGACGCGACAGGTTGGAGGGTTTCTATCTCAATGGCATTTTGTGGCCATGATCTGGCCATAACAAACTTGAGCTTATTGTCGTTGATAAAGAAAGAATACCCCTTAAGACCCAATCTGATTTGCTCACAATGACCAAAAACAATGGCCTCTTGATCTTTGTGATCGGCATAGATAGAAAAGGAAAGTGTGAAGGGATCAGTTTGGTCAAACCAACCTATCTTTTCGGGGAGCTTTATATTTGTATACTCTTCCATAAAAAATCCCCCACCATGCTGACCCTTATTTATAAGAGGTTCTGATAGGATTGCCGCTTTTTGTCCAAGAATGCGACTGGGGCTGAAAAATACTTTTGATTTGGCTTTGGGGATAAATTCATCAAAAGGGTAATGGGCCACCAGCCCGCTGTTGAGATTTTTTACAAGGTATTGAGTGGCTTCTTTTTTATTTGCAAACCAATTTTCAAAAACTTGTTCTTTTTGAGTGAGGTTTTGGGCAATTTTTTCTTTTTGAAAATTGAGATCATTTTTGATATAATCAATCAAAGTTTGTTGCTCTTTATTGGTAAGAAGCATAGAAGGGCCTGCAACCTGTCCCGGCCCATATCCGGCGTGTCCTATTTCATTGGTACTGTTGAAAAAGCTAGAGATTTCGTAAAAATTCTTTTGACTGATGGGGTCATATTTGTGATCATGACATCGGGCACACTCCATGGTCATTCCAAGAAATGCCTTGCCAAAAGTAACTGTCCTATCAGCAACGTACTCGGTTCGGTATTCCTCAAAGATAATCCCTGCTTCTGAATTTTTTTTATGAAGGCGGTTGAATGCTGTAGCAATTTTACTGGATTGATCTGCATTGGGAATTAGATCTCCAGCCAATTGATGAGTCACAAAGTTTTTATAATTCAAATTCTGATTGAAGGCATTGATTACCCAATCCCTCCAAGGGCTAAAATTTCTGTGTTTATCATCCAAGTATCCATCTGAATCTGCATATCGTGCCACGTCCATCCATTCGGCAGCCATTCGCTCGCCATAGTGAGGGGAAAGCAACAATCGATCGATCAGTTTTTCATAGGCCTCACTCGATTCATCAACCAAAAAAGCATCAATTTCATCCAAACTGGGGGGAAGCCCTGTAAGAGTAAAGCTCAATCGTCGAATTAGGGTTTCTTTAGTGGCTTTTTTGGAAGGTGAGATATTGTGTTCATTCCATTTTTTCTTGGTAAAAAAATCAATCTCATTTTCCAAAAATGAGTCTCCCGATATTTTGGACAGTTGACCTTTTGAGAGCGGGATAAGTGACCAGTGGGGCTTATATGCTGCTCCTTGATTCATCCATTTTAAAATTATCGCAATTTCCCGGTCGGAGAGGCTTAAATGAGATTTGGGAGGTGGCATGTGTATTTTTGGATCCTGAGACAACAACCGATTGGGAATTTCGGATTTTACATCTTCCAAAGTAAGGACTTGTTGGACATTATCTCCAAGGAGTTTTTGGTTGAAATCTAGCCTTAAATTCGCCTTTCGATTGCCTGCATCCGGCCCATGACAAGCAAAACATTTGTCGGACAAAATGGGCTTGACATGAAAGTTGTAGTCTATTTTATCAGGTAACTTTGAGATTTCGTGGACCATTTCATCTGGAATGCGGTTCTTGCATCCACTGGCAAATAAGGCTATGGTTAAAAAGCAGCAAATGTTCTTAAGAAGTAAAAAGCGCATTTAAAATTATTTTAAACCAATTTAGTCAAAAAAACTTTATTCCGAATATTTACTTTTATGGATTAGGAGGCATAAAAAAAGCCTGTAAATCAATACAGGCTTTTCTTTTTTTACAAACAATTACTACTATTTAGCAAACCATAATTTAGTTGCCATTACATCTGGACCTTGTTTAGCCACTGCTGCTTCAACATTAGCTTGATTTGAGTTATAAACTCCTGAACCATAACGCAACCTATTGGGATAGGCACCGTTGAGAGGACCTGCTAGGCTGATAATATCATCATCAGATGACGTACTAACGGCTGAACTTGGATATCCTGTATCGCGAACAATTGCCCAGGCTTCTAGACTATTAGTGTAGTTAGCTATCCACCGCTGAGTAGCGATTTTTTCTAACTGTTCTTCAGTAGTTCCTGTCAATGCTGCCATATTACTTTCGTCTAAAGAAACACCGCTGATAGTTTCCCAATTCGCCATGGCCTTCCTTAGGCCTGATTGATAGTATGAAGCAGCATCACCTGAGGCAAGTCCTCTGAGTATTGCCTCTGCTATCATAAAATGAGTATCACCAGCTGACATAATAACTGACGGTAATACAGGTTTACCTTGATTTACCTTTTGTGTTAGGTTTTCAGCAGGGTCAGAAAACAGATCAGTATTAAAATATTTCTGAAGTTTAGCATTCATTCTTGAAGGTAATCCTACATAATGAGTACCTTCAGTCACGGTTATGGTCAATTCATCAGCTGTTTCTGTCCAGGTATAATCTGTATCCAAAACAAGCCCAGCATTATCCAATGTGCTTTTAAGAAAAGTTAAATGCTTTTGAACAAGTGCATCAGTCTCACCATCTCTTGGAACGATGCTTACAGTGACAGAGCCCCCTTGAATAGGTTTTGACATTATTGCTAATCTTGGATCGTTATCTGCTTTTAAAATATTTATCAAAGGTTCTGCCATTTTCCAACGGGCAGTTGGCCAAGTGTGCCATACATCTCCATAAGAAGTTGATCCACCCCATATATCAGTCTCTTCAGCATAACCCTCTAAAAGTGCATCAGTGTCGGCAAGAACACCTGAAGCAATTGCCTCAGAAGCTACAGTTGCAGAGAAGTCCTCCCCTGGTGAACCGTAGGCACGAAGCGCAATCCTCAGCTTTAGACTGTTTGCAAGTTTTTTCCAGTTTTGCATGTTCCCATTAAAAATAACATCGTTCTCACCAAGTAGACTAACCCCCTCACCAGTAGATGTATTACTTCCTATAATTGAAATTGCTTGGTCTAAATCTGCAATTATACCTTTATAAATATCAATTTGATCATCATAAACAGGTAGTTTAATATCTGGATCAGAAGCTTGAGAAAATGGGATTGCACCAAATTGATCTGTAAATGCATGGTAGTAGAGACTTTTCATAACAAGTCCAAGAGCATAATACTGTTCATTTTCCAATGTTCCACCTTCACCTACTAAATTCATGTAAGAGGTTAGCGTGCTATTGTATGCTGCATAAGGACCCCAAGAACCTCCGTCTGTTAAAGCATTCCAGTAGTTCCATGCAAAATCTCCAGCCCAGGCATATGCGCTGTGTCCACCAGAAAAGTGCCCAGCAAACATGTCTGAATGTAAAATTCTTCCGTACCACAATTCAAACACATTATCTCTGTAAAGTTTCTGTTGAAGAGTAGTAACAAAAAATTTAGCACTTACATCAGAAACAGAAAGTGCATCTGGTTGCTGATTAATTTCATCATAATCGTCTGTACATGATATTGAAAATACCAATAAAAGACCCGTTAATATTAATATTATATTTTTCATTTTTTATTGATTGTTAGATTAAAAATTTAAAGTCAAATTAAGACCAAGACTTCTTAAAGTAGGCATAGAATAGTGTGACATACCCTGAACTCCAATTGAGGTACCGAGCATAGCTTCAGGATCAATATCATCAGCAGTTTTAGATAAGAAAAATACGTTTCTACCTACCAATTGAATGGATGCGCTTTGAAGTCCAATCGAAGACACATTAGGAACATTATAACCAATAGAAAGTTCTCTTAAACGTATGTTGTCTTGATCATAGATATAGTTACCAGATATATTACTCATAGCTATCCAATATTCTTGACCAGTAATACTCTCAGTATTTGCAGCACCTGTTCCAGTGTTAATAGCACTCAAAGTCACCCCAGTATCACGGTATTGCAAACTTCTTTCAGATACACCACTTCTGTCCAAATCGGCTGATGTTTGCGAATAAACTTGCCCTCCGATTCTTGCGTCAATTAAGAAACTCATGGAAAAGTCTTTATACTTAATGGTATTTGACCATCCACCGAGCCAATCGGGTTGAGCGTTTCCTAGTAACTCTGTTGGTGAATCTGAGCCGAGCGGTGCACCAGTAGCATCTACTTCTCCTGTTACAATTTTACCATATATATCACCTATACTACCACCTTTTGTTGCTTTAACAAAAATATTATTGTCTGATGAAGAGTTGTACACAAAACTGTCAAGTCCTTCCGTTAACTCCTCCACAGTATTTTCGTTTTTTGAGTAAAAAAGTGAGGTATCCCATGAGAAATCATTCATTTTAATTAAGGAGGCGCCTAAAGCGATTTCTACTCCTTTGTTGGAAACTTTACCAATATTTTCTCTTGAAAATAGAAATCCAGTTGCGGCAGGTACCGGAATATCAAAAATCAAGTCTTCAGTTGACATATCATAAACAGAAACATCTAAGGTTAGTGTGTTGTCAAGCATGCTTAACTCTAGTCCAAATTCAGAGGATGTCACTGTTTCCGCTTTTAAATTATCATTTAATTTAACATTCGGAAATCCAAGTGTAGTAAGTCCAAGATATCCATTTCCTGGTACACTGAAAGTCTGATTAATTTGATATGGATCAGTATCATTTCCCACTTGAGCTAAACTTGCACGAACTTTAATAAAATTGAAAAAATCCTGGTTAGGATCAAGAAATTGACTAATTACTGCAGCCACACTTGCAGAATTATACATGTAAGATCTATTGTCTTTGCTTAATGTGGACGACCAATCGTTACGCGAGGCTACATCTATATAAAGAAAGTTATCGTAAGCTAAGTTAATTGACCCATACAAAGAGCTTACTTTCTTAATTGCCAGTGGCGACTCTTCTGTTGCTCCAATAGTTCTTATGTTGTTCAGGAAAAACTTAGTAGGTACTTTAAAGTCTGTCCCTCTAACCAACATTCCTTCCGAAGTTCTTTTTGATAAATTACCTCCTATATTAGCAACAAAATTCAATTTTTCTGTTAAGTCTTGTTTTGCAGTGACCAAGAATTCAGAGTTTAATTCCCCAAATGAACTTTCACTAATTGTCAATTCCCCTAATGGCCGATTGTGATGACCAGGTTTGTAAATTTTATTATCTCTAACATTAGTTATGTCTGCCCCAATTCGAATAAAAGCGCTAAGCCAGTTAGTAAATTCGTAGTTTATTTTTGTGAAGCCAAGAAATCTATTTCTGCGAACTCTAGTCTCATCATGATAAGCCATCCAATAAGGATTACCGATAAATTCGTCAGCATACCGTATAACAGCGAAATCGGCTGGACTTGCAGGATTATCCACTTGATAGGTCCGCAAATCTTCAATATTCACGTTTCTAGGCATGTTAAAAACATGTGTTAATAAACCTTGAGCTCCAGTTGTTGAAGCTCTGTTTTTTACATCCTGAGTAAAATAAGTTGCCTTAGCATCTAGTGTTAATTTATCAGATAAATTAGCTACTGCTCTTAAATTAAAGTTATGACTGTTCAAGTCCGAATTTTCTACAATAGACTCGGACGAGTTATTGGTATATGAAAACCGAACAGAACCGGCATCTGATCCTTTGTCAATTGAAACAGAAGTTATTGAGCGCATGGCTGATCTAAAAAAGTTTTCAACGTTATTAGTTTGAGCACTGTATGCCTTATTTGTACCATCATAATAAGGCTGTTGAGATCCATCTAAAGCAGCTCCCCAAGAGAATTGCCCCCAATCATTTTGACGATCTGAATAAGCAGCTCCGAAGGAACCTTGACCATATTGATTTTGGAAGTCTGGTAAAAACATAGGGTTGTCAAAATATACGTTTGATTTAACAGTAACGCCTAATCTGTCTGAACGAGAACCTTTTTTTGTTGTGATAAGTATTACTCCATTACCCGCTCTTGAACCATAGAGTGCTGCTGCACCAGGTCCTTTCAAAACTGATATTGATTCTACGTCATCAGGATTAATATCCGAAATACCACCACCTGATATACTAGGCTCAAAACTAGGCCCACCTCCGCCATTATTACTTCCAGAATTTTGCTGACCACCATCGGACGTAATTGGTATAGAGGAATTGATTGGCATACCATCAACCACTATTAGTGCTTGTGTATTTCCAGTAATTGAGTTATTACCCCTAATTGTGATTACAGAGCCAGAACCCAATGATCCTGAATTATTGACTTGAAGTCCAGCTACCTTTCCAGATAATGAGCTAGCAAGGTTATTATCTTTAATTGTATTTACATTATCACCTGAAACTTCAGTGACGGCATATCCAAGTGATTTTTTTTCTCTAGAAATTCCAAGAGCTGTAACCACAATTTCGTTTAAATACGAATCTTCAACAATTAGTGAAAAATCCATATTATCGGATGATCCTACAGTCAACTCAAGGGTAACAAATCCGATGAAGGATACTTTTAATACTGCATCATCATTTACCAATTCAATGGTATATTTTCCATCAAAATCCGATACTGTCCCATTGGCTGTGCCTTCTTCAAAAATAGATGCCCCAGGTAAAGGATTTCCATCGGAATCGGTGATCGTCCCACTGATGGTTCTAATTTGTTGTGTTTCTATTTCTTCATTTGAAACAGCAGAAAGGGTTTTGGGTTTTTTCTTAATGATGACTTCTTTTTTGCGAATCTCAAAGATGAAATTATTTGGCAAAATATTTTTCAAGAGAATTTCAAGAGACACTTTTTCAAAATTGATTGTTACCTTAGGTACATCTTTAAATAATTCAGCACTGTAAAAGAAATCATATTCACTCTGACTCATTATTTCATCAATTACCTGTTCCACCTCAACATTGTTCAATCGGATTGATAATTCCGACTGAGAATAGCCGCTGATGGCATGAGTTATTGAAATAAAATAGAAGACAAATGATAATCGCATAATTCGGATTAAATTTTTAGTCCCGAAATCATCCGGAGCATCATACTTTTTCATAAATTTGAATGGTTTAGTTAAACATTGTTTTTGTAGACATTGTACTAGATTTGAGAGGGAATGGTGCAACATTCCCTTTTTTTATTTAATAATAATTGTTTTTCCTTTTTTAATAAATTTAACTTCTTCTGTCGATTCAATTATTGATCGAATATGATCAAAGTCTTCATATCTTTTAAATCTCCCCGTAAATCTTTTGTTTTCTGTATCTGAATTCACAAAAAAGATTTCGATGTCATACCACCTGGATAAAACTTTAGTAATGTCTTTTAATTTCTGTTGTCGGAAATAAAACTTCCCTGACTTCCAAGCTATAAACTGATTTGGATCGACTTTTATGTTCTTTATTTCACCAGTTTCCTTATTAAGTTTACTCTGCTCATTGGGTGATAATAAAATACTTTTTTTATCTCCAAACCTTGGATTCACATTGACCTTACCTTCAATCAAGGTTGTTACAACCTCAGCATCATCTTCATAGGAAGTCACATTGAACGAGGTTCCCAATACCTCGATGGTTTGATCACCTGAAATCACCTGAAATGATTTGTCTCGATTGGGCGTTACTTCAAAAAAAGCCTCACCGATCAATTCAACTATTCTTTTGTCCCCGAGAAAAACTACAGGATATTTAAGCTGGGAATCGGCATTTAACCAAACTTTAGTACTATCCGAGAGGGTAAGAAAAAATTCAGCTCCACGAGGCGTTTTTAAGGTATTGTATTTCGGCTTTTTAGCATCTGAGGTCTTCTGCAAATAAGTGATGGAATTTCCCCCGCCAATAATTTTGGTTTCTTCTGATTCCAAATTTAGATTTTTTTCATCCAGCAAATCGATTTCCTTACCATCATCTAGTGTAAGTATTGCTTTAGACTTCCCAGATTCAATAGTTTGAAAAGATTCAGCAACTGAACTTTCATTACTGTTGAAACCAAAATCATATACATTCAAGATAAATAAGGCGACGACAGCTGCTGCTGCTATGGCTATTTTTTTTATTGCCCCCTTAAAATATATCCTTTGAACACTTGATTCTTTAACAATTGAATTGTTCTGGTCAAGAATTTGTGCAAGGATTTTTTCTTTGGAATTGTCAACATAACTTTTTGACAAATTCCACTCACCTACTATATTTTCAAAAACCCTAAGGTTTTCTTTATCCTTTTTAAGCCATGCTTGAAGATTCTTGTATTCTTCCTTAGTCAGCTTGTTGATCAGGTATTTGTATAAAAGTTTTTCCATTTAATATTGGTACTTATAATTATAGAGTCTTTATTGTAAAGATTTACTCAGTTAGTATTACATTTTTATTAAAATATCATTAATAAGCCTTTTTTGATAAATAAATTCCTCAAAAACTTTATTTTATTAAGAAATATTTAGATTATATGTTGTTTAAATTCATTGATAGTTTGATATAAACGATATGAACAAGCTTGATGTAGTTTCGAGAGAAAGCAACTGTATAAAAAATACTTTTTGAAAATTGTAATGGATTGAGGATAAAGTAAATGTAAATTCAACTCTCTAATTCGAAATATTTTTCCAATGCCTCCTTAAGTGTTTTTAATACTTTGTAAAGATGGTTTTCTACCGTTCTCTTTGATATTCCAAATTCCTGTGCAATCTGTCCATTGGATTTACCATTTTTAGATAAATTATAAACTTTACTGGCTTGAGTAGGTAATTCATCAACTACTTTAGAAATTATTTTGGCTAATTCCTTACCAATCAATAAACTTTCGGGATCTATACTGTCTACAATGTCAACCTGATCAGTAAATTCGTCGCTTATTTTTGATAAGTTTAATTTAGCGTTATTTTTCATCATTTTGATGGCCTGATTTCTTACCGATGTATTGAGGTAAAATCGAACTTCTTTAATTTTATGTAAACGATCTCTTTTGTCCCACAAGTTGGCAAAAACCTGAGATACTGCATCTTCAGCCAGCCCCTTTTCTTTAATGATGGAGAAAGCATAACGAATCAATCTTTCAAAATTCCCTTCATATATCTTGATAAAGGTTTCTTTTAGATTTTTTTCATTTTCAACATATAGTGTTTTGTTTTTTTTAGTCAAATTTGCTCCGTTTACATCAAATATATATCGTTAATAATACAAGGTAACAAAAATACAGAATACTCCTCCTGGTTATTGTAAGTTGAAAATTTTTAGGGTTAAGCCACAATAATAACCCCTTTTCTAAAGTTTTTATTTAACCACAATCTCATCAGCATATAAAACAGCTGGTTTTCCAGCATTAATATGCCAGTTGGGCATTTTCAATTCACTCTCTGCATGAACTTTAACGAATCGTGCATTGGTGTTCTCAAAGTTTACTTTGAACGCCATAAAAGGCAACTTTACAATATCAGGGTTTTCTGCCGGGTTGGGATTGTGGGGGTTATCGACCTGTATTGGGTCAATGTAATTTTCTCCATCTTGAGATATAGCATAAGTCACAAATGTGGGAAGTATAAGTTGGTGCCAGTTGGCCTGAGCCTGAACATTGAGGAAATCCATCTCAACGCTATTGATTGGCATCACTGCTCCTAAATCCAAAATAAAATCCATATGCTTTCCCTTGAAAGCGACCCAATTGGCATCCTTATCCGGGAATCGCCAAGATTCAAAAGCACCAAAAACTCCATCGGTAAGGCGGGCAAAATTTTCTTTTCCAAAAGAAGGTTCACTAATGGGAATGATTTTTTTCTTAAAAGAAATCGACTGATCCATTTGTTCCATCTTCTCAAACATTCTTTTGAAATTGTCTGTATAATCTTCAATGGTAACGGCTCGCTCTCCTATTCGCTGGATACCCGCTTTTTTGGCGCCCGCCACAAATTCCTGAACCATATTTTTCATATCGGGTTTGGGAATAACATTTCCATTGTCATCGGTAGTATAAAAACTCCCCTTTTGCCCCACAGGAATCTGCCCTGCAATTTGTATTCCTGCAATCAAAAGGGGCAACCTGGCCTCTTTGACTCGTGTCAATTTTTCTTTATCCTCTGATACTGCTTTTTCTGCCTTGTCAAATAAGTAGGTGTAATGGATCATCTTATCCGGTGCCAGATAGTTATTGACCGCATCTCTGGGGTCGCCAAAAATATTTAGACGAAATTTATCATTCAAGAGTGCTTCCCGCATGCTGTCTATATAATTGCGTATAGGAGTAGCGGCCTTTCCATAATAGCCCTCCAAAAAATCGTTGATAATGGCATTTGGATCCGCATTGGGATTCCACATCAGCTTGGTGATGAGGTAGGCCCTCAAATGACCAAATTCTCCTTTGTTTCCAGTGGCCTGCATAAAGAGCGCACGTACATTATTTTGGATGTAAAACTTGATGTTGGGGCCAATGGTATGAAGGTTGGGAAAGGGACTCACCGGATTTGCAAATTGTATGTTATAGTCCCAAATCAATATGTCCTGACTCATTTTTCCCCAATCTTGTAAATCACTGGTAAAGGCCGGATCGGTATCAAAGACCGGGTTTTCTCTGGTGCTTTCAATATTACACAACATGATGTTGACATTGGGTTCGGCAATAATGTTGCTGGGTGCCGCTCGGGTATACCAATAGGCCAAGGTGGAGATGATCTTATCGGGAAATTCAAGTGCTACTTTATTGACAAACCAGACCATGGAGCCACTGGGTAAATTCCCGTATTTTTTGTTTAAAGCAGTACAGGGGCCACATTGACAATATTTGTCATTGTCGTTTTGACTGACCGACCAATATTTTGCCTTTGGATTCTTTTCTATTCTCTCTTTGAGTTCTGCGACCAATGTTTGAAAAACCTCCTCATTGGACAAACACAATTGGGTAACAGGATTCCGTACTCCATCAATAAGGGAAAAATACTCTGGGTGGGTTTTACCGTATTTTTCGGCAGAAATCAACAGCTCAAAAGTATGGACAAACATACCCCAGGAATCAGTGGATGAGAGCTTGTGCCAAGATTCATAATCAACATCTCTTGCATCGTAATAGTTTGTTGTTCGGTATTTGATTCTGGGCATTTTGAGCTCATCTTTCGGAAAGCTGAAAGCATTTGTACCTGGAAGCAATAGAGGGTCGTCAGCACTGTATTTCCTAAAACCAAAAAATTCTAATAAGGAGTAAACTCCATTGAGTAAGCCGTTTTCTGTTCCTCCGGCAATAATCAGGTTGTTGTCCAATCGCTTAAAAAGATAGGCGTCTTCCTCTAACAAAACTGAATCAACCCCTAAGGTTTTAGCAAAGGCCGTTTTCCCTAAATAAATCGCATTTTCACCGCTGTATTTCTCTTCGTTTACCACTTGAAGGTCTTTTGATACTTTAGATAAATAAAATTGCAGTTGCTGTGCCGCCTTTTGTTCCCTGGCATCGGCTTGTTTGGGTACCACCAAGTTATAATTGGTTTTCCCTTGAATTATTATTTCTTTTAGAGAATTAATATCTCCCGAACAAGCATAATGAGATAGGGTAACCACTCCTCCCAGTGCTGCTGATGAGGTTTTTAAAAAGTCAGCACGAGAAATGTTGTTTTTATTGGAATTCATAATAATGTTTTTCTAAATAATCATTAAAGTCGAATTTATTTACACAATGATTTATCTAATATAGCAAACTCAGGGATTGATCTCGAATATTCCCTGGCACGCATCGAAAAATCCAAATTCTTCTCTTATTTAATCCTTGTTTTTTTTCGTTAGTTTTACTTAGATCTAAAAAATTTGTTCGTTCAAATAGATGTGTTTTTAAACATAGGTTGGTTTTTATTTTGTGTGTATTGTTGGGCTCAATTCTTTCACTATATCCTCAATCTAAAAGCGTTTTGAAATTGACCGCCAATCCCTTTAAAGTATTACCCAAATCCAAAATACCTTTTGTAACAGATTTTTATATTTAGGACGATTAATAAGGGTGCATGTCAGAACTTTATATTCAGGTTTTATCAGGATATGTTTAGGGCAAAGATCAGTAGAAAATCTAATGAGATTTTGTTAATATCAGTTTCCTGTGGAAAGTCAAAGAAACCAAAGTGAGACTCAGTAGTCTCAAAATTCGGTCAGTGTTTATTTATCTTAAGGGCGGTTTAAATATCCTCTTTCATCAATGGTATAGACTGCTCCATTCAGTTGATCAAATACTTCTAGATCAAAACCCGTGTAGGAGTTCAACAGGTTAATTCTCAATTTTCGGTCATCCAATCCACTAAGTTGAATAGGAGTAATTTTTCCAGGTGGATTATCTCTCAAAAATTTGTAATCTCCGTAAGCTATTTTTCTAAATACCGCATAAGTAATTTGTTCTATTTCGGGATCGGTTTTGTGAATAAACGGTTCATTTATATTAGTGGATTCAGCAAATTCAATATACCCCCAATGTTCGGGTAAATGCATGTTGATAACTCCCTGTGGGGACCATACCCAATTGTTTTCACGAAGGTGTTTTCCATTTTCTTTTTTACGATAATAGCGGTTGTCAATCAAGTCATGATTCCATTGTACCCTTGAAAAATTGATACGCCACTGTTCCCCGATTTTAGGTTTTCCCTTAGGCGAGCGTTTCAGTTCTATAAGTGCTCCCATGGGAATGGCTATTTCTACCGACCAGTATTCATCTATATCTTCAGCGTTGTTTAGGGTGCCTTCAATGTGTACGGCAGATTTTAGGTTTTGAATGTTCCAGTTAAAAATCGGATTCCCTTTGGTATTGTAGGGTCGATCCAGTAATAAATCCCAAACCGTATTCAAGGCGTTGATCTCAATCTCACCATAGTTATGGTTGCTGTTAGAGGGACTGACAAAGACTTCAAAATCGTTGTTGTAAAATATAATGGTATCTCTCTCCTTGAGTGAAGCCCATATGTGTTTTTCCTCCAAATGAGCGTAGATGTATAAAAACTGCTCATCCCAAAGCATTTTCAATCGTGTCTTTTGATTGGGTATTTTCTCCACTTCGATATCGGTAAAATCTTCAGTAAAAGGTGCTTTTTTCCAGCTTGGATCATCTTCCCTACCGTCAATTTCAATGGGTTGATATGCTCGGGGAATTATATACGTTCGGGGACTGATCACCTCCCCCGAAATATCAATATTGACAGCGTGGTTCTTGCAGGAAAAATTGGATAAGATTAGGACCAACAAAAACCCCGTCAAAATCCTAAGGCGGAAGCGCATAATATTGGACTTTAGCCTTTTAATGAAGCGGTCAAATACGCCCGATTCATTCTGGCGATATTTTCTAGAGAGATTCCCTTAGGACATTCCACCTCACAAGCTCCTGTGTTGGTACAATTCCCAAAACCCTCTTCATCCATTTGATTCACCATATTCAAAACCCTGTCAGTGGCCTCAACTTTACCCTGGGGTAAAAGGGCATATTGGGAAACTTTGGCCGAAACAAAAAGCATGGCCGAGGCATTTTTACAACTGGCAACACATGCACCACAACCAATACAGGTAGCAGCATCAAAAGCCTTATCGGCATCGTGTTTGTCGATGGGAATGGCATTAGCATCCTGGGTGTTTCCAGAAGTATTGACACTGACAAAACCACCGGCTTGTTGGATACGATCAAAGGCAGATCGATCCACTGCCAAATCTTTGATAACCGGAAAAGCATTGGCTCGAAAAGGTTCAATAGTGATGGTATCTCCATCTTTGAATTTTCGCATGTGCAATTGACAGGTCGTTACCAATCTGTCAGGCCCATGAGCTTCTCCGTTGATAAACATGGAACACATTCCACAAATACCCTCTCGGCAGTCATGATCAAAGGCTACGGGATCTTCTCCTTGTTGGATCAATTGCTCATTGTGCATGTCCATCATCTCCAAAAAAGACATATCGGGTGAAATATCGGATATGGAATATGTAATCGTTTTTCCTTTTGCTTCTGCGTTGGCTTGACGCCATATTTTAAGTTTCAAATTCATTTACTTAGTAAATTATTTTTATCATCTCTTTCTATATGATAAGAGTTAAGATTTTGTGGTGAATAATTCATTATATCAAATTCTACTTGTATGAACGTGTTTTTACTTCGATTTCTTTAAATTTTAATTCTTCCTTATGAAGCTTGGCATTGGAAGGTTCTCCTTTGTATTCCCAGGCAGAGACAAAGGTGAAATTTTTATCATCCCGCATCGCCTCTCCCTCGGGGGTTTGGGATTCTTCTCTAAAGTGACCTCCACAGGATTCCGTTCTTTCCAAAGCATCTTTGGCAAATAATTCTCCTAATTCAAGGAAATCCGCAACCCTTCCTGCTTTGGCCAACTGCTCATTGAACTCCTCTGACCCTCCGGGAACTTTTACGTTTTTATAAAAATCTTCTCTCAATGTTTTGATCTCACTGATGGCCTCTTTTAGGCCTTTTTCATTTCTGGACATACCACATTTATCCCACATGATTTTTCCAAGTTTTTTGTGGTAATAATCCACAGAGTGTTTGCCATTATTATTGACAAAAGCCTTCATTTGATCTTTGACTTCTTTTTCAGCTGCTTCAAACTCGGGAGAGTCTGTAGAGATAGGCCCGGTTCTGATGTCATCGGACAAATAATCTCCTATTGTGTAGGGCAAAACAAAATAGCCGTCGGCCAAACCTTGCATCAATGCAGATGCACCCAGCCGATTGGCGCCATGGTCAGAGAAATTGGCCTCACCAATAGCGTAGCAACCTGGAATGGAAGTCATTAAATTGTAATCTACCCAAACACCGCCCATGGTATAATGAACTGCTGGGTAGATCATCATAGGGGTTTCGTAGGGGTCTTGATCTACAATCTTTTCATACATCTGGAATAGGTTTCCGTATTTGGCACGGACTACTTCTTGTCCTAATTTTTTGACCAATGTCGCATCATTTTCATCCAATCCTTTGACATGGGCTTGTTCTTTGCCATAGCGGTTGATAGCTGCAGCAAAATCCAAATAAACAGCCTCTCCGGTTTTGTTGACCCCAAAGCCGGCATCACAACGTTCTTTGGCTGCACGTGAAGCCACATCACGGGGTACCAAGTTTCCAAAAGCCGGATAACGACGTTCGAGATAATAGTCGCGGTCTTCCTCTACAACATCGGTGGCTTTAAGTTTTCCTGCTCTAATGGCTTTAACATCCTCTAATTTTTTAGGGACCCATATTCTACCGTCATTCCTTAATGATTCGGACATTAAGGTCAACTTGGATTGGTGCTCCCCCGATACAGGGATACAAGTAGGGTGAATTTGAGTAAAACACGGATTGGCAAAATGAGCTCCGCGTTTGTGAATTTTCCATGAAGCAGAAACATTACTTCCCATGGCATTGGTGGATAAAAAGAATACATTGCCGTAACCTCCCGAAGCAATGACCACTGCATGAGCACTGTACCTTTCGATTTCACCATTGACCAAATTTCGAGTAATGATCCCTCTGGCTTTACCATCGATTAAAACGAGATCCATCATTTCGTGACGGTTGTACATTTTTATTTTTCCACGACCGATTTGACGGTTCATTGCCGAATAAGCCCCCAATAATAACTGTTGTCCGGTTTGTCCTTTAGCGTAGAAGGTTCTGGAAACCAATACCCCTCCAAAAGAGCGATTGTCCAACAAGCCGCCATAATCCCTGGCGAAGGGAACCCCCTGGGCAACACATTGATCAATTATATTGGTAGAAACCTCTGCCAAACGATAAACATTGGATTCTCTGGAACGGTAATCCCCTCCCTTAATGGTGTCGTAAAAAAGTCGGAAGGTAGAATCACCATCTCCTTGATAATTTTTTGCGGCATTGATCCCCCCTTGGGCAGCAATCGAATGTGCTCTACGTGGAGAATCTTGAAAACAAAATGTTTTGACATTGTAGCCCAATTCAGCCAAAGTCGCAGAGGCAGATGCTCCTGCCAAACCGGTACCCACCACAATGACATCGATCAGACGCTTGTTTGCTGGGCTGACAAGGTTGATTTTACTTTTGTGGTTCGTCCATTTTTTGGACAAACTTCCCTTGGGTATTTTCGAATCTAACTTTGCCATTTAATTATCCGTTTTGGTGGTGAAAAATTGCGATGAAAATAAAACCTGCCGGAATGACAAGCGAAAAAGCGACAGTAAATAATTTGATGCCGCGGGTATATTTGTTGTTTAGCCCCATCGATTGAAAAGATGAGGAAAATCCGTGGAAAAGGTGCAATGACAAAAAGACAAATGACAATGCATAAATGGCTACCCTAAACGGACTGTGAAATTTATGAACCAGTTCTCCATAGTAGCGATCCGGATCTTGGGGGAGGAACTCAATGTACTTATAATTAATCTCCGGTACCCAAAAATCGTAAAAGTGTAAACCCAAGAAAGAAAGTACCACAATTCCGGATATGATCATATTCCTAGATACCCAACTTGCATTGGCTGATCCCTTGTAGGATTGATATTTTACACTGCGCGATCTGGTGTTTTTAATTTCCAAAACAAAACCCATGACAAAGTGAAAAACAACTCCCAAAATTAAAAGAGGTTGTAGGATAAATTGTACCACCAGGTTGTTGCCCATAAAGTGGGATAAAAAATTAAATGTTTTTTCACTAAATACCGAAGTCATGTTTATGGTAAAATGTTGCCCCAAAAAAAGTATTAAGAAGAGCCCTGAAAGAGCCATGGCTAACTTTCTGGCGATAGTAGTAGTAATCATTAGTTTTGGTTTATCATAACAAAATTAGTCCATAAACGTTTAATAGAAAAGCCCAGGTGCTTAAATTTTGTGATTGACTTTGCAATGTAGCTTATGTTGAACAAATGGACAAAATAAGGTGCTGAAATCCCTTTTTTGTTCAACAAACTGATTCGAAATCCATGTCACTCACTTTAATTTTAATAATTTTAGATGTTTTTATACAAAAAATCGGCTGATGCGCTACCGTCCACTCTCCTCCAATCTTTATTCCAAAAATAGAGATCGATTTGTACAGGCTATGAAGCCGGGGGGGTTAGCGGTTTTTAATTCAAACGACATCTATCCAATCAGTGCAGACAGCACCCTCCCTTTTGCTCAACACCGAGACATCTTTTACCTCAGTGGAATCAATCAGGAAGAAAGTATTTTATTGTTGTTTCCCAATGCCCCAAAACCTGAACATCGTGAAATTTTGTTTATCAAAAAAACCAATGAATTGATTGCTGTATGGGAAGGTCAAAAGCTGACGCAAAAACAAGCTACTGGTTTGTCGGGAATTCAAACTGTATGCTGGCTAGATGACTTTGAAGCAATGTTTGAAACACTGGCCCACAAGGCCAAAATTTTCTATTTCAATACAAACGAACATTATAGGGCCAAAGTCGAAACCCAAACCCGGGAAGACCGATTTATCAAATGGGCCAAGGCCAAGTTTCCAAGCCATCCTAACGAAAAAAGCAACTTTATTTTACAAAAACTGAGGTCGGTCAAAGATGCAGAGGAAATTGACCAAATTAAAAATGCCATAGACATCACAGAAAAAGGCTTCCGCAGGGTTTTACCCTTCATCAAACCGGGAGTATGGGAATTTGAAATTGAAGCAGAATACGCCCATGAATTCTTAAAAAACAGATCTGATGGATTTGCCTATACTCCTATCATTGCCTCCGGAAAAAACTGCAACGTCTTGCACTATATCGACAACAATAAACAATGCCAATCGGGAGATTTGATACTAATGGATGTTGGAGCAACCTATGGAAATTATGCCAGTGATATGACCCGAACGGTTCCAATTTCGGGAAAATTCACCGCCAGGCAGCGCGCGGTATACGATGCTGTATTACGAGTAGAAAAGGCCGCCATGGAGTTGCTGGTGCCTGGAATATTAATCAAAGAATACCATCAAGAGATCGGTCAGATCATGACCGATGAATTGATCGGACTGGGGCTGCTGAACCAAGTAACTGTCAAAAATCAAGACCCCGAAAAACCCGCTTATAAAAAATTTTTTATGCACGGCACCTCCCACCACTTGGGTTTGGACACCCACGATTATGGATTGGTTGACCAACCATTACATGCCAATATGGTCCTCACTGTCGAGCCGGGAATTTACATTCCAGAGGAAGGTTTTGGCATTCGCATTGAAGATGATGTGGTTACTCAAGAAAAAGGGCCTCCGATCAATCTGATGAAAAATATTCCCAAAACAGCGGATGAGATTGAACATTTGATGCAGCAAGGTTAAGACATTAGAAAATCAACCAACTCTTTAAGGGAAATTTCTAAGACCTAGGAAATACGCAGCAGGGTTTTGAAAGTTGGATTCATCTTACCCAATTCAATTCTCCTTACAGCCAACTCCTCCATGTCTGCTAAATCGAATAGAAGGGCTTGTGTTAATCCCTTCTGTTTTATAAAAAAGAGATTCTTTTAACCAATTCCTTGATTAAAACTTTGTTAGAATATTCCACTTTTTTTACTTAAAATGTATTAAACTAAGTTTTATAGAAATATTTTTACAGAACATATTTGTTATGTTCACAAAACTTACTATTTCCGCTTAATTGTAATGAATCGAATTCGGATTACAATGTGTTAGTTCAACATCCACAACCTCTACCACAGCTTTGACCGGTTGCGGTTTTGTTTTTTGGTATAAACTTTCTGATCAGATAATAGAGAGACCACAATCCTAATAATATCGCTATGATGTATTGTAATATCTCCATTATTTTAATAATTGGTAGGCCAATAAAGATACAATATAAGCAATGATGGTCATAGAAAAAAGCTGAATACTGGGCCATTTCCAGCTGTTGGTTTCTTTTTTGACAATGGCCAATGTACTCATACACTGCATCGCAAAGGCATAAAAAAGCATTAGAGAAATACCCGTAGACAAATTGAACAGACGTGTACCGTCTTTTCTAATCTCTCCGTCCATTCTTGATTTTATGGTCTCTTGGGCATCACTTCCCACACTATAGATGGTGGCCAATGTACCAACAAAAACTTCCCGAGCCGCAAAAGAGCTGATCAAAGCAATTCCAATTTTCCAGTCGTATCCCAGTGGAAGAATCATTGGTTCGATGGTTTTTCCCAAAATACCAATGTAGGAATTTTCCAACCTAAACGAGGCAATTTTATTTTCTAATTCCGAGTCGCTTAGTACTTGATTAAAATATTGATGTGCTACAATTTGTTCGGCGTTGGAAAATTTTTTCCCTGGGCCAAAAGAAGCCATAAACCAAAGCAATATGGAAATCGCCAATATAATTTTACCGGCTTCTACAACAAAAGATCGGGTTTTTTCCCAAACGGTAAACGCCACGTTTTTCAGCAAGGGGAGTTTGTAGTTGGGCATCTCCACTACGAAATAAGACTTGTTAGTAGATTGAAGCAAACGGTTGAGAATGGAAGCCGAAACAATGGCCATTAAAAAGCCTATTAGATAAAGTCCCATTAGGGTTAGGCCCTGATAACTGATTCCCAGAAGCCTCTCATTGGGAATGACCAAAGAAATAAGGATCATGTAAACCGGCAGGCGTGCAGAACATGTGGTAAATGGAACCACCAGGATGGTGATCAAGCGCTCCTTCCAGTTTTCGATGTTTCGGGTGGCCATTACCGCCGGAATAGCACAGGCCGTTCCGGAAATTAAAGGAACCACACTTTTTCCACTTAAGCCAAATTTTCTTAAGCTTCGATCCATCAAAAATACCACCCGGCTCATGTATCCGGTTTCTTCCAAGATGGAAATGAATAAAAACAGAAAGGCTATTTGAGGGATAAAAATCACGATTCCACCCAAACCAGAAATGACACCTTCGACAATCAGATCAGTCAATATACCCGCTGGCATTTGGGCTTTGGTCCATTCACCTAGGCGAGCAAAACTACTGTCAATAAAATCCATAGGCACACTGCTCCAATCAAATATGGCCTGAAAAATGGTCAGTAAAATCAGAAAAAAGACGACATAACCCCAAAATTTATGGATCAATAAATTATCCAATTTACTTCTTAGATCGGTTGTCTCATCTAGGTTTACCCTATAGGTTTCCTTCAGGATTTGATTGATAGTCTGATAGCGTTTGATGGTCTCTCGCTGTTGTAATTTTTTGAGGTAGGATTGGGGTTGGGTCTTGAACTGCGCTGTATCGGGAACCTTTTGACGTTCAAGCTTGGTGAAATTGATATCCTGAGTGATTACCAACCAAAGTTTGTAGAGTGATTGATTGGGAAAAGCTTTACCCAAGCTTTCAAAATAATCCTGATCAATGTTAGTGGGGTCTAATATCAGTGTCGAAGGGATGGATCGATAATCAACCAGAATTTGTTTGAGTTGGTCTACCCCCGAATTTTGTCGTGTACTGATCAAAACTACTTTTGTGTTGAGTTTTTTCTCTAGCTTTTCCAAATCAATTTTGATGCCTTTTCTTTGCATCTGATCAGACATATTTATCACCAATACCGAGGGGATTTCCAAATCTTTGATTTGGGTGAACAATAGCAAGTTGCGTTTGAGGTTTTCTACATCGGCCACCACCACAACGACATCCGGGAAATCGGGATTGTTTTTATTGAGAAGTAATTCAACCACCACGCTCTCGTCCATAGAAGAAGCATTTAGGCTGTAGGTACCCGGTAGATCAAGGATTCTAGCTTTGGTGACCCGATCCAATCGGCAAATGCCCTGTTTTTTTTCTACAGTGATCCCTGGATAGTTTCCCACCTTTTGATTCAATCCTGTGAGTGCATTGAAGACGGAAGTCTTTCCTGTATTGGGATTTCCTATCAGGGCAACATTGATGTTTTTAATCATCCTTCAGAGGTTTTACCATAATGTAACGGGCAACCTCCTTTCTGATGGCCAAGTGAGCTTCGTCAATTTTTAAATACATTGGATCTTGAAATGGAGCCAGATAGAGAAGCGAAATTTCATTGCCCGGAAGACATCCCATTTCAATCAATTTTAATGGCAAAAAATCGGTTTTTATTGATTTGATGATTGCTCTTTGTCCAAGTGCTAATTGATCGAGTGGGAACATTATTTAGAATGATTTTAAAAAAACAAAATTATAAATTTTGGTCAATTTGGGCGGAGAAAGTAACGTTTATTTAGAAAGGAAAATATTCTTGGATCAAAATCTTCAATTCCTCCAATAATCTTTGAATTTCCTCAACATCTGTTCCATCATAAAAACCTCTTACCCTCCGATCAGGATCAACCAGTACAAAGTTTTCCGTGTGAATCATATCAAAGTTCCCCCCATCGCTGTCCTCTTTGACTGCCAAGTAGGATTTTCGGGCCAGTTCATAGATTGCTTTTTTATCGCCCGTCACCAAATGCCATTTTTGATCGATCACTCCCTTTTCGAGGGCGTATTTTTTTAGTTGAGCCACAGTATCGATCTTAGGTGTAACCGAATGGGAAAGTAACATCACATGGGGATTATTTTTTATTTTTTCCTGAACTTTAACCAAATTGTCCGTCATGGCAATACAGATGGTGGGACAGGTGGTGAAAAAGAAATCTGCCACATAAATTTTCCCTTTAAAATCCTTTTGAGTAATGGTTTTACCGTTTTGATTGATCAGTGAAAAATCGGCAATACTATGGAATTTTTTTTGATGCTGTATGGTACTGTCCACCAATTCAAAATTGACCATGGCTGGTTGGTAGACGGGTAGTTTTTTGGTAGGCAACAATGCATTGTAAAACAACATTAAGATGATGGCTGAAATGACCGCAAATACACCCAAAAATTTTCTGTATCTTTTTAAGATTCCCATGCTTGCCCAAAGATAAGTTATAAAAAACACAAAAAATTAACGTCAAAGGTTTTTGTCGAAATTGGTCTTGAATGTGGCTAAAAGTGGTATTTTTGGTCTCCAAAATTTATATGCTATGGAACCTATGTTAATGAAGGGGATTCAACTGTTGCTCAGTTTGTCAATTCTTATTGTATTACATGAATTGGGTCATTTTATCCCTGCCAAAATCTTTAAAACCCGTGTAGAAAAGTTTTTTCTGTTCTTCGACGTAAAATTTGCTTTGTTTAAAAAGAAATTTGGAGACACGGTCTATGGGATTGGATGGTTACCATTGGGGGGCTATGTCAAAATCTCGGGGATGATCGATGAGAGCATGGACAAGGAACAGATGCAACAACCTCCACAACCATGGGAATTTCGCACCAAACCCGCTTGGCAGCGATTGATCATTATGCTGGGTGGAGTTACGGTCAATTTGATCCTGGGCTTTCTCATCTATATGATGATCCTCTTTGTTTGGGGTAAAAATATCTTACCCAACAGCGCCATGCCCTTAGGTTTGGGTGTTTCACCATTGGCCAAAGAAATCGGTTTTAAAAAAGGGGATCAAATTCTTTCGGTCAATGGCAAACCCCTTGAGGTGGCGCTAGACATCAACAAAATGTTATTGATTCGATCTGTCAAAGAGGTACAAGTAGAACGTGCCAATGGTGGTAGGGTCAACCTAGCAATACCCGAAAATATTGGTGACCGCATGTTTACATCCGGTCAAATGAGCATTTTATATCCGCGTTTTCCCGCTGAGATAGACAGTGTTTTTACCGACAGAAATGCTTACAAAGCCGGCTTTAGGGCGGGAGATAAAATTATTGCTGCTGATAACCTCATAATAGAAGATTGGTTAGAACTGCGCGACTTCAATAACGAAAAGGCCAACCAATCGGTTCAATATGTGGTCGAACGTAATCAGATTCGAGACACATTCAATATGGTATTGGATGCTGAGGGTAAAATGGGGGTCATCCCCAAAAATTCGATTAAAATCACTCAAGTAGACCTCTCATTGGCCGAAAGTATCACAGAAGGTTTTAGTTATGGTTACTGGACGCTTTATGACTATGTAGCTCAATTCAAATATGTATTTACCAAGAAAGGGGCCTCACAGTTGGGCGGTTTTGGTGCCATTGGAAGTCTTTTTCCTTCTAGCTGGGAATGGAGGGCCTTTTGGGCTAGTACAGCTTTTATTTCAATCATTCTGGCTTTTATGAATCTGTTACCCATTCCTGCATTGGATGGAGGTCATGTGATGTTTCTGTTGTATGAAATGATCAGTGGAAGAAAACCAAATGACAAGTTCATGGAATATGCTCAAATGGTAGGGTTTTTCTTTCTGTTGGCTTTGGTCATTTATGCCAACGGGAATGACTTGTTCCGCTTTTTTTCCAATTAAAGTAGGTGATTTCCATAACTCATTTTGATATTTATTATATTTATAAAAATTAAAAAACATCAACGATCATGAAGTTTAGCATCTTTTCTTTGTTCATATCATTCGCTCTACTTTACACCTTTGCAGTATCTGCTCAGGAGCAACGTGTCAAAATCGAAGATTTTATCATTGAACACGAAGGTTTTGAAGAAAATGAAGCCGGAGAGATTACTCCCATAAACATTAAAGAAATCAATAAAAAAATTCGCTTTTTTGTCGAAGAACGCTATCCTGAGATAGTAGAGTATACCCGAAATATAATCTGGGATTCGTACAAAACATTTTTGAGTCCGTCCGAAATTTATCACTTTCACACATTTATAGCGCAAGTGAAAGTTAATGATTTGGATCGTCTGAAATATCTGGAGGTGATATACAATCCTTTTGTCAAGAAAGTAAAAGGGGATTTTGAATGGATAGCAGAAGATGAAGAATTTTATTTGGTCGACGAAAAAGAGGAAAAGAAAGACAACGCCGCTGACTTGATCGAGCTGGGTATCTCCAATCAAGAACAAAAACCAGGATTGAAAAATTTCGTTTCTGAACACCAAGGATTTCTTGATGTAATGGAGAGGAAAAACCTAAAGGATAGCGAAATTGTACCTGTAAACGTCAAGGAAATCAATAAATCCATACGGACTTTTGTAAAATCATCCTACAGTAATGTAGAATATACACGTAATATCATTTGGGATTCTTATACTTCATTTATAAGCCCTTTTGATAAGTTTCATTACCACAACTTTGTTGCACAGGTCAAGGTGAAGGATATCAAAAGGCTCAAATACTTAGAGGTTTTTTACAATCCTAAAACCGAAAAGGTGACCAGTGATTTTGTATGGATCGAATCAGACAAGGAATTCTTCCGGGTTAAAGAATCTGAGGAATAATGAAAAGGTCTGACTACCTGATTTTAGCGGCTGCCTTTGTCAGCTTTCTATTTTCGGTATACCTGTGGTTCAATGGTCAGCAACAAGAAGGGCTTTACGTGGGTATTTGGGTACCCTCGATTTTGGCAGCTGGAGCTTATATAAAACAAATATCTAAACAATGAGTGTTTCCATCATCTTTGCACTAGGCCTCATTGTATTTTTTCTCTTTTTGTTGGGTATCTTTTTTAACAACAAAGAGGTTAAGGCGCATTCGCGATCTAAAATTGAAACGGATACTGTTGACTATGATGGTTCCGGAAATTTTGGAAGAATTCCAAACAAGAAGCCCAAGAACAGAGCCATATAGCTCAAGTAATTTTATAACTTACAATATTCATATATCTTAGAGGGATCAATACACTATATTTTAAACCAAAATGAATTTTAAATGAAAACTAAATTAACTTTAACAATTATAGGAGCCTTCCAAGTACTCCAATCCATTCTTTATAGCTTATTGGCTGATTCTTCTATAGACATGATGTTCAATGTAGGTGAGGAAGCAGGTCAATTGGCGGTTATGTTTCAGTACGCCATTACCCCTGCATTTTTGATGATTGGATTGATGTTTCTTTTTTCCCGCAATTTGCCGGTTGAGGATGCTAAAAAATTATTATTGGCCTTTATAATTGCCTACCTGCCCTTGTTTGGTAGCTTTTACTATATGGCCAGCTCTCCATTGACCCAAATGGGACTTCCCGATTTTGCTATTGATTTCGTTATGTTTGGATTGGCTATTTTTACTTATCTAAAACCCAAAGGATAATTCAAGCGAATCAATTGCTTCGTATAAGTCCAATGATATTTAGACCTTATAACCCCTGCACTTTTATGTGGGGGTTTGTTTTTTATAAAAATTCAACCCGTTATAAGTTGCTGTCGAGTGTAAAAAATTAGGTAAAATCCTAATCCATAATCAATTTTGGAAGAAAAAGGGAGAGTTCGGGAAAAAGGGATACCAATACCAATACCAAAAGACTGACCGCCAGAAAAGGCAAGCCTGCCCTGCTGACTTTTCCAATGGAAGTTTTACCGATACTGGAAGCTACAAATAAACATACCCCTACGGGAGGTGTCGTTAGTCCTATGATTAAATTGAGTACTGCAATGACGGTAAAGTGCATGGGTTCAACATCTACTTCGATAGCCACTTTGAGCAGTATTGGAAATAAGATCAATAGTGCCGCGATGGTTTCCATAAAGGTTCCGACCAATATCAACAATAAGTTGATCAGTAACAGAACGGCGTATTTATTAGTAGTCCATAAAAGAATCTGTTCGGAGATACGTTGTGGAATTTGTTCGGTAATGAGGATGAATCCAAACAAATTGGCAAAACCGACCAATATCATAAGGGATGCGGTGGTTTTCATGGAATCTAAAATGACAACAGAAATATTTTTGAGGTTGAGTTTTTTATAGACAAATGTTCCAATAAACAACGCATATAGTACCGCTACAACAGAGGCCTCGGTGGGAGTGAATACTCCCCCAATGATCCCAAATAGAATGATCAAGGTCATCAACAAGGCCCAAAATGTATCGGTAAAGCTTTTTAAAATTTGCAAAATTGAGCTTTTTTGGTGTTTGGGGTAATTATTTTTTTTAGCGACAAAATAGGCGACCAGCATCAGTCCCAAGCCCAACATCAGGCCGGGGATGGCTCCGGCAAGGAAAAGTTTTCCTACGGACAGTCCGCTCAATGTTGCGGCAATAATCATGGGTAAGCTGGGAGGAATAATGGGCCCTACGGTTGAGGAGGCTGCGGTAATGGCACAAGAAAAATCACTGTCGTATCCTTCTTTTTTCATGGCAGGAATCATCACAGCACCCAAACTAGCGGTATCGGAGATGGCTGTTCCGGAGATTCCGGCAAAAAGCATGGAAGCACTGATGTTGACATAGGAAAGTCCACCCCTAATATGCCCCAAAAGATGATTACAAAAATTGATGATCTTATCGGTCAACCCCCCTTGGTTCATCAGATTCCCTGCGATAATAAAACCTGGAATACTCAGTAAAACAAAAACATCGATGCCGGCATACATCTTGAGGGGAACTACCACCAGTGGAGTTCCTTTGAAAAAAAAGTAAACCAAACATGACAAGCCCAAGGAAAATGCAATGGGAAATCGAAAGCAAAGACAAACGATAAAAACAGTGATCAATAGTAATATCATGATTTCCAAAATTTAATTTTTTTCAAAAAGGCCAAAAAACTAAAGTAGCTAATGGAAAGACTCAAAATCAAAATGCTTAAAAAAGGAATGAACATAATGATCTGAAGTGTGGGGGAATTTTCATCTAGTCCCATCTCGAGCATGGGCAGTGTGTAAAAAGCACAAAATCCGAACAATAGTAGGCTCACAAGTGGTGATACCAGGTCTATGGTTTTTTTAAGCTTTTGAGAAAAACCAGCGTAAAATGCTTCTAAAAAAACAAAATAATTACCCCGATAGGCCAAACCACTGGCAAATGCTATGGCATATATAAATAAAATTCTTGATGCCTCTTCGGTCCAAGGGGGTACATCACTGAGAAAAAATCGCGCGAAGATCTGTAGTGATACGGTAATGACAAATCCAAGGCTAGTTATAAGGGTTCCATATTTTAAAAACTTTGATAAAAAGATTTTGAAACTCATTGGGTGATTTTTTTTATGGATTTATAAACCTCTTGCATCTCCGATGATAAACTTTCATAAACGGCTTTTTCGCCATTTTCCATAAATGCAATTTTGTCCACTTCAACAAAAATCATTCCCTGATCTTGTAATTGTTTTTGAACTTTGGATTCATTACTTAAAAATAATCGATGCTCATAAGCTTGCATTTCCCTTGCTGCTTGCAAAAAAATAGTTTTTAGGTCTTCTGGTAAACTTTGAAATTGTTTTTCACCAACCAGCGGATATCCCCAAGTGATGAGATGCCCGGTAAGGTTGAGGTATTTTTGAACTTCGCTAAAACCGGCATTTTTTATCATGGCAAAAGGGTTTTCCTGCGCTTCTATCGTTCCTTGTTGAAGGGAAGAAAACACCTCTGAAAATGCCATAGGTGTTGGTTTGGCTCCCAGCGCCTTCCAAGCCACCACATAGGAGGGAGCGTTGGGAACTCTAATGATTAATTCCTGCAAATCATCGGGATGCTTGATGGGGCGGTTGGAGGTCAAATGTCGTTCCCCTCTCTGAAAATAGCCCATTGGACGAACTCCGATTTTTTCGATCATTTCCCTTTCGATTAGCTTCCCAATAGGACTGTTGATGAGTTTGTGCATGGCAATGGTGTCTTTGAGCAAAAAAGGCATGTCCGAAAAGGTGAGTATCTCTGCAAAGTTGGTAAGAGAGCCTGCAGATATAGTCATGTCGACGACTCCTGACCTGATCAAACGAATGGCTTCGAGTTCTTTGGCCAATTGTTCCGAAGGGTAAACTTCCAATTTCATTCGCCCGCCGGAACGCTCTTCGATCAGCGATCCAAAATATACAAAAGCCTTATACCAAGTATGGTTTTCTTTGACCAAGAGACTGGCCTTGAAAAGGTATTGTGGGTTTTTATCGGTTGTTGAATCACAAGCCGATAATAACAAAATCAGTAATAATCCTCTAAATAGGTATTTTATTTTAGACCACATTTCTATTTTAGTTTTTAATGCTTTGTTGAAAAAAAGTCAATACTATTGAATCTAAAATAGGAAGATTTTTTCAGTTTTATTGTTTGGAAAAAACAATGATCTAATTTGAAAGGAATTAGTGTTAAAAAAACAAGGGGCTCCGCTCTTTGATCAATACTTTATGATCATAAATTGAGGTGACCGGAATTGGGACTGAGCGCATAGGAACTTACCATTTTAATTTTGTATATTAATGTAATAAACCAAAAATCAATTTCTATGTTACCACAAATTATTATTGCCTCTGTTTGCGTGCTTATTTCGCTCTATGGACTGTTAAAAAGAAATCGAGTGTTTTTCAACTTGGGATATTTTCTCTTCGGCTTGGTTGTCGTGGCCTCCGAATTTAGTTTTTTTGCAAAGGATCCGGCACCCATTCATTTGGCTGCTGCATTTATGTGGTTGATCCAAATTTCTTTGGCCATACCGAATAAACTGCCATATGATGGAAGTAAAGTAGCAAAGTCTGCGGCAGTAAAAATATATGTCTGCTTGAGTTTGATTAATTTATTTGGCATCTATATTGTAAGGGTTAGTGATGTTCCTGATGTTGCCCAATACTTTCACATCATCTTAGCTATACTACCTCTTGTACCGATTTATCTTGTTTTGACTGATAAAATAGAAATTACCCAAAAATGATTTTAGTAACAAATTAAGGTTGTGAACCCTACCACTTGTGGGGGTTTTAGACCTAGATTTTGTAAAAAAGGGATTTATAGATCAATTCATTTATAAAGGTGTTATAAAAGTTTGATTCCTTTAGCCCTACCACTCAAAACAAATAACCATAACAAATCAAACGAAAAAACTAATCCGACTGTGGTAGGGCGAAGGAAATCAAGTTTTTAAAACAAACTATTGTATAAACAAATTTTTTATATACAATATTAATATATAATCATTTATAAGTCATTGTGAATTAATTATTTTAATTTATACAATCATAATCTTTATCAATAATCCATTCCCCTCCCTATCAACAGAACAGCACTTGATTTTTGTGAATTTTATATATTGTAATCAAAAATTGTGATGAAAAAAGGATTTTTCCTTTTTTTGATTGTTCCACTATTCGGACTTAGTAACAATAAAGAGGAGTTCGAGTTTGTGGCTTATCCCCTAGAAAAAGACTCATTGTCCGTTGAAAATGACATCAAAAGAGTTTCAGGGGGTTTAAAGTTTGGCTTTCCCTACATGGTTGTTGTTGGCGTACAATATACCCTGCCATTTTTTGACAATCACTTTGCGCCCTACTTCGATTACTCTCAATATTCCTATGTGGATTACAATAAGGAAGCCGAGTTTCGTTTTTCTGAATGGGGTATATCCTACTTCATCAAAGAAAAAGGGAAAGGACTTTATGTGGGAGTGAGTCACTCCAATCTGAGTTATAATGCAAATTTTATAAACATTACTTTGAAGAATGGCTCCAGAGGTTTTGGGAATGGGGAAGTGGATCTGAGAACGACTAATCTTAGACTGGGACTGAAAACAGGCGGTATTTTTTACTTCAGAATTGAAATGGGATATGGATTTGGTAATTTACCAAAGGCTGTGACCTTTAGGGCCACAGACAATTCCGATCCCAACCATACGGAGCTCGCTAGCGAGGACATCCCTGGAATTAATGGAGTTTCGAAAAGTGGAATGTTAGTTGGTAATATTGGTTTTGGAATTGCATTTTAGAAGTTTAATAAAAAGTCGAGGTCCTAATAAAAGACTTAACGCCTCGATGCCTGAATATTTTGAATGCTCATCAAATAATAGAATTAGCCCTCTGATTTTTGTAAATGGTTATAGTAGTTTACTTGCTTTTTAAAACTAGCCTTAATACATTTAGAAACTAATCATAAATTATTTGAAATGAAAAAAATACTAGTTACTCTAATTTTAATTCCTTATGTCTCGTTTTCACAAGTTGTATCCTCTGTTGACTTCCATATTATTAATGATGGTATGGAAAGTGATTATCTTAAACTTGAACAAATATGGAGAGAATTTCATGAAAAGAATATTGAGGATGGTACGATGATAAGATGGACATTATTAAAGGTTAATGAAAATAAGGGTGGTCTTGCAAAAGGTGCTACTTATGTAACAGTAAATACTTTTCCATCAGAGGAGGTTGCTAAATCTATTTGGGAGGATATGACAGGAGAGAAATTTAGAAAATTGGTTAGGAAAAGACTGAAAGGAAAAATGACATCAAAAGAAATGAATAAAACTTTAAAATTAAAAACACAAAAAGGAGTTCATAGTTACTATATTGAACCTTTAGGAGGAACATCAACCTCTGCTTCTCTTGAGATAGGGGATAAAATATTCTTAGATGCAATGAGTCAACAGAACGAAGAATATGAAAAATATGAGAACTTTTTCGCTAAAGAAGTAATGCAATACAATGTAGATAATGGTAACTTAAAATTATGGGGATTTACTAAAGTAAACAGTTCAAATGATTATGCATTGAAAGATGTAACTCATTTTACATGGAGAGTTCCTGTTAAGAGTGTTTCATTTGAGTGGAATAGTGATAGTTTGATTAAAAAATTTGGAAATAAATTCGTCTATGACAAGATGTGGAAATTAACTGGTGAATCAAGAATTGTCTCTGGAAATGTAAAATTAGAAGTTATAGACATTCTACAGAAATAAAATGAAGATGTTAACTTAATTTCTAATATTACAAAAAGTAAAAATTTATACCCTCCCAAGTGGAGGGTCTTTTTTTTTAACTCAGGCATATCCTCTTCATTGAATTTGGGCTCTAAATTAAATATTGTAAATTATTAAATGAAAATTAATCAAATGGAAGAAATTAACATAAAAAAAAGAGGATTAGATAAAGTTAATTTTACTTTTTTAATTGACCTTTATATCATTAAAAATTTTGGAATTACTGCTTACGGTCTAGTTTGCTTTGGTCTTGGTTTAGTAGTAATGTACACAGCAGTAAAATTTGAAATCATCTAAACATAAATTAATACAATTAATGAGAAAGATAATGTTTCCTTTTTCTGATAGTCCTAATAGTTTCTTTTGCTCATACAAAAGATAAGTTATGGATCCTATGGGCGTTTATTCAGAAAAGGGAGACAAGCGGTTTTTAGCATTAATTTGTTTTGTAGCCTCACTAGGAGGTGTTCTTTTTGGTTTCGATACAGCGGTAATTTCAGGTACCTTTAGTTTTGTTGAAAGCTATTTCTTACTTAATAAAATTCAAGTGGGGTGGTTTACCAGTTCAGCACTGGTTGGAGCCATTGCCGGAGCAGCCATTGCGGGAATTTTGAGTGACAAATACGGGAGAAAGCCTATTTTAATGTTCGCTGCCATGCTGTTTTTTGTTTCTGCTTTTGGCTCGGCTATTCCACAAAATTTTATCGTACTTATTTGTGCCAGACTAGTTGGGGGCTTTGGTGTTGGGATGGTATCGGTATTGGCACCGATGTATATTTCGGAAGTTGCACCTCCCAAAACTAGAGGCAGGCTCGTTGCCTTATATCAGCTTTCCATAGTAATCGGAATATTGTTGGCTTATTTTTCGAACTGGATTTTATTGGAGATTTCCAAGGAAAGTCCCGAAATCTTTCAAGGAACAGGATTTTTGCATAAAATAATAAATACTGAGGTTTGGCGTGCTATGTTTGGCTCAGAGATGCTGCCTTCTGGATTATTTATTATGTTATTGTTTCTAATTCCAGAAAGTCCTCGTTGGTTGATAAAAAACGGATATTCCCAAAAGGGGTATACAGTTTTATCAAGGATAAGTGGACTTGCAGTTGCTAAAAATGAATTAAACCAGATTCACCAAACAGCGCTCCAGGTAAACGGAAAAGTAAAGGAACTTTTTAAACCAGGTTTGCGACTTGCTTTAATTGTTGGCGTTGGTTTATCGGTATTTGGTCAGTTTACAGGTGTAAATATTATTGTATATTATGGACCTACAATTTTAGAAAATGCAGGATTTCAGCTTGATAGTGCACTTCAATTTCAAGTTGCTATTGGAATTATAAACCTGCTATTTACAATTATAGCCCTATGGAAAATCGATAGTTGGGGACGTCGCCCTCTACTTATTTGGGGTATGGCAGCTGTATTTATTTCATTACTAATAATCGCTATCCAATTTTCTACCGGACAAACTTCGGGTATTTGGATTTTAGTAATGTTGGCTATTTATATGGCAAGCCTTGCAATCTCTATTAATGCGGTAATTTGGGTCTTAATTGGTGAAATCTTCCCTACCCGAATTCGTGGACGTGCCATGTCGATAGCGACTTTTGCAAATTGGGGGATAAATTTCCTTACAGCCTTTATTTTTCCATGGTATGTGGCAACAATTGGGATGAATGCCGGGTTTTTTACATTTGCGGCCATGACCCTACTAGCAACAATTTTCTTTTATCAATATGTTCCTGAAACAAGAGGAAAAAGTTTGGAAGAGATTGAAAATAATTGGAATTCAAAATAGTACATTAGCGTTAGTGACAAATTAATAAGTGCTATTGATGATCTTTATTTGTATCTGAAAAGAGTATCCTGAATGGGAGTATTAGTCGCTAATTTTTTCAGAAATAGTAAGCTGAACTTGACCCCCACCCGACAACCTGAAACATTTCAAATCTATCCTCTCCTAATTTATTAGCAAAGAGAAATGAGATATGACAAATCAAATGATTTTGTAAATTGACTCATTAACTAAAATTTAAAAAAATGTCATTAATTTTCAATCCAACTATAGTTTGTTTTATTCTAATTATGATCCATTTGGGTTGCACTCAAAATGAGGTAAATCAAAAACCAAATATACTTTTCATTATTGCAGATGATGCCTCGAAAAATAGTTTTGGTGTTTATGGAGGAAAATCTGCAAATACTCCAGCAATTGATGAATTATCAGAGCAAGGAGTTCTTTTTACAAATGCATACAATAATAACCCAAAATGCTCCCCTGCCAGAGCTGCAATATTAACTGGAAGATATTCATGGCAATTAGAGGAAGCTGCAAACCATAGGCCTTATCTAAGTGAAAAATGGAAATATTATCCATTTATACTAGAAGAAAAGGGTTATTTTATTGGTTACACTGGAAAAGGCTGGGGCCCTGGTGTATATAAAGGACTAGATATTTCAGAGACTAATTTAAATCCAGCTGGACATCTATTTGAGGGTGAAAAATTAATCAGACCATATGATGGCATAAGTAAAAAAAATTATTCAGCAAATTTTGGTAATTTTTTAGAAGCAGTTCCAAAAAATCAACCATTTTGTTTTTGGCTAGGAACTCATGAGCCGCATAGATCATATGAAAAAGATTCATGGAAAAATCAACAAAGGGATACATCCAAAATTAAAGTACCCAAATTCTATCCTGACCACCCAGATGTAGTGGGAGACATTGCAGATTATGATATTGAAGTAGAGTGGTATGATAAACACGTGGGTGAGGCTGTTGAACATTTAAAGAATAATAATCTTTTAGAAAATACTATTATAATTGTAACATCTGACCACGGGATGCCTTTTCCAAGAGTTAAGGGTCAAATTTATGAGGAGGGTTTTAGTGTCCCATTAATTGTAGTTTGGAAGAATAAAATAAAAAGTGGTAGAATAGTAACAGATTTTGTTACTTTTCCTGACATTGCCCCTACCCTTTTGGACCTAACAGGAATTCCAATCATAGATCAAATGACAGGCAAAAGTTTTAAAAAACAACTTCTTACAGATAAAAACGGGAGGATAGATCCAGGTAGAAACCATACTCTTCTCGGAAAAGAGAGGCACGATATAGGAAGAGTCGAGGGAGATAAGTTGTCTGTTTCTTATCCAGTAAGGGCAATTAGAACTGACCAATATTTGTATGTTAAGAATTTTATTCCATCTCGGTGGCCGGTAGGAAACCCAGAATATGGATTATTGAACTGTGATAACTCGCCTACTAAAAGCCACTTAATCAGCTTGAAAGATGACAAAAAAAAAGCCGGTTATTATGACATGAATTTTGGAAAAAGACCTGAAGAAGAATTATATAATGTCATTAAAGATCCCGATTGTGTTGTTAATTTAGCAAGCAATTTAGTTTATTCTGAAATTAAAGATAGTCTATGGCTTAGTCTAAAAACTGAATTAATTGAGCATCAGGATCCCAGAATACTAGGTAAAGGTGAGATTTTTGATTACTACCCATACAGTAGGATTCCTAGGCAACAAAAACTTTATAACAAATCTAATTATAATCCAATTAAATTGTTTGAGGAAAAATTCAGTCAAAAAGTCAATGTTAATTAATAAAAATGAAAAAGCTAATACTTCTTTTTGGTATCTTCCCTTTATTGGTCATTGGGCAATCTTTCTCAAAAGAAAAGCAATCTTTTGATAGTCTTTTTAAAAAATTAGATAATACTGGAAAATGGGGTCTCAATGATAGACTTGGAACTATTAACTACATCACAAACGAAAAGGTTAAATCATCTTTAAAATTTGTCGAAAAGGGAGTTTCAGTTTCATTATCATTTAAAATAACTGAGGATTCATTGGCGACCAATAAATTTAATTCAGATAAACTCTCTAGTTATTCTCATGAAACTAATGAATTAAATTTTAAAGGGTATAATTGGGTTACGGATAACTTTTCAATCTCATATCATGGTCACACCCATTCTCATATTGATGCTTTAAATCATTTGTCACATAATGGATTTTATTATAACCAACAAAAAAGTCCAAATGAACTTGGTATTGAAAATTTTAAAAATGGTATTATCACTAAAGGAATATTAATTGACCTGCCGCTTTTAAAAGAAAAAGAGTTTATTGAAGCAGGTTACAAAATCACTTCACAAGATATCATTGATTTTGAAAATAAATTTAATATTGAAATTGAAAGAGGAGATATTCTTTTGATAAGAACAGGGCGTTGGAAACAAAAAGAGATTACAGGAGAATGGAATTTTCTTGTCAAAAGTACTGGATTACACTACAATGTAATGCAATTACTTGATAAAAGGAAGATATCTGTATTGGGCTCAGATGGAACAAATGATAGTAATCCCCCTCTAATTGAAGAGGAGGGTAGTCCAATCCATAAATTATCAATCGTTGCTATGGGAATGCCTCTACTCGATAATTTGAATCTTGAACAGCTATCAAAAAAAGCTGTACTATTCTCCAAATGGGAGTTTGTAGTATCAGTACAACCCTTGAAAATTGATAAAGGAACAGGGTCTCCTGTAAATGTAATTGCTCTTTTTTAATTCAATTCAGGCATATCTCCCTCAGTAAGCTCTGGTACTTCTAAGCCTCTTAGATAAGTCAAACTAACATTTATAGATGAATGCCCCATTGCCTTTTGTAGCTTGGTTATACTTCCTGTCCTTTTGAATATATCTATTGCTCCAGAGTGCCTAAAGGAGAAGATAGTATTGTCTCTATTAATGAGTTTTGATTGCTTTTTAAATCTACTCCAAAGTGTCTTAAAGTAGTCCTCGTTAAATTCAATAGGGATGGTATTATTGATTAAAACTTGCTCTCTAAGTTTCTCTGAGAGCTCCTTGAGGGTCTTCCTATAATGGTCTGAGAGGTTCTCGCTAAGCTTACTTTCAATCAGCCTATCAAAGAGTGCCAATTCACAGGAACGGCTATCCTTATCAAAGGAGTAGTTGTTAGATACGACATGGTCATAGACCTTCTTAGCTAATAGTTCAGCTTGCCTCCTGCGTTGCTTATCAGGGAATGAATTAGGGTTTAGTTTAAGCTTGATTTTATTACCTTTCTTGAGGCGGTATCTTTTGTTATTTAAAACAAAGTCGATGTAGTATTTGCCATGAATCGATTGGCAAACTTTAGGATAAGTGATACTCATGTTGGCACGTATTTGGCATTTTTTTCATTTTTGCCATGAGCGTAATAAGCTTCTCTAAAATTTATATCTAAAAAAAATTCAATATTTAAAGGGGATAGTTTTATATTTGCGGACTAATTCCTCCTTAGCTCAGTTGGTTAGAGCATCTGACTGTTAATCAGAGGGTCCTAGGTTCGAGTCCAAGAGGGGGAGCAAAGTTCAACTAGTGTCTACCAAACAATTATAAGGCTTCA
>DEYL01000041.1:18070-27038 GCA_002364535.1 Flavobacteriaceae bacterium UBA3159 | reverse complement strand
CTTCTGGAATAGATTGTTCCACTGCATTGTCTTGTGAAAGACGAGAGTCGGAGCGAGTACTCCCAGTTCCAAGTGAGATGTTTGAAAGCAAAATGAGCACGAGCAAAAGTCCTGCAAGCAACCAGGTACTTCGATCCAAAAAGTCGGAGGTTTTTTGGACTCCTCCCATTTGTTGTCCACCGCCACCAAAAGATGAAGATAGGCCACCGCCTTTGGGGTTTTGAACCATTACTACCAAAACGAGTAGAAAACACACAAAAATGATTAAAGCGATGAAGATCGAAAAGCTTCCCATAATATTTTATTGTTGTTGCAATTTCTTTATTTTCTGAATTTGCCCTGCAAAGAAAACATTTTTTTCCGGATATTTCAAACTTAAAATCTTATAGGCACTGATGGCCTTTTTGTACTTTTTTTGTTTGACCAGAACTTTGGCTAAAGTTTCTGTCATCAACTCCTCAGAATTAAAGTCTTGTTTTATGTTAGAGTTAATGGCTTCAGTTTTTCCAACCGGCGGTATTTTGGGGTCTGCTTCAATGAACCGATCAATGATATTTAATTTATCAATTAGTGGTCCTTCTTTTTCAGAATCTTTGGGGTCGGTGATTTGTTTTTCTTCAGTAAACTGAATCCAATCCAGAAAACTAAGCTTGAGATCCTTGGAAATAGAAGCAAGTTTATTGGGGTGGGATTCTGATTTTTTTGCTAAGGTCTTTTTTGTAGGTTTTTTTGAAGTACTTTGGACTGCCAGTGGGATATCTTTTTTTGGTGTTTCCTCGACTTTGATTTCGACATTAGTGTGTTCTTTTTTTGGTGCAATGGATTTTTCCTCAGTGGTTGATTCGGTTGAGGATTTTATTTTTGTGGTTTCGGAGTCTTCGATGGGTGCTTCAAAATCCACAGTCGATTTTTCGATCTTTTTGGGTGAGTCAAATTCAGATTCTATACTTTCTTTCAACACTCCTCTATCGGCAGTGTATAATGACAGTTGATTAATGGCGAGATCAGGATCATTTTTGTTTTGATCTATGAAGGACTTGGTATAGAAGAAACGCGGCAGTTGGAAATATGGATACATTTCAATCAACAGTGCAATTTTGGAAATCAAAATTTCGTCATGGGAATCATAATTTTCAATCAACTTGTCGAATGTCTCTCTGTTCATTGGGCTTACCATTTAGCTAAAGTTTCGTTAAAGATATCTTGAGTGATTCTCTCAAATATCTCATCATGGGCAGCCCCCTGTATGTCATAAAGCTGTTTGTCTGCAGGAAAGTCATAAAAAAAAGAAAAACTAGTTTCGAAATCGTCCTCTTCATTGTTGATATTGAAATAACGAAGGTTTACACTCATGGTCAGCCGGTTCTGAGCGGCAGTTAGGTTTGCGGTAGATGTCATGGGCGTTATACTGTACTGAGTAATTTCTCCCTCATAAACCAAATCACCCCCCGAGTTGACCAAGTTGAGATTGGTCTGCCCCAGAATAATGTCTTGAAGTGCCAGGGTAAAATCTCTGTCCAACCCGGGTTCTACGGTAGACCCCGGTCTACTGCCCGCTTGGTTTTCGAAAAAATTGACCTGAAAAGTTGTTGCCCCAGAGGGAATGGACGCTCCGGTAAAAGAATAGATTCCGCAAGCTTGCACACCAAGAAACAGTGCCAAAAAAAGGCTGACATATACTCTATTCACTTTCGTCATCTTGAAGGTCAAATTGTTTGATTTTTCGATAGAGGGTTCTTTCTGAGATGCCTAACTCTTTTGCTGCTATTTTTCTTTTTCCATGACTTCTTTTTAGCGCCTGTTTGATCATTTCAATTTCTTTCTCTAATAAAGATAAGGGTTCCTCTTCAATTACCGTTTCGGCATAATCGTATTGGTTTATCGAAGCAGGGCTGCTGTGAACTTGTGGTTTGCTTTCCGGAGTAATGAATTCAACAGTCTTATTTTCATCTTCCTGCTCACCATAAATTTTTTTGATCAGTTCGGGATTGTTTTTTTGAACCGATGTCATGCTTTCATTTTCCATCAGTTCATGGGTTAGTTTTTTCAAATCATTGAGGTCATTTTTCATGTCAAACAGTACTTTGTAGAGAATTTCTCTTTCGGATGAAAAATCAGCTTCTTTATCTGAACGATCGATAACCGCCGGTAGTTGAGATCCCATATTGGGGAGATAATTTCTCAGGGTAGTGGCATCGAGTTTTCTGTTTTTTTCCAAAACAGAGACCTGCTCTGCTATGTTGCGTAACTGTCGAATATTTCCACTCCAACGGTATTGCTCCAAAATCCGTTGCGCACCGTCATCCAGCCTAAGGGTAGGCATTTTATACTTTTGTGCAAAATCAGAAGCAAATTTTCTGAACAAAAGAGGAATATCTTCCTTCCTTTCCCTGAGTGGGGGTAAGTGAATTTCAACGGTGCTCAAACGATAATAAAGATCTTCTCTGAATTTACCTTTTTTGATTGCCTCATTCATTTTTACGTTGGTGGCCGCAACGATTCTCACATCTGTTTTTTGAGCTTTTGAAGAACCGACTTTCATGAACTCACCGTTTTCTAATATTCTCAGAAGTCTTACCTGTGTGGGCAGGGGAAGTTCTCCAACTTCGTCGAGAAAGATGGTTCCTCCATCGGCTACTTCAAAATAACCGCTTCTGTTGGTCGTGGCTCCGGTAAAAGCTCCTTTCTCATGTCCAAAAAGCTCACTGTCAATGGTGCCTTCAGGGATGGCGCCGCAGTTTACGGCGATATATTTAGCATGTTTTCTGGGTGAAAACTGATGAATTATTTTTGGAATATTTTCTTTCCCAACTCCACTCTCACCGGTCACCAAAACGGTAATTTCAGTGGCAGATACCCTTAGGGCTTTTTCCAGAGCTCTGTTGAGGCCGTCATCGTTGCCAATGATTCCAAAACGCTGTTTGATGTGTTGTGCTGATTCCATAATATCAGATTGATGATGAGATGCCTATTGCAGTTCCGATCAAGGTGGCAGAGGTCACTTCTTCGATCCTAACGTCAACCAAATCTCCTACTTTATATTTTTCTTTTGGAAAAACAGCTACGGTATTTTGGCTGGTTCTTCCACTCCAAAATTCACTGGATCTTTTAGAGCTTTTTTCAATCAAAACACAGACTGTTTTGCCGATAAACTGCCGGGTTCTGTATTCACTGTGCGTTCTTTGCAAGTCGATGATTTCTTGAAGCCTTCTTTTTTTGGTGGGCTCAGGTATATCATCCTCAATTTTTTTGGCGGCCAATGTACCGGGGCGTTCTGAATAGGCAAACATGAAACCAAAATCGTATTTTACATACTCCATCAAGCTCAACGTGTCCTGATGATCTTGCTCTGTTTCTGATGGAAAACCTGCAATCATATCGTGAGAAATGGCACAATCGGGAATGTTTTTACGAATATTATCGATCAATTCGAAATACTGTTCTCGGCTGTGATGTCGGTTCATTTTTTTAAGAATCGAGTTGCTGCCCGATTGAACAGGGAGGTGAATATAATTGCATATGTTGTCGAACTTGGCCATGGTGTGTATGACATCCAGGGACATGTCTTGAGGGTTGGAAGTGGAGAAACGGATTCTGATACTGGGTTGGGCTTTAGATACCAATTCCAGGAGATTGGAAAATTTTACTGCAGTTTTCCGTTGCAGCGGGGTTGCTTTTGAAAAGTCTTTTTTCAATCCACCGCCATACCACAGATAACTATCGACATTTTGCCCCAAGAGGGTAATTTCTTTATATCCACCCTCGGCCAGTTGAGCAATTTCCCCCAATATGCTTTTAGGATCTCGGCTTCTCTCTCTCCCTCTGGTAAATGGAACCACACAAAAAGTACACATGTTATCACATCCCCGAGTAATAGTAACAAAAGCACTCACACCATTGGCGGCCAATCGCACAGGAGCGATATCACCATAGGTTTCTTCCTTAGAGAGTATGACATTGACAGCTTCTCTCTCTGCTTCGGCTTCTTGCAACAGATTGGGAAGGTCTTTATAGGCGTCTGGTCCAACCACAATGTCCACCATTTTTTCCTCTTCGAGAAACTTGTGTTTTAGGCGTTCTGCCATACAGCCCAATACACCAATTTTAAGGTCTTTATTTTTTCGTTTGAGTCCATTAAAAAGTTCCAATCTTTTCCTTACAGTTTGTTCGGCCTTTTCCCTGATGGAGCAGGTATTGACCAAGACCAAGTTGGCATTTTCGAGCGTTTCCGTAAGCTTATAGCCTTCTTGGTTCAATATGGAAGCAACAATTTCACTGTCAGAAAAATTCATCTGACAGCCATAGGACTCGATGTAGAATTGCTTTTGGGTTTTTGATGCGGAATCCTTTTCATTAGACAAATCACCAGTATTAGCAGGCGATATCTCCTCAGTAAGAGGAGTGCCATTAAAAGCATATGGGTCTTTTGTCAAGATTTTTGCCATTATATTCAGAATCAATCATTCCGGTGCAAATATAACTAAAACTGCCTTTTTGTCATGTTTAAGTGAATGTTAAATTTCTCGTTGAATACTATTTAAATGACTTTGAATAGCCCTTGAACTTGATCTGGGAGTATTAGCTGCACCTTTTTTTATAAATTAATGATTTGACGGTGAGGAGAAGTTTGTTTGGGATTCACTTTCCCAAAATGTAAATCAAAAAAATGAATGGAACAGTGAGTGAATTTAATGATGGATGTTGAGTTAGTTTATATATTAAATTTTAAAATTTTACAGCAGTTAAAAGATATTAATAGGAGTGTTAAAAAAAAACTACATAATTTTGTTTCCTAAAAAAATAAACTTATGGCCAGTAATCTTGTAATCGTAGAATCACCTGCAAAAGCAAAAACCATCGAGAAGTTTCTTGGGAAAGATTTTAAGGTTGCCTCCAGTTATGGTCACATTGCAGACTTACCTTCTAATGAGTTGGGAGTGGACGTTGAAAAAGATTTTTCTCCAAAATACATTGTTTCTTCAGAGAAAAAGAAAGTTGTCAGTGAATTGAAATCATTGGTAAAAAAAATGAAAACGGTTTGGTTGGCTAGTGATGAAGACCGAGAGGGAGAGGCCATTGCCTGGCACCTTGCCAATACTTTAGGTTTGAAATCGAACAGTACTAAGAGGATTGTTTTTAATGAAATTACCAAATCTGCTATTTTGGATGCAATTGAAAATCCCAGAGACATCAATTATAATCTAGTAAACGCGCAACAGGCTAGAAGAGTACTCGATAGATTGGTTGGCTATGAATTGTCTCCTGTTTTGTGGCGAAAAGTCAAAGGGGGCTTATCGGCAGGAAGAGTTCAATCGGTATCTGTAAGACTTATTGTAGAGCGGGAGCGTGAGATCAATACCTTTGTTCCGCAACAAACCTTCAAAACACAGGCACTTTTTTCTACCCAACAAAATAAATCGATCAATGCCCTACTCCCCAAAACATTCGATTGCCCCAAAGCAACTGAGACCTTTTTGAATCTCAACAAGTCTGCTATTTTTACAGTTGATGCAATCGAAAAAAAACCAGCATCAAAAAGTCCAACGGCTCCTTTTACTACTTCAACATTACAACAAGAAGCGGCCAGAAAACTTTATTTTTCTGTAAGCAAAACTATGAATATGGCGCAGCGGTTGTATGAAGCTGGTTTGATCACATATATGAGAACAGACAGTGTGAATTTGTCAAATGAAGCTCAGCAAGGGGCTTTGAAACAGATTGAAAAAAACTACGGAGAAGCCTATAAAAAACCAAGAAAATATAAGTCTAAAAGCAAGGGGGCGCAAGAGGCCCACGAAGCGATAAGACCAACTGATTTCAGTAGGGCCAAAGTCAATTTGGATTTCGACCAGTCTCGCTTGTATGAACTGATTTGGAAAAGAGCGATAGCTTCGCAAATGAGTGATGCTAAATTGGAGCGCACCCAATTAAAAGTTGCTGCCAGTGCTCATCCGGAAAACTTTGTTGCCAAGGGTGAGGTGATTACTTTTGATGGCTTTTTAAAGGTGTATCTGGAGGGAGTAGATGAAGAGTCAGACGAACAAAATGATCTTTTACCAGCTGTCAAAAAAGGAGACGTGCTCAACCTAAAATCTATGGAAGCCAATCAGAGGTTTTCGCGACCTCCTTATCGTTTTACAGAGGCCTCTTTGGTCAAAAAACTCGAAGAATTGGGGATTGGGCGTCCCTCTACCTATGCTCCGACGATTTCAACCATACAGAATAGAAAATATATTGAAAAAGGAACTTTTGAAGGGGAGTATCGTTCCTACACTCAATTGCAGTTGGTTAATAATGAAGTCATTTCTAAATCTTTAAATGAAAAGGTGAGGGCCAATAAAGGAAAATTAGTTCCTACCGATGTGGGAATCATCGTCAATGACTTTTTGGTTGCCAATTTCACCAATATTTTGGATTATAGTTTTACTGCCAAAGTAGAACAAAGTTTTGATCAAATTGCCGATGGATCTGAAAATTGGACAAGTATGATTAAAGGCTTTTACGATGGTTTTCACAAAACGGTAGATTTTGTAAAGGAAAACGCTACCAGAGAGTCTGGTGAGCGAATTTTGGGTAACGATCCCAAGTCGGGCAGGGTAGTAAAAGTAAGATTGGGACGTTTCGGGCCGATTGCACAAATTGGTGAACCTGAGGACGAAGAAAAACCTGTTTTCGTAAGCCTGTCTCCAGGACAGCAGTTGGAATCCCTTGAACTAGATGATGCCTTAGAATTATTTAAGTTACCCAAATCGATTGGAACATACGAAGATCAAGAGGTCACGGTAAATAATGGTAGGTTTGGTCCCTATGTAAAATTTCAAGACATGTTTGTTTCCCTTCCTAAAGGCGAAGACCCCATGTCGGTAGAATTGGACATGGCCATTGCTTTGATTGAAGAAAAACGTGCTGCAAATGCACCCATTTACACCTTTGACCAGCTTCCCGTCACCAAAGGAAAAGGTCGTTTTGGGCCTTTTTTAAAGTGGAATGGCCTATTCGTCAATGTCAATAAAAAATATGATTTTGACAATCTAATTGATGAGGAGATCGAGACGCTGATTAAAGAAAAAATCCAAAAAGAAAAAGAAAAATTAATCAAGGAATGGCCAGAAGAAGCCATTAGAATAGAAAAGGCAAGATGGGGAAGATCCAATATCATCAAGGGCAGTAAAAAGGTAGAAATGGGAAAAGACATTGACCCAACCAAAATCACCCTTGAGGCTGCAATGCAATATTTGAAACCCAAAACGGCCAAAAAGAAAAAATGAGCCTTAAATCCCTAATTCCTGTTTCTGAAGAGGCACTCTCCTCTATGGTTTTACACCCCAAACAGGCTTTGGGGAAAAGTATTAAGATACATACCGAACAGCAAGGTTTTCCAGAACTCAGAAGTTGTAGTATTGCTGTAGTGGGTCTTTCAGAAATCAGAAATGCTTTTTTCGCTACTTCAAAATATAACCTGGAGGGTTTTAGAAAATCCTTTTACCGTCTTTTTCCAGGAAACTGGAATTTTAACATCTGTGATTTGGGGAATTTGCCCAATGGAGCCACTCCAGAAGACACTTATTTTGCCCTTAAGGAAATTTGTATCCATTTGCGGCAACTCAATATTGTTACCATTTTTTTGGGAGGGAGTCATGATCTTATTTTCCCTATTTATCAATCGTATCAGGACAACAAACAATTGGTGAATATTGTATCAGTTGATAATCAATTTGATTTTTCACAGGAAGAGGAATTGATCTCGGGCAGGTCATACATGAGTAGAATCATAATGGAGCAGCCAAATTTTTTGTACAATTTCACCAATTTGGGCTATCAAAGCTACTACATAGCGCAGGAGGAATTGGATTTGATGGAAAAACTTCACTTTGACTCCCTCAGATTGGGTACTTTGTTGGATGACGTTGCCCAATCTGAACCTTTTTTTAGAGATGCCAATATCACTGGATTTGATATGAAAGCACTCAGTTGGCAAGCCCTAAACCACTCTTCGGGTCATCCAAACGGAATAGATGCGAGAACCATGTGCGCCCTTGCAAGATATGCAGGAATTAGTGACCGAATGGACTTTTTTGGTTTTTTTGAGCTCTTAAACACTACTGTTTCTCATCAGTTATTTGCACAAATTGTTTGGTATTTTATTGAAGGATTTAGCAGTAGATTTGATGAGTATCCGGTCTTGACTAGTAGCGGTTTTACCAGGTATACCCTTGCTTTATCTGATATGGAAATGGTTTTTTATCAAAGTGAAAAAAGCGGTCGTTGGTGGATTGAAATAATAAATCAGAGCTATCTGAATAATAAAAATAAAACAACTGCGTTATTACCTTGCACGCACAAAGATTATTTGGATGCTTGCAATGACAAAATTCCTGACAAGTGGTGGAAGGCGACAAAAAGAATATAGAAAATCCTATGAAATATAAATTCTTATTTTTGCCATTCATACTGCGGGTTAATGTAGATTTTGATTGAGAAACAATAACATAGTGAAAAAATATTTAGTTTTACACTTATCTAATAAAGACTTTCTATCCCCTGTTGTGATGAAGAGACTTCTTATTGTCGCCCTTATTGTACTCTCCGTTTTCAGTTGTGGTAAGAAAAACAGGGGAGAATTGATTGGGGTAAAGCAGAAAAAATGGTTTCCCGAGAAGCCCTATGGAATGACCCTCATAGAAGGGGGCGCATTCATTATGGGTAAATCCGATGAGGACGTGGCGCGTTTAAACAATGCTGCGGCCAGAACCGTAACGGTACCTTCTTTTTACATGGATGAAACAGAAATCACCAATGGAGAGTACCGACAATTTGTATACTGGGTAAAAGACTCGGTTACCATGGCATTGTTGGCCAGAAAGGCAGATGAATTGGAGCTTGGAGAAGAAAATAAAGATGGAATAGGTGAATTTTCTTTCAATGATGCTGATACTTCAAAATTGAGTGAATTTCAGAAGTACATGCG
>DEYL01000041.1:11969-17683 GCA_002364535.1 Flavobacteriaceae bacterium UBA3159 | reverse complement strand
TGGGATAATGATATCTACTGGGAAACTGGAGATTACCCAGACCAAGCCTATTCTGAGGTATTGGATTCCATGTACCTCCCCCCTGATTTATGGTATAATGGTGAGATGAAAATCGATGTTACCAAACTGGTCTACAAGTATACATGGTTTGATGCTGAAGCTGCAGCAGCTGAATCCAAAAGAACTCGTCAACAATTTATCAACCGCAAACCATATATCAAACAAGAAGAAATTCAAATATATCCTGATACGACGGTTTGGATAAAAGATTTCATATATTCCTACAACGAGCCGATGCACAACGAGTATTTCTCTCACCCGGCCTTCCAAGACTATCCAGTTGTTGGGATTTCGTGGTCGCAAGCAGTCGCTTTTTGTAATTGGAGAACACATTTTAAAAACAGCTATCAAAAATCCAAAGGAAAGCATTTGGTTAATAATTTCAGACTACCCAGTGAAGCAGAGTGGGAGTATGCTGCCCGAGGAGGCATTCCTTCCGGAACATATCCATGGGGAGGGCCCTATTTGCTTAATGACAGGGCGTGTTTTCTAGCCAACTTTAAGCCTTTAAGAGGTGATTATGCAGCTGACCAAGCGGTATACACCGTGGAAGCGAAATCATACTTACCTAATGATTATAACCTATTCAATATGGCTGGTAATGTGTCTGAGTGGACAAGTTCATCTTATGATTCTGGAGCCTATGAATATGTCGCTTCCCTTAACCCCAATATGTCACTCCAGACCGAATCACGAAAAGTTGTCAGAGGAGGTTCTTGGAAGGATGTAGCTTACTTTTTAAGGGTAAGCTCAAGAGACTACGAATATTCTGATACCGCCAGAAGCTATATTGGTTTCAGAACTGTTCAAGATTATCTTGGAACATCTAAGGTTAAGATCAAATAAATTTTTAATTTTAAATCTTCATAACTATAACACTATATTAAAATGGACGACAAACTATTGAAAAAAAGATTAAGAGGAAAAGTTGCAATGCACATGCTATTTGGTTTAGGAGGTGCAGTTGTAATTATAGGTGCACTTTTCAAAATTCTTCACTTAGAGATTGGCCCAATTACTGGAGGCCTGGTCCTTGGTTTAGGTTTGGGGACTGAGGCTTTGATTTTTACGGTAGCAGCTTTGAACACAGGAGAAATAAAAGAAGAACACGATGACTATGTAAAAAAGGTCAAAGGTGGTGCTGCTAAAGCTTCTTCAGGAGCTGGACAGGAAGGTCTCTCTTCTAAGATTGACGAAATGCTTAAAGAAGCTAAACTTGATGTAGCATTGATGAACAATCTTACCAAAAGTATCAAAAACCTAGAGGCTTCAGCTCAAGCATTATCTCCAGCAGCAGAGGCGGCGTCTTCTTCAGAAAATTACAGCCAGCAACTGGCAGGAGCTTCCCAAAAACTGGAGCAACTCAATCAGGTTTACGCAGCGCAAATTAGTTCATCAGGGAACAATGCAACCTTTAATGATCAAGTTGCCGAAAATGCTGCAAAGCTCAAACAACAAATGGAAGCATTATCTTCCAACCTTGCTGCTTTGAATCAAGTATACAATGGTATGCTTAATGCTATGAACAAAAACTAGAATAGGACATGGCTGGAGCAAAAGAAACACCCAGGCAGAAACTCATCAGTTTGATGTATTTGGTATTCATCACCATGCTTGCTTTGAATGTAAGTAAGGAAGTTTTAGATGGATTTGGTCAGATGTATGAAAAAATTAGCGATGCTAACGTAAGGGTGGATGAGAGTAACAATAACATATTCGAAAATATCGAGGTCAATGCCAAGGAAAAAGGAGGCAAATGGGTTGGGCATTTGAGAACTGCTAAGGAAATTAAAGGGGAGTCGGATGAATTCTATGATAGAATCTCTGAAATCATGACCATTATAACCGAAAAGCAAAGAGAAAAAGATCCTGAATTGAAGGAGTATGCTCAAATGGACAAAGGGGAGGCTTTAGATGTTATTTTCTTTAAAGAAGGAGGAGGAGCGGCAGCTCAAGAATTCCTCGATATGATTAATACTTATAAGATGCATGTAATTCAGGTTTTTGGAAGTCAATACCCTGAATATATTGAAATGGTTGAAGCACGCTTTTTCACAGGTGATGAAAATGGAAATGTACAAAATAGAGATGGTTTGGATCAGCCATGGTTGAATTCCAATTTTCAAGGATTTCCTTTAGTCTCTTCACTTGCTAAATTTTCCATGATGCAAAACGATATTCGTCAAACAGAACATGATGTGTTTGCAACACTTATGGGTAAGGAGCTGAAGATGTCCTCTAATGTAAATGAATCTAACTATATCAGTTTATTAAAAACCGAGAAGGGTGCTTACTATCAGGGGGAAACTTTTGACGGAAGTATTGTATTGGGTAGAAAAGGTGGAGCACAAAACCCAAATAGTGTTGATTTAAAAATTGATGGGAGAAAACTTCAGGAAAAAGATTATGATCTCATTGCTGGAGGAATCAAACTCAAGGTATCTGCTGGAAGTCCAGGGGATCATGAGATTGAAGGAAATTTGATTTTTCTAAACGAAGGTGTAGAGTCTAAAATTCCTGTAAATCAATCATTTGCAGTAATATCCAAACCCAATTCTGCGGTTATTTCCGCCGATAAAATGAATGTAGTTTACAGGGGAGTTGAAAATCCTATGACCATATCCATTCCCGGTATTCCAGATAATAAAGTGTCTGCTTCTGCACCTGGACTTAAAAAACTTAGGGGAAGTAAATACAACATGGTACCAGGAAAAGGTAGAGAAATTAAAATTTCTGCCTCTGGAACATTACCAGATGGACAAAGGGTTACAACCACATCTAAATTTAGAATCAAGGATATCCCTGCGCCTCAAGGAACTGTGAGAAAACAAACAGGTTCAGTTACAATTCCCAAGTCTAGTTTGGAGATTTCAAGTATTGGAGCAGTATTGGAGGATTTTGACTTTGATATTACCTTAAAAACTGTAAGTTTTAAATTCAAAGTTCCGGGACAACCTACCATAAGTATTAATGGAAGTAGACTAGATTCCAGAGCAAAAAGTGCTCTAAGAAGAGCTAAAGCGGGTCAGTCAGTTCAAATTTTTGACATCAAAGTAGTGAACCCCAAGAATCCATCATACAAATTCAAGAAAATTTCACCTGTAATTTGTCAGTTGGTTAACTAATTCTTAAAGTCATGAGTCAAGTTTTTAAAATGTTATCGTTAATTACCTTGATCCTTGTTGGAGTCAATACCGCTATTGGACAAGCCAATCTATTGAATGCCAGAGTACCTCAAGAAGTAGGTAATCTTAATGATCAACAGATGGAAGCTAACGATGAAAAACCGTTGGCTTATGGATTTGTTGATGACCGAGATTTGATGTGGTCAAAGACTATTTGGGAAGTTATTGATTTGGATGAAAGGGTAAACTTTCCTTACTACTACCCTACTGATACACTGAATTTAGGTCCGGACAGACGATCACTTTTTGATGTTCTCAAAAAGAATCTGAGTAATAGTAACATCAAGGAGGTATATAAATCTGCATATTTTCAGGAAAAACTCACCTATGAGGAAATCCAAGAAAGATTGATAGCAGTTGATACTACAGATGCAGGTTATGAACAATTTAACGCAGATGGTTTTGTTGACCCTCAGTTTATCGAGCGTAGACGAATTACTGCAGCCGAAATTAGACAATACAAGATCAAGGGGACATGGTACTTCGACAAGCGACTCGGGGAACTCAAATATAGACTGTTGGCAGTTTGTCCTGTTGCTCCTGATGTAGCTGTTAAGACTCTAGCTGGCGAGGAAGAAGATTTGGTTGAACTCTTTTGGGTTTGGTTTCCCGATGCAAGATCATCCCTCAATCAAATCAAAGTGTTCAATACTAGAAATTCTTCTCAGCCTATCACCTACGATCATATGTTAAATTCCAGAAGGTTTAATTCTACCATTTACAAAGAAGAAAATGTATATGAAGACCGGGAAGTTAAAGACTACATCTACGAAGATGCATTAAGAATGCTACTGGAGTCTGAAAGGATCAAATCCGTCATTCGAGATTATGAGCAAGATATGTGGAACAACTAATTTGAAATTCCTTTAAATTGAAAGCGTTATCGTTAGATAACGCTTTTTTTATTTATGAAAGTAGATACATTAATTGTGGGTTTTGGTATTGCCGGACTTAATTATGCCGATCAGTTGCGCAGGTATGATAAAAGTTTTGTGGTACTGGCTTCAAAGGAGGAAAGTGCCTCTCATCTTGCCGCAGGAATTGTCAATCCCACAGTTTTAAAACGTTTCAACTCTGTTTGGAGAGCCGGGGACTTTTTGGATTATGCGCTTCCTTTTTATTCCGATTTAGAAGAACGGATTCAATCCAAAATCATCCACCCACTGCCCATCTATAGAATTTTAAATGACATTCAAGAGCAAAATGATTGGAGGGTTGCTGCTTCAAGCACATCGCTCGAAAAGTATTTAAACAAACAATTGATCTCAGGGGATAAATTTCCCGAAGTGATCGCGCCTTTCGCTTTCGGTGAGGTGATTCAAAGCGTCAGAGTGGATACCAAAAGACTTTTGAGTCACTACATAGAGAAAGTTATTCCCCATCAATTCATACCAGAAAAATTAGATTACAGGGCTTTAATCCATGGCGAACTTATCGAATACAAAGGAATTAAAGCCCGCAAGATTGTATTTTGTGAGGGCTATCATGGGCTTAAAAATCCCAACTTTAATTTTTTGCCTTTGATCGGATCTAAAGGAGAAATTCTTACCATAAAGTGTGAGCAACTTACCGAGCAGGTTATCTTTAAAGGGCCTATTTTTCTTTCTCCTATGGGAAATAAGACATTTTGGGTGGGAGCGACTTTTAATCGAAATGACAAGACCACCAGGGTCTCAGAGGAAGGAAAAGCGTGGCTACTTTCTAAGTTGAAACAATTTTTAAAACTCCCTTTTGAAATCCTCGAACACAAGGCTCAAATTAGAGCTACTGTTGTCGACAGGAGACCTTTACTGGGCAGACACCCCAAGCTCGACAATGTATACCTATTAAATGGGGTGGGAACCCGAGGGGTGCTAATGTCCCCTCTTCTTTCCGACTGGCTTTTCCAGTATATAGAAAATAACGAAAAACTACCACCTGAGGCCGATATAAAACGTTTTGAAAAACAGTATTTTCGCAACTGATAAATTGAATCATGCTTGACGTTCAAAATTTAGGGGTTTCTTTTGGAGGAGAGGTACTTTTTGAGAATCTTTCCTTTAGAATTGGTCGAGGGGATCGTATTGGGCTGATTGGAAAAAATGGTGCCGGAAAAAGTACGTTTCTCAAATTATTGGCTGGACAGAATACTCCCTCGGTAGGAGGGATGTCTCTGGAAAAAAATGCCACCATAGGCTATTTACCTCAGGAGTTAGAAGTAGAAAATCATCGAACGGTATTGGAGGAAACTTTTCAAGCCTTTCCCGAAATTTTAAAAAATCAATCCCGTCAGCAAGAAGTCAGTGAGTTGCTCAATACGCGAACTGATTACGAGAGTGATGAGTATCAAGAACTAATTCAAGAGCTGAGCGATCTGGGGAGCGCATTTGAGATCTTGGGTGGGTATAAGTATAAAGCGCAAACAGAAAAAATATTGGCAGGACTTGGTTTCACTGGCTGTGATTTTGACCAATTGACTTCTACCTTTTC
>DEYL01000041.1:0-11579 GCA_002364535.1 Flavobacteriaceae bacterium UBA3159 | reverse complement strand
CTCCTATTGCTTGATGAACCTACCAACCACTTGGACATAGATTCCATTGAGTGGTTGGAACAGTTTTTAATGAAATACAAGGGTTCTGTAGTATTGGTTTCTCACGATATCATGTTTTTGAATCAGGTAACCAATCGAACTATTGAGATTGTCAACAAACGGCATTTTGATCTAAAAAAGCCCTACACCCTCTTTATGAGTTTACGTGAGGAGATAAGAATTCAGCAGAAGGCGGCTCATAAAAATCAAGAAAAGCAAATCCAACAAACTGAAAAACTCATTGAGCGTTTTAGAGCCAAAGCCTCTAAAGCCAGTATGGCTCAATCGCTGATCAAAAAACTGGATAAGGTGGAACGCATCGAAATTGATGCCGAAGAGACAGAAGCCATGAAACTCAAGTTTCCTGTAGCCCTTCAACCTGGAAAAATGATATTTGAAACCAAAGGCTTGGCAAAAAGCTATGGTGATAAAAAGGTATTAAATGACTTGGATCTCTACATTGAGAGAGGAACCAAATTGGCTTTTGTTGGGCAAAACGGACAAGGTAAATCTACACTTGCCAAATTACTCGTATCGGTCATCCAAGGTACGGGCAACCTCAGGTTGGGGCACAATGTGAAAATAGGCTATTTTGCCCAAAACCAATCCGAAACCCTTGAAGCTTCCAAAACTGTTTTTGACATTGTTCAGGATGCCGCCACGGCAGAGAATAGAACTCGCGTCAGAGATATGTTGGGTGCGTTTTTATTTAAGGGTGATGCAGTAGAAAAAAAAGTCAGTGTCCTTTCGGGTGGGGAACGTAATCGACTGGCCCTGTGTAAATTACTCTTACAACCGTTCAATGTTTTGGTTATGGATGAGCCTACCAATCATCTGGATATTCAATCCAAAAATATACTGAAAGAAGCACTCATTCATTTTGAGGGCACCCTTTTGATGATTTCCCACGACCGTGATTTTCTTTCTGGCCTATGCAATCAAGTACTGGAATTTAAGGAGGGCAAAACCAAACTGTATCTGGATGATGTCAATACCTATTTGGAAAATAAAAAATTGGATTCCCTCCAAGAATTGGAAAAGATCGAACATAAAAGCAAACACTCAGAAACTGGAATTAATGATTATACCCTTCAGAAGAAGGAAAAATCACTAAATAATAAACTCAGTAAGTTGGAGGACCAAATTGCCACCTTGGAGCTTGAAATCAAGGCGATTGATCTTGAATTGGAAATCAATTATGACCAGACGATCAGTACTCCTGATTTTTTTAACCACTATCAGGAAAAGAAAAAACGATTGTCCCGGCATATGGAAAACTGGGAAGAACTCATAGCAGCCATTGAATCCTTAGGACAAATCTAATGTTTGAACATTTCTTTCAATGCCCTTATTGTTGGGAAGATATTTCCATGTTGTTGGATCCCTCTTTGGGCAGGACTGAGTATGTCGAAGACTGTGAAATATGTTGTCATCCCATCAATGTGGTCTATGGTTTTGAAAACCAAAACTTGATCCATTTTGAAGCTCAAAATCCGGAGGAGTACTATTAATCTACAAGGTATGTAGGTAACGTTCAGCATCGAGTGCAGCCATACAACCAGTCCCTGCAGCTGTCACGGCTTGTCTGTATTCTTTATCTTGCACATCACCGGAGGCAAACACACCGGGTATATTGGTCTTTGTCGATTTACCGTTTGTGATTAAGTAACCGTCATCGTCCATTTCCAGTTGATCTTTAAAAATCTCTGTATTGGGTTTGTGACCAATGGCAATGAACAGACCTGTAATTTTGATTTTTTCCTTTTCACCGGTCAGGTTATTGAAAATTCTGAGACCCCCAACTACTTGATCTCCAAGTACTTCATCTATCTCATGATTGTAGCGCAGATCAATATTGGGTGTATTGGTTACGCGATGTTGCATAGCTTTGGAAGCTCTCATTTTATCTTTTCTCACCAGCATGGTTACTTTGGAGCAAATATTGGCAAGGTAAGTAGCTTCCTCAGCTGCGGTATCTCCACCTCCTACGATGGCTACATCTTGCCCTTTGTAGAAAAAACCATCGCAAACCGCACAGGCAGAAACTCCTCCACCTCTTAGCTTTTGTTCACTTGGTAAGCCCAAATATTTGGCAGTTGCTCCCGTACTGATAATGATACTTTGGGTATGTATCTCACTTCCATCGTCTACAAAAGCTTTATGGATTCCTCCAACTTCTTTAGAGAATTCCACTCTATTGACATGGCCAATTCTTACCTCTGTCCCAAAACGCTCAGCTTGTTTTTGTAATTCTACCATCATGGTTGGGCCGTCTACTCCGTCAGGATAACCAGGAAAATTATCTACTTCAGTTGTTGTAGTCAATTGTCCACCCGGTTCCATTCCTGTGTACAATAAAGGTTTAAGGTCAGCACGGGCGGCATAAATAGCAGCAGTATAACCTGCAGGACCACTACCAATGATTAATGTTTTTACGTTCTCCATATCTTACAAAAATAAATTCAAAATCGGTTAAATAAAACATTAGTTAATATCTAATGATAAGTCAAAACTGTTTTTTATTGAGATTTTTTTTTGTTCATTTGAAAAAACAAAAATTTAAAATATACTCTACATTTTCAAAAAAAATTCCGACATGTCCTTTAAAAGAATAGGACTTTATTTAGGTCCTACTGTGTTTTTTCTGATCCTTCTGTTTTTTAATCCAGCGGATCTAAATGCTGCTTCGAAAGGAGTTTTAGCCTCCATCCTTTGGATTGCTATTTGGTGGATTACTGAGGCCCTTCCCATTTCAGTTACGGCCATGTTGCCTATGATTCTATTTCCTCTAACAGGAGGTATGGAATTGGCTGACACCACTGCTTCCTTCGGACATAAGTTGGTTTTCCTTACTATGGGCGGATTTATGATTGCCATTGCCATCGAAAAATGGAATTTGCACAAGCGCATTGCGCTCAATATAATTTATTTAATAGGAACAGATATCCGAAAAATCATTTTGGGTTTTATGCTCTCCACAGCCTTTCTCTCCATGTGGATTTCAAATACTGCCACCTCGGTTATGATGCTGCCCATTGGCATAGTCATCATCAAACAGTTAAAAGACAATTCAGAGGGAAGTGTGGATAAAAGCAATACTTTTGCCAAGGCGTTAATGCTTTCGATTGCCTACAGCGCTTCCATTGGAGGGATATCAACGCTGATCGGTACTCCAACAAATATGGTTATGGCCGGGGCCATTTCTCAAATATACGGTTATGAGATATCCTTTATTGATTGGTTTATTTTTGGCTTTCCACTTTCAATGTTATTACTCTTCATTTCTTGGTTTTATTTGACCAGAATCGCCTTTTCTTTAAAAGAAATTAGTTTTACCAGAGGGAGGGAAGAGATTTCTCAATTGAGGCGGGGGTTGGGCAGTTTTACATATGAGCAAAAAGTGGTAAGTTTTGTCTTTGTAGCAGCTGCTATCTGTTGGATTACAAAGAATTTTTTTTTGAAAAATATTTTCCCTAATATTGACGATACAATAATTGCCATTTTTTTTGCGACCCTTTTATTTATGATCAATACAAAAGATAAGAAGGGAAAAATTTTGAAATGGAAGGATACACTTAATCTACCTTGGGGTGTATTATTATTGTTGGGTTCTGGTATGTCCTTTGCCAAAGCAGTTGACAGTAGTGGATTGTCGATATGGGTTGGGAATCAAATTTCTGTATTTGGAACAATGAACCTCTTCCTTTTGATCATTCTGTTGGTAACCGTGGTTAATTTTTTGACGGAGATTGCCTCAAATATGGCAACCATTGCCATGATGCTTCCCATCTTGGCTCCCATTTGTCTTGAATTTGATTTGCATCCCTTTGTATTGATGGTTGCGGCCTCCGTATCTGCTTCATGTGCATTTATGCTACCGGTTGCAACACCACCAAATGCTGTCGTTTTTGGTTCTGGTTATTTAAAAATGCCCGATATGGTCAAAAAGGGGTTTTTATTGAACGTTACATCTATCATTATCATTACGGTAATGGTTTACTTCCTTTTACCGATTTTATGGGAATTGGTACCAGATCAATTTCCCGAAGGACTAATTTCATTAAATTTATAAATTAAATTACATCTTATGTCAACCAAAATCACACACATCACCAGCGAGTCATTTGAATGGGAGAGACCGGGGATATGGAATGGGATGCATTTTTATGGCCCTGGCCGACTCCACAAAGTAACCGTATATACTGATCAGGGAATTCATGGAATAGGATGGAATGGTGGGACGGCTGCCGTGCGACCTAATAATTTTTCTAAGCTTTATGTAGATTATTACAAGTCTTTTTTGATTGGAGAAAACCCTCTCGAAACAGAAAAATTGACCATAAAATTAGGCGAAAAGCAAAATAAAATCTTAGGTTCTGCTGGATTACATACTCAGGTATTGGCTGCAATAATTATTGCTTGCTGGGACATAAAGGGAAAAATAGATGGTAAGACCATTCACAGCCTTTTAGGTGGTAGGCAAAAAAGAGTAAGAGCCTATATTGCTGGGGGATACTATGCAAAAGATAAGGGATTAGAAGAGTTACAGGAGGAATTGCTTTTCAATGTTCATTCACTGAATGCAACCGCTGTTAAAATCAAGATCGGTGACCCCTCTGCTGGAATTGCTATGGACATGAAACGTATTGAAGCTGCCAGAGATGCCATTGGCCCCGATGTAGATTTGCTCGTAGATGCCAATTGCGCATTCGATTTGCCTACTGCCTTGGAATATGCCAAAGAAATGGAAAACTACAAGGTGTATTGGTTTGAGGAGCCTTTGGCCATACATGATTTTAAAGCCCACAAATCCCTAAACGCTTCAACCTCTTTGACCATTGCAACGGGAGAAAATTACTATACATTAGCCGATTTTGAAACCCTTATCGAAAATAAGGGAGCAAGTATGCTCAATGTAGATGCTACGATTTGTCCGGGCTATGATGTGGCTTTGGCGGTTGCAAAACTGGCCGAAGAAAAGGGTTTAAAAATTGCACCCCACGGATGTCAAGAGCTGCAATTACCCCTGGTTGCTGCCGTTTCTAATGGTGAGTTACTTGAGTATTACCCACCCGAGGTAGACGAACTTCGGAAAGATTTATTTTTTCCAAAGTTAAAATTGGACAGCGATGGATATGTAACGGTTCCTGAAACACCCGGGATTGGGTTTGACCTGAATATGGATTTATTAAATCGTTACAGGGTAGGATAAGCTTTAGATTTTTCTAATATCTAAATAAGCCTTTTGGCGAGGTCTTTTGTGTTTTCACAGCACATCTGTTCCATGACTTGCGTTAACTGGGCCTTGAGTATAGATATGGTATGGTCTCCTCCCTTTTTACCCAAAGCTGATACGCCATACATAAAACTCCTTCCCAAAAAGGTAAAATCTGCTCCCGATGAAAGTACTCTTCCGATGTCACCACCACCACGTATGCCACTGTCCATCATAATTTTGATTTGATCCCTGTACTTGGGGGCAATGGTTTTTAGGGAGGTAATGGTGGCTTGTCCCATATCTACCTGTCTTCCCCCGTGGTTGGAAATGATGATACCGTCCAAGCCCAATCGAATGGCGGTTTCAACATCTGCCTCTGACTCTAGGCCTTTGATCACCAGTTTGCCCTTCCATAAATCCCTCAATTTTTTTACTTTTTCCTCATTTAACCGGCCTTCAAAAGTCGCATTCATAAATTTCCCCAGCTGACTTAGGTTAAGATTTTTTGGCATATAGGGTTTTAATACCTCAAAATTAGGCTGTCCGTTGATCAGAGTTCTTAAGGCCCACTCGGGACGTTTCATCACCCGAATGATATTTTGAAGTGTCATTCTGGGGGGCATAGACAATCCATTTCGGATGTCTCTGGGGCGATATCCAAAAGAGGGAACATCGGATAGGATCACCAAGACAGGACACTGAACTGCATCAATTCTTTTAATGAGGTCTTTGGTTACCTTCTCCTCAGCAGGGTGATAGAGCTGGAACCAAGCTCGTCCTTCTGTAATTTTGGCTATGGTCTCTATACTTGCGGTGGTAACGGTGCTCAGTACAAAGGGAATATTATGCTCAAAAGCAGCCTTGGCCAAAATCTCCGGGGATTTGGGCCACATCAATCCTTGTAAGCCCACCGGAGATATCCCAAAAGGGGCATCGTATTCATGTCCGAACAACTCTGTCTTTAGATTGGCTCCCTTAAAGGGAACCAAATAACGTGGCTTCATTTCCACTTTCCGAAGTTCGTAGGTGTTTTTGTATAAATTGATGTCTTCATTGCAACCTCCGTCCAAATATTCAAAAGCGAATTTGGGAATTCTTTTTTTGGCTTTGGCTCTTAAATCTTCAATTGAAGGATAACGCGGATTGTATTGAATTGGTTTTGACAAGTGAGATGTATTGAATTATTTTTTGATAATTTTTGTTAAAGATAATAAAAAGCATTCCACAATATAGATTGAAGCAATCGTCCAAAAGGACAGTTTAAATTTATTTTAAGGTATTCTGGTTAAGGGGCAATTTCGAATTCCATGGCAGCTAATTATGAGGTATTTAAAACAGTATTAAATTATTTTATTAACTTATACCAAAACCAGACCTAAAAATTTACTGAAGAAAATCTATTTAAAAATGCGTTTTATCCATTCAATTTTAATTTTTTTATCCCTTCTTTCTGTTCAAGCTCAAAAAACAAGTATTACTCAATTGGAGGTTGATAAACTCATCAATCCTTTGGGATTGGACAGTGAAAGTCCTGATTTCTCATGGATCATCAAATCCGATGATTACAATATGAATCAAACCCATTATCAAGTATTTGTAGCAACAGACATAACCTTTTCGAATAAAAGTTTGGTCTGGGATTCCGGCAAAGTTAATTCTTCTGAGTCTGTTTATGTTAAGTATCGCGGAAAACCCCTTGAATATGCAACCAAGTATTATTGGACTGTAAAGGTTTGGACCAATCAATCCGCAAGACCCAAACAGAGCAAAATTAGTTCCTGGACAACAGGATTGATGGGTAAAAACCAATGGAAGTCAGATTGGATAGGGGTCAACAATGATGATAAAAATGGGTCAAAAAGTCCCTATTTTACCAATGATTTTGTTGTAGGTAATAAAATAACATCAGCCAATTTATTCATCACCTCCAGAGGTATTTATGAGGCACACATCAATGGTAAAAGGGTAGGGAAGTCTTATCTAACCCCCGGATGGACTTCGTATAACAATAGAATTCAATACCAATCCTATGATGTCCAAGACATGCTTTCATCGGGAGACAACAGATTGGGAGTAATTCTTGCAGATGGATGGTTTAGAAATTTTAGACCCAATAGTGGAAAGAGAAAAACGGATTATGGCGATGAAATATCATTTATTGCAGAACTTGTAATAAGCTTTGAGGATGGCACAAAGAAAAGCATCATCAACGATGACAACTGGAATTATCATTTTGGATCCATTTTAAGTTCATCGATATACAATGGCGAATTTACAGATTTCAATTTATCAGACTCAACTTGGTCAAAGCCGAAAAAGAAAAATATTAATTCCAAAAAAGCGCAGTCTGTAGACAGCTATGCGGGGAAGTTAGACCACACCAGAAACGAGATGATCAAAAAAAGAGAAGTTCTCGAAGCTGTAAAACTGATAATTACTCCGTCTGGGGATAAAGTGATTGATTTTGGTCAAAATCTCGTGGGATGGGTTGAGTTTAAATCAAATTTGCCAAAGGGTTCGGTAGTTAGTCTTTTTCACGCTGAAGTACTCGACAAGGAGGGAGAATTTTACACGACCAATCTCAGAGCTGCCAAGCAAAAAAACACCTTTATACTCAATGGAAAAATAGATCAAATTTATCATCCCACCTTTACTTTCCAAGGATTTAGATATATAAAAATTGAAGGAATAGATAAAATCAATATTGAAGATTTTAAGGCAGTTGCACTTTACTCGGACATGGAATTTACAGGTTCTTTATCGACTTCGAATGAGCTGATCAATCAGCTTCAAGAAAACATACAGTGGGGCCAAAGGGGAAATTTCCTGGATGTTCCTACCGATTGTCCGCAAAGGGATGAAAGACTGGGATGGACAGGAGATGCACAGGCGTTTTTTAGTACAGCCGGATTCAACATGGATGTAAAAAACTTTTTTGATAAGTGGTTGATCGATTTGACTTATGACCAAAGAGTTGATGGAGCCGTACCCGGTGTAGTTCCTCATAACAATTATTTAGGACGCAATGATTCAAAAGAACTCAGAGGGAATTTTGGAAGAACCGGATGGGCCGATGCAGCTACAATTATTCCTTGGCATTCTTATTTAATTTATGGCGACACAAAAACATTAGAGCGCCAGTACATAAGCATGGTTAAATGGATTGATTTTATGACTCAAAACTCAGAAAATAATTTATATATTAAAGAAGACCACTGGGGAGATTGGTTATTTTTCTCGAGGGATGACGACAATTCAGGTCTTTCTGCAGTGACCAGTAAAAAATTGATTGCCCAGGCTTTTTATTGCTATTCTACAAAATTATTGATTAAGTCGGCAAAAGCTTTGGGTTACGATGATGATGTCCAAAAATATAATAACCTCTATGCAAAACTGGTCAAGGCCTTTAACAATGAATTCGTAACCAAAAATGGTATGTTGGTTTCTGATTCACAAACCGCATATGTTTTGGCCTTACAGTTTCAATTACTTTCGGAGGAAAATAGGAAAATTGCTGTAGAGCGATTGGTCGATAACATCAATGACTATGGTCACCTTACCACTGGATTTTTAGGAACTCCCTTCCTTTGCCATGTATTGTCAGATAACGGGAAAAACGAAGAGGCCGTAAAATTAATGCTCAGAACAAAATATCCTTCCTGGTTGTATCCTGTTACCAAGGGTGCTACTACGATTTGGGAGCGATGGAATGGGATCAAGCCTGACGGTAGCTTTCAGTATCCCAGCATGAACTCCTTCAATCATTACGCCTATGGTGCGATAGGGGAGTGGATGTATGCCAATCTAATGGGGTTAAAAATCAATGAGAAATTTCCCGGCTACAAGCGTTACAACATCCAACCACTTTTTGATAAAAACTTTGATTACGTAAAAGGAAGTTTTGATTCCAATTATGGAAAGATTCAGATTGCGTGGACTCGAAAAAATGGAAAACTACAATTGTCCCTAGAAATACCCGCCAATACTTCCTCTGATCTTGTTCTTAACAAACCGACACAAGGGGGCTGGAAATTGGACAACTCCAAATTGGCCTCTAAGATTTTGAGTCAGCAAGAAGATAGGTATAAAACAACATTCCTATTGGGATCCGGGAAATATAATTTTTCTTTTGTAGCAGATTGATTTATTGGGTGTATTTCGCAATTTTCTTCTCAAGCTTTTCCCGCATTTCAAGAACTACACTTGTGTGGTCGGGATCACCCGCCAGATTGTTGAGCTCTTCTGGATCGGAGATCAGATCATAGAGTTCGTCTTGGGCTTCAATGTCTCTGTACCTCATGAATTTCCATTTTTCGGTTCTGATCCCTTCGCTGGATGGAATGGGATCAAAATCCCATAAATGTTCAATAAGCAATTCTTCTCTTTTAAAGGGAGATTTCCCGGTTTTTACATAAGGCACTAAAGAGTTTCCGTGCGTCTTAAGTTTATAATCTACCCCTGCAAAATCTAAAATGGTCGATGCTAAATCTATGTTGGCCACCATATCCCCCACATCATGGTGTTGGTTGACCCGAGGATCAAAAATGATCAATGGCACCCTGACAGAATTGTCATACATCAACCATTTGCCTGCAATTTGTCTTTCTCCGAGAAAGTAACCATTGTCCCCCATCCAAATGATGATGGTATTGTCTTCGATACCTTTGGTTTTCAGCAATTTTCTTATTTTTCCCAGTTCATTGTCTACCCCACCAATCATTCTGTAATAGCCTTTAAGACTTTCTTGATAACGATCGGGCGTATCGTAGCGCCAATACCAGCGGGTTCTGTTAAACCCATCTCTAACCCCTTTGGGTAAGGCATCAAATCTTTGGTCTGAAGCATTTTTTGGGTCGGGTATTTCCATATCTCTAAAATATCCATCTACTTCTTCTTGCCAGAAATATTGTTTTTGGATTCCTTCCCAGGCACCGTCATGCGCATGGGGGGCACTAAAGCTAATCGATAAACAAAAGGGTTGGTTTTTGTCTGTGTTTTTTATAAAATTTAAGGCTTTGTATCCGGTATAACGAGTGAGGTGTACCGTGTCTTTTCCAATGGTTTTGTAATAATATCCTCGGTGATCTTTAAATTTATTATTTCGATCATAGACTTCGTGTTCAGAAAATGACGCAGTCAGATTTCCATCGTTTTTGATTCCCAGTTTGCCGAAAAATCCAGTTTTGTATCCTTTTTCTTGTAGTTCATAGGCATAATTTTTACGGTTGTAAACCGAGTCTAGAGTGGTCCCTCCCAGAGTGAATTTGTGCTTTCGCTCATACAATCCTGTGATGATTGAAGCACGACTGGCACCACAAATGGGTGTGGTTACAAAAGCCTTGTTGAAATAAGTTCCCTTTTTTGCCAATTGGTCTTGTTCGGGTGTGATGATGATTTCATTTCCGGCGTAGCCAATGGCATCCCACCTTTGGTCATCGGTTACGATTACAATGATATTTGGAGGGTTTTGGACATTGGTTTTTTGGTCGCATGACCAAAAGATTACCATTAAAAAGACAAATTTTATTGTGTTGTTTATCATAGGGAGAAGACTTTGTTTAGATTCAATTGTTTTGGTGAATGGTCGGGGTGGGTTTCCATCAGGTCGCTCATGTATTCCCACCATTTTTGCACAATGGGATTTTCACCCAGTGACTGGGAGTCACTTCCATTGGTTTCCTGAAATGCGAAAAGACAGTCGGTTTCAGGATCGTGGTAAATATGATATGCCCCGACTCCTGAGTCTTTGAGCAGTTGCTTTAACTCAGGCCAAATTTCGTTGTGACGTTTTTTATATTCCTCCACCGAATTGGGTTTTAAATACATTTTAAAGGCCAATTGATTTAATGTCATTCCATTTATAATTTTAAATTCAATCCAATGGTTGCCACCACTCACCGATCTGATGACTCATTTTCGACACGATTTCGGGATACTGGTCTGCTAAGTTGTTCTGTTCGTCGGGATCATTTTCCAAGTCAAATAACTGGGGTTGGTTGGAGTAATAACCATAATATTGCTCTTGGGGTGTATCAAATGATTTTACCACCATTTTGGTATTAGGAAGCATCAGCTTCCATTTTTGATTCAATGCGATTTTGTATAAAACAGTTTCGGAGGGTTTTTCGACATTTAAAATATCGTGGTTGTAACATTCTATAAAGAGCGTTTCTCTTTTGTCTGATTTTTTCTTGTCCAGAACATTGATACCGGGCAGTTGGTCATTGGTCACATTTAAAAAACTCAATACGGTGGGAACCAGATCAATATTACTGACCAGTGTCGAACGATTCATTTCCGGTTGGATTACTCCCGGTAGCTT
>DEYL01000052.1:736-65205 GCA_002364535.1 Flavobacteriaceae bacterium UBA3159 | reverse complement strand
TATCTTTACCCATTTCTTTAGACCCTGTAAGAAGAGCTCCTCCGTGAAAATAAACTATGACAGGATAATTTTTTTTCCCCTCAGGAATATAGATATCTAAAAGTTCTTTTTTGTCAGGATATATCACATTCTCATTATAATCAATATCAGTTATTATATTAACCTTTTATAAAGTCTGCCCAAAAGAAATAACAGGAATAAAAAGTAAAAGAAGTATTAGCTTTTTCATTAGATGGAAAGACTGTCTTTTATTTTTAAATATTTTTCCTAAGTGTATCTGATCAATTCTTTATCATTCAAGAATTACCCATTGCTTTAATTTAACATCCGTTTCAGAAGAAAATTCCAAGGTTAGAGAACGGGACATATATTTACCTGCAGCAGCACTCGTTTCACCTACAGCAAGGCAAAGGGTAAGATCTTCTTCTGGCACAAATTCTCCGCTATCTTCAATATAGATAAATTTCTGATCGGATGAACTCGTATCACTTTCTACAAGTCTTAAACTCATACCTTTTGAAACTCCTCCAGGCATTTCTATACAGTAACCGGTAAACTCAACCGAACAAATCTGAAGGGTTTGTTTGTTATAAAAAAACTGAACATCACCACCGCTTGCCTTACAAGAATGTGCATGCAATTCTTCATTGAAACCTCTACCTCGTGTATCAATACAATACCCTAGTTGATCTTGTTCATCTAGATTGTCTGCAAGATGAATCACTGGTGTAGGAGTTTGGAGAATGGGGGGATTTGCACTTGTCACGTCTACCGCTGTATCCTCAATTTCATTTTCCAAAAATGGAGCTGCTCCTTCTTTTTTACAGAAACTTAGGGAAAAAACAATCAAACACAATAAGCTTCTGTATTTCAAATTATAATTCTTCATTTTTTGATTTGTCCTCTTGCTTGTTCATGTATCTAAGCTAAAAAAAATGCAACATATTAACTAAGATTCAATACAAGAAATTCTAGCTAAAAAAACCCCCCACCACAAATCTTTACAGTGAGGGGTCAGACCAAAACAATTATTAACTAACTAAATCTCAATCATAACCCGATTTTAAAACAAAAAACCCTCCTTTGACTATCACAAACATTTGTTAAATAAAAAACCCTCCCGTTAAGGAGGTTGAGAAATTATTTAGTAGAAATATTACTTAGCAACATTCTCATAGAACCACTTCAGGTATTCTTCTTTTTCTTTTGGATCTAAATTATAATCTTTGGCTATACTTTTCAAGAATTTCGTTAGCCCGTTGTTCAATATCGTTATCAAAACGGATAATCTCCAAACTCAAACCATTATTAGTACAATATTCAAGTTTCATAGCGTCGCACTTTTTCATATCTCTAAAATAGAGTAAACAGATTAAATACTGCTTTTCCAAGTTCCTCCTTATTTGTAAATAGGATTCAATTATCAGGGACGCTGCAGTGTCTGACTATTGAAGTTTTTTGGCAAGCAGGTCCAACCAGCCTTCAATATCATCCACAGGAATATTGAGTTTTCTGTATATATTTTTTGGTGTTGGATACCCTCCAACTTCTTCCTGGCTGTCGAGAATCTTACCTTTTTTATTGAGGAAGTCCATGACAATACGTTGATCTATTTCATCTCTTTCCCGGGGTCGTGCTCCTGCATGATTTACAATATGATCCACTACATCTTCAGAGGAAAGTGGCTCAAAATCATCGGGCCATACAGGTTTTTTTTTGAGTAGAACAATTTCTCCTGCGGTCAGCGGAGCGGCAAGTCCGTTGTTTTCATAGGCAAGATTATCTTCCATATATGCATCCCCTTTATTCATTACCATGGCCAATGATGGGCTTGAATCAATTCCTTTGTAGAGTACATTTCCAACGATACTGACTTTACAGTTTTGGGGTTTATATCTTGAATTTTTCCACTCCATTGGGGAATAACTCAATTGAATCGCCGTCTTCCCTGGATTATAGATAAGGTTATTGGCTATCACTCCAGTGGTGTATGCCTTAAAATACGGGTTTCTCATTTCATTGTGAGCAAATAGATTTCCTATAATGGCGATATCACGGCAAAAATCATGGATTAGACTCCCTTTAGAGTGGGGCCCTTTTTCGTGGGATGAATCATCCAGACCTTCGGCAATGATGTTGTTGCTGAAAGTAATTTTATGAGAAGTCATATCAGGTCCTTCTGTTCTCCTCCCCGACGCACTGAGGTTTTCATCTACGGCCCAAGTAAACGAGCAATGGTCAATAATAATGTTATAGGCATTGCCGCCCGAAGTTGTCAGTCCATCAGATGCCCAACCGCTTCTTTTAAGTTCCCCAGCATCACCAGGTCTCACACGGAGGTGCTGGATCACTATATCATGGGTATTGACCCAGAATCCACCCTTAATGAGAGTGATCCCAGGAAAGGGAGCTGTTTGTCCAGCTATTGTCAGGAAGGGTTCTGTAATATTCATCTCCGCTTTATTTAGGTCGATAACCCCTCCTACTTCAAACACAACTATTCTGGGACCCTTGGCCTCAATTGCCTCACCTAAAGAACCTGGACCAGTGGCATCAAGTGTTGTAACCCTAATGATTTTTCCGTCGAGCCCCCCTCTGGTAGGAGAACCAAATGCAATACTTCCTGAGATAGTATTCTGGGCAATTGAAAAATTATAAAAAAGAATTGATATTAGTATTAGTTTTTTCATATCTCTAAAATAAAGAAAAAAGCACAATTCGTATTTACATTATTCGCAATCGAAAAATCTTTGATTAGGGCCAAAATCAGTAAAAAGTATCGATTAAATGGACTTTTGAGACCTTCTGAATATGGCATAAATTACAATTCACTATTTATCAGCAGTTTTCAAGACTATTTGACATAATAATAATTATCTGAAACATACACAGTGTTACAGGATTTATATCAAATCGAATAAATCATTGAAGATTTAATATTCTAAACCAATTAGGGATTGACAACTGACTTAATGCGAAGTATAGGGGGTGATTGAGGAAGATTGCTTACTATATTTATTGCGCGCAAGTACCCCAGACAGGTCTGTGGGATTCTATTAAAGATGATTTTGTTGGTTCATTATAATTACAATTATAACCAATATTATCTCTGCTTTCTCGACAGTCAGAAAAATATGCTGGTTCAGGAGGAATTTTCGAAATACACCAACCAGATATATCTTGGTTAAAACGATAAGCTTGATTAAACATAGCATGCATATCAGTTACACTTGATGTATCCAAATCACCAATATCTTGATTGAACTTAACAGCACCAGAAAATATACCTTACATATTAGTTACATTAGAAACATCCCATGAGCTTGTGTCTTTATTAAAAGTTGCTTTTTTAAAAAACCGTAAGATGAATTATTGAATACAAATTTTATTATATTGTATTTGATTATAAAATCGTATGTCATTTCAATACCTATCAAAGCCTAAAAAAGCTAATTCTAAATTAAATGAAACGGTAAATTCTTCCAGAAGTACTTTGTATGATTCTGCCCCTGGGGTAATATCTTTAAAAAGTCTTCAAGATAAGGCCGATATGAGTATCCATTCAGAGGGTATTGCTCAGTTACAGGCGATAGCAGACGCAAAGGGGAGTAATTTATCTGCAATAGTACAAAGGCAAGATGACGGAGACGAAAAGATTGACAACTCCTGGTCTACTTGGTTTTCAGAAAATAAAACTACACTTATTTTTGCTGGAATTGTTACTGCAACAGCAGCAGCTGCAATTTATTTTAAAAGCGGGGGAGATTCACTTGATTCAGGAACCGAAGGACCTCAACTAGGAGGTGCGATTCCTGCATCTCCCTCCTCTTCTGGCGGAGGTACCGCCTCTAATGATTCTGATCCAGGGGGTATTGGACAAGCAATGTTTCAAGGTTTTAAAAGTATTTTTGATGCAGGGGTTAAGCAAGCACCAAAAATAGGAGAACTTGCGTTAAAATCAATGATAGATACTCTAAACGGGGTTGGAGAAAATGTTCCACCTTGTCCGATTGACCCAAAAACTGGTCTCCCAGATTTAGATGCATGGGGTGCATTACTCGAACTGGCAATCAATGTCGCATGTAAAGAATGATTTAAGTATATACTGTCGCTTTATAGACTCTAACAAACCTGTCTGTAGAACATATCCAGTAGATTTAAAAGAACAGGGAGTATAACCAAGCTACAGAAGGTTATGGGATATTCTCTATAAATGTTAGTTTGACTTATCTAAGAGGCTTAGAAGTGCCTGAGCTAACCGAGGGGTATATGCCTATAATTTAATTTAACAATTTTAAAGCCTAAAAATGATGCGAAGTATTGGGAGAGATTATTTATTTGGCCATTCCCATTTAACCAGGTCATCACTCCAAGCAATCCCAATTGAACAATTTTTATCAAAGTCTCCCTCACTCTCTCTATTTGGTCCAGAACCGTGGAAAAACATAATATATTTATCAATTCCTTTTTTGTTTCTAAGATCAACTACAGCACCAGCTGTCAGCCTACCTTTTGCCCAATCCCATTCTTTTTGACCAAGTGTAATTAGATTTCCAAAGTTACTCCAGTTTTTAAGATCATTTGACCGTTTGATCCCTATGCCGTTAGATGGTGAATGGAACATAATATATTCATTTTCATAATTTAACACGCAAACATTTTCTCCAGATTTATTATTGCCAAAGTAGTTCCAGTTTATAAAATCATAGGTATATGAAATACTAACTCCATTTTGCTTGAAAAAGCACCACCATTTTCCATCTTCATCTTTATCTTCAATTAAATAGGGATCGATCATTCTTCCCATTTTATCTTCACTGATTGTTGATCCTTTTACCCTGAGAAGTTCAGGATTAGTCCAGTTTTCTAAATCTTTACTCTTCATAATAAAAATTCGAGATTCATCATTACCATAACGAACTTTATCTCCTAACTTATAATTTGGTCGAGGATATGTTTGAAGACATAAAATCCATTTCCCATCATATTTAATTATATTACCTGGACTACTGTAATTTAAGTTTTGATCTTTAGGAGTCAAAATCTTAACCCGACTCCAATTGATTAAATCCTCAGATTTACTTGTGGCTGTAAATGAGAATATTTTACCTTCAATTGTTCTAATAAGAGTAAAAAATAAATGGAAACTATCATTATAGAATAAGACTGCTGGATCTCGGTAAGCTGTTTTTTCATCTCCATAAAATATAACTGGTGAATCAATAGCGCTGAGTATTTTGCTTTGCCCATTCAAGTTAATTGTTTGAGTAAAAAATAAAAGAATTATTAGTTTTTTCATACAATCAATATAACATAAATAAGAACGCTACCCATTAGGGATTGGCAACTGACTTAATGTGAAGTATAGGGGGTGATTGAGGAAGATTGCTTACTGTATTTATTGCGGACAAGTTGCCCATACAGGTTTGTTGGCGTTTGTTAGGGCTGAATTTTTATTAAAACTTGTAGGTTCTGTTGTAATATTAGTAACACACCATTTAGTTAAATCTTGATTAAAAGAAGATGCTTCTCTAAACATAAAAAACATTGAAGTAACATTCGAAGTATTCCAACTGCCTATATCTTGATTAAATGAAGACGCATAATCAAACATAAAACCAAGGGCAAAAACATTCGAAGTATTCCATCTGCTTATATTTTGATTAAACGGAGTATGACTAAACATACCAGCCATAGTAGTTACATTAGAAGTATCCCAACTGCCTATATCTTGATTAAACGGAGTTTTTTCAAACATACCAACCATTGAAGTAACATTCGAAGTATTCCAACTGCCTATATCTTGATTAAATGAAGATGCGCCATCGAACATCGAACCCATATTTGTCACCTTGCTTACATTCCAACTGCCTATATCTTGATTAAATGAAGATGCTCCACTAAACATACTATTCATATTTGTCACCTTGCTTACATTCCAACTGCGTATATCTTGATTGAACGAGTTTTTTCCCCAACCACCGTGAAACATATTACTCATATCAGTAACGCTTGAAGTGTCCCAACTACCTATATCTTGATTAAAAAAATTAGCTCCATAAAACATCGCCTTCATTGATGTAACATTAGAAGTGTCCCAGGTTCCTATATCTTGATTAAATCCTGCTCCTCCATAAGCTCTACTGTAGCCAACAATTAAACGTTCCTCTTCATCCTCATAATCTTCATCTTCATTAAACATACTTTCCATATCAGTTACATTAGAAGTACAAACGCAAGTAACATCTTCACTTTTACTAATTTTCAGTCTAAGCTCATAATTATCTACCACTTCATAAATTTTTCCATTTACTTCCTGTCTATATCCTATATCAGCATCTGGACATTTTATGGTAATTTGATTTTTATCAAGATAAATAGGGAGCATATTCTTTGATAAATCAAAACCCTTTAAAAAACCATTAAAAACATATCCTTTTACATTTTTTATTGAGCTTATCTCAACCCATTCCCCTTCAATAAGTTTTGTGATTCCTGTTTTTTTATCGGTGTCATTTATTGTCAATTTAATACCTGTTTTAGATTCTATTGTAACTTTTTGACCGTAAAGAAGTGTAACTACTTTCTTTGCTTTAGCGTTAGGGGCCTCACGAACATTTAATCCTCCTTTTGCGGAAACAAAATAATCCATTTGCCCAAAAGAAATAAGCGGAACAAACAGTAAAAGAAGTATCAGTTTTTTCATATAACTAATATAATAAAACCTACAAAAGGGGATTGGCAACTGACTAAATGCGAAGTATAGTGGGTAATTGAGTCTATTATCTAACCTTCAAAAATTGATAAGTTTCTAATTACACTTTCTTCAGGTTTTTCTCCAAGTTCAGCAAGAGCACTTTGATATTCTTCACTTTTATAGCAATCAATAGCGTCTTGTAAACTATTAAATTCTACCAAAGCGGCAAACATTAAGTTTGCACCTTGAATTTTTTCTTTAGGTTGTCCTGCGAAAATCGGAATAAAATTTCCAGTATTATTTTCAAGGTGATTTTTCTCAATCTCGAAGTATTTTACAAGATAATTATTCCACTTTTCCTCGTTTTTTATCTCAAAAACTTGACCATTCCAATAACCTTTACTCATTTTAAATAATTTATGGTTTATAATATCTAATATAACAAAACCTACAAAAGGGGGTTAAACGCTGCTTTTCCATGATGTGAAATACTGATAGAGAAAAGTGAGGAATTTGTATAAAAGTTCAGTAAGGGAAACAAAAAAAGGCTCACAATCTCTGTGAACCCTTGTGGGTGTTGAGGGATTCGAACCCCCGACTTCTACCCTGTCAAGGTAGCGCTCTAAACCAACTGAGCTAAACACCCTTATGACTTTAGAGAGAATATGATAATTTATTTTACTTAGTTATCAACTTCTCACCAACCTTGAATATCACCCTTTGAGTTAACAAGCGAAACACACAAAACTGTACCCGCAGGCAAATATAAAAACCCGTGCTTAGTTATAGTAAGTTTTGGGTTTTTTTTTGTTACAAAAAAAAAGACGGGCTGCTTCAATGATTTTAACATGCAACTTAGTTAACTTTCTAAACACAGTATAGATAAACTACAAGGGTTTTGCTATTTACTCAGAGCATTCATTAGCATATTGTCATCCATCAAAGTCTCAATCTGGTAAATACCGATCATTAAAGGCACAACGCTAGAAAGTATTTCTCTCTGCTTAAAAGGAATAGGAAGAAGATTAGGTGTCTACCAATTGCCTAGGTTTGCTTTTCCAACATATAAATAAATCTTTCGGTACATAATAAAATGTAAATTATTAAACAATAAATACAAATGATTGAATAATTGTTATCAAATAGGATTGAAACCTCTTTTTTTATATATAAAATTGAACGAATTGTAAAATTAATTGCGAATTATTAAATTATAATCTTTATTTTTAAAGAATTGAAAAAATCCCAAGTACTATTTTCTGTAAGTAATAAAAACGATCAGCTCAATCATTTCTACACATTTTATTTGATACTAGCGCTGTAATTTTAAAATATAATTAAGTAACAACACATAATAGTCTATACTTAATTTAATTGTTTGGTTTTTTTAATATTTCGTTAATTGGGCGGGTCTCTTCAACCCGCCCAATTTTTTTTAACAATTTTAATTGTAATAATTATCTTTATCCCTAATGATAGCATGAAAATGAGGAATAAAATTTTAGTTGTAAGTGCCGTTATATCTATTGGACTTCTAATTTTTATCACCCAAAACGAGGGCACAATAAAAGAAGTGGATGCTTGTTTGTGTACAGAAATCCTGAATAATGAAAGCTTTCTCAAGAATCAAAATAAAATGCCATCTGTAAAAAAATGCATTGATAAATTTAAAGGTTTTAACAATGCCCACCTCAAATGCATTAAATCGTTTGATTTCGATCATCCCGAGATAAAAATGGATTCTTTAAAATCGATATGATTTAATTGTTTGGTTTTTATATTTTAGAGCAATAGACCCTTTAAAACCAATTATGAAAGAAAAATTAAAGAAATTTAGATTTATACTTCTGCTGATTCCCCTAGGCATTGTCATTCGATATATTGACCAAAAAGTAACCCAGGATGGCTTTTTATCCACCAATGCCATTGGAGATCATTATATTTTCATAGCCGGCCTGGTCGTCTTAGTCATCGGTTTATTGGCCACCATATTATACTTTGATCAACAATCCAACTCATAAACACCCGAAATGCAGTACTTCAACCTCCATGATATCCAAGGATTTTCAAAGCTGTATCGTCTTAATCTAATCAACAGCATCACTGGGTACAAGTCAGCCAATATGATCGGTACAAGATCCAACTCGGGAGAGGAAAATGTCGCGATTTTCAGCTCCATCACTCATTTGGGGAGTAATCCGGCTTTGCTTCATTTTACTTTACGCCCCAACACGGTGCCTCGCGACACTTACAAAAACATCAAAGAAAATATGGTATTTACCGTAAACCATGTCTCAATGGCTCAAATTGAGCAAGCCCACCACACCAGTGCAAAATACGATGAAAATATATCGGAATTTGATCAAACCTCGCTGGAACCTGAATATAAAATGGATTGGTATGCGCCTTTTGTAAAGGGCGTCCCAATTGCTTTGGGATGTCGTTACTTAAATGAATACGAAATCAAGGAAAACGGTTGCGTTTTGATCATAGCGGCCATAGAACACATTTTTGTGGAAGACAAACTCTTGCAAAAAGATGGCTGGGTCAAATTAGAATTTGGAGAAGTAGTCGCCATAAATGGGCTTGACGGTTATGCCCTACCACAATTGCAAAAAAGAATGGAGTATGCTCGGCCCAATGAAATCAAAAAGAAAAGCTAGGCCCACCCATGGACTTTATCGATGATGACATCATGCAATATGCTGAAAACCATTCTCAAGAGGAATCCGAATTGCTTAAAGAACTCCAAAGGGAAACCAACCAAAAAATACTGCAACCCCGAATGATCAGCGGTCATTTTCAAGGAAGGTTTTTAAGCTTTTTGTCCCGATTAATCCAACCCGAAAAAATACTGGAAGTGGGCACTTATACTGGATATGCTACCCTTTGTTTGGCCGAAGGTCTTAGAAAAAATGGCGCCATACACACCATCGATATCAACGAGGAATTGCTTGATTTTTACACAAAATATTTTGATAAAAGCCTTTATAAAAATCAAATCTTCTCTCATCAAGGAGACGCCAAAAAGATCATCCCTGGGCTTGATTTTAATTTTGACTTGGTCTTTATCGATGCAGACAAATCAAACTACAGCCTCTATTTTGACCTCATCCTCCCCAAATTAAACCCCGGAGGAATCATCATTGCAGATAATGTTTTGTGGAGTGGAAAGGTACTAAACGACAATATCCCCGATAAGGATGCCGAAACTTTGGGTCTCAAAGAATTTAACGATAAAGTGATGGCTGATAAAAAAGTCGAAACATTACTACTGCCTATTAGAGACGGTCTGATGATTTGCCGAAAAGTCTAGAGGTCTCTTTTGATGGAGTCGGTCAATTCATCAAAATCTTCCTTGACTTTGTCTACTTGGTTTTTTAATTCTTTGCCCACACCACCCCCGGGCTTATTGGAATCGACAGATTTTTGAATTTCTGTTTTAATTTCGTTGGTCGCACTTCTCACTTGATTCACGCCTTTGGCCAATGTCTTTGCAATGGAAGGGATCTTATCGGCACCAAAAATAAGCAGTACGATAAAGAATATAAATACAATTTCAGCACCACTAATAAACAGAAACATGGATAATTTTTTGACAAAGATATAAAATGGCAGGTAACCAATGACCAATGAAAACTCGAAATCAAATCACCATCCTCAATTAAAAAAAATTAATTTTTCATATTGGCTTTGAATTTATCAAATTCGGACATTTCCTCCGTTTTGGGCCAACTGTTGTTGGAGGGGTTTACGTCGGCGGTCTCTTGATCGGGATCAAGCTCGATACCGATAATTTCCTTATCGGTTGTGATTATTTTTTTAATTTCGTTGTCATTCTTTCGCCATACCTGAACCGGATATCTAACGCGTTCTTTAGAACCATCTGCATAGGTATAATCAACGATAAGAGGCATTACCAAACCTCCGGGGTTTTCGAAGGTAATTTCATAAAAGTTTTTGGGAATCTTAATGGAGGAATCCGATTCACCGGTGTTTTGATCCATATAGGATTTCAAATCTTGGGAGTGATCAACAGGGCTTCCGGATTTGTACTCCGACTTAAAGTCTTCGTTGTCTTCGACCATTGTATATACCACCGGAGGCAAATCGTCCTGCGTCATGCCATAATTCTTAAGCATTTCTAAAACTTCTTTGCTGGGTTGATCGGAAACAAAAAATTGTTTGACCCGCTTGACCCCAATATCTACATAATCTGTAGTGTAAAACCACCCTCTCCAAAACCAATCCAAATCTACTGCAGAAGCATCCTCCATGGTTCTGAAAAAATCTGCCGGAGTCGGATGCTTAAACATCCACCTTTGGGAATAGGTTTTAAAAGCATGATCGAACAAATCCCTACCCATAACGGTTTCTCTCAGAATATTTAGTGCCGTGGCAGGTTTTCCGTAGGCATTGGGGCCCAATTGATAAACATTTTCGGGATTCGACATGATGGGTGCGATAAAGCTCTGATCCCCTGACATATAATTTACAATGGCCTTGGGTTCTCCCCTTCTGGAGGGGTATTTATCCAAGCCTTCTATGGAACTGGGATGGGTTTTACCAAACTCCTGCTCTGCGAGGTACTGCATAAACGTATCCAGTCCTTCGTCCATCCAACCCCATTGTCTTTCATCAGAATTGACGATCATGGGGAAAAAATTATGTCCAATTTCGTGAATGATCACACTGATCATACCAAACTTTTCGGAATCTGAGTAGGATCCGTCTTCATCGGGTCGTCCGTAATTCCAACAAATCATGGGATACTCCATCCCTTGGTTTTTGGCATGAACCGATACGGCCTTGGGATAGGGGTAATCAAAAGTATGATCGGAATAGGTTTTGAGGGTTTGAACAACCGCTTTGGTGGAATACTCTTCCCAAAGGGGGTTACCTTCTTTGGGATATAGGGATACCGCCATCACGTTCTTTCCTCCCAATTTGACGGCCATCATCTCCCAGATGAATTTTCTGGAAGTCGCAAATCCAAAGTCACGGACGTTTTCGGCTTTAAATTCCCAGGTTTTTTTCTTTTTTGAAAAGCTTTTTTCTCGCGCTATGGCTTCCTCTTCGGTAACAATGATTACCGGTTTGTCGAAAGAAGTTTGGGCTTGACGATACCTTTTGAGTTCCTCACGAGAGAGAACATCTTTGGGATTTTGCAACTGACCCGTAGCCTCAACCACATGGTCGGCCGGAACTGTCAACCTTACAGTATAGTCTCCAAAGTTGAGTGCAAACTCTCCATTGCCCCAAAACTGATGATTTTGCCACCCCTCTACATCGTTGTAAACGGCTAATCTGGGGAAGAACTGAGCGATTACATAGGCACGGTTGCCATCTTTAGGGAAATACTCATATCCCGAACGGGCACGATTTTCCACATGGTTGTTGATGTTGTACCACCACTTAATTGAAAATTTGAATTGGTCTCCACTTTTTAAGGGTTGGGGTAAATCCACCCGCATCATGGTCATGTTGATGGTGTGTCTTAGGTAGACTCCATTGGAATCTTTTACCCAATCGATATTGAAGCCTCCATCAAAAGGCTCCTTAAAAAAGGTATTGACAAAAGTTTCGACCCGAAGAATAGGTTCCGCACCCTCACCATTTTTTTCCAAAGCTGGAGCATCTTTTTTTCGGATGTTTTGATCCAACTGAATCCAAAAATAACTTAAATCGTCGGGGGAATTGTTGGTGTAAGTAATTTCTTCCTTACCGTATATTTTTTTATTTTCATCATCCAACTCTATGTCCATGACATAATCCACCTTTTGTTGATAATAGTCCCTGCCGGGTGCGCCGGAGGCAGTCCTAAAACTGTTGGGAGTAGCCAACTTGTCTTTTAGCTGCTTGAACTTATTGTTGTTGGAATGACCACGTATAACCATTGAGTCGACCGATGTTTGTGCGTTCAAGGGAAGCTGCAAGAATAAAAAAGAAAGGAATAGAAGTTTTAATTTGACGATGTTCATAACCTTAGATATTTGAGATGGGTAATTTAGTACAATTTATAATTTAATTTGTTAATTATTTAAATCAAAAAAATCCTTTGGCACTTCGAATATCGATTTTGAATAAACCGCCAAAAAACTCTTTCTCTTGGAAGCCATCTTGAGGTGAATTATATTTTTCTGATCGGGTAAATAATCAAAAAAAATAGTGTTTTTTATACTGAATGGCGAGACTACAGAATCCATTTGCAATTCCATATAAGCAACCAAAACATCACTTTTGTATACTTTTCCAAGAAAATCAAAATCCATTGTTTTTCCCTGGGTTTTGAAAGTGATGTTCTTTCTAAAATAGTCTTCGACCAAACTGTCGATTTGGTTCTGAGGAACCTCTGGGATCAATTTGGTTTTATTGTTGCCGTATTGTTGAAGTACAGACTCTAAATCATCGAGAAAAACCTGTGTGGTGATTTGAAGCGAATTTTCCTCGGGCACAAACCGAATCGAAGTGGTTGAAACATAGAAATTATGGAGGGAAACTGCCCCTAAAAGACTGCAGAGAACCACCAAAAACACCTTTGTCATTTCGCATTTAATTTATCGCGATAATTTTGGCTCTCAGAGATCAAATAATCAATCAATTGAAATTGCTGACCAGTTTTGAGTAATTTTTGAGAGGGTAAATTTTTATCAATATGCTCCAAAAAACCTGTGACTTGATCGTTTTTTAAGGCGAGGTCTTTAATAAAAAACTCAATTCTGAATACATAGGTCAGTATTTCACTGGGTTTTAATTTTTGTTTTTCTTCTTCCGATTTATTGCTGACGACTCTAGCAATTAATTTTGCAACATTGATGATGTTCAGGCCGTTTCTGAGTTGTCCCTGAGTGACAATGGTGTTTTCTAATTTTGTCGATTTGTCTCTGTTGTAGTCATAGCCTTTAAACTCTTCTTCCTTGAGGTCGAGAAACTTTTCAGTATTTTCGGGGGTGACCACAACTTCTTCCAAGGCATTTATTTTTTCATTGACCGTGATGATCAATCTGTTTTTTTTCAATATTTCGGGCGTTATTTCAACGGTTCTGATCAAGTACTGAACAGAGGAGAAAACAACTTCGTCCCCCAATGCCACTGGAATTTCGAAACCGCCATCACCGTCGGTAATGGTATTGAACTGAGCGGTATTATTGACCACATTGGCCGCAACCACATTAACGTTTCTGTAGATCAACCGACCCTTGATGGGTTTGCGATCTTGGCCCATGATCGTTAGGGGCATCAGAAAAAGGAGTATGTAGATTTTTTTCATCCTTTAAAGATAATAAGCTAATCTGTTCAAATGATTTTAAAACTTGTTAAAATCAGACATTGGATGTACGTTGTTTTTTAGACTCCCAGAAATTAGCGTAATTTAATAAAATGAATTTAAAGACAAAAGCCATATAATTCAGGCATTATGCTTAAAAAATATCAATAATTTATTGATTATGAATCGATTAGAGTTTATCAATACGGGCTTGGCCATAATGGGCTTAAGCCAACTTCAACCCGATAAAATCATGAATACTGATCCACTTTTACTCATCGGAAAGGGAAGTCCAAATCTTGTAGGAAAAAATTACGCTTTACTGCCGGAAGCCGATAAAGCCTTGCAAGCAATGTCTGCTGCGGCCCAAAAGCAGGATATCACCATCAAAGTGGTCTCCTCCTACCGGTCTTTTGAAAGACAAAAAAGCATTTGGAACAGGAAATTTTTAAGATTTAAAAGCCAAGGGATACAGGACGGAGCGGCGATCAGAAAAATCATTGAATACTCAACACTTCCCGGTACCTCACGCCATCATTGGGGTACTGATATTGACATCATTGATGCAGGCCCTCCTCAAGAGGGTGACGTTTTGCTTACCCAAAAATTTCACGACAACGGCCCCTACAATACTTTAAGGGAATGGATGGAAACCCATGCCCAGGACTATGACTTCCTACTGCCCTATACCAAAGATGAAAACAGAAGCGGTTTTAAATACGAACCTTGGCATTACAGTTATGCCCCCAAATCCATACCCATGCTAAAGCAGTATCTAGAACTCGACCATAGGGAATTAATCTTTTCTGCTGATTTGAAGGGAGGAGACGATTTGGATCAAGAATTTTTGGAGTCATACATCCAAAGCCATGTGATGGGTATCGACCGCTCCTTGCTCTGACTTATCTTATAAACACGGGAGATAATGGAGATTCGGTATGTTCTTCACTGTAGGCATAGCCACCATAATCAAAACCCAATAGCGTATTGGCGGTAACCTTTTCCTTGTCCAGTAAATAGCGCACCATCATTCCTCTGGCTTTTTTGGCATAAAAGGAGATTATTTTCAAAGTACCGTTTTTAAAGTCCTTAAACTGAGGTGTGATCACATCTGTCTTGAGTACTTTGGTGTTTATGGCTGAAAAGTATTCGTTGCTGGCCAAATTAACGAATAACTCGTTTTCCTCCAATTCATCATTGATGAAAGTGGTGATTTTTTGCCTCCAAAAATCGTAAAGATCTTTGTTTTTACCGATGGGGAATTTTGTCCCCATCTCCAGTCGATAGGGTTGGATAAGATCCAAAGGTTTCAAAACACCATAGAGTCCCGACAATATCCTTAGACTGTCTTGGAGTGCTTTAATTTTTTCCAAGGGAAGGGTATAAACATCCAATCCTGTATATACGTCACCATCAAAAGTGTAAACTGCAGGGCGGGTATTTTCTTTGTTGAATGGTGTTTTGAAATTTTGATTCCTTTCCCAGTTCAAGTTCCCGAGTTTTTCAGAGATTTTCATCAATTTCGAAAGCTCGGCAGAGGTTTTCTCCTTCAGCAGTTCATTGATGTGATTGGCCTCTGCAATAAAACAGGGATTTGAATTTTTTTTGGTGGGTAAATTCGACTCAAAATTGAGCGATTTTGCAGGTGAGATGACCATTTTCATATTCGACTTTTTTTCAAATTTATGAGGAATTCGCCTGAAAACCAATTCAAAAGAATTGCTTGGACTGATAAGAGGATCAGAAATGCTTATGCTGGGCGTAATTTCTCCATTTGTCAATGGTCAGTTTCATGTCCTCTGGCAAGGGGGCTTCGAAATCCATCCATTTTTTTTGGGATGGATGCTCAAACCCCAGTGTTTTGGCATGAAGTGCTTGACGCGGCAAAAGGGTAAAACAATTTTGGACAAATTGCCTGTATTTGGTAAAGGTGGTTCCTTTAAGTATGTTATCCCCACCGTAGCGGGAATCGTTAAACAAAGTATGTCCAATGGATTTCATGTGCGCACGAATTTGGTGGGTTCTCCCTGTTTTCAAACGACATTCGATCAAGGTCACATAACCCAACCTCTCGACCACAGTATAGTGTGTGATGGCCATTTTTCCTGAACTGGCATCGGGAAAAACTGTCATTTGAAGTCGGTTTTGGGGATGCCTGCCAATGTGCCCCTCAATGGTACCTTGATTTTCTTTGACATCACCCCAAACCAAAGCAATGTATTTTCTGGAGGAAGTTTTGTCTTGAAATTGCTTGGACAAATCGGCCATGGACTTATCGGTTTTGGCGATGACCAATAGCCCACTGGTATCTTTGTCAATACGATGCACCAAACCTGGTCGATTACTCGAATTCAGTGGCAATTGCTCAAAATGATGCAACAAACCATTGATCAAAGTTCCAGTGTAATTTCCATGTCCGGGATGAACCACTATCCCCGCTTTTTTATTGACAATAATCAGATCATCGTCTTCATAGATAATGTCTAAATCCATGGCTTCGGGTATCAATAGGTTTTCGTGAGGGGGGTGAGAAAATAGTACCTTGACCCGGTCACCTCCTTTAACCTTGTAATTGGATTTAACAATATTTTCGTTAACTATAATGGTACCTGCTTTTGCGGCTTGCTGGATTTTATTTCGGGTGGCATTTTCAATGCGATTCATCAGGAACTTGTCTACTCTTAGGGGTTCTTGTCTAGGATCGGCATGAAATGCATAATGTTCATACAATGGATCTTCGGTAAGTTCGGCTCCATCAATCGGTTTAGTTTCTTTTCCCATTCCCCAATACCAAATCTATTTCAGCTGTTTTTTGCAGTAATGTTCCCGCCACTAAGAGCTCTCCTCTATAACGCATTTCTAAAACCATGTCCTTACCTATGTTGTTTTTATAGCTGATTTCACCGATTGTAAACCCAACCGACAACAAAGTGACTTCTGCATTTCTTCGTGTGATTTGAATCACATCCGGGACACTGATTCTCCTGTAGCCCGAGGGATTTAAGGTGATATAAATCTTACGATTTTTCTTTACCGATTGTCCCGGGTCGGGCTGGTGCTCTATAACACTTAGCGGTGGAAGATTGGGGGTGAATTTTGAGGAATCAATGATTTCGTATCTCAGGTTTTTATCTGCGATAATTTGGGGTAAATTAATCAAGGGAATACCCTTTAAATCCGGGACTTGTTGATATTGATCGTGAAAGGTGATGTATTTTAAAAAACTCAGGGTTAGATAAATAAACAATACACCCACCAAAAAGGCAAGGGTCAATTGAATAAAAATGGTTTTACTGAAAAGAAATCTTAAAAAATTCATCGTCTAAAAACTTCACAAAGATAATAAATCAATGGGCTTAAGGTTTAATTTTAAATGCAATACCTTTGCTAAAAGCTTATTCATGAGTAAAAAAGTAGTGGGTATAGCAATGGGAGGATACTCCTCAGAGCGAGAAATTTCTCTTGAAAGCGGAAATACGGTTTACAGAGCTTTACCGCAATCCCAATGGAACTGCCATAGAATCGTAGTCGACAAAAACAATTGGACTGTGCTAGACCATCAAGAAAACCACTACCCCCTCGATCCAAAAACTTTTACATTTAAAATTGATGGAAAAGTTGTTCATTTCGATGTGGTGTTTAATGCCATACACGGAAGTCCGGGAGAAGACGGGCAATTAGCTGAAATTTTGGGGCAGCTACAAATCCCGCATTCGAGCTGTAGTCAAGAAATTGCAGCACTGACGTTTAACAAAAGAGACTGTCTGGAAAAGGTAAAAGAATGGAAGATTTCGGTGGCAAAGTCATTTACTTTTGACCAAGGTGAACCTTTGGATGTTCATGCCATAGAAAAAAAAGTCGGTCTGCCCTGTTTTGTCAAACCAAATCGATCGGGAAGCAGCTATGGGATCGTTAAAGTATATGAAAAAAAGGCCCTAAAAGAGGCGGTAAATACCGCCCTAAAAGAAGATGTTCAATTGATCATCGAGGCGGCTTTGGTGGGTATGGAGATCACCGTTGGGGCTTATGTTTTGGATGGTGAAGTCATCGTCTTACCCATTACCGAAATCATTTCGGAAAACGATTTTTTTGACTATGATGCAAAATACAATGGCAAATCTCAAGAGATAACCCCGGCTCGGTTGGATGATACCACCTTGAACGAAATACATGCTACCGTCAAAAAACTTTACCGTCAATTGGGACTGCAAGGGATTTGCAGGAGTGAATTCATAATTGTGAAGGGTATTCCCCATTTGTTGGAGGTCAATACGATTCCCGGTTTGACCACCGCCAGTATTATACCACAGCAGGTAAGCGCTGCAGGAATTGAATTGGCAGACTTTTTCGAATCATTGCTGACAGAAGCAATGAAAAAACCACTAATTTAGTTACATGAAACGTGCTGTTTTTCCCGGTTCTTTTGACCCCATCACCCTGGGTCATGTGGACATCATTAAACGGAGCATTCCGCTTTTTGATGAAATCGTTATAGGGGTGGGAACCAATTCTGAAAAAAAATACATGTTTCCACTCAAAAAAAGGATGACTTTTATTAATGAAACTTTTGCTGAGCATAAAAGCATTTCGGTAACTCAATACGAAGGATTGACCATTGAGTTCTGTAAAAAAATTCAGGTTGATTTTATCATCAGAGGATTGAGAAATCCCGCCGATTTTGAATTCGAAAAAGCCATTGCCCACACCAATAGAAAATTGTCCGGAATTGAAACAATTTTTCTACTCACCGCAGCCAAAACCTCATTTATCAGCAGTAGTATTGTAAGGGAGATTATATCTAATAAGGGGGATTATACCCAGTTGGTTCCAGCTAAAGTGAGGGTTTAATTCAGACCCAATCCATTTCTTCAAAAATCAGTTTGATGTTTTCGTAGGCATTTTCCATTAAAACGGGGACTTCCTCTTTGGTTTTCCACTCTGCCTTGGCAATCCCCTCCTCCAACTGAGGTTCTAAAAGACCCTCGTAGGAAGTAGTCATCAAATACCAATAGGTTTTCTTTAACTTGTATTTACCGTTCCGAGAAAAAAGGTGATAGGTGTGGTTAAGACTCTTTTTTACAATCAAATCCTTTGCTCCTGTTTCTTCCATAACCTCTCTGAGTGCTCCATCGATTAATATTTCTTTTTTCTCAATTTTCCCTTTGGGTAAATCCCATTTATTGTTTCTGTAAATGAATAAAACTTTACCGTTTTGGTGTTCGACAAGACCCCCAGCAGCTTCGACCAATGAAAAGGTTTTCAAAAGGTGTTTCCACAGTTTATCCTCCTTGGCATGATACAAATAAACGCCCCTTGTTTTTTTTGATTTTAGGGCAGCAATAATCTGTTTTTGATCACTGTACTTGATGTAGAAAAAAGGGGTTTGATCATCGTGATCAACGATTTGGGTGGTGAGCAAAACAAATTTTTTATTGAAAAAAACTTTATACATTTGTGTATGATTTATGATCAAGAGACGGCTAGGCAGACAGCAAAATCCCTACTACAAATTAATGCAATAAAATTGAATCCCAAAAATCCATTTACTTGGGCCAGCGGATGGAAGTCTCCAATTTACTGCGATAACAGAATTGCGCTTTCTTATCCAAAAACAAGACGTTTTTTAGCCGAAAAAATAGCAGAACAAGCTGAAAGCCTCTACGGCGATGGTTGTGTGGTGGCTGGAGTAGCAACAGGTGCCATTGGAATCGGTATATTGGTTGCCGACGTTCTCGATGCTCCTTTTATCTACGTCAGACCGGAGACCAAATCACATGGAAGGCAAAATCAAATCGAAGGCCAGCTTGATCCCGACAAAAAAGTATTGGTCATAGAAGATTTGATCTCCACAGGAAAAAGCAGTCTCAATGCCGTTAAAGTTATCAGGAAAGAAGGGGTTGAGGTGGTGGGAATGTTAGGGCTATTCAATTATGGTTTCGAATTGGCCGTAGATAATTTCAAAGCCGAGGAAATCCAACTCCATACCTTGAGTGATTACCATAATTTGATTATCGAAGCCGAAAAATCCAATTATGTCGAGGCAGCCGAAATATCCGTTCTCAAATCTTGGAGGGTTTCCCCTTCCCAATGGAAAGCCACTTAGAATATCATTTCGATGGCTCCGTGACGGTAGTTGGAAATCTCCCCTGAGTTTTTTTGAATCTTCAAGAAGCCACTTTCGGTCACTCCCTTGATGACTCCCTGAAAAATTTCTTTTTGATCTTTAAAGGTTGAAGTCTTTCCCTTTTGAAATAGCAAAGCTTCGTATTCTGCCTTTAAACCTGACGCATCGTCATCAGAAAGCCTATCCAAATAAACCTCCAAAAACTTTAATACCCTTTTCAAAACATGACCAATGTCTAACTTGGAGGCTGTTTTCAAAAAAAGAGAACTTGCATTTGGAAGACCCTCAAATCTCTCTTGGTTAATATTTAAACCAATTCCAATAATGGAAGCCGTTATGCGATCTCCTTTGATAATGTTTTCGATCAAAATCCCTCCTATTTTATTTTTACCTGACAAAATGTCGTTAGGCCATTTCAGCATTAAGACAATATTCGCCAATTCACCTAATGCATCTATCACTGCCAAAGTGACGGCACAATTAATGGCAAAAGTATTTTTTACCCTCAGTCCCGGAAAAAGCTTTAACAGGCTAAACGTAAGGTTTTTCATGGGTTCGGTTTGCCAATTTTTGTTCCTTTGACCCCTACCTTGGGTTTGATTTCTCACCCAGACCACATCACCGTCAAAACAATCTCCTGTCAAAAACCTGTCCTTCAACCAATCGTTTGAAGACGCTGTGGCATTAAGTTTGATTATATTGAAATTGCTCATGGTTTAGAACGCTATGAATGTAAAATATAATAAATTTGCGTAAAACTGTAATTTTTTAATGTCGAAACTAAAGTCTACTGAGGATGACCTAATTTCAAACATCATTTTAGGCATAGATAATGTTAAAGGATTAGACGTGAGTCTTTTGGATCTCAGAGATATTGAAAATACTGTTTGTAGCTATTTTATTGTATGTACTGGGAGTTCCAATACCCATGTTAATGCAATTGTCAGTACCATTCAAAAAACGGTAAGCAAGGAGCTAAAAGAAAAACCCTTTCATACTGAAGGAAACGACATCGCCGAATGGGTTTTAATTGACTATGTAAACATAGTGGTTCATGTTTTTCAAAAACAGATCAGAGAATACTACAATATTGAGGGACTCTGGGGAGATGCTAAAACCACAAAAATTGCATCGAATTATTAATTGACTATGAAAGAAGGAAACAATAATAAGTTAAAAATTAGTCCATATTGGGTTTATGCTGTTATTATCACAATACTGCTTGGAATGAGTATGTTTGGAGGAGAAGGCAACTGGCAATCGATCAGTAAAACAAATATTTCAGATTTTGAACGTTTTCTTAACGAGGGGGACGTAGAAGAAATTATTGTTGTCAATCAAAAACTGGCCAAAGTAACCCTGAACAGCTATGGATTGGAGAAAAGCATTCACAAGAACGTAAAATCCAAAAATATCCTGGGGCAAGAAAATACCAGTGGTCCACATTATGAATTTGAAGTGGGGAACTTAGAGCTTTTTCAGCGGAAGCTAGAGCAAGCGGAAGACAAGGGTATACAATTCCGTTATGAATTTATGACCATTGAAAATCGTTGGATGGATGTCATACTCGGTTTCCTTCCTATAATCATCATCATTGGGGTTTGGATTTTCTTGATGAGAAGAATGTCCGGTGGAGGCGCAGGAGGGCCAGGGGGCCAAATATTTAATATTGGAAAATCTAAAGCAAAGCTTTTTGACCAAAACACTGAGGTCAAAACTACTTTCAAAGACGTCGCCGGACTGGAAGGCGCCAAAGAAGAAATTCAGGAAATCGTTGATTTCCTCAAAAACCCAAAAAAGTACACCATATTGGGCGGAAAGATTCCAAAAGGAGCCTTGTTGGTCGGTTCGCCGGGAACCGGTAAAACGCTTTTGGCAAAGGCCGTGGCTGGAGAAGCCAAAGTTCCTTTTTTCTCCCTGTCCGGATCAGATTTTGTTGAGATGTTTGTGGGAGTAGGTGCCTCAAGGGTTAGAGATTTATTCAAACAAGCCAAAGACAAATCACCTTCCATCATTTTTATAGATGAGATCGACGCCATTGGAAGGGCTAGAGGAAAAAATAATTTTACCGGATCAAACGATGAGCGAGAAAACACCTTAAACCAGTTGCTTACAGAAATGGATGGTTTTGGTACCAACACCAATGTGATTGTTTTGGCGGCGACCAACCGTGCCGATGTCTTGGATAAAGCACTGATGCGTGCCGGGCGATTCGACAGACAGATATATGTCGACCTACCCGACCTGAATGAAAGACGTGAAATTTTTAAGGTGCACCTCAAACCCCTGAAGTGCGTCAAAAATTTGGACGTGGAGTTTTTGGCCAAGCAAACCCCTGGATTTTCTGGAGCCGATATCGCCAATGTTTGTAATGAAGCCGCGCTGATTGCTGCGAGAAAAAACAAAAAATCTGTCGGTAAGCAAGATTTTCTAGATGCTGTAGATCGTATTGTTGGTGGGCTGGAAAAGAAAAATAAAATCGTCACTCCGGAGGAAAAGAAAACCATTGCATTTCATGAGGCGGGACACGCCATCGTAAGTTGGTTACTGGAGCACGCCGCTCCTTTAGTAAAAGTTACGATAGTTCCCCGTGGTCAATCCCTCGGTGCGGCTTGGTACCTACCTGAAGAGCGAATGATAGTCAGGACTGATCAGATGCTAGATGAAATGTGTGCAGCATTGGGAGGAAGAGCCGCCGAAAAAATCATGTTTGACAAAATTTCTACCGGTGCACTCAGTGATCTGGAAAAGGTAACCCGCCAAGCGCGGGCCATGGTTTCGATTTACGGACTCAATGATACCCTAGGTAATATTACCTATCACGACTCCACCGGTCAGATGGAAAATAGTTTTACAAAACCTTATTCTGAAAAAACAGCTCAGGTGATCGACAAAGAAATTTCCGACATCATCGAAATCCAGTATAAAAGGGCTTGTGATATATTGAAAAAAAATAAAAATAAGCTCAAGCAACTCGCCGAAAGGTTATTGGAAAAAGAGGTGATTTTTAAAGATGACCTGTTTAACATTCTCGGAGAACGACCCTATGATGTAAAACCCTACAAAAAAGAAGACGGTAAAGATGGGGTTCAGGTAGCTGTAAACTAATGAATTGTGGGGCTCTGGAAAAAACTATTCGGTAGTAAAAAAAAAAGCTTAGAGCCAGAGGCCACCAGTCCCTATCTTCCTGAAAAGAAAAATGATGTTGAAATCATTTTTGCCGAAAAGTTTACACAAAAAGGAGGTAAATTTATATACAGTGAGGACATAAAATCCACTGACAAATTTTTTAAACTTATACTAGAGGAAAATCATTGGACTACCAAAGACATTGTCTGCTTTGATTCCCAACTCACCCTAAGATTTGGACTGGAATCCCTGCCCGATACTTTTGATCCTCAAAATTTTAAGGCCCTGCTAATCGGGTGTGAATACCTTATCGCCAATAAAGGTACAGTGCTAATTTGTCACCACCAACTCAAGGAATTTAAACTTGAGGCATTACCCGATTTTTTTATCGTTTATTCCGGCTTAGACAACTTTGTAAATGATGTGAGCGAAGGGATGAGTCAACTTAAAAATAAGTATACCTTTCAACTGCCCACCAACATCACTACATTGAATGTTAAAAACTCAAAAGATGAAAATGATTTTTTATCGTATGGGAATAGTGCGAAAAACCTATATTTAATTCTTCAAGAGTGTTGAGTTAATGAGGGAGTTATACATTAGAGGAATTTCAGGACTATTTTATGTCAGCTTGATATTGGGATCTGTTTTCTATGATCGGCTACTATACACCTTGGTTATTATCATATTTTCGGCATTGGCTATGATTGAGTTTCAGCGTTTGGTTGCCCATAGAAGTTATATGCCTGTTGCACTGGTCGTCCTTTTGGTCTACAATTTCTACCAATCAAAAATCTTTACGACCGAATTGCTCTATCCACTGCTGAGTGTGTTTATGGCTCATTTTTTCCTGATCTATTGGCTTTTTAGCAATAAATCGATACAATTGAAATATTTGTCAAGAACTTTACTGAGTCTGTTTTATCTAGGTCTGGGATGCTTTTTCATCATTGCACTGGCAGGAAATGATGATCATTTTGAACCCAAAAACGTTTTATTGTTTTTTGTATTGATATGGACCAACAATTCTTTTGCTTATGTTATAGGGAAGCGAATTGGAAAAAACCCACTTTTCCATCGTGTGTCACCCAAAAAGACTTGGGAAGGTTTTACAGGTGGACTTGTTTTCGCTTTGATTGCTGCCTTTATTTTTCAAAATTTCCATCCCAATCAATCCATTGGGTTTTATATAATTGTTGCTTTCATCACGAGCGTTTTGGCGACCTTGGGCGATCTGATCCAATCCCATTTCAAACGATATGCAAAGGTCAAAGACAGTGGATCCCTGATTCCCGGACACGGAGGATTTTTCGATCGTATGGATAGTGCTATTTTTACAGCACCTTGGTTTTACTTTCTAATTAATTTTAAAGAATATGTTTCATAAAGAAGGTTTTAAAATTATAATCAATACTTTTTTGATTTGTGCGGCCTTGGCCTTATTCGCCGAGTATCGGATTGACCATTTTTGGATGCAAAAAGCAGTGCAATTACTCAGTGTCATTATTTTGATATTAGTACTTCAGTTTTTTAGAAATCCCAAAAGAAAAACCATCCCAAACGAAAAAAAAATCATCTCTCCTGTAGATGGAAAAGTGGTGGTCATCGAAGAAGTTTTTGAAAAAGAATTTTTTAAAGACAAGCGTTTACAAGTGTCTATTTTTATGTCCCCCATGAATGTTCATGTCACCCGTTATGCCATAAGCGGATCGGTTGTTTTTAGCAAATACCATCCAGGAAAATACTTGGTGGCCTGGCATCCCAAATCCTCCGAGTTAAACGAAAGAACCACCGTAGTGGTTGAAAATAAGTCAGTAGGACAGATCCTTTACCGACAAATTGCAGGAGCCGTTGCCCGTCGTATTGTCAACTATGCCAAAGTGGGAGATCAAGCGGTACAAGGTGCAGATGCCGGATTTATAAAATTTGGTTCGAGGGTAGATCTATTTTTACCCCTAGACACCAAAGTCAATGTTGAAAAAGGTCAGGTTGTAAAAGGCGGGGAAGAATGTATTGCCGAAGTCTAAAGTTGGCTTAAACTTTTTTCCAATAGAGAAATTTTTTCCTTGGCGTCAGCTGCTTTTTTACGTTCCAATTTGATAACCTTTTCGGGGGCGTTGGCAACAAAGCGTTCGTTGGATAATTTTTTTTCAACAGATTTTAGAAATCCTTTGGCGTATTCGAGTTCTTGTGTCAATTTTTTGCGTTCCTCCTCGGGATCAACAGCTTGGTTTATGGGGATAAAAAACTCGGATTGTCCAACCCTAAAAGACCCTAGTGCTTGGTTTTTATCTTGGACACTATGTTTGACGGATTCGAGCTGTGCCAATTTTTGTATCACCTCAAGGTGTGGGATTTGTGTATCGGAAATCAAGATCAATTGTTCTTTGAATCCGATATTTTTTTCTTTTCTAAAGTTTCTAATCCCAGCCACGATTTGTTTGACCATTTCAAAATCATCAATACGTTGTTGATCTGTAGGTTGGGCTTTGGGCCAATCTGATACCACCAGTGCCTCTTTGGCGTCTCGCCTATCGATATGGTGCCAAAGTTCTTCGGTGATAAAAGGCATAAAAGGATGCAACAGTCGGAGGTTGTTTTCAAACAAAGCTTTTACCGCTGCGAGTGTGCTGCTGTCTATGGGGTCACCATAGTTGGGTTTGACCATTTCCAAAAACCATGAGCAAAAATCATCCCAGATGAGCTTATACAGAGTCATCAAAGCATCGGATATCCTATATTTACTGTAATGATCATCTATCAGGCTAAGGGTTTGGTGGAAGAGGTTTTCATACCATTCAATGGCAGCCTTGTTGACGGTGGGCATTTCGTGGGTTGGGTTGGCCTCCCATCCCTCGACCAAACGATAAGCGTTCCATATTTTATTGGCGAAATTTTTGCCCTGCTGGCATAGACTTTCGTCAAACAACAGATCATTTCCAGCGGCAGAGCTCAGCATCAAACCTACCCTGACGGCATCTGCACCAAACTCATGTATCAAAGCAAGAGCATCGGGTGAATTTCCCAATTGTTTCGACATTTTTCTGCCCTGTTTGTCTCTGACCAATCCCGTCAGATAGACATTTGAAAAGGGTTTTTCTTCACGCAATTCATAACCCGACATGATCATTCGTGCGACCCAAAAAAACAAAATATCGGGACCGGTAACTAAATCCTGTGTAGGATAATAATAATTGATCTCGGGATTGTCGGGTTCTAATACCCCATTAAAAACTGAAATGGGCCACAGCCAAGAAGAGAACCAGGTGTCTAATACATCTTCGTCTTGATGCAAATCTGAGTGTTTTAGAGTAGCGTTTCCAGAAACGGCCTTGGCCAGCTCAAGAGCAGTTGCTTTGTCTTTGGCAACCACAAATTGGGAATTGTCCTTGCCGAAGTAGTAAGCAGGAATTTGCTGTCCCCAACACAACTGTCTGGAAATATTCCAATCGCGTATATTTTCCATCCAATGGCGATAGATGTTTTTAAATTTTTCGGGTACCAACTTTACTTCTTTGCTTTCCAACACTGCGGCAATTGCAGGTTCTGCCAAACCCTCCATTTTGAGAAACCACTGATCCGAAAGTCGAGGTTCGATAATGGCTTTGGTGCGTTCTGATGTTCCCAACTTGTGACGGTGATTTTCTTTTTTGACCAATTGGCCGGATGCCTCCAGGGCTTTAGCTATTTTTTTTCGGGCCTCAAAACGATCCATACCTTCAAATTCTAAACCATGATGATTTAGGGTAGCATCCTCATTAAAAATATCAATGACTTCCAATTGGTGTTTTTCTCCCAGAGCCTTGTCGTTGATGTCATGGGCAGGGGTCACTTTAAGACAGCCTGTACCAAATTTCATATCCACGTATTCATCTTCGATGATGGGAATTTTTCTGTTGGCAATGGGAACGATCAACTGTTTCCCTTTGAGTTTGTCGTATCGTTCATCTTGGGGGTGAATACAAACTGCCGTATCCCCCAAAAGGGTTTCGGGACGAGTGGTGGCAATGATTACTTTTTCATCACTGCCTACTACTGCATAAGCGACATGGTAAAGTTGACCATCACGCTCTTCATAAATCACCTCCTCATCGGAAAGGGTGGTCTTTGCTTCGGGGTCCCAATTGACCATTCGGTAGCCCCTATATATCAGGCCTTTGTTGTAAAGTCGTACAAAAGTATCAATGACCGAGGCCGACATGTTTTCGTCTAAGGTAAATTTTGTGCGGCTCCAATCGCAAGAGCAACCCAGTTTTTTTAGTTGCTCGAGGATCACCCCACCGTATTCGTGCGTCCAGTCCCAAGCGTGCTCCAAAAAAGCTTCGCGGGTCAATGTCGATTTTTCGATGCCTTTTTCTTTAAGTCGGGCGACCACTTTGGCCTCTGTTGCTATAGAGGCGTGGTCAGTTCCAGGAACCCAACAAGCATTATAGCCCTGCATTCTGGCGCGGCGGATGATGATGTCTTGCAGGGTATTGTTCAGCATATGTCCCATGTGGAGTACTCCCGTTACATTGGGAGGGGGGATAACTATGGTGTAGGGATCTCTATCGTCGGGAGTAGAAGAAAAGAAATCTTTCTCCATCCAATAGGAATACCATTTATCTTCAACGTTTTGGGAAACAAACTTAGATGGAATCTGCATGAATCTTGGTAAGCCTTTAAAATGCTTGACAAAAGTAAGCACCCTTTAGGGATTATAAAAACCCCTTGCGTTTTGGTTTTCTTTTTAAAGTTGTAAATTTATAGAATAGTATTTATAACAATGAAAAAAGCAATCCTTTTTATTTTACTGATTTTTGCTCCGCTGGCATTGAGTGCACAAGTCTCAGGCCCTATGATAAGTTTTGATATGGAAACCATTGATTACGGTGATATCACTAAAGGAAGTAATGGGGTTCGAACTTTTACGTTCGAGAATACTGGCGATGCACCCATAGAGATTCAAGGGGTGAGATCCAGTTGTGGTTGTACTATTCCCAAAAAACCCGAAGCACCCATTGAACCGGGAAAAAAAGGGGAAATTACGGTGAGGTATGACACCAATCGCCTTGGGGTATTCAGAAAAACGATCACAGTAAATACTAATGTTTCAAATGCCGCCATCATCGCATTGAAAATTAAGGGCAACGTATTGGCCAATTAATTTTGATCCTCAGTTGAGTATCAGGGCTTTTTTTTGAATATTTGCATTCACAAATCGAAAGATGCCAAAAATTTCTAAAAAAGGGCAAGAATTGCCCTCGTCACCCATCAGAAAACTGGTTGTTCACGCAGATGAAGCCAAATCTCGCGGGCTAGAAGTTTTGCATCTCAACATTGGGCAACCTGATATTGATGCACCTGCACAAGCCATGGAAATTGTGCGCAACCACGATCTAAAATTGCTGTCTTACGGTTCCTCACAGGGGTCTCTATCCTTTCGTACCCAATTTTGCCAATACTATCAACAACACGATATTTCGATCCAACCGGATGACATCATCATCACCACCGGGGCCAGTGAAGCTTTGGCTTTTACCCTCAACGTGATTTGTGATGCTGGGGATGAGATCATCATTCCCGAACCTTTTTATGCCAATTATAATGGATTTGCAGCCGCTTGCAGTGTTGAGGTAGTTCCTGTAGTTTCTCATTTTGAAAACCAATTTGAGTTGCCACCCATAGAAGCATTAAAAGTAAAAATTACTAACAAGACCCGGGCCATACTGATCTGTAACCCCAGTAATCCAACGGGTTATCTCTACAGTGAGGCGGAGGTCAAAGCCCTGATTGATCTGGCTATAGCTCACGATATTTTTATCATAGTGGACGAGGTATATCGGGAATTTATATACGCTGAAAAGTCCCATTATTCTGTTTTAAAATCGAAAAAAGGCAGCCAACATGCGGTGATGATCGATTCGGTTTCCAAGCGTTATAGCCTTTGTGGTGCAAGGGTTGGCTGTATGATTTCCAAAAACAAAACGTTGATGGCCACTGCGCTAAAATTTGCCCACCTTCGTTTGTCTCCTCCGGCCTTGGCACTGATGGCCAGTGAAGCAGCCATTTCCGCACCTCCCTCCTACTTGGATGGTGTAAAAAAAGAATACGAAAAAAGAAAAGGCGTCACCGTTGCCGCACTGGAAAATATTCAGGGAGTGGAAGTTTCCAATCCCATGGGGGCCTTTTATTGTATCGCCAAACTTCCCGTGGAGAGTGCCGAAGACTTTTCCAAATTTTTGCTCACTAATTTTGAGGATCAAGGTCAAACCTTAATGTTGGCCCCTGCAGCAGGATTTTATTCCTCTCCCGAGCTGGGAAAAGATCAAGTTCGATTGGCTTTTGTTTTGGAGAGCAGTAAACTCCAACGCGCCGCTGAAATTTTAGAAAAAGCTTTGACTGCCTACCATAATTTCTAGGCCCTTTTTTATATATTACCCTATGGTTTTGAATTTTCAAAAAGACATTTCACTGCGTCCCTTCAATACCTTTGGCATTGACGTAAAATCTAAAAAATTTGTCGGGATTCAATCCACTGATGAATTAAAAGCGGTTATAAAACAACATCAAGAAGCGCAACTTTTGGTATTGGGGGGAGGGAGTAATCTCTTACTCACCCAAAATTTTGAAGGGCTTACGATAAGAATTGAAACCCGTGGAATAGAAATAGAACAAGAGGATGATGGGTCGGCAAGGGTCAAAGTCGCAGCGGGAGAAAACTGGCACGATTTTGTACTATGGTGTTTGGAAAATGACTTGGGAGGTGTAGAAAATTTGGCACTGATTCCCGGTAGTGTAGGTGCGTCACCCATCCAAAACATCGGGGCTTATGGCGTGGAGTTGAGTGAAGTTTTTGAAAGTTGTGAGGCTTTGTCAATAAAAACAGGAGAGATCAAAATTTTTAACAAGGTCGATTGTCAATTTGGCTATAGAAATTCTATTTTTAAAAATGCGCTCAAAGGGCAATATATCATTACTTCGGTGCAGTTCAATCTGACAAAGGCACCGCATCAGGTCAATACCTCCTATGAGGGATTGTCCGAAAAACTAGGGGCCAAGTCTCCGGACATTCAAAGTATAGCACAAGCGGTGATCGATATCAGATCTGCCAAATTACCCGATCCGGTTCAAATCGGTAACAGTGGTAGTTTTTTTAAAAATCCATTGATTCCCACAAAACAATTTATGGAGCTCCAACAACAATTTCCCAAGATGCCCCACTATCCTGATCAAGAGGGAAAAATAAAAATTCCGGCGGCTTGGTTGATCGACCACTTGGGTTATAAGGGATATCGCATGAATGATGCAGGCGTTCATCAAAACCAAGCCTTGGTATTGGTCAATTACGGCGATGCCTCCGGTGCTGAAATCAAAAAACTAGCCCAAGCGATTAAAGACAGTGTCATGGAAAACTTTGCGATCAACTTGGAGTTTGAGGTCAATATACTTTAGTGCTATTCCCTGTTTTTGGAGTCGATTACGATGGTTACCGGGCCATCGTTCGTCAGGCTGACTTTCATGTCAGCTCCAAACACCCCTTTAACCACTTTTCTGCCCAATTGTTCCTCTGCTAAAAGTAGAAACTGTTCGTAAAGTGGGATGGCTGTTTCATGTCGGGCAGCGCGAATGTATGAGGGTCGATTGCCCTTTTTGGTAGTAGCCATCAAAGTAAACTGACTGATAACCATCAATTCCCCCTTGATGTCAAGGAGCGAAAGATTCATCACTTGGTTTTTATCATTGAAAATCCTCAGATTGAGTAGTTTATTGACCAACCATACCAAATCAGAGGGATTCTCTTCATTTTCGATACCCAAAAAAACCAACAGCCCCTGGCCTATATCCCCCATCACTTCTCCTGCTATTTTGACTTGCGCTTGGCTGACCCTTTGAATAACAATTCTCATGACTTAACGGTATAAAACATCGTCCTCTAGGAGTTGTAAATAAGAATTGTACCGACTTTGGGCAATTTCGCCCGCTTCCAATGCCGCTTTGACTGCGCATTGTGGTTCGTTGAGGTGCATGCAGTTATTGAATTTACAATCCTTTTTTAGGACAGAAAATTCGGTAAAATAGCCGGACAATTCTTCCTTTTCTATGTCCACCACTCCAAAACCCTTTATCCCCGGTGTGTCTATGATTTTCGCTCCACCCTCCAGATCAAATATTTTGGAAAATGTAGTGGTGTGTTGACCCTGTTCGTGTTGGTCAGAAACATTGGCGGTTTTCAAATCTAAACCCGGTGACAAGGTATTGATCAATGTGGATTTTCCCACCCCACTATGGCCCGAAAATATGCTTACCTTTTGGGTCATGGTTTTTTGTATTCCATCCAAAGTATTACCATCGGTTGCCACCACCTCATGACAGTCGTAACCTATTTTTTGATAGACCGCCTTGAGGGAACGCATCTCAATCAATTCCCTGGGATTGTAGCAATCGATTTTATTGAAAACCAATACGGTTTTGATCTCATAGGCTTTTGCTGTAATCAAAAAACGATCTATAAAAGCTGGAAAAGTGGGTGGTGTTTTCAGAGTAATCATCAGAAAAACCTGATCAATATTGGAGGCGATGATGTGGATTTGTTTGGAAAGGTTGACTGATTTTCTTACAATATAGTTATGGCGGGCTTCGATTTCAGTGATCACCCCCATGATATCTGTCCTATCAGATTCAATTTTAAACAAAACCTTATCTCCCACAGTAACGGGATTAGTGCTTTTTATCCCTTTGATTCGGAATTTTCCTTTTATCCTACAATCGTAAAACTGCCCTTCTGATTTAACACGATAATGGCTTCCTGTATAACAATAAACTATTCCTTTTTTTATCATTACTGCAAAGAAACAACAAATATTTTTTTCCCTGCTTACCCAGATTACAAGCTGGTGGAATTGCTATCTTTGTAAAAAAATTGAATGGCCCAGAAAGTAATATTAATGATCTTGGACGGATGGGGTTTTGCCCCCAATCCTAAGGTCTCTGCAGTAGACTTAGCCCAAACACCAAACATCGATGCTTTGTATGAAAAATACTCTCATGCCTCTTTGTTGACCCATGGAGAAAACGTTGGCTTGCCAAACGGTCAAATGGGAAACAGCGAAGTGGGGCATATGAACCTGGGTGCGGGAAGAATTGTTAATCAAGACTTAGTTAAAATTTCAAAAGCCATTGAAGACAAGAGCATTCAAAACAACCCTGTTTTGGTCGATGCTTTCAACTTCGCCCGAAACGAAGGAAAAAATATTCATTTTTTGGGACTTCTTTCCGACGGAGGGGTGCACGCACATCTGGATCACTTGGAGGGCCTTTTGGAAATGGCGGCAAAATACGGTTGTCCCCAAGTTTTTGTCCACGGTTTTACTGATGGTCGGGACGTTGACCCCAAATCGGGAGTGGGCTACCTTCAAAAATTATCCCAAAAACTTGAACAGACCAAGGCAAAACTGGCCACCATTACCGGGCGCTACTATGCCATGGATCGGGACAAAAGATGGGAAAGGCTCAAAAAAGCCTACGATGCATTGGTTAATGGTAAAGGCACGCCCACCCAAAATATGATCGAAAGTATTGAGGCCAACTATGCTGCAGGGGTTACAGACGAGTTTATCGAACCCTTGATTGGCGTTGACTCAAACAACCAGCCTTTGGGTAAACTTGCCCAAGGAGATGTGGTGATCTTTTTCAACTACCGTACCGACCGAGGGCGACAATTGACCGAAGCACTCTCACAATACGCTTTTCCCGATCAAAACATGACGCCTTTAGATTTGTATTATGTTACACTGACCAATTACGATAAAACCTTTAAAAATGTGAAGGTTGTTTTTGAAAAAGACAATCTGGAGGACACCTTGGGTGAAACTCTTTCCAAAGAGGGAAAAACCCAAATACGGATTGCCGAAACCGAAAAATATCCCCATGTCACCTTCTTTTTTAACGGTGGACGGGAAGAACCTTTTAATGGAGAAGAACGCATCATGTGTCCTTCGCCCAAGGTGGCTACCTATGACCTACAACCCGAAATGAGCGCTTTTGAGGTAAGAGATGCCATTTTACCCAAAATCAAAGAGGAACAGCCTGATTTTATCTGTTTAAACTTTGCCAATCCTGATATGGTAGGACATACTGGAGATTTACAAGCCGCCATTAAAGCCTGTGAAACCGTGGATCAATGTGCCGGAAACATAATTGATGCGGCTTTGGAAAACGAATATAAAATTATTGTCATTGCCGATCATGGGAATTGTGAAACCATGGTCAATCCCGACTGTTCACCCAATACGGCACATACCATCAATCCGGTTCCTTTGATTTTGGTCGATGAGGAAAATACCCCGATTGGAAACGGTGTATTAGGAGACATTGCCCCCACCATTCTAAAACTTATGGCGGTGGATATTCCCGAAGCCATGACAGGTAAACCACTGGTATAGCAACATCACCCCCAAACATTCAACCTATGAAAAAAGTTGTTTTTACGAGCCTGAGTATCCTGCTGATCAGTTGTGTTGCTAAACAACAAAAGCCATTGGCAACCCAGCCGGTTCAAGCTAGCAGTGGTGAAATGATTCTACTGGGAAAGATCAATAGGACCAATTTACAAACCTCCACCTATACCCTCTGGTTCAATCAAGAATACGACAAGTACAGTGTCGATCCCCAATGGGCGAAAAATCTGAAGGCCCACCTTAAGGGATTGGAAATCAAGGTCTTCATGGGAACTTGGTGCGAGGACAGCCGAAGAGAGATCCCTCATTTTTTTAAGTTACTCCATTGCTTGGAATTTGATCAAAAGCATGTCGAAATGTATGCTATGTCGGAAGAAAAAACCACCCCCGAAAATTCGGAAAAGGGGATGGAGATTTACAATGTCCCCACCATCATTTTTTTTAGAAATGGATACGAAATTAATAGATTTGTGGAGTTTCCTGTAAACAATCTCGAATCTGATATTGCAAAAATAATTAAAGGGGAGGCCTACACCCATTCGTATGAATAGCTCATGGTAAAGATCAAAAGTTTAGAGGAAATCGAGTTGATGCGAGAAAGCGCATTGATTGTATCCCAAACCTTGGGTATGCTGGCAAAGGAAATCAAGCCTGGAGTAACGACTTTATATCTGGATCGACTGGCAGAAAGTTTTATCCGTGACCATAGTGCAGTGCCAGGTTTTTTGGGTTTATACGACTTCCCCAACACCCTTTGTGTAAGTCCCAACGCCGAGGTCGTTCATGGCATTCCCAACGACAAACCCTTGGAGGAAGGAGACATCTTATCTGTAGACTGCGGCGTGCTCAAAAATGGATTTTACGGCGATCATGCCTATACTTTTGAGGTAGGCCAAGTGGCCAAAGCCACAAAAAAATTACTGGAGGTCACCAAAAAATCACTATATATTGGTATTGAAGCTTTTTATCACGGCAACCGCGTGGGGGATTTGGGGTATGCGATTCAAAACTATACTGAATCTTTTGGCTATGGGGTGGTCAGAGAATTGGTCGGACACGGATTGGGCAAAAGCATGCACGAATCCCCCGAAATCCCCAATTACGGCAAAAGAGGTAAGGGAAAAAAATTTATTAACGGTATGGTTATTGCCATTGAACCCATGATCAATCTTGGCACCAAAAATATTCGTCATTTTAGCGATGGATGGACCATTAAGACTGTCGACAATCAACCCAGTGCTCATTTTGAACACAATGTTGCTTTGATCGACGGAAAACCACAACTACTCTCCACATTTGATTATATCTATGAGGCTTTAGGGATTCAATCCGATGAAGAAATTCCCTTCAAAAAACACACTGCTAAGGCATGAAGTGGATCTTGTGTTTTTTACCCCGATCCTTTTTGATTCGTATGAGTCTTTTTTTTCAACCCCTGTTGCGGATTTATTTCAAAGGCACTAAGTTTATTGATCCAATTGATGGTTCTCGGTACCGAAAGTTTTTGCCCTATGGTTACGGCAAAACTTTGCGACCCAATGCGCTTTGTCCGGGTACACTATCCCTTGAACGCCACCGTTTGCTATGGCTTTATTTGGAAAGAGAAACCCGTTTTTTAAATCAAGGGCTAAAGGTACTCCATGTAGCCCCCGAACAGGTTTTTTACCAGAAATTCAAACGATTTCAACATTGGGAATACACCACTACCGATCTCTATTCGCCACTGGCAGATGTAGTTGCGGATATTTGCGATTTGCCTTTTCAGGACGATCAATATGATTTGATCTTTTGCAATCACGTATTAGAACACATTCACGATGATCTTCAGGCCATGGCCGAATTGTATCGTGTTCTAAAAAAAGGAGGAACGCTGATCGCCCAGGTCCCCCTAGAGGAAGAAAGGTCAAAAACATTCGAAGACGACAGTATAACGAATACTGATGAGCGCAGCCGAGTTTTTGGACAATACGATCACGTTCGAGTTTATGGGCATGACTACTATCAAAGGCTTAAGTCAGTGGGTTTCTCTGCTGAGGGGGTTTTTTTCCAGAGCCAACTCACTACAGAAGAAATTGGGCGATATGCCCTGCCTGAAAATGAAAAGATCCCCGTGATGCGCAAATAATTTATTCCTTTCCCCAAACACAAATAGGATAAAAAAAAGCTCCCTAACTACAGGAGGCTTTAGATCAAAAACAAAAAAATTAGTCATTCGGTTGAGGTATTCTCTAAAGCCTCTAATCTTTTTATTAGGGCTTCCAAGGTTTTGTGATAAGCCCGGTTTTACGTTTCGAGGGACTCGATACGTTTTTGCTGTTCAATGGTATAAAATATAACTCTTCTACTTTTTCTAAATTAGCACGGATATTCTCGGTCAGATCCCAATACCCTCAATGCTTGCAATTCATTTCCATTCAAAGCGAAATAGACCGTTTGCGAATCTGTGTTGGTAAAATTAGCGATTGCTTTGGCAAAAGCAGTGTTTATAATTAATTTACTATCAAAATTATTGTCTAAGGAACCGATAAAACAGAGGACTATAGAAAGTCCAATTAAGTTGGGGCGCATAAGTAGTATATTTTAGTAAGATTTGGTTATGGCTAATAGAAATCAAAAAAATATATTTACCAATTTTTGGATTCCACCACGAAGAAGTTATCTTTTGTAGCTACTGTCCAGAGGGCTTCTAGTTGAGGATCATTTTCAATGAGTGTTTTTCCTTTTTCAAGGGGCATTACCATGAGCGCTGTGGCCCATGCATCAGCGGTCATACAGTCTGGAGCTTTGACAGAGGTGCTTAGGATATTAGTTTTTTTAGAACTGCCTGTCAACGGATTGACTGAATGTACAAACCGTTCACCGGTAATAGTATCAATGCGATATTTGCGATAGTTACCGGAACTGGCAAGGGCTTGGTTATGCAATGTAAGGGTCTGTAAAAATTTGCGATGTGCTCCCTGAAGAGGATAGTCAATGGCTATTTTCCAAGCTTTTCCCGTTTTAGGGCTGTTGCCTTTGGTGACAATCTCCCCCCCAATTTCTACCATATAGCTTTTGTTGCCTATCTTATAAAGGAAATCACCGATCACATCTACTACATATCCCTTGGCCAAAGCATTAAAATCTAAATAAACAAACGGATATTCCTTCACTACCGTATGATCATTCTTGAGTTTTACCTTTTGCCAACCGGTAAGTGCCAGTAAACTGTCTTTTTGTTGGAGGTTTAACTCATTGATCGCCTTCGCTGGCCCAAATCCATAGGCATTGACCAGCGCACCAACGGTAGGGTCAAAATAGCCGCATGTCGCTTTCCAAACTTCTGTAGCTTTTTCAAAAACTGCCCTAAAATGATGATCGACCACCACAGTTGTGTCTCCCCTGTTAATCTTGGAAATATCGGATTGAGGTAGATAGGTGGAAAGAGATTTATTGAGTATATTAAAAATTGAATCAATTCCTTTTTGAATTTTATCTTTAGGGATATTAGAAATGTATTGGATGTTATATGAAGTACCTAGCTCAAAACCCTGTAAGTAATTCGCTTTTGTAGGAATTTGATTGCAGGAATAGAGGGCCCAACAGAGCGCAAGGCTATTCCATAATCTGAAGCCCATCAAAATTGACCGCATAGCTGTCGTTTTTCGTTAAAGGTATTTCATAATCCTTGGCATTGGCGAAACCCACTCCTGCATAATAGGTGGTAGCTTTATATTTGATACCTTGATCTCTGACTTGTTCCATCAATTGAACATCAAATTTTTTGGGGTTGTCAGGATACAAACATCCCCTGACGACAATAAAATGAAGCTTTTGGTCTTTAAGGCAGACAAACTGGGGGTCTTTTTTGAGTTGAGAATTGACGGCCAAAAAATCAAATCCTTGGGAGGAGAGATGGTCTCCCACCTCTTTCATCGCCAATTGATGAATTTCTGTTTCGTTAAGCATTAACCTCCAAAATCGTCGAAACGAACATTCTCCGGTGGGATACCAAAGTCGTCGGCCATTTTTTCAATCGCTTGGTTCATTAAGGGTGGTCCACAGAAATAGACCTCAATGTCTTCGGGTGCTTCGTGGTGATTAAGATAGTTGTCGATCACACACTGATGTACAAAACCTTTGAATCCATCTCCGTCTCCGTCCAAATCTTCTTTGACATTCCAATTGTCTTCCTCCATGGGTTCAGACAAAGCGACGTAAAATTTAAAATTGAAGAAATCTTTTTCTAAGGCTCTGAAATGGTCTAAGTAAAATAGCTCTCTTTTGGAACGCCCCCCGTACCAAAAAGTAACTTTTCTTCCGGTTTTGAGGGTTCTAAAGAGCTCATATAAATGAGAACGCATAGGAGCCATACCGGCACCACCGCCCACATAGAGCATTTCGGCCTCGGAGTGGTTGATAAAAAATTCTCCATAAGGACCAGAAATGGTTACTTTCTCTCCAGCTTTTTTTGAAAATATGTATGATGAGGCTATTCCGGGGTTGACATCCATCCAGCCATTTTTGTCTCGATCCCATGGTGGTGTGGCGATTCTGACGTTGAGCATGATCTCGCGTCCTTCTGCAGGATATGATGCCATGGAATAGGCACGCTCAACTGTTTCAGGATTTTTCATCACTAAAGGCCAAAGGTTAAATTTATCCCATTCCAACTTAAACTTGTCTGGTTCACCGGGATGTTCTTCAGGATGTGCAGAAATATCAATATCACTATAGTTGATTTCACATTTGGGAATTTCAATTTGAATATAACCTCCTGCCTTATAGTCCATTGCTTCAGGTATTTCAACCACAAATTCCTTAATAAAAGAGGCTACATTCCAGTTTCTTACAACAGTAGCTTCCCATTTTTTGATGCCAAATACTTCTTCGGGTACTTGGATGACCATGTTTTGTTTGACTTTTACCTGACAGCCCAAACGCCACCCCTCTGCGATTTCTTTGCGAGTAAAGTGCGGTGCTTCGGTAGGTAAGATTTCACCTCCACCCTCCATCACTTGACACTTACATTGGATACAAGTCCCTCCTCCTCCACATGCAGAGGGTAAAAATATCTTGTTATTTCCCAAAGTGGTAAGCAGTGTACTCCCGGAAGAAACCTCAACATCATTATCTCCATTGATCAAAAGACTAACTGGTCCAGAGGGCAATAATTTTGCCTTGGCCCCCAAAAGCATGCCCACCAATACAAAAGTGATGACCAAAAAAACCACAATACTCGCAACAATAACTGAATAATCCATCTTTAATTTTCTATAATTTAATGCCCATAAAACTCATAAAACCCAACGCCATCAAACCTGTTATAATAAAGGTAATGCCCAGTCCACGCAATGGAGCAGGTACATTTGAATAAATAATCTTCTCTCTAATGGCAGCGATGGCCAAAATGGCCAGCAACCAACCAATTCCAGAACCCAATCCATATACAGCAGATTCAGTAACTCCGGAAAAATCTTTTTGTTGCATAAATAAAGACCCTCCAAGAATGGCACAATTTACCGCTATCAAGGGAAGGAAAATCCCCAGTGCTCCGTAGAGTGCCGGAGCAAATTTTTCTACAATCATTTCTACCAATTGAACCATGGAGGCAATAACGGCAATGAACATGATAAAGCTCAAAAAGCTTAAATCAATCTCCGCATAGGAGGGGTCCAACCATTGTAAAGCCCCGGGACGCAATAGGTAGGTGTCCAACAAAAAATTGATTGGAACCGTGATGGCCAAAACAAAAATAACCGCAAAGCCAAGACCCACTGCCGTTTTAACGGTTTTAGAAACCGCCAAATAGGAACACATTCCTAAGAAATAGGCGAAGATCATGTTCTCAATAAAAATACTTTTTACAAATAAGTTTAAATATCCCTCCATGATCTAATTCTTTTCGATGAGTTTTCTGTTGCGGGCGCGTTGAAGCCAAATAAAGACACCAACGGTAATCAAGGCCATGGGCGACAATAACATCAGACCGTTATTTTCATATCCCATATCGTAAAGGATATCGGGAATGACCTGAAATCCAAAGAGTTTTCCCGAACCAAAAAGTTCTCTGAAAAAAGCCACTATGATAAGGATAAATCCATAACCCGCAGCGTTTCCAATTCCGTCAAGGAAAGATTTCCAAACCCCGTTGCCCAGTGCAAAGGCTTCCAAGCGGCCCATAACGATACAATTGGTGATGATCAATCCAATAAAAATAGAAAGCTGTTTACTCACATCATAAGCATATGCCCTGAGGATTTGATCGACCAAAATTACCATAGAAGCAACTACCACCAACTGAACTATAATTCGAATCCTGTTGGGAATTAAGTTTCTTAGAAGGGAGATGATCACATTACTGGCGCCCATCACTGCAACCACAGAAAGGCTCATGACCAAAGCGGGCTTGAGCTGTACGGTAATCGCCAAGGCAGAGCAAATTCCCAAAACCTGAACAGTAATGGGGTTGTTGTCGTCCAAAGGATCGGTCAATAATGCCCTGTTCTTTTTGGAAAATAAGGGCTCAGATTCCTTGTTGAGGAAAAAAAGCGTTGGTTTTTTCAAAGAGTTTGCTTCTTTGTCTGCCATAGTTTGTTAGTTTATCGAAGCCATTATTGATTTTTCCTTTTCAAAATAAGGAAGGTAGTGTTTTAGTCGCTCGATGATCATGTCAGTAACACCGTCGCCGGTAATAGTTGCACCGGAAATGGCGTCAACTTCGTGATCGTCTTTGTCAGTATCTTTGGGGTCGTTGTTAGTTTTGGAAACATTGATCCCCACCAATTGACCGGAAGTGTCAAATACTTTTTCCTCTTTAAATCGGTCCATAAACCATTGCTGGGTGATTTCTGCACCCAGTCCTGCGGTTTCTCCTTTGTGATCAAATACCGCACCTTGAATGGTGTTGATATCTGACTTTAGGGCGATATAACCCCAAATGGCATCCCACAATCCCGAACCGCGAAGGGGAATGATGTAATAACTCATATTGTCCACCACCGCTTTGTAGAGTGGGAATCGTTGATCTTTTGTCGGTTTCTTAATCTCGTTGTTGAGCTTGATTTTAAAAGCATCTACAGCTTTATCAACATTGCCCAAGTGATCAAGTGCAAGGGTTCCATTAATATATTTTTTGTAGAGGGTTTCTGCCTGCTCTCTGTCGGTCTGAATACCAATTGTTGAGAGTATGTTCTGCATTTTTTCCTTTCTGACATTATCGGCCTGTAGGGATTTGAGTGAACTGGCAGTAAAGGCCAAAGTGGTAGCGACCAACAGCACCATTGCCGTTGCAAAAATAAAAGTATATCCGTTGGAGTCTCTGTTCATGACTATGCGGTTTTAAGGGCTGAAGCCCATCTTTTTTTACGTTTATTTATATTTCCTTGTATGACATAATGGTCGATGGTGGGAGCAAAAACATTCATCAACAGTATGGCCAACATCACCCCTTCGGGATAGGCAGGGTTAAATACTCTAATCAAAATACAAAATACACCAACGAGGATTCCATAAACCCATTTTCCTTTGTTGGTTTGAGCAGCGGAGACAGGGTCGGTGGCCATAAAGACGACACCAAAAGCAAAACCGCCCACTACGAGGTGGTTGACCCACGAAAAGCTCATCAGGGGGTTGGCCCCCCAAAGATTAAACAAAAAGCCTACCAGTGCTGCTCCAAGAATACTTCCTACCATTATTCTCCAACTGCCCACTCCTGTGGCAATCAAAATGGCTGCGCCGATCAGGACAAACAGGGCTGAAGTCTCGGCAATAGAGCCAGGGATGGACCCTTGAAACATCTCAAAGAAACTATAGTTGACATTGCCTCCGGCAGCCAAAGTTCCCAAAATGGTTTCCCCGGAAATCCCGTCGATATTGGAGGCTTCCGAAACCCAAACTTTGTTTCCTGACATATAGGTTGGATAGGCAAAAAATGCAAAGGCTCTAGCGGTGAGCGCGGGATTTAAAATGTTCATTCCCGTTCCCCCAAAAGCTTCTTTGGCAATCAATACCGCAAAGGCAACTGAGATGGCAACCATCCATAAGGGAATGTCCACAGGCATGATCATGGGGATCAACAGACCTGTTACCAGGTAACCCTCATTGACTTCGTGCCCGCGATAGACGGCAAAAATAAATTCAATGGTCAATCCTACCACATAGGATACAATAACCATGGGAACAATTTTCCATGAGCCATGAATGAATGCATTCATGAAGGTAAAAGCCTCTCCGGTCTGAATGTAGTGTTGGTATCCGGTGTTGTAAATCCCATAGATCAATGCAGGCATCAATGCAATGATGACCGTTACCATTGTTCTTTTGAGATCTACCGCATCCCGAATGTGTGCCCCGGTATGGGTCGTATGGTTGGGTACAAAAAGAAAAGTATCAAAGGCATTGATGGCCGGAGCATACTTTTCCCATTTTTGACCTTTGCCAAAAGGTCTTTTTAAATCGTCTAATTTTTTCCTCAAAAAACTCATACTGTAAATATTATCCTACTTCTTTAATCATTAATTCAATTCCTTCTCTGATAATTTCCTGGGCCTCGATTTTGGAGGTATTGGCAAAGTCAATCAATCCGAAGTCCTCGGGGATAACTTCGTATATGCCCAAAGCTTCCATTTTTTCTATATCTGCTGCCATACAGGCTTTGAGTAACTGCATGGGGTAAATGTCCATTGGAAAAACTTTTTCCATTTCCCCGGTGACCACAAAAGCACGTTCATCACCGTTCATGTTGGTATCAACACTGTATCCTTTATTGCCAAACAACCAAGACAAAGAGGTTTTTGACAAGCTGGGAATTTTGTTGTCCATAAAGGGCAACCATCCAAACATTCTGTAGTGGTTTCCCTCGGGGATAATGGTCAACAGGTTGTTGTAAAAGTCCAAATGACCGTCGGGAGATTCAGTCTTTCCGCTTAAAACATCACCGTTGATAAAACGGTTTTGCAGGCTATTGTCAAACCCAGTAATGTCTGTTACAGAACTTATAAGGGCGCCAATTTTAGTTTTGATGTATTGGGGCTGTAGAACCGATTCTCCGGCCACGGCCAAAGTTCGCTGGGCACTATATTGCCCATCGGTAAAAAGTTTTCCGATGTTGACCACGTCTTCGGGACGAACTTCCCAAACCTTCTCCCCCATGTTGATGGGCATGTGTTTGTGTATTTGAACACTGACGTTCCCAGCGGGGTGGGGCCCGTTGATCCGCAACAACTCAACACCTTTAATGCTTTCAAAAAATCCTGAAAAAGTAGCGTCTATGGAAAGTATCGCGGGCGAGCAGGCCAAAGCGTTTAGAACATTAATTCCCTTTTGGAAATCGTCCTTGTGGTTTTTGAGTAAAAACTGAAAGTCAACATCCAAAGGAGCAGAGGTATAGGTAGAAACATAAATGGCCTTTGGAGTGGAATCGGGGTCGGCAGTAATCCCGTAAGGCCTTTGTTTGATAAAAGCCCAGGCACCGCTTTTTAACAAAATCTCGGTAACGCTTTCAGGGTTCAAAGATTTGTCTACAGGTATTTTGTGAGAAATAATATCGCCCTCTTGTTGCTCGACGACGATTTTTAAAATTTTTCTTTTGGCTCCCCTAACGACCTCTTTGACCGTTCCGGCTACAGGAGAAACGAATAAAATCCTCGGATCTTTTTTGGAATGAAAAACAGGCGCCCCTTGAACAATTTTCTCTCCTTCTTTGACCATCAGTCGGGGGACAATCCCAAAGAAATTGTCCGGTTTTAGAGCAAATGTTTTGGAAGGAGAAGCATCTGATAAGATTTTTTCAGACTCACCTTTCAATTGGATTGTTGCACCTCTTTGGATGCGAATGCCTACAGACATATATGAAAGTTTCTAAAATCTGTCAAATTTACTAATAAAGCATCACCCCTTGAAATGAATAAATGGCAAAGTTTAATAATTTATAATAATTCTAAATAGTCGTTTAACTTTTTACTCAAGGGGCCTAAGAAAGATCCACCAAATGCATTTAAATTCATAATTTTACAGCATGATTGAAAATCACCAGCTTAAACGTTTTGTATTTATAGCTAGCTTTATACAAATAGTTTTGGCACAATCCCCCCAAAAAACCATTTATGCACAATCTATAAAATCCGTTGTTTTTAAAAATCAAAACTCAGAAATTCAATTTCCCATCGTTAAACTGGGTGCATCTTTCGAATTACACTTCGACGATCTGAACGGGGATGAAAGAAATTACTATTACAGAGTCAAATACTTTAATCACGATTGGACGCCTTCCAACTTGTTTCAAAATGAATACCTGAAAGGTTTTGATAATTTGAGAATTGAAAACTATCAAACTTCCTTCAACACACTTCAACCCTACACCCATTATCAACTCAATTTACCCAATGATCAAACATCGTTTTTAATTTCGGGTAACTACCATTTGGAAATCTACAACGAAGCCGATGAAATGGTTTTTTCCAGAAAATTTGTGATTTATGAAGATGGAGCTAGAGTAAATGCAGGCGTTTTCAGACCCCGTGATCTGAAATATTACCAAACCCACCAAAGTGTTCAATTTTCCGTTAGTCCACCACGGGGAGAATATTTTCGTGATCCTCAAAACCAATTACACGTCACCATCCTCCAAAATGAACAATGGAATAACTCCCTAAACCATCTGAGGCCTCAATACAACAACGGCGGTCGTTTGGAATACCGCTATGACGCAGAAAGTAGATTTGAGGGGGGTAATGAATACCTTTTTTTTAGTACCAGGAACATTCAAGTTACCAATGCCAATGTTAGCATGGTGGAACTGAATCGTTTGTATGAATCTTACCTGACTACTAACTTTCTGCGCAGGGGATACCCCTACAGCTTTACCCAAGACCTCAACGGAGATTTCGTCATCCAGACCCTTCAAGGATCAGAGAATGGGGCTATTGAGGGGGACTACAGTTGGGTTCATTTTAGTTTGTCTGCCCCCGCCTTGTTAAAAGACCAAGAAATTTATGTTTATGGAAAATTTAACAATTATGAGTTGGAGGAGGAAAATAAAATGTATTACAATCCCTCCTTGGAAATTTATGAAGGGGTGATATTGCTCAAACAAGGAATATACAACTATAAATTCGTGGCCAAAACTCCACAGTCCGAACTTTTAAATGCCATTTGTGGTTCTCATGCCTTGACCGAAAATCGATATTTGATTTTGGTTTACTACAGATTTTTTGGAAATCAGTATGATTCTTTGATTGGTGTAGGGGAAACTTCATCTTTTGAAATTATTGATTGATAAGGTTTTATTTAATTTTATCGGTTGACGATCACAGCAATTTTAATTATATTAGCTTTAATAATTTTAAATTAATTTAATGATTCAACAAGTAACTAGAGGCATCAAAATCTCAGTGGAAACGGATTATGAGGGAAGTTTTCTAAAAGATAACGTTCTTCACTATGCTTTTACTTACCGAATTGAAATAGAAAATCAAGGCAAGAGTTCAGTTCAATTGTTGACCCGTCATTGGAAAATCATTGAAGCCCTTAACAAAACACAATATATCAATGGTAACGGTGTGGTGGGTAAAAAACCTGTTATCAATCCCGGTGAGATTCACAAATACAAATCCGGTTGTTTACTCTCTTCGGCTTTAGGTGCCATGAAAGGAGCCTACATCATGATTGATTTTTCTTCTACCAAAAAGTTCAACGTAGAAATCCCACCATTTAGACTCTCTGCACCATTTGTTCTCAATTAATCTAAGGGATAATAAACCAGCTTTTTCGTTTCAAAAAAGGCTTCGCCATAATATTCATTCAGCGAAACTATCCTAGCATTCCCATAGGGTGAAAGCTCTTCTTTAAGATCGCCTCCCTTAAGACACAAAAAACCATTTTTTATGGGGTGATTCTGTTGAGCGCTTATCTTGTCTGCAGACCAATTGATCAATGTTTGCAGTGGTGCAACAGCTCTACAAACCGCAAAATCAACCTTAAAATTTAAATTTTCGACACGCTCATTGTAGGCAGTAATGTTATCCAATGCAAGTTTTTCCTTTACATGATTGATAACTTTAATTTTTTTTCCAATGCTGTCCACTAAATGGAAATGTACCCCAGGGAACATTATGGCCAATGGTACCCCAGGAAAACCTCCACCTGTCCCAATGTCCAATACACTACTTCCGGGTTTGAATGTTAGAAATTTCGATATTGATAAGGAATGAAGAACATGGTGTAAATAAAAATAATCCATGTCTTTTCTGGAAATTACATTGATGCGGGAATTCCAATTTTTATAAAGTTCGAAAAGAGATTCCAGCTGCAGTTTTTGTTGAGAATTGAAATTTGAGAAGTAGTCGTAAATAAAATTCAAGTTAGTTTTTTGTTAAAAATAGAGAGAATGCTTTAAAATTCAATAATTTTACTTCAACAACAACAATTAACTATGACCAAAAGACTAATCCCTCGTTTTTCCCGAAAAGAATCGCAAGAGTTTTTCCAGACCCTTAACAAAAGGGTAAACCGGTATTTCAAAGACAACAAGGTGGCCAAAACAGGTAACTGGAAATTGTACCTGAAATCGATGATCATGTTCACGCTGTTGATCGCCCCCTTTGTCCTCATCCTATCATTAAACATCAGTGATTGGTACAAGCTATTACTGGCAGTAGTCGTCGGAGTAGGAATGGCAGGAGTGGGAATGAATGTGATGCACGACGGTAACCACGGTTCCTTTTCCAAATATCCTTGGATCAATAAACTTATGGGCAGTAGCATCTACATACTGGCAGGAAATGTTTTCAACTGGAAGGTACAACACAATGTATTGCACCACACTTATACCAACATCAAAGACCATGACGAAGATCTTGAAGCAGGAATCGTTTTGCGTTTTTCCAAACATGCAGATTGGAAACCCCATCACCGTTTTCAACATTTTTATTCCATTTTACTTTACGGTTTGTTGACCCTTAAATGGGCCATCATTTCGGATTTTATTCGACTGAGCCGCTACCAAAAAAAGAACCTTTCCTATGCCAACAGTAAAAGTCATTTGTCACAGTGGGTCGGATTGATCATTTCCAAAATTATCTATTTTTCTGTATGGATTATATTGCCCATTCTGGTTTTTAATATCGTTTGGTGGAAAGTGATGATCGGATTTTTTGTGATGCATTACACCGCCAGCTTAATTCTGAGTTTGGTTTTTCAATTGGCTCATGTCATTGGCGAAGCAGATATGCCCTTACCGGATTTTAAAACAGGAAATATGAAAAATTCATGGGCCGTTCACCAACTAAAAACCACAGTAAACTTTTCGACCAAAAACAGAATTGTCAATTGGTTTACAGGAGGGCTGAATCACCAAATTGAGCATCACATTTTCCCACATATTTCACACATACACTACACCAAAATATCAGCGATCGTCAAAAAAACTGCGCGTGAATTCAATTTGCCCTACAATGAATACAAAACTACTCGCAGTGCTATTCTTTCACATTTTAAATTTTTAAAGCAAATGGGCATGCGGCCTGTTTGCGTTCAATTATAAGTTAATTTTTTAATGTTATCCAATCGAATAAAGAGCTTGCCTGCCTCGGCCACTTTGGCTATGGCGGCAAAAGCCAGAGAATTAAAGAATCAAGGTATTGATATCATCGGTCTCAGTCTTGGAGAACCCGATTTCAACACCCCTGAATTTATCAAGGAGGCTGCCATACAGGCGGTAAAGGAGAATTACAACTCCTATTCACCGGTCGATGGTTATGCAGACCTAAAAGCTGCAATCTGTGAAAAATTTAAACGCGATAATGGATTGGAATACCAAGCCTCGCAGGTCGTTGTCTCTACCGGAGCCAAGCAGTCCATAGCCAATGTATGTATGGTATTGCTTGATTCTGGTGATGAGGTCTTATTGCCTGCGCCTTACTGGGTGAGTTATTCGGCCATTGCTACTTTGGCAGAAGCAAAATCCATCATCATTCCTTCATCCATAGCAACTGATTTTAAAATTACACCGGAACAACTCGAAGCGGCTATCACTCCCAAAACTAAATTGGTGATGTTTAATTCTCCGAACAATCCCAGTGGAACCATCTATACGGAAGCAGAGTACCGTGCTCTGGGAGCCGTTTTACAAAAATACCCTGACATCTATATATTGTCGGATGAAATTTATGAACACATCAATTACGGCACACCGCATTTCAGCATTGCTGCCATTCCTGAATTGTACGACAGAACCATTACCGTCAATGGGGTAGCCAAAGCATTTGCCATGACCGGATGGCGAATTGGTTATATCGGTGCACCAGAATGGATCGCAAAAGCATGTAACAAAATGCAGGGACAAATGACTTCTGGTGCCAACTGTATTGCCCAAAGGGCAACCATTGCAGCAGTTTCGGCTCCTACCAGCGAAATTCAATACATGGTGGATGAGTTCAACAACAGAAGAGCTCTGATCTTGAAGCTACTTTCTGAAATTCCCGAATTCAAACTCAATGAACCTCAGGGCGCTTTTTATGTTTTTCCCGATGTGTCCTCTTATTTTGGCAAAACCATCAAAGGTAAAACCATCGAAAATGCCAATGACTTTGCCTTGTTCTTATTGGAAGAAGCTCACGTAGCTTCGGTTACGGGCGAGGCCTTCGGAAATTCTGATTGCATAAGAATTTCCTATGCGGCCTCCGAAGAGGAAATTAAGACAGCTGTCGAAAGAATCAAAAACGCTTTAGGCTAATTAAAAAAGTCAGCTTTTGGAGGCTTTTTATTTATCCATTGATCACCTTTTCTTGGTGATTGATCGACTCTTGATGTATGGCTTTAAAGATTCGGGTGATGAATTCCTCACTCAAACCTCTTTCTCCGCCCTCAGCTTGCATGGTCTCCAAAATTTCATTCCAACGTTTGTTTTGTAGCACCGCGACGTTGTTGTCTTTTTTGAGTTGACCAATGTACTGAGCGACTTTCATTCGTTTGCCCAAAGCATCCAAAATGGCTTGATCACTCACGTCAATTTGCTCACGTAGTGTAACCAATTCGGTTTGGTAACTTTTTTCGTCAGTAGTCACTTTTCTTATCTTTAAATCATTCATGATCTCTACCAAGCGTGAAGGGGTAACCTGTTGTTTGGCATCACTCCACGCATTGTCCGGGTCCCAGTGGGTTTCGATCATCAGACCATCAAAATTAAGATCCAAAGCTCTTTGACTGAGATCAAAAATCAAGTCCCTACGTCCGGCAATATGCGATGGATCACAGATCAATGGTATATCGGGAAATTTATTTTGGAACTCAACTGCAATTTGCCACTCAGGATTGTTACGGTATTTTGATTTGTCGTAGGTAGAAAAACCTCTGTGAATTACACCCAGTTTTTTGATGTTAGCAGAGTAGAGTCTTTCCAGACCGCCCATCCATAGGGCCAAATCGGGATTAACAGGATTTTTGACCAAAACGATTTTATCCGTTCCCTTTAATGCGTCGGCAATTTCCTGAATGATGAATGGACTCACTGTAGATCGAGCCCCAATCCATAAAATATCAATGTCTGCTTCCAATGCCAGTTTTACGTGGTCTTTGTTGGCCACCTCGGTTGAGATCAACAGTCCTGTTTGTTCCTTTACTTTTTTGAGCCAGTCCAAACCTATGGCCCCTACCCCTTCAAACATACCGGGTCTGGTTCTGGGTTTCCATATTCCTGCACGGTAAACTGTAACATCAGTATCTTTGAGTTGGTGTGCAATTTTCAGTACTTGGTCCTCTGTTTCTGCACTACATGGGCCGGCAATGACCAACGGATGATCCAGTCGGAAATCATTTAACCAGGTACTCATTTCTTTGCTATTTTCCATTTTTAATTGTTGTTTTTTTGAAAGTAATGCCTTCTAAAATCTGACGAATTTGATTGATTTCAAGAATTTGCTTGTGCAATATGTCAAATTTATCAGCATCCAAAAGTTTTTTAAATTGATTTAAATTATTGATGTATTGTGATAGTGTTTCACTGATGTTTTCTTTGTTCTGTTTGAAAATGGGAATCCACATATGTGGGGAGCTTTTTGCCAAACGGACTGTAGAGGAAAAGCCACTCCCGGCCATGTCAAAAATAGCGGACTGATCTTTTTCTTTTTCCATTACGGTTTTACCCAACATATAGGAGCTGATATGGGACAAATGGGATACGTAGGTAATTTGTTGGTCATGCTCCACGGGATCCATTTCTCTGAGGTTCATCCCTGTTTTTTTGAACCAATCATGGGCCCATTCGAACAAATCGGGGCGGGTTTTTTGAGTTTCACAAAGGATTTGAATCTTATCTTGAAACAAATCCGGCAGTGCTGCCACAGGGCCAGAATACTCTGTGCCTGCAATGGGGTGGGTGGCCAAAAATTGACCCCGTTTTGAATGTAAAGCCACCTGCTGACAAATCGCAGCTTTGGTAGATCCAAAATCCATGATCAACGCATTGTCGTTGACCTCATCCAACAAGTCAACCAATCGTTCCATTGCCACATCGACCGGTATGGCCAGTAGAATGACATCCATTTGCTTGATCAGGGCATCCTCTAATCTGAAATCGATCAATCCCAAGTCCAAAGACTTCTGCAAATTGGCTTCACTCCTATTGCTTCCGTAAATTTCTACGTCGGGAATGTGTTCCCGGGCAGACAGCGCCAGCGAACCTCCTATTAATCCAACACCTATTATGCCTAATTTCATGATTTACTGATTCTTTCTATGGCTTTGCTGATTTGTACCGCCTCCACACAAAGGGAGAAACGGATGTATCCCTCGCCTTGGCTGCCAAATATACTGCCGGGCGCTATAAAAACATGGTACTTTTGTAAAATTTCCTCTATGTATTCGACCGAAGATTTGGATTTGTCTCTTAGCTTGGCCCATACAAAAAGTCCACTGCTATGAATGTCGAAATCTGTATTCAAAAGGGTGGCCAATTCAAAGATCAATTTTCTCCTTTGGGTATATACATCATTCAACTTTTTGAACCAAGATTCTTGGGCCTGAAGTGCAGCAACGGCTCCCTTCTGGATGCCATAGAACATACCCGAATCCATATTGCTCTTAACCTTTAAAACTGCATTGATGTTTTCTTTATTTCCCAAAAGCATTCCTACACGCCAGCCAGCCATATTAAATGACTTACTCAAGGAGTTCAATTCCATGCCTACTTCCTTTGCACCGTGGACAGACATCATGCTTTGGGGTTGATCGGTTAAAACAAAACTGTAGGGATTGTCGTTGACCAATAAAATATCTTTTTCCTTTGCCCAGCGAATTAATTTCTCAAAAGTGTGCTTTTGGGCATTGGCTCCTGTGGGCATGTGGGGATAGTTAACCCACATGAGTTTGACTGCTGTCAGGTCCATTTGATCCAGAGCCTCCAAGTCGGGTTGCCATTGATGATCCGCTTTTAAATCATAAAAAACAGGTGCTGCCTCTACCAATCGAGTTACCGACTGATAGGTGGGGTAACCGGGATTGGGGATCAAGGCTTTGTCACCGGGGTTTAAAAAGGCCATAGAAATGTGCATTATTCCCTCCTTAGACCCCATTAGGGGAAGGATTTCACAGTTGGGATCGGCGGTGTGGTGATAGTATTTTTGGTAAAAGTCGGCAATGGCTTGACGCAACTCCGGAAGCCCCTGATAACTTTGATACTGATGTACCTTGGGGTGATTGAAACTATCCTTGAGTGCAGCGACAACTTTTGGGTGGGCAGGAAGATCCGGACTGCCAATACCCATATTGATGACGGGCTTACCCGCTGCCGCCATGGCGGCAACCTCTCTCAACTTTTTGGAGAAGTAGTATTCTTGAACGGTATTTAATCGTCGTGCTTTCATTATTTTCCGGAACGGTATTCGCCCAACACCTTAAAGGCGGTGGCCATTATTTGTAAGAGTGATTTGGCTTTAAAATAGTCTTTGGGGTTGTCAAAAGTGACATCCACGAAAAAAGCGTATTTCCCAGGGGTTTCGATAACCGGCAGGGATTGTATTTTGGTCAGGTTGAGGTTGCAGTCGCTGACCACATTTAGGGCCGTAGCCAAGCTTCCGCGTTTGTGATCCAAAACAAATTTCCAAGCTGCTTTGCTGATTTCGTTTGACTGTTCCGCTTTGTCCTTTTGGATAATTACAAAACGAGTCACGTTGTTTTTGATGGTTTGGATGGAGGGGCTTAAAATTTCCAAACCGTAAATTTCTGCAGCTCTATTTCCAGCAATGGCCCCACAAGCTGTACTCTTTTTCTTACTGATCTTCAACGCCTCCTCAGCCGTATCATTACTCTCTATCAATTTTATATGGGGGTAATCACGAAAGAATTTTTTACACTGTAACAAGGCCATGGGATGCGAATGGACTTCTTGGATGTCTTCAATTTTTTGTCCGGGAAGGACCATTAAATTGTGTTCGATACTTAGATAATGCTCCCCCGTAATGACGAGTTCGTATTGATCCAAGAGGGCGTAATTGGGTAAGATGGATCCTGCAATAGAATTTTCTATGGCCATCACTGCCTGATCACAAGTTCCTGAGGCCACTGCCTTGGCCAGGGCATCAAAGCTCAAGCACTCCATTAGTTCCGGAGCTAGGGGATAGTACTCTTCTACCACCCGATCGTGGAAAGATCCCTTAATTCCCTGTATGGCTATTTTTTGTGTCATAGCTCAAAAAAAAAGTCCCGATAAATCAGGACTTTTTGTTTACTATATTTATAGATTACTACAAAGTCCTTCTATCCTCAGTATAGAAGTAATAAACGTTGTTGTAGTAAAAAAAATTGTTATTCATGTCTTAGTTATCGGGACAAATGTATGATAGCTTTTCACAAAAACAAACCATTTTATGGATTTTTTGTAGATTAATTGATGTAATGCCTAGTAATCATTTGTACCAATAATCTTGAGTTTTAAGATGTAAAAATAATTTTTTATTTCTTGTTTTGGTACTTTAACGCTAGAGTAAGGCCCCAACTTATCGCTGCTCAACATAATAACTACTCATGAAAATGCTGATTTTAACGCTCCTCGATGTTTTATCCTTCTTTTTTGTTTCATCACAGTCCGATCTCTCAACCCACCGACTGGGTTTGGTCTCTTGTTTTGGTGGGCAAAATGTCGATCAATTACTCTATGAAATAAATGAAAAGGATATTAAAAAAAACACGATCACCTGCTTTCAAAAGGAGAAAATACCTACTCTCCAGGACTTAACGTAACTTATGATGACTAAATATTGTTTTTCCAATTGCAATATTATTAGGGTTTTTGAAGCGGGAAAAATGGGGATTAGACCTTTTGGTTAAGCCACAATACAATTTGACCAAATTCAGGCATATTGACAAAATCGCTGATGAAATCAACGGTTATGAATTTGGGATCAATGCAGGGGTATTGATTCGCCGGATACTATTTGAGGAAGCCCAGTACTTCTATGGACTTTTTTCGTCGGGGCTCAACTATGTGTCCGGCACTTCACAAAGACAAGCCGATGGATTTGTTTTTTCTGATAACTTCCTGATTGGGTTGAATGAGGAATTATTAGAAAATATATATTTTGACTTTAGATCGGAATTCCGACACACCAGTAATGTTGGACTCAATCATCCCAACGGGGAGGGGGTTAATGACTTGGTTTTAAGCGGAGGAGATTACCTAAACCTCTAAAAGACTTTTTTGTGGTCTCAGTGGCAGGTGTCCTTATTAATTTTTGGTATTGATCAAAAAAGGAGGAAAGTAATCGTAAAAGTTGGAAAGGGAGGTCTCGTTCTCTTGAAAAACAATATCTTTCAATACAGAACAAAAGATTGAAATGATAAAAAAAGAATATTCCGCTCCACTGCGATGGGGTATTATAGGTTGTGGAGATGTGACAGAGGTCAAAAGTGGGCCGGCCTATCAAAAAACAGTGGGTTTTGAGTTGAAAGCCGTAATGAGACGTAATGAGAACAAAGTCAAGGACTATGCCCTTCGACATGGCGTAGAAAAATATTATACCGATGCAGACTCCTTAATCAACGATGAGGAAATCGATGCAGTCTACATTGCTACACCCCCGGATAGTCATTTGTTTTACGCAATTAAAGTCGCTGACGCAGGTAAAGCCTGTTGTATCGAAAAACCATTGGCACCGTCTTATGAAGAGAGTAAAAAGATAGCACTTGCTTTTAAAAAAAATGATATTCCTCTTTTTGTTGCCTATTACCGACGATCCTTGCCCAGGTTTAAGCAAGTCAGGGAGTGGTTACTGAATCATGAAATTGGAGATGTCAGGCACATCAATTCGCACCTGAGTCAATCCCCCAATACCATGGATTTATCCGGGACTTACAACTGGCGAACTGATCCCAAGGTTGCACCGGGTGGTTATTTTGATGATCTGGCAAGTCACGGTATTGATTTGTTTATCTACTTATTGGGAGAGATTCAGGAGGTCTCAGGCATCAGCCTGAACCAGCAAGGCTTATATGCTGCAAAGGATGCTATTTCGGCCTGCTGGTTTCACCAAGGAGGTGTGACGGGAGTAGGAGTCTGGAACTTTGGAATAGAACCGATGGATCGGGTTGAAATTTTTGGCAGTAAAGGAAAGATTCAGTTTTCTGTTTTTGAGGAAAACCCGTTGGTGTTAAATAAAGAAGGGGAAGAAGTCGAGCTTTCTATAACCCATCCCAAACATGTTCAAATTACGCATGTCGAAGATTTGAAAAAACATCTGTTGGAGGGAAATTTTTCGCATCCCTCAACTGGAGAAACAGCAGTCCATACAAGTTGGGTTATGGATCAAATTCTCAGGCATCGTCATTAGGCATAAATATATTAGATCCTATTTTTCCTTTTTCAAAAATCATTATTCCCTAACTTTGAAATTACACTTTTAAAAGTTGTCCGTTAACCTGATTTGATCGATTTTTTTTAACTAACCAATAACAATATAAGCCTTGGGCATAAACATCCAACAGTTGTCTAAAAACTACGGTAAGACCGTTGCTTTAAAGAATATTTCATTGGCCTTTAATGAAAATGGAGTTATCGGATTGTTGGGTCCCAACGGTGCGGGGAAAACCACTTTGATGAAAATATTGACAGGGTATTTGAATCAATGGGAAGGAGAAGTTTTGATCGGCGCTTTCGATTTGAGAGTCCAACCGAAAAACATCCAACAACAAATGGGTTATCTACCAGAAAACAATCCGCTTTACCCAGAGATGTATGTTAAGGAGTATCTGAAATTTGTGGGGGATTTATACGGTCTAAAAAAACCTCCCTTTGAGAAAGTGATTAAAAAAACGGGACTGGCAGAGCATCTTCATAAAAAAATTGAAATCCTCTCCAAGGGTTACAAACAAAGGGTGGGATTGGCTGCGGCACTACTTCACGACCCACAATACTTAATCTTGGATGAGCCGACCACGGGACTGGATCCCAATCAAGTCGTTGAAATCAGAAAATTGATCCAAAGCCTGGGAAAAGAAAAATTGGTTTTTCTCTCTACTCATATTCTACAAGAAGTCGAGGCCATGTGCGACAAAGTGGTGATTCTAAACAAAGGTAGAGTGGTATTAAATCAATCACTTGAGGCGTTAAAAACCAACGATCGTCAGGTGGTGTCTGTGAGTTTTGATTATCGTGTAGAAAATGTGGCACTACAAAAAATACCTTACATCAAAACAGTGGTCAATACCTTTGATTTTGAATACGAGTTAACCTTTGAAACACAGGAGGATATGCGACCGAAAGTTTTTGACTTTGCTCATGATAATGGCCTTAAAATTTTAAGCTTACAACAAAAGAATGTAGGGCTTGAAAAGCGATTCAATGCTCTGACAAAAGGGGATTAAAATATAGCCGTAGCAATTTTTTTAACGTTTTTGGATTTGCCCATACTGTAATAATGTAAAAAGGGAACACCATGTTCTTTTAATTCTTTGCTTTGCTGAATACACCACTCCACTCCTATTTGAGAAATGGCTGAGTTGTCTTTAGCTTTGACCACTGCATCGATCAGGTCTTGAGGCAAATCGACATGAAAACGATGGGGAATCATATTGAGTTGTTTTAGGGTAGCCAATGGCTTTAGACCAGGAATGATGGGGACATTGATTCCAACCTCCCGACATTTTACCTCAAACTCAAAAAACTTTTGGTTGTCAAAAAACATCTGTGTAATGATGTAATCCGAACCGGCTTCAACTTTTTCTTTTAAAAAATGGATATCGCTATCCAAGCTGGGCGATTCGGCATGCTTTTCGGGATATCCAGCAACACCAACACAAAAATCGGTAGGAGTAGAATTTAAAATTTCCTCATCCAAATACCGGCCTTGATTTAAGTTTTTGATCTGCTCTACCAAGTCTTTGGCATAGGCATGCCCTCCTTTACTGGGTTTGAAATAGGTTTCGGATTTAACCGCGTCTCCTCTAAGAGCCACCACATTGTCAATCCCCAGAAAGTCAAGGTCAATTAAAAAGTTTTCGGTATCCTCTTTACTAAAACCACCACACAATATATGAGGTATGGCGTCGAGATGGTAGCGGTTTTGAATGGCAGCACAGATCCCTAGGGTCCCGGGCCGCTTTCGTATGACTCTTTTTTCCAACAAGCCATTTTCACGCTCCACATAAGTGTACTCCTCACGGTGATAGGTCACATCGATAAAAGGAGGTTTGAATTCCATCAAGGGATCAATGGCATCAAAAATAGATTGGATGTCCTGTCCTTTTAGGGGAGGCAAAACTTCGAAGGTGAATTGTGTCCGCCCCTTTGCGTTCTTTTCATGATCTGCAACTTTCATAGGCTTAGGTTAAATTAGGATTGAGCCATTTTTTGGCATCTTGCAATGATATTTTTCTTCTTTTACTGTAGTCTAACAATTGATCTTCTTTGATTTTTCCCAAACCAAAATACTTAGCTTCAGGATGCGCAAAATAGTAACCGGAAACCGAAGCAGCAGGCCACATGGCATAGTTTTCGGTCAGGGTTACTCCAATGTGTTTTTCTACCTCCATCAGCTCCCAAATGGTTTGTTTTTCCAGATGGTCGGGACAAGCCGGATAACCCGGTGCGGGGCGAATACCTTTGTAGCGCTCTCTGATCAGTCCTTCATTGGTCAGGCTTTCCTTTGGCGCATATCCCCAATATCGGGTTCGAATTTCTCGGTGGAGATATTCGGCGAATGCCTCTGCCAGTCGATCGGCAAGGGCTTTGACCATGATGCTGTTGTAGTCGTCGTTTTCTTTTTCAAAACGCGCAGCAATCTCGTCAGTACCATATCCGGTCGTAACACAAAAAGTACCTATATAATCCCGTACACCTTTTTCAAGGGGCGCAACAAAATCGGCCAAAGCCAAATTGGGTTGACCTGTTCTTTTTTGGAGTTGTTGCCGCAGGGTAATCAATCGAAACTTCTCCTTATCAAAGTCATTGGGATCGAAAACCAATATATCATCCTCTACAGTGTTGGCAGGGAATAGCCCAAAACGAGCCTTGGCCGTTAACCATTTTTCATCGATTATTTTTCGCAACATATTTTGAGCATCGACAAACAGTGAGGTGGCCTCTTTTCCCACAACCTCGTCGTTTAAAATCCCTGGGTATTTACCGTGTAAATCCCATGAGCGAAAAAAGGGGCTCCAGTCTAAATAGGGTATCAGGGTTTCCAAATCCTGATCTTCGATGGTCTGGCAACCAAGAGTGCTTGGTTCAATGGGATGAAATCCTTCCCAATCTATATTGTATTTTCTCTTTCGAGCTGTCTTTAGATCGATGTAGTTCTTGCTGGAAGTTCGGTCTATAAATTTTTCTCTAAACAAGCGGTACTCTGCTGCAATTTCTTCGGTGTAAATTTTGTTTTTATCCTCACTCAAAAGGTTGTTGACTACCGTTACTGCCCGAGAGGCGTCGTTGACGTGGATGATGGGTGCGTTAGCTTGGGGGGCAATCTTAACAGCAGTATGGGCTTTTGAAGTGGTGGCGCCCCCAATCAAAAGGGGAATTTTAAGACCAATGCGGTTCATTTCTTTGGCAACATAAACCATTTCATCAAGCGAAGGAGTAATCAACCCGGAAAGACCAATGACATCGACATTTTCCTTTAATGCTCTTTGGAGAATGATCTCGGGTGGAACCATAACACCCAAATCGATGATTTCAAAATTGTTACAAGCCAATACAACACTTACAATATTCTTTCCAATGTCGTGGACATCACCCTTGACTGTAGCCATCAAAATTTTACCGGAGGATTCGACTACTCCAGTTTTTTCAGCCTCGATAAAAGGCTGTAAATAAGCGACTGCCTTTTTCATCACCCGAGCAGATTTTACCACTTGGGGTAAAAACATTTTTCCGGATCCAAATAAATCTCCAACAACATTCATTCCAATCATCAGGTTATTTTCGATCACGTTAAGGGGTCGATCTGCAGCAAGTCGGGCCTCTTCCACATCTTCGATGATGTGTTTGTCTATCCCTTTGACCAGAGCGTGGGTGATTCGTCCCTGTAAATCCTCATTGCGCCATTCCTGTTGTTCTTCCTTGGACTGTTTTTTATTTCCTTTGATGCGCTCTGCATAGTTCAATAAGGACTCTGTCGCATCTTCTTTTCGGTTGAGCAATACGTCTTCCACTTTTTCAAGAAGTGGCTTGGGAATTTGATCATAAACTTCTAAAAGAGTGGGATTGACAATTCCCATTGTCATGCCGTGCTGAATGGCATGATATAAAAAGGCTGAGTGCATGGCCTCTCTAACGGTATTGTTTCCTCTAAAAGAGAAAGAGACATTACTGACCCCTCCACTGACATTGGCATAAGGAAGGTTTTCACGAATCCACTTGGTGGCCAAAAAGAAATCCAGCGCATTTTTTTTGTGTTCTTCCATCCCTGTTGCAACAGGGAAAATATTGGGATCAAAAATGATATCTTCCGGAGGAAACTTTACTTGATCAACCAAAATTCGATAGGAGCGCTCGCAAATTTGAATTCTTCTCTCGAGATTATCTGCTTGACCCTCTTCATCAAAAGCCATTATAATTAATGCAGCACCGTAAAATTTAACTTTACGCGCTTGTTCAATAAAGGTGGACTCGCCTTCTTTGAGACTGATGGAGTTAACCACACTTTTTCCCTGCACAACCTTAAGACCTGCCTCTATGATTTCCCATTTGGAACTGTCAATCATTACGGGAACTCTTGCAATATCGGGCTCTGCGCCGATGAGATTCAAGAATTTAATCATGGCAGCTTTCCCATCGATCATTCCTTCGTCCATGTTCACATCAATGATTTGGGCACCTCCCTCTACTTGTTCCAGAGCGATTTCGACGGCTGCCTCATAGTCCCCTGCCTCAATCAATCTCAAAAATTTTCTTGATCCTGTGACATTGGTTCTTTCGCCAATATTGACAAAATTGGTTTCGGGACTCACCAACAGTGATTCCTGACCCGAAAGTGTTAGTAGGCGTTCAGTTTTAGGCATGGGTTTTGTTTGGGATTCTGGGTTTTGCCTTAGCCGCGGCATCAACAATCAGGCGAATATGATCTGGAGTGGTGCCGCAACAACCCCCGACAATATTGACCAGGTTTTGGTCAAGGTACTGTTCGATCAAAGTTGCCATTTCCTTTGGACTTTGGTCGTATTCACCAAAGGCATTGGGCAAACCGGCATTGGGATGTACTGAGGTATGGAAAGGGGTTGTTTTTGATAGTCTTTTGATGTAGGGTATCAATTGGGTGGCCCCTAGTGCACAGTTAAATCCAATACTGAGCAGTTGAATGTGGGATACGGAGATGGCAAAGGCTTCAACCGTTTGACCAGATAAGGTTCGCCCGCTTTTATCCGTTATGGTACCGCTGACCATTATGGGTAAATTTATTTTTTTTTCTTCGAGGTATTGTTGGATGGCAAACAGTGCTGCCTTGGCATTGAGGGTGTCGAAAACGGTTTCGACCAAAAGCAAATCTACGCCTCCCTCAACCAATCCACTAACTTGCTCATGGTAGGCATCGAAAAGCTCGTCGAAACTTACAGCTCGGAATCCCGGATCATTGACATCTGGAGACATACTAGCAGTTTTATTGGTAGGCCCTATAGAACCTGCTACAAATCTAGGTTTATCGAGGTTTTCAGCACTTATTTTTTGGGCAACTTGTTTTGCAATTTTTGCAGATTCAAAATTGAGTTCATAGGCCAAGCTTTCCAATTGATAATCGGCCATGGCTATAGAGGTAGAAGAAAAGGTATTGGTTTCGATGATGTCAGCACCGGCCAGAAGATATTGCTCGTGGATGTTTTTGATGGTATCGGGTTGGGTGATGGATAGAAGATCGTTGTTGCCCCCCAAGGGGCAGGGATGATCCTTGAAACGATCTGCTCTGAATTGCTCTTCAGTGAATTCAAGTCTTTGGATCATGGTACCCATGGCACCGTCCAAAACCAAAATTCTTTCTTTTAAAATAGTCTCTATCATCGGTTAAGCTTTATCTAGTGCCTGGTCAATATCCTGTTTGATGTCCTCTATATTTTCCAAGCCTATGGAAAGTCGTATTAAACCATCTGTAATGCCTACCCGAGCTCTTTCTTCAGGGGAGAGTTTGCTGTGGGTGGAAGTTGCAGGATGTGTCACGATGGTTCGAGTGTCTCCTAAGTTGGCACTGAGGGAACACATTTTTATTTGATTGAGAAAAGTTTGTCCTGATTTGATGCCACCTTTCAACTCAAGGGTAACGATATTTCCACCTTTTAGCATCTGTTTGATGGCAATTTCATACTGAGGATGATTGGACAGGAAGGGATATTTGACTTTGGTGATTTTGGGGTGATTTTGGAGATGTTTGGCCAGCTCCAGTGCGTTTTCACAATGGCGATCCAAACGAACGGCAAGGGTTTCTATGCTCTTGGAGAGCACCCAAGCATTGAATGGAGATAGTGCAGCACCGGAATTGCGATAAAAATATTTAATTTCAGTAATCAAATCTTGTCTTCCTACGATCAACCCTCCCAAGACCCTGCCTTGACCATCGATGAGTTTGGTTGCGGAGTGGATGACTAAATCAACTCCAAAATTGATGGGCTTTTGAAGGTAGGGTGTTGCGAAACAATTGTCTACCACCAAAAGAACTTGATGTTTTTTAGCTACCTCATAAAGGTACTTCATGTCAAGGATGTCCAAACCAGGATTGGTAGGTGTCTCGATGTATATGATTTTGGTGTTGGGTTGAATCACCTCTTCAATTTCCTCTGGTGTATCGGCATTAAAGTAGGTCGTTTCTATATTCCATTTGGTAAAATATTTTTTAAAAAGGGAATGGGTAGATCCAAAAACAGACCTAACAGAAACAATATGATCACCACTATTAAGCAGGGCTACAAAACTGCTATAAACAGCGGCCATACCCGAAGCAAAGGCCAGTCCATCTTCTGCTCCCTCTAGGATGCATATTTTATCTACCAGTTCCTTAGTATTGGGGTTAGAAAATCGACTGTAAATATTTCGCTCCAGTTCGTCAGCAAATGCAGCTCTAAGCTCCTCTGCATCCTCAAAGACAAAGCTTGAGGTTAGATAAAGCGGAGCAGAGTGTTCAGCATATTGCGAACGCTCCATTTGCGTTCTAATTGCTTCCGTTTCAAAATGTTTTTTCATAGTTCTTCTCCATTCAAGAAAATGGAATATTTGATAGGGGTTGAAAACTCTAAAGTCTTGGCTACAGAACAATATTTGTCAAAAGAAAGGCTAACAGCTCTTTTAGCTTTTTCAGGTGGGATATCTCCTTCTAACCTGACATCTACTGCAATTTTGTGAAACAATGAGGGAACTACCCCCCCGATTCGCTTTCCCTCCACATCCATTTTAAGATCGGTGGGGTTGATTTTTTGCTTTTTGAGTATGGTGATAATATCAATACTACTACATCCTGCCAGGGCCATCAAAAGAAGTTCCATAGGGCTAACGCCTTCTACTTTTCCTTCAATTTTGGATTTGTTATCCAACAGTACTTTGTGAGCGTTGTTATTGGTCACTTCAAAAAGATAGTCTTGGTTGATTCTATTTAGATTAACTTTCACAAGGTTTGGGATAATTTGAGTTAGGTTTAAAAATGCTACTGAGAATTTGCGATACTGTTTCGTTTTCTATCAAAAAAGCATCGTGTCCATGAATGGATTTTATTTCGTGATAAAAAATGTTCTTTTTGATTTTTTTTACTCTTTGCAAGGTTTTTTGGTCTTCCTCGGCCGTAAAAAAGAGGTCGCTATCAATGGCGATGAGATGTATATTGGAAGATATGGTTTCAATGATTTTTTCCAAGCTATGTCCCTTTCGAGTGATATCTATAGAAGCCAAAAGGTGATTCATGGCTTTGTAAGCTTGCAATAGAAATCGATTTTCCAATTTGTCACCGTGATGGACGAGCCAACTTTCAACATTAAACAATTTTTTGTCTTTGTTGACGGTTCTCCCAAATCGTTCTGTAAAAGAAGCAGGGGTTCTGTAAGTAAGCATGGCATGAATCCGTGCATCCCTGAGGGGTCTGCTGGAATTCTCCAATATTCTTTTTTGGAGAAATGTATTGGCAATGATCCAGTCGGAAGCTTTCCAGTCAGCAGCGACCGGAATCAAATTTTCGGTCAAAGTGGGATATAAAGCGGCCATTTCCCAAGCAATTCCACCACCGATTGATCCACCAATTAGGGCAAAAAGTTTTGCTATACCCAAGATCTGTAATCCTTGATAAAATATTTCTGCAATATCACCGGTATGAAAGTCATTATAATTTTCAAGGGTGTAATCATTAACGCCGTTGCCGGGTATATTAAAAGCCAGTACGGAAAAATGACGAGTATCAATGGTAAGATTGGGTCCGACAACTTCACTCCACCACCCTTGTGAACCGGCAACGTTAGCGTCACCGGTCAGGGAGTGGTTGATGAGTACAACAGGTGCATGATCATAGGACTGTCCAAAGTGCTGGTAGTGCAAATCAATCTTGTCGTAAAAAGCACCTGAGTCTGTAGTGAAATTATTGATGGATATGGTTTTAACCTTAGCCATTAAAATAAACTAAATTTCCTTTAGTGCCTGATCTAAATCATCTTTCAGATCACCTAAATTTTCGATTCCTACTGATAATCTGACCAAATCAGGAGTTACTCCAGTGCTTTTTTGTTCCTCCTCATTTAACTGAGAATGAGTGGTACTGGAAGGATGAATGATCAATGACTTGGTATCACCAATATTGGCCAAAAGTGCAAATATCTTGGTGCTTTCTGTAACTTTTTTGGCGGCCTCGAATCCTTTTTTTAATCCAAAAGTGACGATTCCACTTTTACCATTTGGTAAATATTCCTCTGCCAATTCTGCATAATTAGAGGATTCCAATCCGGGATAATTGACCCAACTGACTTCGTCACGATTTTGTAACCACTGGGCAAGTTCCAGGGCATTTTCTGAATGTTTGTGCATTCTTACTTCGAGGGTTTCTAAACCTTGAATAACTTGGAAGCTATTAAGGGGACTAGGGGCACTTCCCAAATCTCTAAGACCTTCTACTCTTACTCTTGCTATAAAGGCGATTGGGCCCAATGCATCGTGATACTTTAATCCGTGATAAGAAGGAGAAGGCTCTGTAAATTCTGGGAATTTTCCGTTGGAATAGTCAAAGGTTCCTGCATCGATGATGACCCCACCTATAGTGGTTCCATTTCCTGTAATGTACTTGGTCAGTGAATGGATCACAATGTTTGCTCCGTGAGCTATGGGATTCAACAAAGCCGGTGTAGCGATTGTATTGTCTACTATAAATGGAACTTTTGCCGCCTTGGCATGGGCACTAATTCCTTTTAAATCTAAAACATCCAACTTGGGATTTCCCAAGGATTCAGCAAAAAATGCTCTAGTATTGGGCTGAACAGCTTTTGCAAAATTCTCAACCTCATCCGGATCAACAAATGTAGTAGTAATCCCAAATCGTGGCAGTGTATTGTTGAGCATATTATAGGTTCCACCATAAAGACTGTTGGATGCCACAATATGGTCACCTGCCTTGAGAAGCGTCATGAATGTGGTCGCAATAGCTGCTGTACCGGATGCAGTAGCAACTGCTGCAACTCCACCTTCAACTGCTGCCAATCTCTGCTCGAGAATATCATTGGTAGGGTTATTAAGTCTAGTGTATATGTATCCTGACTCTGCCAATGCAAACAAATTGGCTGCATGATCTGAGTCATTAAATACATAAGAAGAAGTTTGATAAATAGGAACGGCTCTGGTTCCTTGTGTTTGTGTTACGTCATGTCCTGCATGAAGTGCATTAGTTGCTAGTTTTAGGCTCATAATTTGAAAGTGTTTTTAATTTCATTTAAATAATCTAATTTTTCCCAAGTAAAAAGCTCGACAGTTTTTTCAACCCTACCGCTGTAAGGTGATTCAAAAACTTTGGCGATTTCTTTAGGCTGTCTTCCCATGTGACCATAGGCAGCTGTTTCAAGGTAGATGGGGTTTCGAAGTTTGAGTCTATTTTCGATTGCATAGGGGCGTAGGTCGAAAATTTCACCGATCTTTTTTGCGATTTGGGGATCAGAAAGAGAAACCTTGGAGGTACTATAAGTATTGATGTTTATGGAAGTGGGCTCCACCACCCCGATAGCGTAACTCAATTGCACCAATATTTCTTTTGCTACACCTGCTGCTACAAGGTTTTTTGCAATATGTCTTGCTGCATAAGCAGCACTTCGGTCAACTTTACTTGGATCTTTTCCACTAAAAGCTCCCCCTCCGTGTGCTCCTTTTCCTCCATAGGTATCCACAATAATTTTTCTTCCTGT
>DEYL01000052.1:0-408 GCA_002364535.1 Flavobacteriaceae bacterium UBA3159 | reverse complement strand
TCTTCCTGTTAATCCTGTATCACCATGGGGGCCTCCAATCACAAATTTTCCTGTGGGATTGATGTGATAGGTAATGTCGTCATTGAATAGTTTTTGAATGTGAGCAGCTTCTTTTTTTATTACGTTTTTAATGGCAATATTAATAATGTCGCTTTTGATTTTTTCAAGCATCTGTTCATCGTCCTCCAAAAATTGATCGTGTTGAGTAGAAACCACAATAGTATCGATTCGCAAAGGCTCCCCGTGGTCACTGTACTCGATGGTTACCTGAGACTTTGCATCAGGTCGGAGGTAAGTAATTTCTTTGTTTTCCCTTCTAAGAACGGCCAACTCAATCAATATTTTATGAGATAAATCTAACGCCAAGGGAATATAATTATGGGTTTCATCGGTTGCATAACCAAACAT
>DEYL01000055.1 GCA_002364535.1 Flavobacteriaceae bacterium UBA3159 | reverse complement strand
TTCGCAGATCATATCTGGATTCACTACATTAAATTTTGACTTGGACATTTTTTCTACTTGCAATCTAAGTTTTAATGAATCGCTTTGTCCATATAATTCTCGGCTGTCAATTCCAACAAATCGATTATCTTTTTGCTGTAAAATTTCAAAGTTTTCTTGAGTCATCATCCCATCCTTTGAAACATATTCTATGGGTACATGAAGTTCTCTGTTGCCTAAATTAAGTAGCTGACTTTCTCCTTGAATCATCCCTTGATTTACAAGTTTCTTAAATGGTTCATCAAAGGTTAGAAACCCTCGATCAAATAAAAATTTAGTCCAAAATCTACTATAAAGCAGATGCCCTGTAGCATGTTCTGTGCCTCCAATATATAAGTCCACTTGATTCCAATAGGTTAGACTTTCTTTGCTAGCAAAGGTATGCTCGTTTTTTGGGTCCATGAATCTTAAAAAATACCAGCTGCTTCCAGCATAACCAGGCATGGTATCTGTTTCTCTGAGGCCATTATCTGTATGCACCCAATTGGAGTTTTTCGCTAATGGGCTTTCGCCAGAACCTGAGGGTGTATAGCTCTCAACATCCGGGAGTTCTACAGGTAGGTTTCTATCGATAGTAGGGATGTCATTTTTATAAACGATAGGGAATGGTTCACCCCAATACCGTTGACGACTGTATCCTGCATCTCTTAATTTGAATTGAATCTCCTTTTTCCCAAAATTCCGTTCTTCAGCCAGCTGAATGATGGCTTGAATAGCCTCTTTTACACTCAATCGGTCAAAGTTTTCACTATTTATAAGGACACCATTTTTTGTATCGTAACTATTCTCTTGAATATTGATTTCCTCGGCATTAGGATCATTTATGACTTGAATAATGTCGAGTCCAAATTTTTTGGCAAATGCATGATCTCTATCATCATGAGCAGGTACGGCCATGATGGCCCCCGTACCATACCCACTTAGAACATATTCAGAAATATAAATTGGGATGTCTTTGTTTGTGAATGGATGTATAGCAGATGCACCAGTGAAAACACCGCTAACGGATTTATCTTTTTTACGCTCTAACTCACTCTTATTATTAGCAATTTTTACATACGCATCAACTGTTTCTTTTTGATCAGATGTAGTAATAGAATCAACCAAATGGTGATCTGGTGCCAAAACCATGAAGGTGCATCCAAAAATAGTGTCAGGTCTTGTAGTAAACACTTCTATGTTATCGTTGTGTTTCTTTACTTTGAAGGAAATTCTAGCCCCGATACTTTTGCCGATCCAGTTTCGCTGTGTTTCTTTAATGCTATCACTCCAATCTATTTTTTTCAATCCAGATAATAGTCTGTCTGCATAGGCTGTTATACGAACATACCATTGCTTCATTAATTTCTGACTTACCGGAAAACCACCACGCTCTGAGAGTCCATCTTTGACTTCGTCATTTGCTAAAACGGTGCCCAGTTCTTCACACCAATTTACAGAAGTTTCTTTTTGAAAGGCAAGTCGGTAATGTTGGAGAATACGTTCCTTTTCTTGAGCTGTTTTATCTTCCCATTCAACAGAGGTGAAGGGTTCAGTTATATCACCCTTGTGAACGACATTTACATTTCCTTCAATTTCGAAAATAGAAATCAAAGAGTCAATGCTTTCAGCTTTATCTGTTTTTTCATTATACCAAGATTCAAATAATTGAATGAAAATCCATTGTGTCCATTTATAATAATTGGGATCGGTAGTCCTAACTTCTCTTTCCCAATCATAACTAAAACCTATTCTGTTTAGTTGCTCTTTATATTTTTTTAGGTTAATATCGGTTGTAACCTTTGGATGTTGTCCAGTTTGAATAGCGTATTGTTCTGCAGGAAGACCAAAAGCATCAAAACCCATAGGGTGGAGTACATTGTAACCATTTAGTCGTTTGTATCTACTGACAATATCGCTTGCAATGTAGCCCAAAGGATGACCTACATGTAATCCAGCTCCACTTGGATAAGGGAACATATCCAAGGCATAAAATTTGGGTTTAGTTGAATCAATTTCAGATCGATAAATGTTGGATTCGGCCCATTTTGCTTGCCATTTTTCCTCGATAGATTGAAAATTATAGGTGTTCATGTATTAATGGATGCTACAAAAGTAAGAGAACTCCTAGCATTTGGAATTATTAAAAGTGGTATCAATACAATTTGATGTTATTTTTGTCAGAATAATTTAGTATTCGCAATACAAAACAACTCATTATGGCTAATAAAAAAACTAGTAAAACTGAACCAAAAACTAACTCATCTCAACAATTTGTTTTTAATAAAACAAACTATAAACTTATGCTTGCAGGTTTACTCACCATCGTTATTGGGTTTGTTTTGATGTACGGTAAGGAGGATATTTACGATTTTCGTAAGACTACATTAGCTCCAATTGTCGTAATTTTAGGCTTCGTTATCGAGATCTTTGCGATAATGAAAAAAACAAAACAATAATTAATGAGCATTTGGGAGTCTATTGTTCTTGGAATAATTCAGGGTTTAACTGAGTTTTTACCAGTAAGTAGTAGCGGTCACATCGAACTAGGTAAAGCAATCATTGGCATTGATGAGAGTGAGGCGGGTCTTTTATTTACCGTAACCTTACACTTTGCGACAGCTTTGAGTACCATGATTGTTTTTAGAAAAGATATTCTTGAACTGATAAAGGGAATTTTCAAATTCAAGTGGAATAATGAAACAAAATTTACATTTTTTATTATCATTTCAATGTTACCAGCAGTTCTTGTAGGGTTATTTTTTAAAGATCAAATTGACAAATTTTTCAGTGGTCATATTTTGCTTGTGAGTCTAATGCTAATTTTAACTGGGATTTTACTGTTTTTGTCTGACAAGCTTAGTAGTAAAGATGGATTAATGAGTTCTGGAAATGCACTGTTATTAGGGATTATTCAAGCCATCGCTATTTTACCTGGAATAAGTAGAAGTGGAAGTACAATTGCAGTTGCAGTTTTATTAGGAATTAACCGAGAACGTGCGGCTCGTTTTAGTTTTTTAATGGTACTCCCTTTGATCTTTGGAGCAATGGCAAAAGAAATAATGGATTTTTCAGCTATGGAATCTAGTGTGTCGAGTTCATCCTTTGATATGGCTGTTATTGTAGGTTTTATAGCTGCCCTATTCTCTGGAATTTTTGCTTGCAAATGG
>DEYL01000013.1:20986-22737 GCA_002364535.1 Flavobacteriaceae bacterium UBA3159 | reverse complement strand
TTGATTACTTTAGAGGAGGAGTCAGCAAGATTTCCCTCAAGATCAACCATGATCAAAACATTGGAAATATCATTGTCTTTGGCTCGTGAATTGAGAGTTTTGGCCAAACTACTGACGTTTTTACTGGAAGTGGTTCCATTTTTGAGTTGGTCAAAATAAAATTGATTGACAAACTCGACTCCTGCAAATCCCATATTAGCTGCATAAACGGCAAAGTCATGAGCATCTTTTTTTCCGGAGAAAAAAGATCTGTTCATGGACCACTGGGCCAAGGAAATTTTATTTTTCGCGTCTTTCTCACTTGAAAAGATTGGAACTGGAAATGCCAATCCTAATGCAGAAACTCCAACAAGTGATATAAATTGTTTTCTGTTCATAATATTTGAGTTTTAGTTTAATAAATTACCATTTTCATCCGTTTTGTTAAAACTGAAAGCCTGGAAGGAATCACAGGTACTTTAGACTTTTTTGCTCCATTGATGAAACAGAGTTCGTGCAATCTCGATTTTGGAGGAGGAAGAAAAAAACCATCTGGTTCGTTGGGAATGTTTTCCTTGGTTCCAAACACACCAATGAGTTGATCTACTTTATCGTAATAAGGTTTTAAGTCATCATAACCTATGGGCCAATTTTCACCAAAATCATCACGGTCTTTGCTTTTAAAATCCCGGGGGCCAAAAAACCGCAAAGAAATCCTTCCCCAGTGATTGGTTCGCCCTCCAAGCATTCGGGAATGGAACCAATTGAATTTGATATTCCCCTTATGGGTGTAGGTTTCGCCCTCTATTTCCCAGCCTCCGTAGGCCGGATCAAAATCACCAAAAGGTCTTTTGTTGGAGGCCCCTCTTCTGGGAGACTCATAGGAACATTTAAATTGGGTTTGTTGTTCGGGGCTGACAGGGTCAAAAAAAGGACCTGCTTCCACCACTGCCAACTTAAGCCCAGCATCGGCCAGAACTTTTTTAGCAATCCCCCCACCAGCAACAGATCCGACAATCAGCACATCATATTTTTTTTGATTTTCAATGATCTCCATAATAATACTATTTGTCGTATTAAAATTTAATAATGATAACGCTTAAATAACTCCATCGCCTGATAATCTGAAAGTCCCAAGTCTCTGTATCGTTTTGCACTCAAACGGTTTCTGTCCTCGGCTCGAACCCAAAACTCACGATCATCGCTCCCTTGAAACATTACACTGTCCTTTTGTGATTGGTGGTAGAATATGGCTTTGCGCTTTCGTAAAACTTGGTCGGGACTCATCGGAACCGCCATTTCGATTTCGTGTACTTCGAATTCTTGCCAAGCTCCCCTGTAGAGCCATACCCAACAGTCATTCATAAAGGACTCTGACTTGAATTGATTTATGGAATCAAAGAGTATGTTCAGACAAATGCGGTGGGTTCCGTGGGGATCAGCCAGATCACCAGCCGCAAATATTTGGTGGGGTTTCACCGATTGGATCAGTCGATTGGTAATATCAATGTCTTGTTGTGAAGTCGGATTTTTTTTTATTTTACCGCTCTCATAAAAGGGAAGGTTTAAGAAATGAACTTGATCGTCGGGAATTCCGATATAACGTGTGGCTGCCAAAGACTCTCTTTTTCTGATGGTTCCTTTTAGCTTTCTCAAAGCCAAAGAGTCCATGGTATTTTTTTCTTTGTGCAACAACTCGTTTTTTAAATCGGTATAGACGGAAGGGTCTTCACTGATGTCAGAAATTACCTCAATATACTTAAGTGCCTCGT
>DEYL01000013.1:0-20580 GCA_002364535.1 Flavobacteriaceae bacterium UBA3159 | reverse complement strand
TCAAAAGTTCCTCCCATTGAAATGACGTCATCATCGGGATGAGGACTAAAGATGATGCATCTTTTTGGATCAGGCAGTGCACGCTCTGGTCGTTTACTGTCATCGGCATTGGGTTTTCCTCCGGGCCATCCCGTGATGGTATTTTGTAAGCGATTGAACATTTTGATGTTGAGGTCATAATAATTGCCCTCTAAGTTCAAAAGCTCTGACATTCCATTTTGATTGTAGTCCTCCTCTGTAAGCTTTAAGATGGATTTATTGGTTTTTTCACACAGCCAATAGACCGCCTTACATTGATTGGAAAGTTCGGTCCAATCACAATTTCCGGTAATCCAGGGGGTTTTGATTCGGGTCAATCCCGAGGCCGCTTGATGGTCTAAAACCAAAGTGGTGTTATCGTGTTTTTGAAGGTAGGTGGTGGGAATGTTGGGGGTTAAAGCACCTTCAACCGCCTTCTGTATGATTTCACTTTTATTGATTCCCCATGCCAAAAGCAAAATACGCTTGGCAGAAAGAATGGTTTTAATCCCCATGGTGATAGCCTTACTGGGGACATTTTCAATACCATAAAAAGCTCCTGCAGCATCATAACGTGTAAGGTGGTCTAGGGTAACCAAACGGGTTTGAGAGTTGATGTTAGATCCGGGTTCGTTAAAGCCAACATGACCGGTTCTTCCGATTCCCAACAATTGGAAATCAAGCCCACCCAAGTCGTCTATCTTTTTTTCATAGCCCTTGCAGTAGTCCCGCACTTGGCTTTGTTCAATGATGCCTGAGGGAATGTTGATGTTCTCTGCTGGTAAATCAATGTGGTCAAAAAGATTTTCATGCATAAAAAAGTGATAACTGTTAATGTCATTGGGTTCAAGCCCATAATATTCATCAAGGTTAAATGTGATCACATTTTTAAAACTCAAACCTTCTTCTTTGTGGAGTTTGATCAACTGATTGTATACACTGATCGGAGAAGACCCTGTAGCCAACCCCAAAACGCAAGGTAGGCCTTTAGCTTGTTTATCTCTGATAAGTTCTGCTATTTCGTCGGCAACAGCTAAAGAACCGGTTAAAGATGAGTCGACGGTAACATTGTGAAGCTTTTCGAATCTATATTCCTCGAAAGCACCGGGAAACTGATATAAGATTTTATCTTTTTTCATTTACAGGCGTCTATAAAGTATTATTTGAAACATATAAATATAGGTCTATTTAATTGAAATTTAATTAAAAATTAAGTTGTGAAATCAGAAAAAAACAACAAATTATACTAAACTTACATTCCTAAAGACAAAAAAATTTATTGTGATTATTGAAATCTGTTGTACTTCCAAAACTTCTCTGTCCAATGCCATTGATGGTGGGGCTTCCAGACTGGAACTTTGTGAAAATTTACTGGAAGATGGGCTTACCCCTTCCTCAAAATTTCTTAAATATGTATTGGATCAAACTCCGATTCCTGTTCATGTACTGATTCGTCCTCGTCGTGGAAACTTTGTCTACACGCCCGAGGAAATTAAAACAACGGCAGCTCAAATTGAAATGGCCAAATCATTGGGTGCAGATGGGATCGTCATGGGAGCACTAAACGAAGATCATTCCCTACCCCTGACTACACTAAAAAACTGGGTGAAAATGACCCATCCCCTAGATTTGACCTTTCACAGGGCCTTTGACCGAATCCCCCAACCCAAGGAATCCCTAAAAAGAATAATGGGTTTAGGTTTTGACAGAATCTTGACCTCAGGACAGCAAACCACAGCATTAGCAGGATTGGATTTATTGGTTGAACTTCAAAACATTGCAAAAAATCAACTGTTGATTATGCCGGGGGGTGGGATCAACGACCAAAACTGTGAACTTTTTTTTAAAGCAGGTTTTAGTGAAATACACCTATCAGCCAAGGGATCAGATAAAACAGCTCAGGGTGAACCCATCTCTGATCTGGAAATCATCAAAAAGGTTGTGACCACAGCCTCAAATTTCGGTTGATGTAAAATAGCTTATCGGTTGAGCAATTGATCGATGGTGTTTTCAACCAATTCGGCCATGACCTTATAACCTTCTTCGTCGGGGTAATCACCATCGTAACCATAGCTTTCGATAAACCATTTTTACCATCAGTCATCGCACTAAAATAATCCAAGTAATGAGCCTGATTTTCATCACAATAGTCTTGAATCATTTTGTTGAGTTGAGGAATTTCGTGTTGGGGCTTTTACCCTTTATCCAAGGATATTCTGCTGCAGGAACTACAGAATACAATATCACTTTGATTTCGTGCACACGCGCCAACTCCGCCATAGAAAACAAATGACCCGCTACGGTTTTCAAATCCTTTAGCGGCGTATTACCAGCTATATCGTTGGTTCCGGCCAATATGAGCACTAATTCAGGTTGTAGGTCAATCACATCCTGTCTGAATCGCAACAACATCTGAGGAGTTGTCTGCCCACCAATCCCCCTATTGATATAGGTTTGATTATCAAACAGTTCAGGCATGTATTGAGTCCAGCCTTTGGTGATAGAGTTTCCCATAAACACAACGCGACGATCATTTTTCTCAAGGTCTACTGCTTTGTTTTGATCATCAAAATAGTCCATTCTCGGCCAATCCAAATGCATTAAGACTTCGGTTACGTAAATATTGTCGAGAGATTTTTTTCTTAGGCTGAAATACTTTGAGAAGCAATCAGTGTGATTAGAAGCAATAGGATTTTGTTTCTATTCTTGCATTTAATCTTCATCTGGATTTCTGATGTTTTCAACTAATTTTTGAATTTCAGAGTCAGGTTCCGGGGTAAATTTAGAAATGGTAATGGACACCACAAAGTTGACCAACATAGCAAAAGAGCCAAAGCCCTCAGGGGAAATGCCAAACCACCAGTCTTTTTCAGTTCCACCACCAAACCATCCGAATTTGAATTTAGTCATATAGAATAACATCAATAAAATTCCAACCACCATCCCAGCGATAGCCCCTTCCTTGTTCATTTTTTTACTAAAAATTCCCATAACAATAGCGGGAAAGAAGGAAGCGGCGGCCAAACCAAAAGCCAGTGCGACCGTAGCAGCAACAAAGCCCGGGGGATTAATACCAAAATAGGCAGCCAACATCACAGCTCCTACAGCGGACAATCGTGCAGCAATCAATTCTCCTTTTTCACTCACATCGGGTTTGATCATTTTTTTGATCAAGTCGTGGGATACAGAGGAAGAAATCACGAGTAAGAGTCCTGCGGCAGTTGATAGCGCAGCAGCCAATGCTCCTGCGGCCATGATGGCAATCACCCAATTGGGTAAATCGGCAATTTCAGGATTGGCCAATACCATAATGTCTGCATCAACTTTCAGTTCATTGATTTGTGGATCGGCAACATATTGCACCAGGCCATCCTGGTTTTTGTCTTCGTACGAAATGAGTCCAGTGGCTTCCCATTTGTCAAACCACTCGGGAAGAGTTGCGTGAGCTTTATTGCTTACAGTTTCTATAAGGTTGGTTCGAGAAAAAACTGCTACTGCCGGAGCCGTGGTGTACAAAATGGCAATAAAAAGTAAGGCCCAACCGGCTGATTTGCGCGCATCGCTTACTTTTTTTACCGTAAAAAATCGAACGATTACGTGAGGTAATCCCGCAGTTCCCACCATCAGTGCGGCAGTAATAAGTAATACATCTAATGTAGATTTTCTTCCTGAGGTGTATTCATGAAAACCGAGTTCACGATGCAAACCATCTAACTTATCCAATAAGTAAACCCCATCGCTGCCAGTTGATCCAAAACCGATTTGAGGGATGACGTTTCCGGTGACCATCAATGAGATGAATATGGCGGGCAGCATAAATGCAAAAATCAGGACGCAGTACTGAGCTACCTGAGTATAAGTGATGCCCTTCATTCCTCCCAATACGGCATAGAAGAGGACAATCAACATTCCTATGAGTACACCTGTGGTAATATCTACCTCTAAGTAACGAGAGAAAACCACCCCAACGCCACGCATTTGTCCCGCGATATAGGTAAACGAAACAATCAAGGCACAAAATACGGCAACTCCACGGGCTAAATTGGAATAATAGCGATCACCAATAAAATCGGGAACTGTAAATTTTCCAAATTTTCTTAGATAGGGAGCTAGTAAAAGTGCCAATAAAACATAGCCTCCTGTCCAGCCCATCAAATAGACCGATCCGTCATAACCGTTAAAAGAAATAATACCGGCCATGGAAATAAAAGAAGCGGCAGACATCCAGTCGGCAGCTGTAGCCATTCCGTTGGCAAGGGGATGAACTCCTTTTCCAGCAATGTAAAATTCACCTGTAGAAGAAGCCCTGGTTATGATAGCAATGGCAATGTATAGACTAAAGCTGAGTCCTACAGCAATCCAAATCCAATATTGTAATTCCATTATTTTTGGTTTTTAAATTTATGATCCAAGCGATTCATCAAATAGATATATATAAATATCAAAATGACAAAAACGTATATGGAGCCTTGTTGGGCAAACCAAAAGCCTAGCTTGAACCCTCCCATCTGAATTTGATTAAGTGTGTCTACCAAAAGAATTCCGAAACCAAAAGAAACAGTAAACCATATGGATAAAAGGACAACCAAATACTTCAAATTGGTTTTCCAATAGGTGTCTTTGTTCTTCATTGTTTTGGTTTGGTGCGCTAAATATACAAATAAAACCGAGCTGAAAAAATTGGGAGTTTAGGCCAAAATGCAGTCCCTATAGTTTGATGTATATTTTCCTTTTAAACAACTGATGAGTTGGAATCCATATTATCACAACATAGAGTAAAGCATAAACAAGTGAAGCTAATTTTGGAGCAACACCCATGGCAATAGCTTGATCCACAAATGTGGTGCTGAGGGAAATACCCCAAAGTTTTTTGCTGTAGAAAAAGGTATAAAAGATACCGGCCAAAGTGTAGGCAAAAATGGCATTCATACCAAAAGCCCGAGCCATTTTGAATCTGGCTGCTTGGTCTTTTATATCAACCCAGTAGACAAATAAAGCCAAAAGCAAACAGCTAATTCCTCCGGTTATTAGAACAAAGGAACTGCTCCAAACACTTTTATTAATCGGCATTAGGTATTGAAAGACATCTCCCAATATAAGTAGGGATCCCGCCATTATAAAAAGCTTTAGGAGCTTGTCTTTAAGTTCGGCTTTTGATATCAATATAAATCCTGCCATCATTCCCAGCAATCCGGTAACCACAGCTGGAAAGGAACTGAGTATCCCCTCAGGATCCCAGGTTTTTCTCCACAAATAACCGGGTAAGTAATTTTGATCCAAATAATTGGCCCAGTTTTTTCCGGGTTCACTTAAATCGGGCATACAAATGCCAGGTATTGGGAGATATTTCATGACCAACCAGTAGAGTACCAGAATGAGAGATGCGATGATGAGTTGGGTCTTTCTTTTGGTGTACAAAAAAAGTAAAGCACAGACCATAAAGACCAAAGCAATACGTGGCAATACCCCCACCCATCGAATTCGTCCAAAATCAAAGGAAGGCCATAACCACAAAAAGAGTCCTACCAAATAAATTTTTAAACTGCGTAGCAATACTTTTCGAACCAATTGTTTTCTGGTCAGCCCTTTTTCACTTTGTTTGGTCAGGGATAGAACGATAGAGACCCCTACAATAAAAATAAAAGTGGGGAAAATATAATCCGTAGGTGTTAAACCGTTCCAGTCCGCATGTAAAAGAGGTGCGTAAACATGATCCCAGGAACCCGGATCGTTGACAATGATCATTAAAATGATCGTCAAACCCCTTAAGATATCAAGGGATAAGAGTCTTGCGTTTGATTTCTCCATAATTCGTTATTAATGGTATTTTTTTAAATGTAATGAAAATGGGCGAATCACAAAAAGGAGTTTTCAGCTAACACACTAAAATTGCAATTATGAAGATTCCTTACTCCTTTTGTAAACACCATTGAGCACCAAGCCAAAAACGATCAATATCATCCCGAGTATACTGTAAAAGGAATATACATCCATAAAAACAAATACTCCAAAAGCAAGGGAAAAGATCACCTCAATAAACTTATAAGGGGCAATTTTGTAGGCTGGGCCTATCTGAAAAGCTTGGGTCATCAATATTTGAGCAATCAAACCAAATACCCCCAACAAGATAAAATAAAGCCATTCCATTGCTTGGGGTGTTTTCCATTTAAATAAGCTACCCATAGCTCCGACCAAAGTGGCCGTGAGCATAAAGTAATTGATGATGACCATATAGTGATCCTTGGAACCAATCTTCGAAATAAAAATATAAGTGATGGCAGAGGTCAGGGAGGAAAGTAAAATGATTCCCAATCCCAAAAAATCGACGGTAGTATCAAAACCTTTGACCAAAAAGACCCCAATAAAGGAGATGCCAAAAAAGACCCATTGAATGAGTTTTATTTTTTCTCCCAAAAATAAAATGGCCAAAAGGGCAACAAACAAAGGTGCAGTGTAGCGCAATGTCACAGCCGAACCCAATGTCATAAAATGAAGGGCCATAAAAAATAAAACCATTGAGCTGGTTCCCGTAAAACCTCTGATAAATAATAGTTTTTTTTGATTACCCCAAAGCGGTATTTTCTTATAGATAAGGAAACTCGTACTAAAAATAAGAGTCCCAAGAGATCGAAAAAAAACCAATTGAAAAGCACCAAAGTCGTTAAGGTATTTTACCATTGTGCTCATCAAAGCAAAAAACAAAGTGCTTAACAGCATGTAAATAAAAGCCTTCTGACTTTTCAAAATAAAATTTTGGCAAAGATCATCATCTTTTTCGGGTATAAGAAATTTATTCAATAGCTTTATTCCCTACTAAACTAATTGATTCTTCTTTTGCTACTGCAAACCACCGTTGCCTATCTGAGTCTTGCTTTTACAATCGCATTGGCCGCAAGTTTATTGTTGGGTATTGCCAAGTCGGGCATCAAAGGATTGGCGGTATTGATCGTTACGGGTTTGGCGTTGGTTTACGGTGCCAAAGAATCAACGGGAATATTGATGCCCTTGTTGATCTGCGGGGATATTTTGGCTGTGATCTATTACAAGCGTCATGTAAAGTGGATCTATCTGATCAAACTTTTACCCTGGATGATGCTTGGGGTATTGGTGGGAGTAGTTTTGGGTAAGGATCTGCCGGAAGATCTTTTTAAATCGGGTATGGCCGTCATCATTCTTATCAGTGTGGTGATGATGTATTATTGGGAACTAAAGAAAGACAGAAAAGTGCCTACCCACTGGAGTTTTGCGGCATTAATGGGAATGATGGCTGGGTTCACCACCATGGTGGGAAACTTGGCAGGTGCCTTTTCCAATATCTATTTCTTGGCTATCAAATTACCTAAAAATGAGTTTATCGGAACAGCAGCATGGTTGTTTTTTATCATCAATTTGTTCAAGATTCCCTTCCACATCTGGTCATGGGGTACCATCAACCAGGTATCATTTCAAATCAGCTTGAGTTTGATCCCTGCTGTGATTGCAGGTTTTGGTTTGGGTGTTTTTCTGGTTAAAAAAATCAACGACGACAAATACAGACAATTGATCCTCCTACTGACAGGACTGGGAGGACTGGCGATATTATTTCAATGATTATTTGGCGACGTTTACAGCTCTTGTTTCGCGGATCACTGTGACTTTTACCTGTCCCGGATAGGTCATATCGGTTTGGATTTTTTGAGATATCTGGAAGGAAAGTTCAGCTGACTGGTCATCGGATACCTTTTCACTTTCAACGATAACCCTGAGTTCTCGACCGGCCTGAATGGCATAGGCTTTATTTACGCCATTAAAGTCATAGGCAATGTTTTCCAAATCTTTTAAACGCTGAACATAGCTGTCCAACACCTGTCGTCTGGCGCCGGGTCTGGCGCCGGAAATGGCATCACAAACTTGAACGATAGGCGACAATAAAGAAGTCATTTCGATTTCGTCGTGGTGAGCGCCAATAGCATTACAAACCTCTTTTTTCTCTCCGTATTTTTCGGCCCACTCCATTCCCAAAATTGCATGAGGGGTTTCTGTTTCCTCCTCGGGTACTTTACCAATGTCGTGTAAAAGTCCTGCACGTTTGGCCAGCTTAGGATTTAAGCCCAGTTCCGAGGCCATTACACCACACAACTTGGCCACTTCTCTGGAATGTTGCAATAGATTTTGACCGTAGGAAGAACGATATTTCATTCGACCAATAATTTTGATCAGTTCGGGATTCAGACCGTGGACACCCAAGTCGATAACGGTTCTTTTTCCAACTTCCACAATTTCGTTTTGTATTTGTTTGGTTGTTTTGTTTACCACCTCTTCGATCCTTGCGGGGTGTATCCTACCATCGGTCACCAATCGGTGCATGGACAAACGAGCAATTTCGCGACGGACAGGATCAAAACAAGAGAGAATGATAGCCTCTGGGGTATCATCAACAATAATTTCAACTCCCGTAGCAGCTTCAATGGCACGGATATTTCTTCCCTCCCTACCAATGATTCTTCCTTTGACATCATCCGAATCCAAATTGAATACGGAAACACAATTTTCAATCGATTCCTCTGTTCCAATACGTTGAATGGTATTAATGATGATTTTTTTGGCTTCTTGTTCAACAGTCAATTTTGCCTCCTCCAGACTCTGCTGGGCAAAAGCCATAGCTTCTAACTGCGCTTTCTTCTTTAGGGAATCGATTAATTCTTTTTTGGCATCATCAGCCGACAAACCGGAAATGGTCTCTAGTTTTTCTACCTGAATTTTGTGTGAAGCTTCAACCTCTTTCAGTTTGGTGTCCAACTTCTCTACCCTTTTTTGAAAGGATTCGTTTTTATGTTCTAGTGAATGCGACAGGTTTTTATTGTGAGTGAGGTCATTGTTGAGTTTATTTTCTTTATCTCTCAATCGGTTTTCTACATCTGAGATTTTCTTTTCCCTTTGAAAAATGACCTTTTCATGTTCAGATTTTAATTCGATAAAGCGCTCTTTGGCCTGAAGTATTTTTTCGCTTTTTACACGATCTGCTTCCCTCCTCGATTGATTCAGAATTTCCTTTGCCTCGGCATTGGCACCGTCGAGCTGTTTGGTGTTTTTTCTACGTTGTATAATAATCCCCAAGCCTATTCCGATCACAATAGCGATGGTGGTGAGTATTATTATGCTTGTGTTTACTTCCATTTGGTTGGTTTTAAATCATTAAAAAGCCTGTATCAGCAAAGAATTTTTGTATAAACTCCTAAATAAACAGGTTTGAGGCTACACAACTGATCAAGGATCTGCTCATGGCAGCTTGCTTTTACAATCATAACTCACCTCTTCTAATTAAAGCTCGTTGAGTTTATCAAAAAATCACCAATACAGGCAGTATGTATTTTATTTAAAGAACTTAGTAATTGGAAAGATGCAAATCGATCAATTCAATCAATTCATTGGTCTTGACCGAAGGTTCATCTTTCGTGCTATTATTTTCAAGTCGGTTTTCCAATTGCGCAGCGTATTGCAGGGCACACATAGCCAAAACATCTTGCTTGTCACGAACGGCATAGTTTTGTTCTAATTGTTTGGTCATGTCTTCAATTTTTTTCGCCGAGATCCTTAACGAAGCCTCCTGATCAGGTGAAATGGTCAACGGATAAACTCTGTCGGCAACGGTTAATTTTATTTTTATTTTTTCGCTCATGATCTATCTAATCTCTGATAGCTGGTGGATACAAAAATCTACTTCCTTGATTAAACTACTTATTTTGCGCTTGGTAATCGCTTTACTTTCTTTACTGCCAAGTAAGGAATTGGCCATCATCAGGGATTCATTTTCTTTTTTGAGTTCCAAAATTTGTGTTTTTAACGAAGAGGACTCTTGTTCAAACTGCTTGTTTTCTATTTGTAATTTACTTATTAACAGATGATTTTCCTTTAGTTTATTGAGTAACTGAACAATTCTTTCTTCTAAAACATCAAAATTATTCATTAGAACCAAAATTAAAACGGCCAAAACATTACACTACAAAAGTAGGGATTCCTTCCGATAATTTCACCTTCTGACATTTATTTTAAAAACTTTAACACCTCGATACTTGTCAATATACAGGGAAAAATGACCTCTTGTCTATTGGCATATTAAACAAAAAAATTCGTGGAATAATAATTGTCCGTTTTTATTCAGATACTTGGAACGAAAGGTGAAATTTTCATCATCCGTCTTGATGATATAAGCCTCTCCAAAATATTTAATTCTCCTGACCGTTCTTAGGTCAATGACAGTTTTGTATAAAGTGCCATAGCTGAACTGTTGTCCTTTGATAGTCAAATTAGCACCTTTGAACACTTTCATTAAATAAATCAAGAGTGAAAAGCCTAATTCGGAAATGATGTAGCTGATAAAAAAAGTGGTGGGAGTAGGATCAAGAACAGACCAAAAAAAACTAGATAAATAAAAATATCAATTGGGTTTTCGTTTAGGAGGGATTGTAAGAAAAATGAATCTCTTCAGTTGCATCTTGGGACATGATTTCAATTTATTCAAAAGTAACATTTCTGTGGGATTTTGAAAAACCATTTTCAAAGGACTTAAATGGATATACATAAAAATGTATTTTTGTCAAAGTACTTGCATTGAAAATGAAAACAAAGTTAATCGGAAGTATAATTGTGATGCATTTGGCATTGCTTTTATGGAGTCAAAATAAGATTGAATGGGTCCCTCCCCTTGACATTCCATTCTCCTTATCGGGAACATTTGGAGAGCCTCGTAGTACACATTTTCATCTGGGCATCGACATCAAAACCCAAGGAAAAGAAGGGTGGGAAGTTAAAAGTGTTGCTCCTGGTCACATCAGTAGACTCAGGGTATCGCTTGGTGGATATGGAAAAACAGTATACATTGACCACCCCGATCAAACCTCCTCAGTATATGCCCATCTGAAAAAGTTTGCCCCCAAAATAGAAGCCTACATCAAATCCATTCAATACGAAAAAGAGACTTATACACTCCAGCAATTCCCCAAAAAAAAAGAGATTAACATTGCAGCCGGAGAGGTGATTGGTTATTCGGGAAATACCGGAAACTCATCCGGGCCTCATTTGCATTTTGAAATTAGAGACACAAAAAGTCAAAAGCCACTAAACCCTCTACTGTTCAACCTGCCAGTCACTGACAATCAAAGACCTCAAATTGAAAAATTATTTCTGTTTTATCCTCAAAACAATACTACCCTGACATACTCAGAACCGGTTTCCCTTCAAAAAGTAAATGACAGCACCTACCATACGCCTATTATAAAGTCCTGCGGAAAAATGGGACTAGGACTTCAAATGTTTGACCGTCAGAATTTGAGTTACAACAAAAACGGAATTTACATAGCAGAGGTGGAAGTCAATGGAAAAAAAATTATGCAGTTCAAGTTTGACCAATTGGATTATTCTGATTCCAAAAAATTATTCATCAATGTAGACTACCCCAAATACAAAGAAAATAAGAATAAAATCCAAAAACTGTTTTTTCAAAACCATAAGCCTCTGACATTTATGAAGTCCATGAACGCCGAGGGTCTCTTTAATGTTGAGTTGGGGAAATCCTATCAAGTAAGGGTTGCTATTGAAGATTATTCAGGAAACTCATCGTATGTAATTATGTATATAGAAGGAACCAAAAAGGAAATACCAAACAAAAAGTTGAAGGGTAAACTGATTGAACCTCGATTAGATTATATCCTTACCATGAATGACAAAAAGGTATATTTCCCCAAAAGAACTTTTTTTGAAAATGCAATCATACAAATTGAGGAAGCAAAAAATACTATAAGTATCGGTCCAAATTTGTTTCCATTCAACAACCCTTATGAAATCAAATTCAAGGCGAATGTAGTGGACACACTAAAACTTAGGCAAACTTTTATAGCCAAAAAAACAGAAAAAAAACTTTCTTTTCTATCCACCACCCTTAATAAAGGCCATTGGAAAACCAAAGTAAAAGATATGGGAGACTTCACCCTTGCCAGGGACTCTGTCGCCCCCAAAATTTTCCCATCCAATTTTAGACCCAAGCAATGGCTCAGTAAGTTCAAGTTTATCAAGATAAAAATCTCTGATGATTTTTCAGGGATCAAGTCCTACAGGGGTACCATCAACGGGGAATGGGTTTTGTTTGAATACGAACCCAAACGCAAACTACTGACTTATGATTTATCGGATAAAGTTTTTGATCTGGTAAAACATGAACTCCAATTGGAAGTAGTGGACAATGTGGGAAACAAAGCAGTTTATAAAACCACTTTTTTTAGAAAATAAAACCTGAAATAATAAAGGTCTGGTTTTAAAGCGTAGACAAGGACTGAATAACATAGTCCACTTCCTTTGTAGTATTAAAAGAGGAAAAAGAAAACCTTAATGAGGCATGTTTTTCTATGGTCTTAGAACGTTTGAGATTCCTTAGAACATGAGATCCCGAATCTGCTCCGGCCTGACATGCACTTCCTTTGGAACATGCAATTCCTTTGAGATCCATATGAAAATCAAGCAATTGGGATTTGGAATCCTCTAGGGGTATAGCAACGTTGACCAAAGTGTATGTACTCTCCTCCAGATTTCCTGAAAGCCCATTGAAATGGGCAGTTGGAAATAATCCCTTTAATTGGCTAATGAAATATTTTTTTAAACCCAAGATATAAGCCCTTTCCTCCTCTAAGTTATCATAGGCCATTTCAATGGCTTTTTGCAAACCGATAATGTTGTGGACCGATTCGGTGCCTGCCCTTAGCCCTCTTTCTTGAGGGCCACCAACGATAAGGGGGTTTAGTGCATTTTTTTTTCTGATATAAGCAAAGCCAATACCCTTGGGGCCGTGAAACTTGTGGGCTGCCGCAGCCAAAAAATCTATGGGTTGAGATTTAAGATCAAATGTAAAATGCCCCACCCCTTGCACTGCATCGGTATGAAAATAAGCGCCATTAGCTTTACAAAGGGCTCCTACCCGATCCAAATTAAGTATATTGCCTATTTCGTTATTTATATGCATCAAACTGACCAATTTGAGGGTATCATCTGATTTCAGTATACTTTCCAGATGATCCACCCTGGGAGAACCGTTCTCATCCGAATCAACATAATGAATTCTCACGCCTTCTTTCTCCAAGTCATTCAAAGCATGCAAAACAGCATGGTGTTCTAACAAAGAGGAGATGATGGTTCTAACACCCAAATCTTTTACAGCACAGCGCAATATCATATTGTCTGACTCTGTTCCACCGGAGGTGAAAATAATTTCTTGTGGTTCGCAGTTGAGGTGTTTTGCAACACTTTTTCGAGCGGTTTCTATTATCGATTTCGCTGTTCTGCCAAAACCGTGGGTTGAGGAAGGATTTCCAAAAGTCGTCGACATACTTTGGGTCATCAATTCAATGACCTCATTCCGTATGGGAGTCGTGGCTGCATTGTCAAAATATACCTTCATCAATTCTATAGCGTATTTGGAGGTAAAGACTACCAATCAGGTTCAAATGTTTTTAGGGTTTCTACGATGATTCTGATACAATCGTAGAGCTGATCTTCACTCATCACTAGCGGTGGGGCGAATCGAATGATATTCCCGTGGGTTGGTTTGGCCAAAAGCCCATTGTCTCTCAGTTTTAAGCAGATGTTCCAAGCGATATCACTTTCGTGCGTATCGTTGATGACTATGGCATTGAGTAAACCTTTTCCTCTTACCAACTCAACGATATTACTTTGGGCAATGTAGAGATTCATTTCTTCCCTAAAAATGGTCCCCAAACGTCTGGCATTTTGCGCCAGTTTTTCATTGAGCACTACCTCCAAAGCTTTTTTGGCAATGGCAACAGCCAAAGGATTACCTCCAAAAGTACTACCGTGTTGACCAGGCTGAATCACATCCATAACCTCAGCATCACAAAGTACGGCAGAAACGGGATAAGTACCACCACTGATGGCTTTTCCCAGTATTAACATGTCAGGACGGATATAGGTGTCGATCTGTTGTTCGCAAGAATGCTCACAACTACAGTTTCCGCATACCGCCAACAAAGATCCGGTTCGACCAATTCCGGTTTGAATTTCATCCGTTATGAGCAAGACATTGTATTCTTTACACAGGGCTTTGGACCCTTTGATAAAATCTGCCGCAGGAGTAAATACTCCAGCTTCTCCCTGAATGGGTTCCACCAAAAAACCCACCACATTGGGATTGGTTTCCATTACAGCCTCTAAGGCTTCGAGATCATTATAAGGCACATGAATAAATCCAGTTGCATAGGGCCCAAAGTTACCTTTGGAATTGGGATCAGTAGAAAAAGAGATGATTGTGGAGGTACGCCCGTGAAAATTGTTATCGCAAACAATGATTTGAGCCTGATTTTCGGGTACTCCTTTTTTCTGGTAGCCCCATTTTCTAGTAATTTTAATGGCCGTTTCTACTCCTTCAGCACCCGTATTCATACAAAGTACCTTTTCAAAACCAAAATATTCGGTAATGTACTTCATATATTCTCCCAATTTGTTGTTGTGAAAAGCTCTTGAGGTAAGCGTTAAGGTTTCCGCTTGTTCTTTCATGGCTCCCACAATTTCAGGATGGCAGTGCCCTTGATTTACCGCTGAATAAGCTGATAAAAAGTCGTAGTACTTTTTATCCTCTACGTCCCATAAAAAAACACCTTTTCCTTTGGCCAGTACAACTGGCAGTGGATGATAATCGTGTGCACCGTGTTTAGCCTCTAAATCCAAATAATAATCCTGAAGTGATTTTTGTGTGGTATTCATCATTAATTTTCAATAGTAGTTAATGTTTCTGAAAAAAACTCATGTCAAAAATAAGAATATAATTACACTTTATCGGAGTCCTTGACGCATTGATAAGCAGAAATCAAATTCTTGGTAATGGTTTACCAAAAATCTATGAAATGGGTAAAAAAACAATCCTATTTTTGTAACATGGCAAAAAAATTCATTTCGGAGCGATACAATAACTTGGAAGTAGTCGATATAACCAGCCGGGGAAAGGGAGTGGTGAAATCTGAAGAAGGCAAAGTTATCTTTGTTTCCGGGGTGGTGCCAGGAGATAAAATCAGTGTAGAAACCTATAAAAAAAGAAGGGGGTATTTTGAAGCTAATCTGATTGAAATCCTTGAACCTTCAGCGAATCGTATTGAACCCCAATGCAAGCATTTTGGTGTCTGCGGAGGTTGTAAATGGCAAAACATGAGCTATGTGGCTCAACTGCATTTCAAGCAAAAGGAGGTATTGCACAACCTTAAAAAAATGTCTGGGATGGCCTTGCCAGTCATCGATGCTATTCAGCCTGCACCCCACCCCTATTTTTACAGAAATAAGATGGAATATGCCTTTTCCGATCAACGTTGGCTGACCGCCGATGAAATTGCTGACAAATCTTTGATCATCGAAAAAAAAGGATTGGGTTTTCACAAAGCGGGAATGTGGGACAAAGTGGTCGACATTCACCAATGTCATTTACAACCCGAACCGGCCAATGAAATCAGAAACGCGGTAAAAGCTTTTACTCTTGAGCACCAACTTGATTTTTTTAATCCCAGAGATAAAGAAGGTTTTTTACGAAGTATGATGATTCGCAATTCCAACCGTGGGGAGTTTATGGTTCTGATTCAGTTTTTCAAGGAAAACAAAGCCCAACGCGAGGCCCTGCTGGAACATTTGAAAAAGAATTTTGACATCACTTCATTGCTCTACTGCATCAACAATAAGGCCAACGATACACTATATGATCAAGAGATCATTTGTTATGACGGCAAAACATACATAATGCAGGAAATGGAGGGCTTGAATTTTAGAATCAATGCCAAATCTTTTTTTCAAACCAATACCGAACAGGCTTATGAGCTATACAAAATAGCCAGAGACTTTGCAGGGCTCAAAGGAGACGAACTGGTTTATGATTTGTACACCGGTACGGGAACAATTGCTCAGTTTGTCGCCAAAGATTGCAGAAAGGTAGTCGGAGTAGAGTCGGTGCCAGAGGCAATAGAAGCAGCCCGGAGCAATGCTGAGGAAAATAGCATTAAAAATGCATTTTTTGAAGTGGGTGATATGCGAAAAGTTTTTAATCAAGATTTTATCAATCGCCATGGAAAAGCCGATGTGGTCATCACAGATCCTCCACGAAATGGTATGCACCCTGCTGTGGTAAAACAATTACTTTTTCTGCAACCCAAAAGAATAGTATATGTAAGTTGTAACCATGCCACCCAAGCCAGAGATTTGTATCTGATGAAAGAACAATATAGGCTAGTTTGTTCCCAAGCAATTGATATGTTTCCCCAAACCCAACATGTCGAAAATGTCGTACTTTTAGAGAAGATATAAGCTAATGATCCCCCGAAGTTTAATTTTCCTAATGTCCATGATTTTGTTTTCCTGTGAGAAGGATGATATTTGCCTTGAAGGGACTCCGGCCACTCCAAGAATGATTGTTTTATTCAAGGATCACGAAAACCCACAAGCCAAAAAAGAAGTCAGTGAACTTCTGATACGAGGTTTGGGCCTGGTAGACAGCCTAACCTCCTTCTCAGGAGATTCAATCGCAATTCCATTGAGGAACAATTATGAATTTACACAGTACGAATTTACATTACGCACCTCCTCCCCGCCCCTGGTGAGTGACTCACTACAAATCAATCACCGTCAATTTGACACCTATATAAATCGAGCCTGTGGATACAAATCCACCTTTGTTTTTGAAAATCCTTTCCAATATAAAATCACCAAGGATGAAGGATGGATCAAAAGCGTTGAAAAAATAAGAGACACCTTATCTGATGAAGAAAATTCACATTTGGCTATTTATCATTAGTCTACTGGCGCCTGTTTATTGTACTACTGCTCAAGAGCTTGTGGAAGAGGAAGTGGTTGATACCCTCAAGAAAAGGGAAAAGAAGCCCTATACCATTCGCTTTGGTATGGATTTGTCCAAACCCTTAATGGCACAATTGGACAAAGACTTTTTTGGATTAGAATTGGTGGGAGACATCAGACTATTTTCTGAGTTTTACGGTGCCATTGAGTTGGGCAATGAACGAAAAACACAACAGTCAGAACAAATCAATTTCACCAGTACGGGAACTTACATAAAACTGGGGTTTGATTATAATATGTACAAGAACTGGAAAGGAATGAACAATGCCATTTACTTGGGAATGCGCATAGGAAATAGTTTCCACAAACAGAAAGTAAATGAGTACGAGCCTTATAAGATCAATCACTATTGGACTACGGAAGTGATAAAAAAAGGCCCTGAAATTAGAGAACAAGATGCACTGTCGGCCCGATGGCTAGAAATTGTAGCGGGAATTAAAGTAAAAATGATCAATAATCTTTATTTGGGATTCAGCATGAGGCTAAATAGATTGATGAGCGACACCCGTCCTGACAACTTTGATAATTTACACATACCCGGTTTTAACAAAAAAACCGATGAAAATGTTTGGGGAGCCGGCTTCAATTATACTCTGACATACGCCATTCCCGTTAAGCTTTAATTTTCAGGGGGCTTGCTGTCCTGAGTTTTGAGTTTGTGGATTTTTTTGGTTCCCTCGTAAATAGGAAAATTACACAGACGCGTCTCCAACTTTCCATTAAAAAGTTTGATTTTTCTAGTGGGACGCAGTCCAAAAAACTTTAGAGCCCCAAAATTTGAACTGATGATCCATGCCTGAGTATTGGGGTAGGAACGTTTGAGAGTATCTCCAAAATTTTTGTACAATCTATTGATATCTCCCTCCAAACGTTCTCCATAAGGAGGGTTGGTTAAAAGGTGAAGTGTGCTATCACCCATTTTTTGAGAATTAAAAAAGTTGGCTCTATTGACTTGTATAAAATCCTCTAACCCCGCATTTTTAATATTATTGGTGGCCTTTTCGATGGCGGAGGGAGCTTTGTCAAAACCGTAAATTTTTCCTACTGAAGAAACGACGCTATTGAGTTTTGAAGTTTTGATCTTTTCAAACAGACTCTCGTCCCAATCTTTCCATTTTTCAAAGGCAAATACATTACGATTGAGGTTTACGGGTATTTTACAAGCCATCATGGCAGCCTCAATAAGGAAAGTTCCACTGCCACACATGGGATCCATAAAATCTGTTCTTTGATCCCATTCGGACAACATGATGATACCGGCAGCTAGCACTTCGTTGATCGGGGCAATATTGGTTAGGGATCGATAGCCCCTGTGGTGGAGGGAGCGACCGGAAGTATCCAGAGATAAACTGCATTTTTGATCAAAAATATGAAGATGCAATCGTATGTCCGGATGACGGGTATCCACCGTAGGTCTCTCCCCATGAACCTTTCTAAAGCGATCTACGATAGCATCTTTACAGCGCTGAGTAACATAGAGCGAGTGATTGAATACCTTTCCATGAACTACACTATCAATGGCGAAAGTCTGATCTGGTAAGAGGATAGTATTCCAATCATATTGATAAAGTTTTTCGTAAAACACACTTTCGTTCTCGGCACGAAACTGAAAAATGGGTTTCAAAATTTTTAATGCGGTACGCAAACAAAGATTCGCTTTATACATAAAACCTTTATCCCCAGTGAAATGCACCAATCGATTGCCTTCCGAAACCTCGGTTGCCCCGAGTTGCTTCAACTCTTCAGCCAAGAGTTTTTCCATCCCGTAGAAGGTCTTGGCCATCATTTTAAAATTATTCTTCATCAAAAGTAATTCGCGCTAAAAGTACTATTTTTAGCATTATTAAAAGATTTAAATTACGGTATGTCGCTTTATGATTACTGGCTCTTGAGTCTCCCCTTTATAGGAGCCATGGCAGGTGTAATGCTTGCCCGATTATCACCCTTTATAAAAACCCTTGGACTAAAGTTAATCCTGTCATTTAGTGGAGCCTTTCTTTTGGGAATTACTGTTTTTGAATTGTTTCCCAAAATATTTTCAGAAGGAGACAAACAACTGTCTGTTTATGTGATGGGCGGAATTTTATTCCAGATTGTGTTGGAATATTTTTCCAAAGGAGCAGAACACGGGCATTATCATCCAAGTGCATCAAATATTTTTCCGCTGACCTTATGGATAAGTTTAAGCTTACACGCGCTTGTAGAGGGAATTCCTTTATCGTATCAAATGGAGTTAACATACGGAATCATCATACATAAAATCCCCATCGGCGTCATACTGTACTTAATGATGGAAAACACAAAAATATCTGTCAAAATCAAATGGTCTGCACTCCTATTATTTTCCTTAATGACTCCCATCGGTAATTTGTTAATGACCCATACCCCATCTTTGATCAAAAACCAATTTGAGATCACTGCTTGGGTGGTGGGTATGATCCTACATATCTCCACAACAATTCTTTTTGAAAGTTCTGAGAACCACAGTTTTAACCTCAGAAAACTCAGTGTAATCCTTTTAGCAATTCTATTGGCCTACCTGATTTAAATAAATTGGACTGTTATTTATACAGATTATTACATTAACTATACCATTAATTTATCTTGAACATCACTTTCTTTACTCTGATTAAAGTTCCAAAATAAATTGTTAATTTTATTAATAGATATAGTTAAACATATGCGACCTGATTTTAAAAATTCAATTTATAATTCCCACTGAGATATCAATCAAAACCATTTTCTCAACTTGGTTTTTGGTCATATAAGAAAGGTGAATTGGCTTTTAAAAAATGTTTTTTTTAAGGATTCTTTCCTTGGTTTTAGTTTTTGATAAACTGTGAATTTGTTTTTTTTTCTAACAAATTTTTTATTGCTCCACACAGTGTGAGGCCCCTTTTTTTGAATTTAATACAAACTCGAGGCATAATGTAGAACTATTTGCTTAACCTTCATTTTTTTTTATAATTATTTGATTATTTAATAGTCCTAGCCCATAGGGCTGTTTTTTTGTGTAAAAAACTAAGCCTGTCATATTGATAAAAGTTGTCATGGCAAACAAAATGAAAATAGAATAAAAGGTTTTGATCTTAACATTATTGTTGGGGTCTCGAAGAAGGAGGAGACAATCTTTCTCGCAAGAGACGAACAGTAAATTATCTTGCACTAATATCATCGATGTAAAAAACTCTAGGATATTGGGAGTTAATATCAAAAAAAAGACCTCAACATTACTGTTGAGGTCTCGAAGAAGGCGGTGACATACTCTCCCACCGGATGGCAGTACCATCTGCGCTGATGGGCTTAACTTCTCTGTTCGGAATGGGAAGAGGTGAGCCCCATCGCTATAACCACCTTAATTGTCGCAGCGTTTTTGCACTACATAATATTGTGACGTATTGAGAAAACAAATAAAATAAAAGAATTTAATTAAAAGCAATTTGAAAGAAAAAGCCCTACGATAGGCTTACGGGTAATTAGTATCACTCGGCTAAGACATTACTGCCTCTACACCTATGACCTATCAACGTAGTCGTCTCCTACGACCCTTAAAAGAAATCTCATCTTGTGATGGGTTTCGCACTTATATGCTTTCAGTGCTTATCCCTTCCCGACGTAGCTACTCGGCCATGCTCCTGGCGGAACAACCGATACACCAGAGGTCAGTCCATCTCGGTCCTCTCGTACTAA
>DEYL01000008.1:5445-6138 GCA_002364535.1 Flavobacteriaceae bacterium UBA3159 | reverse complement strand
ATACAAAATCATACTATGGCTGATATCAATCATTAAAACCGTGCTCATTTGCGTATTGAAATAGCTGTCCTCCACCACTAGGTCGTCGTGATGCAATGTAAATTCATCTCCTGCAGATCGTATTTGTGCATTGCGCAGGCTTTCGGACATAGATATTTTCTCAAGTGGGTCACCAAATTGATAGGCTTTAAATTCGCCCGTATTGTCTGCGCCTTGCCCGATGCTTTTGGTTTTGTGGTTGCCGCTGCCTGCTTTTTTGAGTTTACCGAAAATTTGCTTTAAGGCGTGTTCGCGCAACAGCTTTTCTGTTTTGGCAGTGAGGGACATCCCTTTTTCATCGCCAATACCATCGCTTTTTGGTTGTATATAAGCACGTTTTAAGAGGTCTTCGATAAAATCATCTATTGTGTATGCTGTGGTGGTTAAGCCATATTCATTATCTAATTCACGCAGCCAATTAATAGCTTCATCAAAGTCGCCAGAGGTATGGGTAATCAACTCCTTAAAAACCTCAAAAAGATGCTCAAACGGTGTTTGGTGCTTGGGGACATGTTGTGTAAATGTAATCCCAGGAGTGGACAGTTTTAGTTTCATAGAAATGTAAATTTACTAAAACTGTACTGTAATTTTCTTAAAATAATGTTTAAAAATAATATCAAAAAATAAAATAATCTTGGGGATAAAAAGTGAAGT
>DEYL01000008.1:0-5106 GCA_002364535.1 Flavobacteriaceae bacterium UBA3159 | reverse complement strand
AGTGAAGTTGAACTATTTTGGGGAGGATTTAAAATTAATTGATTAATTCAATTTTTTTCTGACATAGAATATGGAATTGACTCTTCAGTAGAACCCCAATTATAATTAGGGTTATTGCTCATATGAAAATCAATTTCCATGCCTTTTATGATTTTATCATGATCAAACCAGTTTTTATTATATGGTTTACCATCAACGGATAATTTATCAATATATACAGATTCTTTATTGTTGTTATGATTATTAATTGTTACATTTTGACCATTGGTTAAACTAATTTCTACTTTTTCAAACAATGGACTTCCGATCAAATATTGTCCGGTTACAGGAGCAACAGGATAAAATCCCATTGATGAAAATAAAAACCATGCGGATGTTTGTCCATTATCTTCATCCCCACAATATCCATCTTCTTGACTTCCGTATAGGTTATCCAAAACATACCTTACTTTTTCTTGAGTTTTCCATGGCTGAAGTGCATAATTATACAAATACAGCACATGTTGTATGGGTTGATTTCCATGTGCATACTGTCCCATTTCAATTAATTCCATTTCTAATATTTCGTGGATTTTGAACCCATAATAGCTGAAATCTGAAGTAGGTGGGGTTGTAAATATAGAATCCATTTTAGCAATAAAATTTTCCTTGCCTCCCATAAGATCGATTAGGCCTTGAATATCATGTAAAACGGACCATGTATAATGCCATGAACTACCTTCAGTAAAAACACCGCCCCATTTATCTGGCCTAAACTTGGATTCGAAATCACCTTTCTCAGACTTTCCTCTCATAAAATTTACAGAAGGATCGAAAACATTTTTAAAGTTATAAGATCTTTCTTTAAAAATATTAATCTCATCTGCTGGTTTATTTAATTTCTCGCCTAATTTATAAATACAGTAGTCGTTGTAAGTGTATTCCAAAGTACGTGCCACACTCTCATTAACTTTAATATCAAATGGAATGTATCCCAGTGCGTTATAAGCTTTGAAACCTTTTCTTCCCACAGAGCCTAAAGGCCCTTCATTGATAGTGTTCTTTAGGATAGCTTGGTAGGCAGTCTCAACATCAAAGTCTCTGTTGCCTTTTAAATAAGCCTCGGCTATGATGGATGCAGAATTTGATCCAATCATACAATCTCTGTGGCCGGGACTTGACCACTCGGGTAACCAACCACTTTCTTTATAAGGGTTAACCATGATGCCTTGAATAATTTCACCCATTTTTTCAGGGTACAACAAATTATAAAAAGGGAATACTGCACGAAAAGTATCCCAAAATCCATTATCAGTATAAAGAGGCCCGTTTAAAATTTCTCCATTGTATGGACTGTAATGTATTTGTTTGCCTTCAATGTCATATTCATGCAAAGGTCGAGGGAATAATATAGTTCTGTAAAAACAAGAGTAAAATTTAACCATATTATCGTAACTGTATTTTTTTTCAGTTTCGACAACTGGAGTTATCTTAATTTTTGAGAGCTCGTTATTCCATATTTTTTTTGCATTTGCTTTGGTGGCTTCAAAACTTTGGTCTGCAGGTATTTCGCGATTGAGGTTTATTAACGCCTGCTCATGGCTAATGAAGGACGATGAAACTCTAAATTCAATTGCTCCATCAGTAATGGAGTCGTAGCTTACATGCGCTCCTACATGGTCCCCATTTAACTTATATTTTTGAAATAATTTCCCAGACCCGTCCCATGTTCCATAGCTATTGAAAGGCGTTTTAAACTCAATTATAAAATAATTTGAGAAATTTTCTGGGACTCCACCAGAGTTGTTTTTTGAAACACCATAGATTGTATTTTTTTCGGTCTTTATTTCAATACTTGAGCCTTTAAAAAAAGCATCAATGATAATATTTATTTTTTTTTGAGCTGGAGAACTAAGCTTAAAATGGGCCGAACTTCTAGTAGGGGAAACTTCTAAATCTATGTCAGAATCAACCAATTTAACCTTATAGTGATGTGGCTTAACGATTTGATTATGATAGTTTGCCTTTCTTTGCTTTTCCAAAACCTTAAGCGTTCCTGTAGTTGCCATGACAGAGAATGCTCCATAATCATTAATCCATGGGCTTGGCTGATGGGTTTGTCGTATCCCCACAAGTCCTGAATTTTTGTGTGTATAAATCCAACCATCCCCCATCTTTCCAGTTTGAGGTGTCCAAAAATTCATTCCCCAAGGCAGGGCAATCGCAGGATAAGTATTGCCTTTAGATAGTTCATGAGATGAATCGCTGCCAATCAAGGGATTCACATATTTAGTGAAATCCTTTTCACTTTGGGCAAAAAAAAGCCCATTAAAAAAAATTAGAAAAAATACTACGAAACGCTTCATCTTAAACTTAATATACTATAGATTTTGGTCTGTTCTTATAATCTTTACCAAACGCTTTGTTTGGCGTATCACTCATAACAAATTTTAATTCACCACCATTTGTAATGTCCTTGTGAGTTATGTAAGAATTGTTGTAATTCTCACCATTTAATGTTACAGATTCTATGTATATGTTTTTTTCTGAATTATTTTCAGTTATAATTTTAAAGTTTTTACCTCCTTGAAGTTCTATTAAAACTTCATCAAAAATAGGGCTTCCAAAAACATAAGCTCCGTTAGATGGATTGACAGGGTAAAAGCCTAGTGAAGAAAAAATATACCAAGCAGACATTTGTCCACAATCTTCATTGCCACTGAGTCCGTCAGGCTGGTCATTGTATAATTCACTTAAAATATATCTAACATTTTTGGGGATCTTATGTTGCGCCCCCGCAAAGGCGTACATGTATGTGGTATGGTGACTTGGTTCATTTCCATGTGCATACTGCCCGATTAAGCCTGTAATGTCCATTGATGATCCCTCTTCAAGATCTGATGACATGCTAAACAAGGTATCAAGTTTTTCTATGTATTTTTCATCCCCACCAAGCAGTGTAATTAAACCTTCTGGGTCTTGAGGCACAAGCCAAAGGTATTGCCATGCATTTCCCTCACAATAGTCATTAATTCTATGTTGTGCGGAAACAGGATCAAAAGGGGTTCTCCACTCACCATTAGATAATTTACCTCTCATGAATTTTGTTTCATCATCAAAATAGGTTTTGTAGGCTTTTGATCGATCTAAAAAGTAATGATAATCATCTTTCATGTTTATCTCTTTTGCCAATTGAGCAATTCCCCAATCCCCAATAGCGTATTCCATAGAACTGGCTACAGACTCTACCATTAAATCAGATGGAATGTACCCAAGATTCATTAATTCTTTCACCCCAGGTTCAAAATAGCCGGTAGCACTTTTTTTAACTGCATTAAAGGCTTCTTCCTTGTCTATATCAAATCCTTTTAAAACCGCATCAACAACTACGGGTATGGCGCTGTAACCCGGCATGGTATTGGTTTCATTTCCTCGGAGGTGCCAAACAGGTAGCTTACCTTGATGGTCAAATATTTTGAGCATAGAATTGACCATGTCACTCACTCTTTCTGGATGGGTTATTGTATAGAGCGGATGTGCCGCTCTGTATGTATCCCAAAGAGAAAACAAGGTGTAGTTTGTAAAAGTAGTATCTGTGTATACTTTTTTGTCAGTTCCTCTATATTCTCCATTAACATCATGGTATAAATTAGGAGCAATCATGGTATGGTACATGGCAGTATAAAATATTTTCTTCTTCTTAATATCTTTTGTCTTTATCTTTATTTTGGACAATTCACGATTCCATTCAGAAATAGCATTGTTATGAACTTTTTCAAAATCCCAATGTGGGATTTCGTGGATTAAGTTTTCTAAAGCATTTTTCATACTCACAGTTGAAACGCCCATTTTAAAGAACACCTCTTCTCCTTTTTCGGTTTCAAATTCTAGAAACCCCTTTACATACTTACCCTTTTTTTCATTATCCTTGATCTTTCTTCCTCTGTCATATAATAAAAAGTTTTTTACAGGCTTTGAAGTTACTACTGAGAAAAATTCTCTTTGATCTTTTGCCCAGCCAGTGGAAAATCTGTAACCCTCAAACAAAGTATCATTTATTTTTCTTAAAAAGGTTTCTGTGGGTCTATCGGCACTTCCTTCTCCCAAGTCAATAATAATTCTAGAGTCTGTCGATTTTGGATAGGTATATCGGTGGAGGCCTACTCTTTTAGAAGCTGTTAATTCAACTTTTATGTTGTATCGCTCTAAAAAGACACTGTAATATCCAGGTGAAACCTGTTCTTTTTCTTTTTTATACAAGGATGAATAGCCCTTCATGTGATTTTCTTGCGTTCCAGCATTTATCTTGAGTGGTCCATTTACAGGCATGACCGTTAATTCTCCTAAATCTGACATACCGGTACCACTAACATTCAAATGGCAGAATCCTTTTACAATGCTGTCCGAATGGTGGTATGAGGAAGACCAGTCCCAGCCTTTGTTGAAGTTTGTGGGTCCGACTTGTACACCACCAAAAGGAACATTTGCACCAACAAAAACGTGGCCATGGCCTCCAGAACCAATAAAAGGGTCTACATATTTTACGTAATTATTGTTTGGAGTACTACCAAAGCTGAAGATCAATATGCAAATTAATGCAGTTGATAAACTGTAAATTATTTTTTTCATTCTCATATTTGATTGTTATTAGTAAGTGGGCGCATTTTCTTTAATTATCCATTTGTTATCTACGTTCTTATTGAATGTGATTATCCCACCATTTTTTATTTGATTTAAACTCAACCACGTGTTGTGGTGGCCTAGGGCATTTACATTAACTGATTTGATGACATCTATATTTTCATTATACTTTCGAATTGTTAAAACATCATTAGGTAGTCGGATTTTTATTTTTTTGAATTTTGGCAAATTCAGTGCAAAACCACCAACTCCAGGAATGACTGGGTAAAGTCCTATGGAAGAAAAAACATACCATGAACCCATGGTTCCAAGGTCATCATTCCCCGGTAAACCAGATGGAGAATTTTGATACATTTCGCTGTGAATTCTGTTGATGGTTTTGGATGTTTTCTCCGGTTCATTGGTCCAATTGTACACCCAGGGAACATGAAAATCTGGTTCATTACCTGACGCGAACCATTTGTCTTCATATCTAGCATCTAACCT
>DEYL01000051.1:68053-78455 GCA_002364535.1 Flavobacteriaceae bacterium UBA3159 | reverse complement strand
GATGACGGTAAGGAGAAGGAAGACAGAACCGATCCTAATGATCCAGATTCTGATGGTGACGGTGTCAACGATGGAGATGACGATTTCCCAAGAGATCCTGATGAGGATACCGATACTGACGGAAGTGGAACCGGGGACAACACCGATACCGATGACGATGACGATGGCATCCCTGATGAAGAAGAAATAAAAAATGGAACTAATCCCAAAGATCCCGATACCGATGGTGACGGTATACCCGATGGAGAAGAAATCAAAAATGGAACCGATCCAAAAGATCCTGATACCGATAGTGACGGAATCCCCGATGGAAAAGAAAATGAAGACGGAACCAACCCACTCGATTCTGATTCTGACGGTGATGGCCTTAGCGACGGAGAGGAAAAACAGCAGGGAACTGACCCCAATGATCCTGATACCGATGGCGATGGCCTACAAGATGGAAAAGAAATCAATATAGGAACCGATCCACTCAAAACAGATACCGATGGGGATGGATTGACTGATTATGATGAGGTAGAAACTTGGAATACCGATCCCAATGATTCTGATTCTGATGATGATGGCATCAAAGATGCTGATGAAATTCAAAATGGAACAGATCCAAATTCAGATGACAATGACATGGATCTATTGATATCGGAAGTCCTCACTCCCGGTTCATCTAACCGCTTGGAGTCTTTCTGGACCATCATGAACATTGAAAAACATCCAAAAGCCATAATTGAAGTTTACAATAGAAATGGTCAAAGGGTTTTCTCAAAAACAGATTATCAAAACGATTGGCAGGGCGATTTCAAAGGAAGTAGACTACCGGGAGGTTCCTATTACTACAACATCTACGTTCCAGATCAAGACAAGACCTTGAGTGGATGGATTTTCTTGACCTATTAAACCATTGGATTCCACAAAAACTAAAGTAGGTTTTTAATCCATTGCAGTAATTGGCATCCCGTTTGATATATCTTTTTGAATCTGATCTAAACGGGCTTTGTCAATATAATTACCGTCTTTGATCACTGCAAAAATATCTTTAGTATTTGCGATATCCTCCAACGGATTTTCATTGAGTAGAATAAGATCAGCGATATAATCTTTTTTCACTAGGCCCAAAGAGTCTTGCATCCTAAAATATTTTGCTGGTTGAAGTGTAGCGGCAGTAATAGCTTCAAGCTCACTGAGTCCACTTTCAACCATTAATTCCAACTCATAATGGAGGCTGAAACCTGGGGTCAGATATCCCAAAGGAGTGTCTGTTCCTGCCATCAACGGAATTTTGGCTTTTGCCATTGCTACGGTAGTTTTTTGAATCCAATCGGAAAACTTTTTTTGTGCCGGATAGATTTTATCGTTCGATCCATCCGCATTTTTTTCCCATTGCTCCCTTGTTGATTTGGGAAGAAGCTTAAAACTTTTACGCCAAAAGTCTTGTCTGAAGATTTTATAAATCGGAACCTTGTAAATGGATAAAGTTGGCACCTGATAAGATTCATATTTTTTAATCGTATCTAGAATTTTTTGGTAGGCATTAGCTGCGATATGATCAACAGCAAATTGCTTTTGCGACTGGTGAATATTTCCCCTCAGTTCCCTGCCCGAAAGCAGCGATTTATTTTCCAACATTTTTCTCCTCTCCTGTAGCATGGAATCGCTTTTTTTTACAGCCTCCAACTCAAGATTTTTTATGTGTTCCAAACTATTCAGCCCCAATGATATGGCATGGGTAATTTCCATACTAAGGGGAACATGACCTGCCAACCGAAGATTTTCGCGCGCGGCGATAGCAGCAATAGCCTCAAACTGCTCAGGACTCAACATCTCATAAGCTTTAAGAAAATCTACTCCCTTGGCCACCAGTTTTTCTGTTTCAGCAATACTCTCCGAAACATTTCTGGTTCGAATCGAAAGCTCGGGCAGTACTGATCCATTGTAAACATTAAAATTACCATCGATCAATGGCCCGGCAATTTTGACTCTTGGATGTGTTTTTGGGTCACTCAGGGCATTTTGTCGGATACTGTCCAAATAGTGGAATTCACCGCCGGTATCCCGAACACTGGTAATTCCTGTACTGAGAAAAAGTTCCGGCATGTGCAGCGCAAGTTGACGGTCAAAATAAAAGTGAACATGACTGTCCCATAAACCGGGGATCAGGTATTTGTTACTTCCATCGATGATTTTATTTTTTGGAGAAAGCTTTAACTGATGTGGATTCCCAATCTGGTGAATTTTATTCCCTTTGATAACAACATTAACTATTTTTTTTAGTCCCTCCAATGGATCGACAATATTCACCTTCTCGATGCAGTAGGCATTTTCAAAATAGATTTCATGCTCACACGAAAACATTAAACCCATCAACAACAAGCCGTAAAATTTAAACTTTACAAAAACAATTCCTGAAATGTTGTTCAACATCAATAGTGGTTTTTTTGGATTTAACTAAAAAACTTATACCCAAATGTAACAATATCTCCATTCTTTCATAGCGTCTCCCTAATTATGGAATTGGGTATTCCTTGATAAATCTTTAAATTTAAAGAGATTCAAAACAAAACATTTTTCCATGCGATTCTCACAACTTGTTTTTTTGCTTTTAATTTTCTTGTTTTTCTTGCGTTGCAATAAAGCGGTTGACAACAGTAAAAACATTGTCTTTTTCCAAAATCAAAAAGCAAGCTGGATTCAAGACAAAAAAACCTTACCCAAGTCAGATGCTGAATTTTATTTGGATGATCCTGCTCCCCTTTTTCGGAAAACCTTCTTTTTAAAACATCTTCCCCAAAAAGCCACGCTACACATTACGGCAGCCGGATATTACAAAAGCTCCGTCAATGCTTTTGACTTAGAAAAAAATATTTTGGATCCAACTTGGACCGACTACAGCAAAAGGATATACTACAGTGAATATGATGTCACACCGCAGTTGATCCAAGGAATGAACTGTTTGGGGGTGACCTTGGGAAATGGTTTTTACAACCCCCTACCTTTAAAAATGTGGGGCAGAATCAATTTAAGAGAAAGGCTTTCGGTAGGTAAACCTCGTTTTATTGCAAAGATTACGATTATCCATCAAAGCGGTAGGATAGAGGAAATAGTCTCAGACAGCACATGGAAATACAACTATGGTCCTATTGTAAGAAACAGTGTTTATCTTGGGACACACCACGATGGCAGAAAAGAAATAAAAGGGTGGAAGCAAGCAAATTTCAACGATACTGACTGGGAAAATGCACTGCCTGCCAGTGCCCCGGGAGGGAAGTTGCAAAAAGCCTTTTTTTCACCAATACAAATTAACAGAGCAATCCAACCCCAAAAAATCTACGCCACCAAAGATGGAAAATGGATGGTGGACATGGGTGAAAATTTTACGGGTACTTATTCCATCAAATTAAGCGGCCAAAGGGGAGACAAAATCACCTTCAGATTCGGAGAACGCATTTATCTCGATGGCTCGCTGAACCCAATGACATCGGTAATAGGTCAAGTCAAAAAGAAAGGAGTCGGAGGGCCGGGTGCTCCAGATGTGGCCTGGCAAACCGACAGCTACATCATTGGCGATAAAAGCCCCACTTGGTTCAGGCCGGAATTTACATATCACGCCTACCGGTTTATGGAAATAGACGGATTAAGGCAAAAACCAAAAAAAGAGGATATCACAGGACTTTCAATCCATACAAAAGTGGATCAAGAAAATCATTTTACCTCCTCCTCCAAATTATTAAATGACATTCAGAAAACCGTCAGAAGGACATTTTTAGCCAATTTAGTAGGCGTGCAATCCGATTGCCCTGCCCGAGAAAAATTTGGTTATGGGGGTGATCTCAATGCAACCAGTGCCTCTTTTATCTTCAACTTCGACATGCAGTCCTTCTACAAAAAAACCGTCTATGACTGGGTGGATGCGATCAACGACTCCACATTTGTAGATACTGCCCCAAGTGTCGGAATTCAATATTGTGGTATCAGTTGGGAGTCTGCTTTTTTGGTGACTCAACATCAGCTATACCAATTCTACAAAGACCTTGAATTCGTTAAGGAAATGTATAGCTTCAACAAGCGATGGATGGATAAAGTTGCACGGCTTCATCCCGAGGGAATCGTGCATACCGGATTGAGCGACCACGAGTCTTTGTCTCCTGTTCCTGTTGAATTGATTGGTACTTTACATTATCTGCAATCTGCGAGAATTATGAGAGAGTTTGCAGGAATCATGAACGATCAAGAAAGTCAATCAAAATTCGATCAACTGGCATTGGACTTGGAGAAAAAGGTTCGAAAGGCCTTTTGGAAAAAAAGTGTCAAAGGCCCCATTAATCGACAAACTTTATTTGCGTCACTACTCTATCACAAGATCATTCCTAAAGATCAAATCGAGGCTGCAAAAGACTCCCTTAAGCGTGCTCTTCAAAAAACCCCCGCCCAGCACTTGACCACAGGCATCTTTGGAACACCATTTGCTTTAGAGGCCATTTCTCAATACCTCTCTCCCCAAACCACCTTTGACATCATCAATAGTAAAAAATATCCGGGTTGGGGACATATGGTCGACCGTGGGGCAACAACACTCTGGGAAACCTGGAAAGAAAGCGATGACATCTATTCCAATTCACATCCTATGTTTGGCTCCGTAACCGAGTGGTTTTACCGATGGCTTGGTGGCATTCGACCCCATCCCAATTATCCAGGATTTGAGAGGTTTTACATCAAGCCCTTCACCCCTGTTGGGTTGGAAAGCGCATCGACCAGCTACAGCGCACCCAATGGAAAAATCATCTCGAATTGGGTCAAAGAAAATCATGGATATCTTTTTGAGATTACTGTCCCAAAGAACAGTATCGCCCAAGTGGTCATAAACAAAAAATCCTATCAGAAAATCACTATCTTAAGGGGTAAAACGTTTTTTAATACAACAGACAGAGCTGACTTAAACAACTGGAAATTCAATTTAAAAGGCGGGGAATATACTTTTAGACTTTCACCCTAATCCTTTCTATTAAAAATTTTTTATGTTGATTGATCCTTTCTTTTGAATAACTAATTTGAAGTCGATGAAAATTGAACAAAACTTAAAGATTTTCTTAATAAGTATTTTTTTTACAGGAACAGGGCAAAGCCAGTCACTGGAAAACGAAAAAATTCCCGGCTACAGACCCATCTGGTTTGAACTCAACCAAAAATATGAATACGGCGATAAATACTCCGGTGCACTGGGCACCTATACCGCCAAACATCACCCTTTGGCCCTTTATGCTGCCGAGGTAAATAAAACTTTTTTCGTCTATGGAGGAACAAAATCTGCGGAGAGCAAACACCTGCTTTGCATGATTGGATCATATGATCATGCCTCAGGTTTGGTTTCCCAACCCTTGGTAGTTTGTGATAAAATGGGGGTGGATGACCCCCACGACAACCCCTCAATTTTAATCGATAATCAAGGATACATTTGGGTTTTCGTAAGCGGAAGAGGAAGAGTGCGCATGGGGTTTAAATACAAAAGTAAAAAACCCTACTGCATTGATGGTTTTGAAAAAATTACCACGGAAGAAATGACCTATCCCCAACCCAAAAAAATGGGTTCATACTTTTTTAATTTTTTTACCAAGTACAGAGGAGTAAGACAACTGTATTTTGAGAAAAGTGAAAATGGCACTCAATGGTCAGACGACATTATGCTTGCAGCCATACCCGAAAAAAAAGGTCAAAAATCTGGTCATTATCAAATCAGTGCCCAATTCAAAGAAAAAAAGACCGCTACTTTTTTCAATCGGCACCCCAATGGTATCGTAGATCAAAGAACCGACTTGTACTACCTCGAGACAGAGGATAATGGAGAAACTTGGACAACCGCCGATAAACAGTCCATACCAATTCCGCTTACCGAAAAAAACTCACTTTCGAGGGTTGTGGACTATGCCAGTCTCAAAAAAAACATCTACCTCAAAGACATGGTCTTTGATTCCTGGGGAAAGCCCATTTGTCTTTATATAAGAAGTAATGGACATAAGCCTGGACCAGAAAACCAGCCCTATGAGTGGTGCATTACCAAATGGAATGGCTCCCAATGGACCACCCATGTCGTCACCACCTCCGATCACAATTATGATATGGGAAGTTTGTTGATCGATAAAGAAAAGCTCTATCTCGTTGGTCCCACTGCAATAGGGCCTCAAAAATGGGGAGTTGGTGGAGAATTAATAGTTTGGAAATCTTATGATTGGGGAGCGCATTGGATCAAAGAAAAAGACCTTACCCAAAACAGTCCAATGAATCATTCCTACGTTAGAAAATCCGAAAATTTTAAAGCTCCTTTTGTTTATTTCTGGGCCGATGGTGATGCTCACCAATTCAGTAAATCAGAATTATTCTTTGGAAACCTTGAAGGAAAAATATGGAAACTACCCTACATCATGGAAAAGGAATCGGAACTCCCCCAATTGACGCAATGGAATCATTAAATTGAAAAGCATAATTTAGTGATGGTAAAAAACTAAAACTGGATCATTTCAATATCAAAACGAAAAACAAATGAAATCATCTATCAAATTACAATTATCATTTATGATGTTCCTCCAATTTTTTATTTGGGGAGGTTGGTTTGTAACCTTAGGTACCTTTTTAGGAAACAATCTCAACGCCACAGGTGGTCAAATTGCCATCGCCTTTTCGACCCAATCCTGGGGTGCAATTATTGCCCCTGTTTTTATTGGATTAATCGCCGATCGATATTTTAATGCTGAAATAATTTTAGGAATTTTACACCTCCTTGGCAGTGGATTATTATTCCTTATGTCCCAAACGGATGACTTTTCTGTTTTTTACCCCTATGTATTTGGCTATATGCTTCTTTATATGCCTACCCTTGCCTTGGTCAATTCTGTTTCTTTTAATCAAATGAAGGATACTGCTGCAGAATTCCCACTCATCCGAACTTTTGGGACCATAGGGTGGATCATTTCTGGTATATTCATCAGTTATGTTTTTGGTTGGGATACACAAGCATCAATTGCCTCAGGGGCATTATATAACACCTTTAAAATGGTAGCACTGGCGTCTTTGCTTTTGGGTATTTTCAGTTTCGGACTACCCAAAACCCCCCCCTACAGAGACAACCAAAAAGGTTTTTCTTTAAAAAGTTTACTTGGTTGGGATGCGCTAAAACTACTTAAAGATCGCAATTTTCTTTTGTTCTTTATCGCCTCCATTTTAATCTGTATCCCCTTGGCCTTTTATTACCAGCAAGCTAATCCCTTTTTAGTAGAATTGGGAATGGATAACCCTACGGCAAAAATGTCTCTAGGGCAGGCCAGTGAGGTTTTGTTCATGATTTTACTTCCAATCTTCTTTGTTCGTTTCGGATTTAAAAACACCATTTTGGTGGGTATGATCGCATGGGTCATTCGCTATCTTTTGTTTGCATATGGAGATGTTGGAGACCGAACCTTCATGCTTATCGTCGGTATCCTTTTACACGGTATATGTTATGATTTTTTCTTTGTCTCTGGACAAATATATACAGACTTCAAAGCTGGAGAAAAAGTTAAAAGTGCAGCTCAAGGTTTAATCACACTTGCCACCTATGGGGTTGGGATGTTGATCGGATTTTGGATTGCTGGAAAGATTTTAGATGCTTTTACCCTAGAATCAGGACAACACGATTGGAAAATGATCTGGAAGTTCCCAGCACTATTTGCCTTGGGCGTTTTTATTCTTTTTCTTCTAGTTTTCAAAAATGAGAAAATCAATTATAAAAATCAGTCCTAACACTTCAAAACAACTCATTCATTTTGGGAAAAAATATTATTTTTAAGGCATGAAAGTTTACAAAAAAGAAAACAACATTATAGTCCAAAACAAAAGGACGCTCTATTGTTTAGAAGGTCAAAATTGGGATGAATACATCAATGATGACCAATTATATCAAAAGCTAAAAGCCTCCATCGGCAATGCAAAAACTATAAATGCCAATCAACTCGATGGGTTGAACCCCCCAATTGATTCTCAGGAATTATGGGCCAGCGGGGTTACCTATTACATCAGTAAAAAAGGAAGAGAAGAAGAATCTAAGGAAACTGGAGGTTCCATATTTTATACCAAAGTTTATGATGCTGACCGACCAGAATTGTTTTTTAAGGCTACCAAAAATAGGATTTCCGGCACCGGTGAAGCTGTACGAATCAGAAGGGACTCCTCTTGGAATGTTCCCGAGCCGGAACTTACCCTTTTTTCCACATCAAATGCGAAAATAGTTGGTTACAGTATTGGCAATGACATGAGCTCTAGAGATATCGAGGGGCAAAACCCTTTGTATTTGCCACAAGCCAAAACCTATGACGGTTGTGCCAGCTTGGGTCCTTGTATTTATGTGCCTGAAAAACCAGTGAATCAGCCTTTGAGAATTGAACTTACCATACAAAGACGGGGGGCTGTTGTTTTTCAGGAAAGCATTTCTACCGACCGAATGAAAAGAAAACCACAGGAACTGGTGGACTACCTTTATAGGGAAAGCTCCTTCCCAAATGGTGCCTTTCTGATGACAGGAACCGGTATCGTCCCTCCTACGGATTTCACCTTGGCCTTGGGCGATGAAGTTAGTATTGAGATTGAGAAAATTGGGACACTAACCAACCCCGTTGCATAATTTTAAGGATATGGAAATCACTGGAAAAAATTTTATTGGAGATAAATTGTCAGGATTTGGAAAGGTAAAGTACAAGACCATTGACCCCCTAAAAAATATTGAAAATGACATCCTATTTGTAGAAGCCACATCCGAGGAATTAGAGGAAGCGTTGGCTTTGGCAGATGCAGCTTTTCCAATTTACAGGGAGCTTTCGGGAACTCAAAGGGCTTCTTTCTTGAATTCCATTGCAGATGAAATTTTAAATTTGGGCAATGCTTTAATTGACATCTATTGTCGGGAAACCGGATTACCCCAAGGCCGAGCGATGGGAGAACGCGGCAGGACCATTTTTCAACTTCAGATGTTTGCAAAAACAATTGAAACCGAGGATTGGAGAAAGAACATCAACGAGGCGGCAATACCGGAAAGAACCCCCGTCCCAAAACCGAGTTTAAGTAAAACTCACCTACCCTTGGGGCCAATTGCAGTTTTTGGAGCCAGTAATTTTCCTTTGGCTTATTCTACAGCCGGAGGGGATACCGCCAGTGCACTGGCTGCTGGTTGTCCTGTTATTGTCAAGTCTCACCCCATGCACAGTGGAACTGGTTCAATGGTATCTTGTGCAATTATCAAAGCGGCTAAGAAAACCGGAATGCCCAACGGAGTCTTTTCCAACCTCAATTCAAAATCATACGCACTGTCTCACGAATTGGTAAAACATTCCAAAATCAAAGCAGTAGGATTTACGGGAAGTTTTTCCGGAGGAAGTGCTCTAAACGAATCCGTTTTAAAACGACGTGATCCAATCCCCTTTTTCGCAGAGATGGGCAGTATCAACCCCATTGCGATCACAGAAGGGGCATTGAAAAAAGGGACTCAACAAATGGCACAAAAGATCGCCGGTTCCATTGTACTCGGGGCCGGTCAATTTTGTACAAAACCGGGATTGTTGTTGACGGTTGATGGAGAAAATACCGATGCATTTATAAAAGAATTGAATAAGGCCTTAAAAGAGACAGATCAACAATGTATGATTCATCCCGACTTGAAAAAAAATTATGTCAAAAAAAGTGATAAAATCAATGGTCTAAAAGAAACCGTTGAAGTTCAAGCCAATAAAAATCAATTGGATAATAACCTTGTTCATCCAAAACTATCCATGATTTCTGGAGATCAGTTTATCGCAAACCCCCAATTTCAGGAAGAAGTCTTCGGCCCTTTTTCTTTGTTTGTAAAATGCAAAAATCTCCAAGAACTCGAACAAGTCATAAACCGTCTAGAGGGGCAATTGACAGGTTCAATTTTTGCGCAAGCTGATGATTATGAACTAATTGAACCCTTAATTCGGGCGTTTAAATCTAAAGTTGGAAGATTGCTTTTTAATGATGTCCCAACGGGTGTTGAGGTGTCAGCAGCCATGACACATGGAGGGCCATATCCTGCCGCATCAGACAGCAGATTCACAGCTGTAGGACCGGGCTCAATTTACCGGTGGGTTCGTCCCATTACCTATCAAAATTGGCCAAAGGAATTGTTGGCAAAACTAATGAATTAATAATCCTGCTTGGGGATAATAGATCCGTGTGGATCAACATCGCAGTCGCCCAAAATATCTTGAATTCTCTTAAAGAATTTGGTATTTTTTATATGCTCGACTTCTTCGGCAATCTCATGAACCTCGTCCAGATCAAAATTCATTTTCTCAACCAAATAGAGCTCTATCAATCTATGCTTATGAATGATTTCTGTAGCTTTTTCCCTACCCGACATTGTGAGAAG
>DEYL01000051.1:64425-67640 GCA_002364535.1 Flavobacteriaceae bacterium UBA3159 | reverse complement strand
GTTGATTTACTGACACTAAAATATTGACTCAGAGAAGTAACAGTGACCGACTGGCCTTTTTCTTCCATCTTGTAAATGATCTTAAGATAATTCTCCTTCTCTATTGTTTTTTTCATAAAAGTGTTTTGCAGTATAAAACTATTAAATTAGTTTTGCAGTATAAAACTATTACATGCGTTTAAGTTTCCTATTTGTTTTTATTTTTATGCAAACGATCGATGCCCAAGATTTTATCATAACCGGTAAAGTCTTTTCAGAAGGCCAACCACTTACATCGGCCTCCGTAATTGTGAAGGGAACAAATTCAGGGGTTAGCACCGATGCAGAAGGTCAATTTACCATCTTCATTTCAAATATAGTAAACCCAAAACTGCTCATCTCCTATTTGGGCCACAAATCTCAGATCAAAATAATAAGTCCAAAGACAACCGACTTGGGCATCATCGAATTGGAAAGGGATAATCCACTGGAGGAAGTAGTGGTGTCGGGTACCCTAAAGGCAGTATCCAAACTCGACAGTCCGGTACCCGTTGAGGTTTATGGTCAAAGTTTCTTTAAAGCCAATCCGACCGCTTCGGTTTTTGAAGCCTTGGAAAATGTGAATGGTGTTCGACCCCAACTAAACTGTAATGTATGTAATACAGGAGACATTCACATTAACGGTCAAGAAGGAAGCTATACGATGGTTTTAATTGACGGGCTACCCATCGTAAGTGGTCTTTCTACTGTGTATGGCTTATCAGGAATACCACAAGCCTTGATTGAAAGGGTTGAAATAGTCAAGGGTCCTGCCTCAACGCTTTACGGATCTGAGGCAGTTGCGGGTGTAATTAATTTAATCACTAGATTGCCCGAAAATACCACAAACCTTTCTGTTGATTCTTTTGTTTCTGGATGGGGAGAGGTTAATACAGATTTGGGATATAAATACAAACTTTCCAAAGAAACCCAAGGATTGTTAGGGATAAACTATTTTAACTATTCAAATCCAATCGACAAAAACAAAGATGGATTCACCGACTTGACACTTCAAAACCGGATTTCTGTATTTAACAAATTAACAATTGCCAATCAATTCTCAATCGCTACACGTTTTGTTTACGAAGACCGTTGGGGAGGTCAAATGGAGTGGACGCCCAAATACAGAGGAGGGGAAAAGGTTTATGGGGAGAGTGTCTACACCAAAAGGATTGAACTTTTTGGAAAGTATAAATTCAATAAAAATATTTCATTCCAGTTCAGTTTAAATAATCACAATCAAAATTCAGTCTACGGAAATACATTTTTTAATGCAAATCAGACCATAGGTTTTGGTCAAATGATTTGGAACAAAAAGATTGCAAAACAAGAATTGCTGGTGGGGCTTGCATACAGATTAACCCATTACGACGACGACACCACGGCTACTTTCAATGATTTATCTTATCAAAACAATGCATCCATAACCCATTTGCCTGGAATATTCATTCAAAATCAAACTCAAATAAATTTCCATAACACGTTACTTTTGGGACTTAGATACGACCGTAATTCCATTTATGGGAATATCTTTACGCCAAGGATAAATTATAAAATTAACAACAATGATAAAAGCTCAATCCTTAGACTCAGTGCCGGAACAGGATATCGTGTTGCTCAGATTTTTACAGAAGACCATGCAGCATTAACAGGAGCTCGTGAAGTGATATTTATAGAGAATTTAAATCCTGAAAGATCATGGAACACCAACCTCAATTTTATTCAAAAGCTTTTCTTAAAACAAGGTGTGATTATCGACCTTGACTTTAGTCTATTCACAACCCATTTCTCAAACAAAATCATTCCTGATTTTGACACAAATCCCAACAAAATTATTTACGATAACCTCATTGGAAAATCAATCTCTAATGGTCTTTCTCTAAATGCTAATTTACTTGTCAAAGGAGAGTTAAGAGTCAATCTTGGGGCAACCTATATCGATACTTATATACAGGAAAATGGAATCAAAAAGTTGCCATACCTTACCGAGCGCTTTCAAGGGGTATGGAAAGTTGAAAAAAAATGGGTTAACAGTAATCTGAACCTTGATTTTACTGGAACCACAACAGGAGCATTGAGATTGCCTACCCTGGGAGATCTTGACCCCAGACCATCCTATTCAGCAGCTTTTAGCATTCTCAATGTACAACTCACAAAAATTTGGAACAACACTGTGGAATGCTATGGGGGCATAAAAAATATTTTAAACTTTACCCCTCCTCCGAACAGTATTGCACGTTCTTTTGATCCCTTTGATCAACAGGTGGTCTTTGACGGCGCCGGAAATGCTTTACCAACTCCCAGCAACCCCTTCGCCTTGACTTTTGACCCAACCTATGTATATACCTCCAACCAGGGGATAAGGTTTTTCTTCGGAATAAGATGGAAGTATAACTAATGTTGTTGTATTATAAATTAGAGAGATCAATCCAGATAATTCCTGTATTTAATCAGATAACTACTGTTCTAATTTTAGACTTCAATTCAATCGCTGAATGTGTCAGTAGTTCATTTTAAAAATGAAAAGGCATATTAACTTTTTAGAAAATTATTCATCCCTCTAAGTTATTTAACATATTAATTTATTTTAATTAACTGGTAGTTTGCCAAACTCACTATGCTCAAAACATATCTTTATTTAAAATCATGCTTAAAAATATTTATTTAGTTTTTTAGGCAAATAGTTTTGAGATAGAAAAATATTAATTTAAACTTTAATAAAACTTATATTTATTTCTGCAATAGAATTAAACCAAAACTTTAAAACATTAAATACTATCATATTTTTTAGGTTTTAATCGATTAAGTTTAGACGCTATTAACTATTAAATTTCACCTTTTTTAATCACATGCAGAAGCTTTAATTACTACTGTTCATTTTTTCAAACTTTGTATTTTCACATTCAGGCATCATGCAAATAGTTCTAGTAAAAAATGGCACTTTCAAGATGCTAAAACTACCCTGACAGGAGATCCTATTTCGTCTGAGGGGATGGTAAAATTGCAACTGTCAGTGTACAATTCTATCAAAGAAATTCTCTTAGAGACCTTCCCCATGGTAGGTCAGTTGATCATCATGGAAAGAACAGCACTGGCAGAAAAATTTAATAATTCTAGTAAAAGAGTAGTCCATCTAAAAAGCAAGCACTTCTATTTTACACTTGCATTGTTTCAACTTTTTGTTGCTTTATTCGTGA
>DEYL01000051.1:0-64041 GCA_002364535.1 Flavobacteriaceae bacterium UBA3159 | reverse complement strand
CTATCCAGTTGAACTACTGGGCCTATTTGTCAATTGATTTAATTTCCTTCAGTGGAGAGATCAAGGGAAAATTTAAAATTAAATATCGGCTAAAGTTTTAAGAAATGCTTGATCCATTAAACCGCTTTGTAAAATTAATATAAAAACTCAAACCGTAATACAAAAATCCAACCCTGTGTTGACATCTTACATTTGAAAAAAAGTTAAGTTTTAATACTTACCACAAAGAAAGGCTTTTACTATCTTTATTAAATGCGTTGGCTGATCACCAGTTTTCTTTTTTTGACAAGCATATCCCTTTTGGGACAGCAATTTTCTAAACGAAAAATTGCGCGGATGCTCAAAAAGATCCCCGCTTTTGAGCAAGCCCATATCGCCCTGATTGTTGCGCCCTTAAATGCCTCAAAACCCAAAGCTTTTTATCATGGGGAAAAATTTATGACCCCCGCCTCAAACGTCAAGCTACTGACCTTTCTCGCCTCCATTCAAAGCTTTGATTCTCTACCTTCCCTATACTTCAAAGAAAAGGACTCCATCATGCACTTTAAAGCTACAGGCTACCCATTGCTGTTTCATCCTTTTTATCCCGACCCAGAGCTGGCCTCCTTTTTTGATCAAAAATATACCTGGCACTATCACGCCCCAAAATCCACATTGAATGCCCACGGACAGGGCTGGTCTTGGGATGATTACCCAAATTATTACGCCGCAGAAAGCAGCCCTTTTCCCATTTATGGCAATACAACACAAGTCTTTGTAGCTCCCAATAATATCCGAATGATCCCAAAGCCCCTTGAAAAACACATGGCTTTGGACAAGATTAAGCAACAATTTCATCGCGAACGATCCAAAAATCGTTTTTACCTCAACCCCCAAATGCTTAATGAAAGAGATACTTTGTACCGGCCTTTTATCACCAGTGACAGTCTCTTTACCCATTTGCTACAAAAACGTACCCAAAACACTGTCAAATTACTGGATAATTCCAACACTCCCCCAAACTGGGATATACTCTACTCCAACCAAGAAGCCCTACTCTACAAAGCCCTGCTTCAGGACAGTGACAATGGAGTGGCTGAGGCCTTGCTGAACATGATCTCTCAAACTACATTCAATGAAATGAATATTCAAAAAGCAATTGATACCCTAAAGATCCAGTGGAGCCAATGGTTACCCGACCCCATTGAATGGGTAGACGGATCGGGAGTTTCCCGTTACAATATGATCACACCCCGGACATTGATCGCTGTGCTCAAAAAAATTCACCGGGAAGCAGGTCTTGAAACTATTAAAAAATATTTCCCCAAAAGTACGAGTTCGGGAACCCTCAAAGACTATCCACTTCGAGAGGTATATGCCAAAACAGGTACCCTGCGACACAACCACAACCTCTCAGGCTATTGGATCAGTGACAGGGGAAATATCTATGTCTTTTCTATTATGGCCAACCACTTTACGGCTCCCACTGACGAAATTAGAGAGGGCATCAGTGAATTGTTAAGACAATTTCAAAAAAAACTAAAGTAATTTTCATGCCCAAATTAGCTCACATATCCAACCATTAATTAATTTAAATACACCAAAAACCAAGCATCATGAATTTTAGGGATTTTATTTTAACACTGTGCGTTATTTTCTTAACCAAAGCGTATACCCAAAAAACCCTTCCCACAAATCCTGTCCCTAACAAAGCACAACTGGCGTGGCAAAAAGCGGAACTGGGTGCTATATTTCATTACGACCTCCATGTTTTTGACAATAAAAAGTACCGCCAAACAGGAACAACCGGCAATAGGATCAACCCCATCCCCAACCATCAAATATTCAATCCCAAACAATTGGACACAGATCAATGGATCAAAGCCATAAAAAAAGCAGGATTCAAATTTGCCCTCCTCACTGCTACCCACGAAACCGGATTTGCCTTATACCCATCCGAGGTAAATCCCTACAGTGTCAAAACCCTAAAATGGAGGGATGGTAAAGGAGATATCGTAAGGGATTTTGTCAATTCATGTAGAAAATACGGTATACAGCCCGGTATCTATGTGGGAATCCGGTGGAATTCTTTTTTTGGTGTATATGATTTTAAAGTCAATGGAACCGGTGAGTTTCAAAAGAAACGTCAGGCCTATTACAACCAAATGGTAGAGGGTATGGTAACAGAACTCTGCACCCAATATGGCCCCTTGTTCGAAATATGGTTTGACGGTGGAGCCAGTCATCCCAACCTGGGAGCCCCGGATGTTCTTCCCATTGTAAAAAAATACCAGCCCGACTGTTTATTTTACCACAACAACCAATTGGCTGAAGCCCGATGGGGAGGGTCTGAATCGGGAACTGTACCCTACCCTTGTTGGGCAACTTTTCCAACCCCTTATTCCCATGCCGGTGATACCTCAACAGATCACAGAAATTTATTAAAACACGGTGACCCTGACGGAGCTTATTGGATGCCCGCCATGTCCGATACCCCACTGAGGGGATACAATGGCAGACATGAATGGTTTTGGGAACCCGGTGACGAAGAGCACATTTTCCCGCTGGAAGAACTCATGCATAAGTATTATAATTCCATAGGACAAAATTCTACCTTGATCATGGGACTTACTCCCGACCCCAGAGGTTTACTGCCCGAAGCCGACGTAAGGCGTCTAGAGGAATGGGGAGCGGCCATCAAAAAAACCTTTTCTAAACCCATAGCTTCCACCTCCGCAAAAGGGGATCAAATTGTACTCTCATTAAATAACCCCCAAACCATAAGCAACATCGTCATTCAAGAGTACATCGCCAAGGGACAAAGGGTAAGGGCCTACAGCATCGAAGCCTATACCAAAGGGCAGTGGAAGATCATCGCTCAGGGAGAAAGCATAGGACACAAAAGAATACACCAAATCCAACCCATAGAAGTGGAGCAATTAAAACTTATAATCGACCAAAAAATTCTTCCACCCATCATAGAGCAGTTTGGTGTTTATTGATCTTTTCACGAAAGGATTTAAGAAACTCCTTTTCCCATTTCAATGGAGATAAACTTTCAGTTTTCCCTTTTTTTCTCTTTCAAAAAATACATCAGTATTCCTGTCAGAAAAATAGCTAATGTCCCAATAACGGTAGTAAGATAGGAATGTGCCAGTGGTTCGCGTTCCGGAAATATGGCAGAGTACAAGGTCAATACCAAAATGGTCAAAATACCTACAACAAGTCCAATTACGGCATGTGAATTGCGCTTTATATTTGAAAAAATACCCAATAAAAACAAGCCAAGCATACCCCCACTCAAAATGGAAGCGTATTTCCACCAAACATCGAGGATACTTTTTACATCAATCATTACCAGTGCGATCATAATGGAGATCAAACAAATCACAACCGTACTTCCGTACAGAAACCAAAGCTTTTGATTTTCACCGGCATTTTTCTTAAAATAATCTGTCAACAAAACCGTAGAGGTACTATTAAAACTCGTAGAAATGGTACTCATACCGGCAGCAAAAATAGAGGCGATCAACAAACCCGAAACCCCTTGTGGAAGTTCGTTTACGATAAAATGAGGGAAAACTTTATCGGGTGCATTGACCAGACCCTGGGGCAAATCACTGTTAACATTATAATATGCATACAGAGCAGTTCCGATAAACAAGAAAATAGCCGAGACAGGCAAGTACAACATCCCCCCGTAAAAGGCAGATTTTTTGGCATTGGCATCAGAGGAAGACACCATATAGCGCTGGATATAGTTTTGATCAATCCCGAAATTTTGGAGGTTGATGAATATCCCATAGATAAAAACCACCCAGAAGGTAGGTTCAATGATCGATCCGCCAAAATCTCCCAAGCTGAATTTATCATCTTCAATGGCGACTTCAAAAAGTTGACCAGGCCCCTCGGGCATTCCCACAACCAATATAACAACACAAAAGACTGCACCCAAAATCAAAACAATTCCTTGAATAGCATCGGTCCACAAAACGGCTTCAATACCTCCTATAATCGAATATACGGTTACGAACACCCCCGTAAAAATAATTACCGTTATCATGTCCCAACCCAGTATCATATTGATGGCCAATGCCAACAAATAAATGATGGTACCAACCCGCACCAGTTGGGTGGAAATATAACAGATCGATACATAGATCTTGGCCCAAGGGCCAAAACGTTGTTCCATATAAGTATAGGCAGAAGAACTGTTGATTGTTCGGTAGACGGGAATAAAATAGCGTACCGTGATCAGTGCCGCGATAGGAATGGAAAGGCTGAACACAAAGGCATTCCAATTCGTACCATAGGCACTGCCCGGCAAAGCCAAATAGCTGATACTGCTAACAAAGGTCGCAAAGATGGAAAGGGTTACTACCCACTGGGGTGTTTTTCCCGATCCCAAAGTAAAAGACTTTGATGTGCGTTTCTTGGAGAAAAAAATAACACTCAAATAAAGCGTACCTATTAGGTAGGCTATAAAGACAATTAAATCAATATTGCTCATCGACGAATGGGATTAGTTGAGTTCCAGAACAACATGTTTGATGTTTCTTCTGTTGTGCGTGTAGCTGATGTGTATTTTTCCATCGCTCGATTCAATCACAGCAGGATAACTGAACTCTCCCTTTTTTTCATTTTCCAAGGATAACACCTCTTGCCAATCTTCACCTGTTTTGGAAAGAGCCACGGATAATTTTGAACGTCCGTTTTTCCCTTTTATAGTTGGGTTATAGACCAACAAATGAAGTCCATTGGATAGTGTAATGGCATCTGTACCAGAATTCGGGTTGGGAAGAGCTGTTCGGGTGATTTGACCCCAAGTATCGCCATTGTCTTCCGAAAAAGCTTGCATGACCGAATTGTCCCTACTCCTGCAGAGAATCTGAAGACGCTCGTCTCCCAATACCAATACACTGGGTTGAATTACATCAAACACCGTTTGAGGGTCGATGGGTATTTTGGTCCACGACTTACCGTCGTCACTACTTTTTTCTATATGAGCTTTCCAATTCAGACCTTCGGTGGTTCTTGTCTCGGTACTCGAAGGAGAAAGAATCGTGCCATCACATAACTGTATGGGTTTGTTCTTGATGGGACCCAGTATGTCCTGGGGCAGTCTCCTCCCCGCTGACCATGTTTTTCCTTGATCCTCACTGGTTTTAACCATACCCCACCATTCGCGGGGTGAAGGACCAACTTTATAAAACAAACTCAAAGTCCCGGCTTGGGATTGAAACAAAACCGGATTCCAACAGGGATAGAGTTCTTGATCAGCCGACACACCGGTATCGATCAATTGAGGGGCGCTCCAATCATTTACATCAGAATGCGAAAGCCAGATGGAAACATCATCCTTGCCCTCTCTGGATCCTCCAAAGGCAGCAATCAAAAATTTGTTTTCGGAAACTTCTATAATGGAAGAAGCATGGCATTGTTTAAAAGGAGGGGTGTCATAAACCATGACCTCACTTTTCTTTACCAAACTCGATTGAGCACATATGGAGGGTAATGAAATAAAAAATAAAATGGGAACTAAAGCAGACGTAATTTTCAAACTTGACATTTGGTATTTTAATTGTGTATTGAAATATATAAAAAATACAAATGCCAGAGTATTTTAACACAAACAGATGCATGTCAATTGTTCAAAAAATACATTAAAATTTGAAAGGACTAAGGGAAAAAATGATTCTTTATTGATTTAAATCAAAAAAAAGCGGGCAGGCGATCGATGGATATTTATCCGTTTAATTTTTGTTTGACAATGGTTGAAATGGTTTTACCATCCGCTTTGCCCGACATTTCTTTGCTGGCCATACCCATGACTTTGCCCATGTCCTTCATTCCTTCGGCACTTGTTTTGGCAATGATACCATCAATGATTTTTTCTATGGCCTCCGAGGATAATTGCTCGGGTAAAAATTGAGTGATAATATCGGCTTGGGCCACCTCAGGGGCGGCGAGATCGTCACGATTTTGTTCTTTAAAAATCGCTGCACTGTCTTTTCTCTGTTTGACCAGTTTTTGTAGCAACTTTATTTCTTCCTCTTCGGAGAGATTAGCATCGGCTGCTGTTGCAGTTTTGGCCAAAAGCACTGCCGATTTGATGGCTCTTAGTGCCTCGAGTTTTAAAGTATCTTTGGCCCGCATAGCGGATTTGAGTTCGTCAGTAAGTGAATTGAGTAAAGACATAATTTTTAATCTACATTATCGTGTAAGAAAGAGTTATTGGATCTCAATTGAATCTCGTCATTTTTATCATTATCGACCGACAACCTCGATTCATTCGACTCTGATGAAGAGGGCTGTTCCAGTTCCAGTCCCATTCTTTTATAAGCGGGTTGCTTTTCAAACTCGTCAATTTTACTCATGCTGTGTTTAAATGCATGATTGAATTTTTTCAAATGTTCTTTTCTTTCTTCATTTTTTTTGGTGGCAGTTTCTTTGATTTTCTTGTCAAAAGGAGTATCATCATAGGGTGAGGTTAACACTTTCTCAATTTCCAAAACAGGGGTTTCCTCGAGTTTCTCAACCACTTCAAATTCAAAATCAATGTCCTCCGAAAGGGAAGGATCTTCTTTAACTTCTTCCCCCTCCTCTTCGGAAAGGGTATGGACTATTTTTTCTGACGAAACCTCTTGGGAATCTGAAATGGGTAAACCGAAATCAAATGCAAATTGATTTTCTTCCTCGGCTGCCACTTCCTCCGATCCAACAACCTCAAGATCCAATACTTCTTCGTCTAAGTCATTAATGATAAATTCCTCCTCAGTTTCTATTTCCAATTCCTCCTGAAACTGATCGGATTCCATTAGTTCATAAACCACTTCCATGTTCTGTAATGCTGGAGTAGTAGAAATCAGTTCTTCCTCAACTTCGATTGTTTCGGACTCATCAGTATAGCCACCTAAGGTCTCTGCCACCAACGGTATGGAAAATAAATGTTCTTCTTCATTTTCCTCTTCCTCCTCTTCCAAAGGATTGGTATCCACTTCAATTTCATGCTGCTCGGTATCGATTGAGTCCGCCTCTTGGGGCATTTCAAATGCAGCGGGATTTTCTTCGCTCCCCATAAGGTTGTGTTCCAAAGTCTGGTCTTCTTCCAGTGTGTGGATGATTTTTTTTGCTTCGGTATTTACAATTTGATGTTGTTGATCCGCTCCAAAGCCAGTGGCAATGATGGTCACTGAGACTGAGCTACCGAGATTTTGATCTTCTCCAATCCCCATGATGATGTTGGCATTGTTCCCTGCCTCTGTTTGGATAAAATCATTGATTTCTCCAATTTCATCTATCGTAATTTCCTCGTTTCCAGAGACAATTAAAAGCAACACATTTTTGCAGCCTGTAATTTTGTTGTCGTTCAGCAAGGGAGAGTCCAAAGCATTGATGATGGCATCGTTCGCGCGGCTGGTACCGCTGGCAGAACCCGATCCCATGATGGCAGTACCGCTGTCTTTCAGTACTGTTTTGGCATCTTTTAAATCTATGTTTTGGCGGTAGTGATGGGTAATGACCTCAGCAATTCCTCGGGCTGCGGTAGAGAGGACTTCATCTGCCTTAGAAAAACCTGCTTTAAAGCCCAAATTTCCGTAAACCTCCCTGAGTTTGTTGTTGTTGATTACAATGAGCGCATCAACGGTTTTTTTGATGTTTTCCAAACCTTTTTCGGCTTGTTCCAATCGCAATTTCCCTTCAAATTGAAATGGCATGGTAACAATACCCACGGTGAGGATATCCATTTCTTTGGCCATTTGAGCAATGATGGGTGCTGCACCCGTTCCGGTACCTCCGCCCATTCCGGCCGTGATAAATACCATTTTGGTTTGGGTGGTCAATAAGTTTTTGAGATCTTCAAAACTTTCCTCTGCAGCCAGAGCGCCCACCTCAGGGTTGGCTCCGGCACCCAATCCCTCTGTCAAAGATGCCCCCAACTGAATTTTGATCGGTACAGCACTCTCATTGAGGGCCTGCGCATCGGTATTGGTTACAACAAAATCAACACCATTGATGCCTTGTTGAAACATATAGTTGATCGCATTACTACCCCCACCTCCTACACCAATGACCTTGATGACATTGCTTTTGTTTTTGGGTAAGTCAAAACTAAAATCGTTGCTCATTTCAGATTCCATTACAATGTATTTAAGCGTTATCTAAAAATTCTTTAAACTTCTCTACCCAGCGATCCAAAATCGACTTCCTATTGGAAGACATAGGATTGGGATCATTCGTTTGCACAGGTGCCTCCCCATCTTGAACTTCGGCAACTTCACTTTCATCGGTGGGAGGAGCTTCAAAATCATTTTTCTCTTGTTGCTCCAAGGCGTTCATCAACAAACCCACAGCAGTGGCCAGAATAGGACTGGTTTCTGATTTGTGGGTGTCACCGGCCAAATGTTCACTGGGGTAACCAATTCGAGTATCCATACCGGTAATGTACTCCACCAATTGCTTCAAATGCTTCAATTGGCTTCCTCCTCCCGTCAATACCACCCCGCCAATCAACTTTTTCTTTTGGTCGTCGTGGCCGTAATTTTTAATTTCCAAATACACCTGCTCCATGATCTCTACCACACGTGCATTGATGATTTTGGAAAGGGTTTTTAGAGATATTTCTTTAGGCTCCCTGCCTCTGAGTCCTGGAATGGAGACAATTTCAGAATCTCTATTCTCGCCCGGCCAAGCAGAGCCAAACTTAACCTTGAGCAGTTCCGCTTGTTTTTCGATGATGGAACAGCCCTCTTTGATGTCTTCTGTGATGACGTTTCCTCCAAAAGGAATTACTGCCGTATGGCGAATGATGCCATCCTTAAAAATAGCCAAGTCGGTGGTTCCTCCACCAATATCGATCAAGGCCACTCCGGCTTCTTTTTCTTCCTGACTCAAAACAGCTTCTGAGGAGGCCAAGGGTTCAAGTGTAATATTACCCATAGATAAACCAGCACTTTTGACACATCTGCCGATATTTTTTATCGAAGTCACTTGCCCCACTACCACATGGAAATTGGCCTCTAAACGACCGCCATACATCCCAATGGGCTCTTTAATTTCAGCCTGACCATCCACCTTAAATTCTTGTGGAAGTACGTGGATGATTTCCTCTCCGGGCAGCATGACCAACTTATAAACCTGCTGAATGAGACGTTCCACATCTTCTTGTGAAATGACTTCTTGAGCATTGGTTCGTGTAATATAATCGCTATGCTGTAGGCTTCGGATGTGTTGTCCTGCAATACCTACAACGACCTCATCGATTTCCACACCGGAAACCACTTTGGCCTCTTCTACAGCTTGCTGAATGGATTGAATGGTTTGGGTGATATTGTTGACCACCCCTCTGTGAACTCCCAGGCTTTTGGATTTACCAATCCCAAGGATTTCAACCTTACCAAATTCATTTTTGTCCCCCACCATGGCGACGATTTTGGTCGTTCCAATGTCTAATCCTACAGAAATATTTGAATGCTTCATAACTGTTGTTTTATGATCCAACTACTTGATTTTTAAATTTTAAATTGATCAGGGTATATTCCCTTTTCAAACCCTGATTATCGTGATAGGCACAAAAAACCTTCAGCTTGGAAAGCTTTTCACCTATGCGACGCATCATGCCGATTTCTACCTCGAAACCGTAAGATCTCAAGCCTATAAAATAGGAATTTGAACGGTAATGGATGGAAGCCAGTTCGTTACGTAAAAATGGATCTTTATCTATATTTTCAATTAATGATAAAAGATCTTCCTTTTGTTCTTCTTCAAGAGTTCCCAAATACAGAGGAACCTTTGGGGTGTGCTTATTGGAAATGGGAAACTGATTTCCCGCTTTATCCAAATAATATTGATCAGTACCTTGTATCCTGACGACCGCACTTTTTTCTTGAATGTTTACTCCTAAAACACCTTGTTGAAAATGATAAACCTCCGCGTTATCTACATAAGAATTCTTTTCTAATAAGGTTTCAAGCATGCTCAAAACTAAACTATCTTTAGCATTCCACGGAAGTGCACCTTTGTTTTGTATTAACAATTTATCAACGAGATTAACGCTCAAAAATTGAGCCCCTTGGGATTCGAAATTGACCATCACTTTTTCTACCAAACGTTTGCTATTCCTGAAATAAGCAAAAGTCGACATCAATATCGCCAAGATAAAAACCGTTACAAAAAAGAGGTGTTTTTTGAGTCGCATTTAGGTTGTTTTTTTTAGTTTTTGAATGTGATTTCCTATATCTCCAGCTCCCAGAGCCAAGACTAAATCTGCTTTGGAATTGACGATGACAGAACGAAAAGCCTCTTTGGATATTTTTCTTTTATTCTTGTGTTGAATCAGACCTAACAAAGCATCCGAAGTGACCCCTGCTATGGGTTGTTCTCTGGCGGGATAAATGTCCATTAAAACAATTTCATCAAATTGACTGAGCACCTCCACAAAATCCTCCATAAAATCTTTTGTCCTAGAAAAAAGGTGGGGCTGAAACACCACCATATTTCTTTTGTTGGGATAAAATTCTAAAATGGTTTTCAGCACCGCCTTGATCTCCTCCGGGTGATGCGCATAATCGTCAATCACCACTTTGTTTTCCAATGAAAATACTTCCATTCTGCGCTGAATGCCTTTAAAATTTCCCAAGGCAGGCAGGGCTTTTTCCAAAGGAAAACCTCCAACATCCAATACAGCCAATGCTCCAATGGCATTGGATAGGTTGTGACGACCCATCGCTTTGAGATAAATATCTTTGTAGATTTGTGTTGGTGTAACCAAATCAAAGCGATATCCTTGATCTTGCACCCTAATGGCTTGAGCGTGATAGTGGGTCTTTTCCTCCAGGGCATAGCGGTAACCCTTCAAATCGACTTCCTGAGCAACCACCACTTTATGTTTTACAAGTTTCGAAAATTGATCAAAGGCCTTCTTAATATTTTCATGGTTGCCATAAATATCCAAATGGTCAGCATCCATAGCGGTGACACAAGCAAAATCGGGATTCAATTCTAAAAAAGAGCGATCGTATTCATCGGCCTCCACAATAGAATATCTCTTGCCCTTCTGCACCAGATTACTTTGATAATCGTTCATGATTCCACCCAAAAAAGCAGTAAACTCCAAATTCAGATGGGCGAACAAATGCGTTAAAAAAGAGGCTGTAGTGGTTTTTCCGTGGGTACCTGCGATGGCAAAGACTTCAGTGTCTTTGGTGATTTCTCCCAACAATACAGCTCTCTTTTTAATTACATTACCTCCTTGGATAAAAAAATTAAGTTGTGGGTGTTCTTTGGGTACCGCTGGAGTATAGACTATTTGAGTATTTTTGTGACGATATTCCACGGGCAAAGCAGCAACTGACTCATCAAACAAAACATCTATCCCTAAATCTATCAATTGGGAAGTGATAGGACTGGGTGTTTTGTCATAACCCACAACCCTATTTCCCTCATCAAAAAGGTATTTGGCCAAGGCCGACATTCCTATGCCTCCAATTCCCAAAAAATAATAATTAGTCCCTTTTTGATTCATTTACAAAAGATCTTCAACGAGATTTACAATTTTAGAAGTTGCCTCAGGATGGGCCAATTTTTTTAAATTTTTGGCCATTTCCTGTTGTTTGTTTGAATCGAACAGCTGAATAAAGACCGCTTCAAAATTCTGATCCAATTCTTTTTCTGTGATCACCAAGGCTGCACCCCTATCGGCCAAAGCCTTCGCGTTAAGGTATTGATGATTTTCGGCAACATTGGGCGACGGTATCAATAAGGCCGGACGGGCTGCACAACAGAGCTCGGATAACGTCGCAGCGCCCGATCTAGAAATGACAAGGTCTGCTGCCGCATAAAGCTGATCCATCTCAGCCACAAATGGCATGATTTTTACCCGATCGGATTGGTGTTTTTTGTATTGATCATAATACAAGGAACCGCACTGCCAAATCAATTGTAGCCCATGTTTTTCAAAGGTTTCCAGTTGTGCAGCGATCAATTGGTTGATGCGCCTTGCCCCCAAACTTCCACCCAAAACGACCAAGGTGGGCTTGCCCGCAATTTGATTGAAAAATGCCTTTGCCTCAGAGGGGTCTAATTTACCATCGACTATGGATTTACGAATGGGGTTACCAGTATGATTCAACTTGTCTTTTGGGAAAAATCTTTCCAAACCGTGATAAGCCACCGCAATGGTTTTAACAGTTTTGGACAAAAGCTTATTGGTAATACCGGGATATGAATTTTGCTCCTGTATCAGGGTTGGGATTTTAAACACACCGGCCATAAACAGCAAAGGGCCACTGGCAAAACCTCCCGTTCCTACCACCACATCGGGTTTGAATTTCAAAAGGATGGCAATGGATTTCAACAAACTTAAAATCAATTTTACAGGGAATATTAAGTTTCTAAACGATATAGACCTTTGAATTCCATCAATCCAAAGACCGATAATTCTATATCCCGCCTTTGGAACTTTGGCCATTTCAATTCTTCCCAATGCCCCTACAAACAAAATATCAGCAGTTTTGTGACGGGATTTAAATTCGTCTGCAATGGCCAGCGCGGGATATAAATGACCACCAGTTCCCCCTCCAGATATGATGACTTTATATGGTTTCACTTAGAATGGTTAAAGGGTTTTCGTTTTTGTCTTCAGAATCCTCTGGGCCATCATCAGATTCTACTTTTTGTCCTGCACTAACACTGAGAATCATTCCAAATGCAATACAGGTCATCCAAGCGGCAGTGCCCCCACTACTGATCAATGGGAGTGTTTGCCCAGTTACAGGTAAAACCTGTAAGGCAACCGCCATATTCACAAATGCTTGAATGATGATGGGCAATCCAAGTCCCAAAACCAAAAGTTTTCCATATGCCGTATCAGATTTATGAGCAATGACAACAATTCTGAACAGTACTACGAGATACAACAAGATCAAAGCAGTACCCCCCACCAATCCAAATTCTTCAACAATAATGGCATAGATAAAATCGGACGAGCTCTGGGGCAAAAAGTTTTTCATGACACTTTTCCCGGCACCCAGTCCCAGAAGTCCACCGGTTGCTATTGCCGTTTTGGCCCTTTCGATTTGATAATTTCCACCACTGTCTTCCGCACTGTTAAAGTTTTCTATTCTGCTGATCCATGTATCTATCCTATTGGGAACCCAATCGGGATATGTCTTGGAAATCAACACAAAAAGCAGGGCCATAAGGAGACCCATGACCAACATCCCCAAAAGGTATCTGATGGGGTATCCACCCAGAAATACCAAAATGAGTACCATAAAGAACAACAATGCCGAGGTAGATAAATTGGCCGGTAAAATCAGTAATATTACAAGAAAAACAGGGATCCAAAGCGGCAGTATGGATGTTTTTAATCGATACAGCTTGGGGCTGTCTTTAGACATAAGATGTGACACATACGCCAATAACACTATGGATGCTAAAGTAGAAGTCTGAAAACTTAAACCCACAATGGGTATCCTAATCCATCTGTTGGCATTGGCACCGGCGATAAGATTTCCCTGAGAGGCGGTGTAAATTAACAACAAAATAATCAAGGGGAGGGCCAGTATAGAAATGCCCTTAAAATACTGGTAAGGAATTTTGTGAAGGCCATACATCAGACCAAAACCAAAAAGCAAGACAATAAAATGTTTTAGCAGATGACTCCACGGGGTTCCTTGACCTACTACATAAGTCAAATTAGAGCTTGCACTAAATACAGGAAGAAATGAAAAAATAGAAAGCAAAGCCAAAGCTACCCAAAGTACCCGATCACCCAGTATGATGTTTTTCGTATTATTCATTTTATAGTTCTACAATTCTCTAACCGCTTGTTTAAATTGGTCTCCCCTATCCTCGTAATTTTGAAACAGATCAAAACTGGCACAGGCCGGAGAAAGCAAAACATTGTCATTTTTTTCAGCAATTTTTTTTGCGATCAACACTGCTTCCTTCATGGATTGTGTCTCAACCATAAGGTCGGTAATGGATTGGAAGGCATTAATGATTTTTTGATTGTCAACCCCTAAGCAGATGATGGCTTTTACCTTTTCTCTGACTAAAGGATAGAGTATTTCATAGTCATTGCCTTTATCTACTCCTCCAACGATCCATATGGTGGGTGCACTCATGCTTTCCAGAGCAAAATATACTGCATTGACATTGGTCGCTTTTGAGTCGTTGATGTATCTGATGTTTTGAATCTTTAAAACCGGTTCCAGTCGGTGGGGCGCCCCCTTGAAATTGAGCAAACTTTCCCGGATGGTTTCTTTACTAACGTCAAGTAAATTGGCAACCGTTGAAGCGGCCATCGCATTGAGGAGATTGTGTCTTCCTTTTAAAGGAAATTCCATTGTGTTAATCATGGTCTTATTTTTTTTGGTTTCAATTAGGATGTTATCGTTTTCTATATAGGTGGTGTTAATGTTTTTATTTAAGGTGCCAAATTCGTGTAATGTCACTTTGGTATTGATGTTTTGAACGGCGGTACTCAATTGAGGATCTTCCCCATTGAAGAGCAAAAAATCGCGTTGGGTTTGATTTTCGTTGATGCGCAGTTTTGATTTTAGATAGGCTGTAAAATCGTCACCATACCGATCCAAATGGTCGGGGGTAATATTGGTAATCACCCCTATGTGCGGGGCAAAATTGACGATGTTGTCCAGTTGAAAACTACTGATTTCCAAAACGTAAAATTGACGTTCGTTTTCAGCAACTTCTTTGGCAAAACTGTTTCCTATATTTCCCGCAAGTGCCACATCAAATCCGGCATCATCCAGTATCTTATAAGTCATCATGGCCGTGGTGGTTTTACCGTTGCTTCCTGTAATACCGATAAGGGTGGCCTTGGTATATTTGGAAGCAAATTCAATCTCAGAAATCACAGGAATATCTATGGCTTCAAGGGATTGTACCAAGGGGGTCTGGGCCCGAATTCCAGGGCTTTTCATGATGTATTGGGCATCCTTCATTTTGGATAGGGTGTGCGTCTCTTCCTCCCATTCAATCTCCAAAGTATCAAATATGTTTTTTGCAGACTGTGATATGCTGCCCTGATCCGAAACAAAAACCTGAAAACCCTGTTTTTTGGCCAGTAATGCTGTTCCGCATCCGCTTTCTCCTGCACCCAAAATGACAATCTTTTCGCTCATTATCTGATTTTTAGGGTTACAATGGACAATACGGCCAATAGGATTCCTATGATCCAAAATCGGGCAACGATCTTACTCTCGTGTAATCCCAATTTTTGGTAATGGTGATGCAATGGAGCCATTTTGAAAATCCTTTTACCTACTCCGGTTTTGTTGCGGCTGTACTTGAAGTAGCCCACTTGTATGACCACCGATAGATTTTCGATCAAGAAAATGCCGCAAAGTAGTGGAATCAAAAGCTCTTTTCTGACGATCAAGGCAATTACAGCAATGACCCCTCCTATGGTAAGGCTTCCGGTATCTCCCATAAAGACTGAAGCCGGATAGGTGTTATACCATAAAAAACCGATCAAGGCACCCGAGAAAGCCGCGACAAAAATCACCACCTCCCCTACATTGGGGATGTACATAATGTTGAGGTAGTCGGAAAAAATCAAGTTTCCCGATACCCAAGCAAAAATCCCCAATGCCAATACCATGATGGCAGAGGAACCCGCCGCCAGTCCGTCTATCCCATCGGTCAAGTTGGCACCGTTTGAAACGGCAACGATAATAAAAACAACAATGGGAATAAAAATGATCCAGGTGTATTCTTTAAGGTCGGGTGAAATCCAGCTGAGTAAGTTTGAATAGTCAAAAGCATTGTCCTTAAATAGAGGAATAGTTGTTAGGGTAGATTTTTTTTCGGGGGTAAAAACCTCCTGAAAATTGGTCGGTTTTTCCCCACCCTGCCATCTGATCTCTTCCTTCACCGTTACACCGGGATGGAAATACAATACCGATCCAACCACCAGTCCCAAAACTAGCTGACCTGCTACTTTAAATCTCCCTTTGAGTCCCTCTTTGTCCTTCTTGAAAGTTTTGATGTAATCATCGACCAAGCCGATGACACCCAAAGAAAGTGTGGTGGCAATCAGAAGTTGGATGTATATGTTATCCAATCGTGCCAGCAACAAAACAGGAATCAATGTTCCCAAGATGATGATGATCCCTCCCATGGTTGGTGTCCCAGCTTTTTCTTTTTGTCCCTCTAATCCCAAATCTCTTACGGACTCACCAATCTGTTTGGCTTTTAGAAATCGGATGATGATCCTACCGTAAATCAATGTAAAAGCAGAGGAAAGGATAATGGCCATTGAGGCCCTAAACGATAAAAATTGAAATAGGGTCGCTCCGGGAAACTGAAACTTTTGCTCTAAAAATTCGAAAAAATAGTATAACATGAGCTAAGGCGTTTTAGAAAATATTTCTTGGGCAATTTTATAATCGTCAAAAGGGAGCTTTTCGCCTCTAACCTCCTGGTAGTTTTCGTGTCCTTTTCCAGCGATGAGTACCACATCTCCGGGTTGGGATAATTGGCAAGCCACCTTGATGGCCTCTTTCCGACGGGTAACAATAATGGTTTTTTTGAAATCCACAGGATCTACCCCTTCACACATTTGTTCGATGATGCTATCCGGATCTTCGTCACGGGGGTTGTCTGAGGTAAATAGCACCTTGGTACTCAATTCGGCGGCTATGCCTCCCATCAGGGGTCTTTTTTCCTGATCCCTATTACCACCACAGCCTACTACAGTGATCAAACTTTCGTTTTGGGTTCTTATCTTATTGATGGTTATCAATACATTTTTCAGCGCATCGGGCGTATGGGCATAGTCTACAACAACCATAATTTTATCTGGGGTCTCAAAAGTTTGAAACCTCCCGGGGACACTTTTTAGTTGACTGATGAATTTCAAGCTTTCCAATTCGTCATTCCCAAGGATTTGAGTGGTCGCATAAACTGCCAGAATATTATAGGCGTTGAATTCACCCAATATTTGAGTCCAGATCTCGTTTTGATTGATTTTCAAAAGCATACCTTTGAATTGACTCTCCAAAACCTGAGCAGAAAAATCCGCATAGCGGTGCAAGGCATAGGAATGGGTTTTGGCTTTGCAGTTCTGAACCATCACTTTGGCATTTTTATCGTCGGCATTGACCAATGCAAAAGCAGTATCGGACAAGCCATCAAAAAGAATTTTTTTGGTATCGCGATAGGCTTTAAAGGTGTCGTGGTAATCCAAATGGTCGTGAGTAAGGTTGGTAAAAATGGCGCCTTTGAATTCCAGGCCGGTGATCCTTTTTTGGTGTATACCATGTGAAGAAACCTCCATAAAACAGTATACGATACCTTGGGTAACCATGGCACTGAGATGCTTGTTGATGGTCAATGGATCGGGAGTGGTATGGGTTGCTGTAAATTGATGATCGCCATATTGAATGGCCACAGTAGAAATTAGTCCTGTATTGGATTTTAGGAGATTAAAGAGATCAAACAACAATGTGGCTATAGAAGTCTTTCCGTTGGTACCGGTAATACCGATGAGTTGTAATTGATTGGAGGGGTTGTCGTAAAAATTGGAGGCTGTCCAAGCCAGTGCTTCACGGGTATCGCTTACCTGAATGTATACCACTCCGGACGTTAGAGTCTCAGGAAGGGTATCACAGATGATCGATTGGGCTCCCAAACTTATGGCTTGATCAATAAACCGATGTCCATCCACTTGGGTGCCTTTGATGGCCACATACATATTACCCGGTTTTGTGGTTCTCGAATCAATAGAAATGTGGGTAACATCGATGTCGGTGGAACCTGAAATTCCCTCAATGGCAACTTTATACAATATTTCTTTTAACTTTTTCAAGACAACTCTAAAATGATTTTTTGGTTGGTTTTAAATCGCGCGCCTGCTTTAAGAGACTGTTTATTGACTTTTCCTTTTCCCTTAATCACCACTTTCAGCCCCAAGGGCTCTAAAACCGATAAAGCTTCCATTGGGGTCAACCCCTTGAGATTGGGAATGACTCCTTCTTCAGTAGTTATATCAGTGACCTTCGAGGACAATTGATGAATCTGTTCGGACTGTATGTAGATTGTTTTGGGCAGGGCATTATAAATTTTTTTGGCAATTTTCTTAAAAACAGGTGCCGCTACGGTAGAACCATAATAACCCAAATTTTTGTCAGGTTTGTGAATGACGACGATGCAGGAATATTTGGGTTTTTCGGCCGGGAAATAGCCTACAAAAGTGGAGACATATTGCACCTCTTTATCTTTCTTATTGTAATCTACTTGACAGGTACCTGTTTTCCCGGCAATGTTCAGGTCTTTATCTTTGATATTGTTAGCAGTTCCCCATTTTTTGTCTACCACATTGAACATCATCTTTTTCACTTTGTCAATGGTAGACTGAGAACAAATGGAGGGGTTCAAAATGATCTTATCAAAATTTTGGTCTGGGCTTTGACCGAATGATTCTATTTTTTCAATAAACCTTGGCTTTACCATCACCCCGTTGTTGGCAATTGCGTTGTAGAAAGTAAGCGTTTGCAGGGGGGTCATTGAAACACCATAACCATAGGCCATCCAAGGTAAATCGAGTTGATCCCACTCTTCTTTTTCATCAGGGTGGGGAATTTTGGGTTTTCCCTCTCCCGATATGGGCAATCCCAAAGTTTTATTGATGCCCATATTATACAATCTATTGACAAATTTTTTGGGATTTTTACTGTAGTTGTCGTAGACGATTTTGACCATCCCGGTATTGGAAGAAACTTCAAAAACCTTGGCAGTTGTAATGGTTCCGTATCCTCCTTTTTTGGAATCTCGAACTTTATACTTTCTGAAAAAGGTAAGCTCTCCGTTGCCCGTAGAAATCAATGTATTTTCATCAACTACTTTATCCTCTAGAGCTGCGACCATCGCCATCAGCTTAAAGGTGGACCCAGGTTCATGGGCTTCCCCTACTGCATAATTGAGCGCTTCGAAATAGGTGCCTACTTTTGTTCTGCCCAAATTGGCTATGGCTTTGATCTTTCCAGTTTGGGTTTCCATTACCACCACAGTCCCGTGGTCTGCTTTGAACTTTTCCACCTGCTCCAAAAGGGCACTGTGGGCAATATCTTGAATATTGACGTTCATGGTCGTGTGGACATTGAATCCTTCGGTAGGCTCTTTTTCATTGATGTCATTGATGGGTTTCCATTGTCCTCCAGCAATTTTTTGCTTAAGCCTCTGCCCTGCTTCTCCTTCGAGGTATTGGCTGAATGCACCCTCCAATCCAACGCGTGTAAATCCCCCGTTTTGCTCTGGTATAATTCTACCTACGGTTCGCTCAGCCATTTTCCCCAAGGGGTGCTCTCTTACCATTTTGTGTTCTATAATCAAGCCTCCAGTATAGGAGGGTCGTTCAAAAAGAGGAAGTTGTTTGATTTTGATCTGCTGAGAGTAAGTGAGATCCTTGGCGATAAGCAAATACCTATTTCGGCCTCTTATGGCTTTATCGAGTTTTTTCGAAATGGATTTTTTGGAAGTATTCAAAATCTCAGACAAACCTTTGACCAATGCTTTTTTATGCATTTGATACACTGCTTTAGAGGGAACAGCGGCATCCCATCGCACTTCGTAACGAGCCATTGATGTTGCCAAAATGCTTCCATCATCTGCAAAAATATTCCCTCTACTGGGCTGAAGGATGTCTTTTTTAAGGGTGCGTTTTGAAGCTATTTCCCGGTATTTGTCACCTTCTGAAAACTGTATATGGATGAGCTTGGCGATCAATAAAAAAGAAAACAGCATCAAACCAAAGGCGACCAAGTAGCTGCGGTTCATTATGTTTTTCTTTTTACTTTCCATTGTTAATCTTGTTTTACAACGATTTTAATGGGGGGTGTTTTTGCCGGGCCTATCCCCAAAGGGCCTAACTCCCTCATGATTTTGGTTTCCATTTTTAGATTCATCAAGGCCGTACGCTGTTCGACAAATTCGCTTTTCAACATTTTCAAGTCATCATTCAATTGGGCGATTTGAAAAATCTTCCGATCAGCAGCATGACCACTGGCAATCATGATTAGCGATAGAAGCGATAAAAAAAGAATCACACGCCAATTCTTAAAGGCATAATCATTGACCAAAAACTCCATTCTCAATATTGACAACAGCTTTTTCATATTCGTTCTGCAATTCTGAGTTTACCACTTCTCGCCCTACTGTTCTCCTTGATCTCTTCTTGTGAAGGAATCTGCAAATTCCCCACCTTTTTCATGGGCAGGTTTCTGTTTCCATAGAGGTCTGATTCTGCTTTACCCACAAACTTGCCCTCTCTTATAAATATTTTTACCAATCGATCTTCCAAGGAGTGGTAGGAGATGCATACCAATCTTCCTCCTGTCTGTAGCACTTCAACAGTCTGTTCCAAAAAGGATTTAATAACCTCTAACTCTGCATTGATCTCAATTCTGATAGCTTGAAACACCTGAGCAATGATTTTGTTAAAAACATGCTTAGGTAAAATGGGAGTCAACAAACTGACCAGTCCTTGTGTGGTCTCTATCGGGTTTTGATTTCTTTCTTTGACAATATGCTCGGCCAGTTTTCTGGCGATACGCAGTTCCCCGTAATTCTTAAAAATTTGTTGGAGTTCCTCTGCGCTGTATTCATTGATTAACTCACGGGCACTCCATTCACTTTTGGTATTCATCCGCATGTCCAACGGCCCCTCTAGTCGGGTAGAAAAACCTCTTGATTCTGAATCAAATTGATGAGAGGAGACGCCAAAGTCGGCGAGGATACCATCCACAGTTGAAATGCCGCAAAATTTCAAATGTCTTTTGAGATGGGAAAAATTTCCATCGATCAAATGGAATCTATCGTCTGAAATGGGATTTTGATGGGCGGCCTCATCCTGATCGAAAGCCAGCAGCCTTCCTTTATTGGAAAGCTTTTGAAGTATGGCCCTGGAGTGGCCTCCACCCCCAAAAGTTACGTCGACATAAACCCCGTCGGGATCGATTTTCAATCCCTGAATCGCTTCTTCGAGCATGACAGGTTTATGATAAATTGTCTTCATTTTGATCCCCCATTACTTCCTCTGCCAATGCGGCAAAATCTGTGGTTGCCTCATCTATCGCTTTTTCATAAAGGCCTTTGTCCCAAATCTCCAGAATATTGACAACCGATGAAACGACTACCTCTTTCGAAATTTTGGCGTGGTTTGTTAAATCTTTTGGAATCAATAGCCTTCCCGTTGCATCAATCTCCAACAATTTTACCCCCGCAGTAAAACGCCGGATAAAGTCATTGTTTTTCTTATTGAAACGATTGAGCTTGTTAACTTTTTCCATTAAACCTTCCCATTGATCCAGAGGATACAATTCCAAACAGCTATTGAAAACAGCTCTTTTGATGACAAAACTTTTATTCAGATGGTTCGAAAGTTGTTTTTTCAATGCAGCAGGAAGCATGATACGCCCCTTTGCGTCGGCCTTACACTCGTATGTACCGATAAAATGCTGCATGCTGTTCTTCGTTCAATTTCAACCAAATATAAACCAATTTTACCACTTTTTACCACTTTATACCACATTGTTAATAAATTTAACCACTCCCCTCCCACACCAATAAAACGGGATGAAAAAAAATTAAATACAAATCATACAAGTGAATTGCATATCTTTGGAATTATTTACTAGTGATGCTTGAGAAACAAATTATTACTGAGGCAGATTACCGCTACATTGAATTAGGTGAAGGTACTCCGGTAGTCATTTTGCACGGATTGATGGGAGGGTTGAGTAATTTTGAGGGAGTAATGAACTATTTCCCCAGTAAAGGTTACAAAATATTGGTTCCGGAACTCCCGGTTTATATATTACCATTGATCAATTCTTCAGTCAAATCTCTCGCCGAATTTTTGGATGACTTTTTGAACTTCAAAAAACTAAAAGATGTAATTCTTTTGGGTAATTCTCTAGGAGGTCATGTCGCTTTGTTGTATGCCAAGTGTCATCCCGAAATGGTAAAGGGATTGATCATAACAGGAAGTTCAGGACTGTATGAAAATGCTATGGGAGACGGCTATCCCAAAAGAGGAGATTATGATTATATAAAAGCCAAAAGTGAAGAGGTTTTTTACGATCCCAAAGTTGCAACCAAAGAAATCGTAGACGAAGTCTTTGAGTCGGTCAACGATCGCAACAAGCTGATAAGAACATTGGCCATTGCCAAAAGTGCCATTCGACATAACATGGCCAAAGACTTACCCAACATGAAGACCAGAACTGCAATCATCTGGGGAGCTCAAGACAGTGTTACCCCGCCCAATGTGGCCGATGAATTCAATTCACTGCTTCCCAATTCTGATCTTTACTGGATTGACAAGTGCGGTCACGCCCCCATGATGGAACATCCCGAACGTTTCAATGAGATCATGCACTACTGGATGGAGAAATACAACCTTTAATTCCCCACAATGAATGTTGCCCATGCTGAATTTGTTGTGAGCAACACCAGGGTGGATCACTGCCCAAAAACCAAAATGCCGGAATATGCCTTTATCGGGAGGTCTAATGTTGGGAAATCTTCATTGATCAATATGTTGTGCAACCAAAAAAAACTAGCCAAAACTTCTTCACGACCCGGAAAAACACAATTGATCAATCATTTTTTAATCAACAAGAAATGGTATTTGGTCGATTTACCCGGCTATGGCTATGCCAGAGCTTCTAAAACCCAAAAAAAAACCTTCCAGAAGTTTATTGTCGATTATTTCACCAAAAGGAAGGAATTGGTATCAGCTTTTCTATTGATTGATATTCGCCACGAACCACAACCCATTGATCTGGATTTTTTGCGCTGGTTGGGAGAACATTTTATTCCATTCTCCATCGTATTTACCAAAGTCGATAAAATCAAAGAAAAGGAAATCGAAACTAAAGTATCAGGCTATCTTGAGGTACTTAAAGAGGATTGGGAAAGCCTGCCGCTATATTTTGTCACCTCTTCCGAAAAAAGACTGGGTCGGGAGCCACTTTTGAATTATATTCAACAGATCAACCAAAGTATTGATAACTTTTAACCGTCTTTTTTAAGGTTGAGTTTTTCTGCAAAATAATCACAAAAATCCTTCATGGTTGCTGCCATTTTTTCGTCTTGAGTAGCACGGAGGAAGGAATCACTCATGGTCAGTAAGGTTTGATGAAAAAACATTTTCATCTGATCGATAGGCATTTCCTTGATCCACAAATCCATCCTGAGGGTTTCTTGATTTTGTCCATCCCATAGGGCCAAAAGCATGGCCTGTGCCTCCTCGTTTTCTACCCCTCCATCTGGCGCTGACCAAACAATCTTTTCGGGAACTTTATTTTCATCTACAGTTACTTCTATACTAATCGGACTTGTTTTTTTGGCCATTATCTTCTTGGTTTGTAATTGGATTTTGAGAACAGGGTTTGAGCGGGAAGATTCAGTAGGGCACTAATCTCTGTATCTGGATAACGTTCCATATAGGATTTGATGATTTGCCAACCCATCCAAACGCCCACCCGTCCGGGCGATTCGTTGTCTATTTCCAAATAAAATTTTGAAAATGGTGCCGGTTCTATAAATCTTTGAGTAAGGGAAGGGTCGGTATTGTACAACAATTGTTTTTGGACAAAATATTGCCACATGTACATTTCATTGTCGATCACCCATTGGATTTGTGTATCGGTATAGCCCATTTTTTGCGCATCACTTGACTGGGGCAATACCCATTCTTTAAAGTAGACTTGTTTTCCGTGGTAAATCATTTGAGACAAAAGCGACCTGTCTTTGGTGGGGGGTATTTTGTTGGCTGCAAATTTACCGGCTACATGAGAAGCCAGAAACTGAATGTCCATTTCTTGACGGACGTATTGAGGTATGCCTTCATACAAATAGTGGTCTGAACCCAAATAGGTGTCCAAAGAGACAAGCAACAGGGAGTCAGCATAAATGGTTTTACTCTGATAATCAACATTGTTAATCACTCCAATAACCCTAGGGGTTTGGGTTTTTGGAAAATAATATTTCAGGTGCTTAAAAAGATACTCCAAGTCATCTTCAAGTGGAGCCATTGAAGCAAATTTTTCTTCTACATTTTCCAACAAAAGGAGTTGTAAACTGTCTTTTTGTCTATTGATCCATACACCATCACTAAACTTATTGGGAAAAAGGAAGGGGTAAGTGGTTTTCAGAGCAGGAATGTCATCGGCCTCCGACAGATGAAACTTCTTATCAAATCTATCGATGGATAACTCCAAGGGGATGGATAGAATTTCTGATTCATTAGAATTTGTGTTGTTACAGCCAATGGAAAACAAAAAAAAGGACAGTACAATAAATATTCGACAACTTCGGCAAATAATCAATCTCATTTAATTGGATTTATTTTTATTCCAATGTAACTTCGATATACAAATGTAAGCGGTCTTTATTTAAAATAATGAAAACACCTGAAAAAGTAGTCAACCATATTGTGGCGTGGTTGAAAGATTATCTGAAAAATTCGAAAATGAACGGTTTTGTGGTAGGGGTATCTGGAGGAATTGACTCTGCGGTTACTTCTTCACTCTGCAGCCTTACCAATGCACCAGTATTGTGCCTTGAAATGGAAATTCACCAACACCAAAATCAAGTTTCCAGAGCCAAACAGCACATCGATTGGTTGGAGAAAAAGTTTGACAATGTTAGCCATCACAACATTTCTCTTACGGGAGTTTTTGATCGATTTGTAGAGGGGCTACCCGCCACCACCATGAAGGAGGAACAATTGCTCAGTTTGGCCAACACCAGAGCTCGACTGAGAATGACCACTTTATATTATTTTGCAGCATTGCACCGTTACTTGGTTGCAGGAACAGGGAATAAGGTGGAGGACTTTGGTGTGGGGTTCTATACCAAATACGGGGACGGAGGGGTCGACCTGAGCCCCATTGCCGATTTACTAAAATCTCAGGTTTATGAACTGGCCCAATACCTCGAAGTAATTGAGCGCATACAAAAGGCTGCTCCTACCGACGGTTTGTGGAGTGACAACAGAACCGATGAAGAACAAATGGGTACCAATTACAACGACCTAGAGTGGGCCATGGGAGAGCTGGAGCGAAATCCATCTCTCAAAGGGCTGGATCAAAATCAAATGGATATCATTGAAATTTACATGAATTTCAACCGCCAAAACCAACACAAAATGAACCCAATCCCCGTTTGTGAAATTCCAACTCCCCTTTTGATGTAATGGATTGAAAAAAAATTATTAACTTTTAATATTAAAATAATTTGCCCCGAATTATAATTAACCTACTTGTAATTCATCCACAACCTCTTGTGAGGTGCGGATTCAAAACTTTCTTCGCGGATTACGATTTTTTGGATGTTGTCCACGCCTTTGGTGATATCGATTAAGCCATTGAATACATCAAATCCAACCCGGTAGACATTCTGATCTCAGAAATGTCTTTCACCAACGTGAGTCCCATTGACTTAATAGGTAAAGTCAAAAGTGTAAACCCTGAAATCAACGTGGTTTTGTTAACCACCCAAGATCAGCAAATTTAAAGTGTTCCCCTGTTAAGAGCAGGAGCCATTGGATTTCTGTCTAAAAACATCAAAGCATCGGTCATGGCCGATGCCATCAACAAGATCAAATCTTATAAGCTACACATCACCAATAACTTTAACAATGAGTTAAAATTGGATCTTGACATTGAAAAACCCAGAAATCGTTTTTGAACACTTTCCTCAAGAGAAATTGAGGTGCTTAAATACCTCACTGATGGCAAGCGAAATATTTAGATAGCCGAGCGATTAAACATCAATCAGAAAACAGTCAACTCCTACAAAAACAGAATGATGCACAAACTCAATGTAAACAATATGTTTGACTTGTATCTCTAGGCCAAAAACATGAATTTAGTTTAAATAACCCGGTGAAGTTTATTGGAGATTATATTTCTTAAACCCTGGTACATTTGGATTTCCCGCAGCGTTTCTTGATTGTCGTCCTGTTCTTTGGTTTCCAATTGGAGTTCAATTATTTTTTGGTCAATCAAGTATCGCCTCATTGATAGGATTGTTTCGCTGACCAGTCGGACGACCTCACTGCCTTTGACTTTGACAAAAACGTTTCTTTTTTCCCAGTCGTGCAATTGATATTGTTCCTCTTTCATGACCAAATCGGTGATGATTTCATTTTGGATCAAATCATCTGTTTGCATGATCTTTTCAAGGTTTAAGTCGCCCTGATCACTCTGGTAAAAATCGATGAGTTTATAGAAAATCTTTTTAAAGGTTTCGTGACTCAATTCAATCTCATCCTGCTGAAGATCCAAAAAAATCTTCTCGTAGACCTTGGCAGAAATCTTTTGGGTTTCCTCTATCAATTCCCCCTGCTCATTGGTGGTCGAAATGGGTTCCTCAAAATCCAACTTTTGATTTCCATAGGTCAAAAGAATGGAAATGATCTGTCTCTCTAACTCAAAAACACGATCGACTTTGGCAGCGAGATCCGTTGTTTTTTTGACCAAAGCAACAGATTCGTTGGGAATAAATTTCTTGGTTGCTTTTTGTTTGTTTTTTTGGTTAATTTGAGCCAAAGCACTGAACAATGCATCCTCTGAGATCTGCATGATCTCGGCACAATTCTGAATGTATATCTCTTGCTTGATCGCATCGGGAATCTTGTGAATACTCTCGACGATCTCCCTGATGATCTCGGCTTTACGGATGGGATCATTTTTTCCCTCGTCAGAGAGCAATGACGCTTTGAATTGGATAAAGTCCTTGGACTGTTCCTCCAAAAAATTATTAATTTCCTCGGTAGGACGTGATTGGGCAAAACTGTCGGGGTCATCCCCTTCGGGAAAAGTGCATACCCTTACATTCATGCCTTGCTCCAAAATCAAATCTATCCCCCTCAGAGATGCTCGGAGTCCAGCCGCATCTCCGTCAAATAAAACAACAATATTGGAGGTCAAACGATTGATTATGCGGATTTGATCCACTGTCAGTGCGGTTCCTGAAGAGGAGACCACATTGGTGATCCCCGATTGATGCATCTGGATGACATCGGTATAACCCTCAACCAAATAACAAACATCGTTTTTGGCTATGCTTTGTTTGGACTCAAAAATTCCGTACAGTGCCTTACTCTTGTTGTAAATTTCACTTTCGGGTGAATTGAGGTATTTTGCTATTTTGTTATTTTGGGACAATATTCTTCCCCCAAAGCCCTGAACCCTACCCGACATACTGCGGATTGGAAAAATAACCCTAGCTCTAAAACGATCAACTTGCCGATCCTCATTGACTATGACCAATCCTGTTTTTTCTAAAAAATCCAATTTATAGCCTTCCTTTTGGGCCTGCTTACTCAGTGCATCATAGGAATCGGGGGAATAGCCCAAGGCAAATTTTTTCAAGCTTTCGTCTTTGAAACCTCGCTCTTTGAAATAGGTCAAACCTATGGATTTTCCCGCTTCGGTCTCCCAAAGGTTTTTTTCGAAAAAGGCCGCAGCATATTGTACAACCAAAAACATACTCTCCTTGGTATCTTTGATTTGCTTTTCCTCCGGCGTTTGCTCCGTTTCTTCTATTTCTATATTGTATTTTTTGGCCAAGTAGCGTATGGCCTCAGGATAAGTAAAGTGTTCGTGCTCCATCAAGAAGGCGATGACATTGCCCCCTTTTCCGCTACTGAAATCTTTCCAAATTTGCTTGGCAGGAGAAACCATAAAGCTCGGGGTTCTCTCTTGAGTAAAAGGGCTTAATCCTTTAAAATTGGCTCCCGACTTTTTCAAGGTCACATACTCACCAATCACCTCCTCCAGTCGAGCGGTTTCGTATACTTTGTCAATGGTACTTCTTGAAATCAAATCAAAGGAAATATTTCTATAAAAATAAAATTATATGGGCATTGGGCAAAACCCCACCAGTCAAATTCAAGTTTTGTGATCTAAATGCTGCGCTCAATCACATAATTGAGCATCAACTCCAAAGAATCTCGGTAAGTATTTTTGGGAAAGGTTTTGAGTATCTCTATGGCGCGAACGCGGAAATACTCCATTTTTTCTTCGGCAAATTCAAGCCCACCTGCTTCTTTGATCCTTTGGATGGCCTCGCGTACTCTTTTTTTGTCTTTGTTGTGGTTTTTGACCGTATTGATCAACCATTTTTTATTGGAACGATCCATTACATTGAGGGCATGGATCATGGGCAGTGTCATCTTTTGCTCTTTAATGTCGATACCGGTAGGCTTGCCTATTTTTTGCTCTGAATAATCAAATAAATCGTCTTTGATCTGAAAGGCCATCCCCAAGAGTTCACCAAACTTGTGCATTTTGGCGACCTCCTCATCTTCGGCATCAACCGACTTGGCCCCCATAGAGCAGCAAGCAGCAAGTAAGGTTGCTGTTTTTTGGCGAATGATTTCATAATAAATTTCTTCCGTTATGTCAAGGTTTCTGGCCTTTTCGATCTGTAAAAGCTCTCCCTGACTCATTTCCCGTACCGCAACAGAGATGATTTTCAGCAAATCAAAATCTTCATTTTCTATCGAAAGCAACAACCCCTTGGAGAGCAGGTAATCCCCCACCAAAACCGCAATTTTGTTTTTCCACAGCGCATTGATGGAAAAGAATCCCCTGCGCTGATTGCTGTCATCCACCACATCGTCGTGTACCAGTGTAGCAGTATGGATCAATTCGATAACCGCTGCTCCTCGGTAAGATCTTTCATTTATTTTACCCTTGCCCAGCATTTTGGCAACCAGAAAAACAAACATGGGACGCATTTGCTTACCTTTTCTATTGACAATAAAGTGAGTAATTCTATTGAGTAAAGCGACCTTGGAAGACATGGAGGTCTTGAACTTTTTTTCAAAAAGCTCCATTTCCTCATAAATGGGTTCCTTTATTCGCTCTACAACTTTCATTTCATCTCAAAGATACCACTATTCATTCAGGAAATACAATCTACACCCGTTCTCCTTTATTGGCCAACTGACCACAGGCGGCATCAATATCCTTACCTCTTGATCTTCTGATTGTAACGGTGATTCTTTCGGCTTCCAAAGCCGTTTCGTAAGCCTTGATTCTGTCTTTCTCTGCCTGAAAGAACTGGTCATCTCCGATGGGATTGTATTCTATCAAATTTACTTTACAAGGCGAAATTTTACAAAAGTCTACCAGAGCGTTGATGTCTTGATAATCATCATTGATGCCTTTCCAGACAACATACTCGTAGGTGACGACTTTTGCTGTTTTTTTATACCAATATTTGATCGCATGGGCAAGATCTTCGAGGGGAAATTTTTCTGCAAAAGGCATCAATTGCTCCCTCAAACTTTGCCGGGCACTGTGGAGCGAAACGGCCAAACCAAAGAGCACTTGGTCATCGGCCATTTTCATCATCATTTTGGGAATTCCCGAGGTAGAGACTGTGATTCGAGAGGGTGACATACCCAATCCCTCTGACTGGGTGATTTTATCAATAGCATTGATCAGGTTTTTGTAGTTCATAAGCGGCTCTCCCATTCCCATAAACACGATATTGGACAGGGGTCGGTCAAAACACAAACGGCTTTGCTGATCCATGGCGACCACCTGATCATAGATTTCATCGGCATTAAGGTTTCGCATTCTTTTGATTTTGGAAGTAGCACAAAATTTACAGTCCAAGCTACACCCTACCTGAGAAGAAACACAAGCAGTAGTTCGAGTTGCGGTGGGAATCAGAACCGATTCAACCACCAAATTGTCGTGCAGTTTTATCGCATTTTTGATGGTTCCATCTTTGCTTTTTTGTTGCTGATCTATATCGATATGGTTGATCACAAAATGGGCTTCCAACAAGGCTCTGGTCGATTTTGAAAGATTGGTCATCCCTTCAAAATTGTGAATGCCCTTTTGCCACAACCACTGGTATACCTGGTTGCCACGAAAAGCCTGATCTTGATTTTCCGTAAAAAAATCCCTGAGATTCTCGAGTGATAGGGAACGAATGTCCTTTTTTATTTTGGGTTTCATCAACTCTCTTGTTTGAAAATCCTGTTCATAGGACTTCTATTGCTGTTATATGACGAGCATGGCGTCACCGTAAGAATAAAAGTTATATTTATTCTTAATAGCTTGCTTGTAGGCTTCTTTGACAAAATCAACATCCGCAAATGCAGAAACCATCATCAATAATGTAGATTTTGGCGTATGAAAATTGGTAATCATACAATTAGCAATAGAGAAATCATAGGGAGGAAAAATAAACTTATGCGTCCATCCCTGATAAGGATTGAGAGTGCCCATAGATGATACGGACGACTCCAAACCTCTCATAACAGTGGTTCCCACAGCACAGATTTTCCGATTGGTCTTCAATGCATTATTGACCTTATTAGCGGCATCTTGAGTGATGATCAACTCCTCAGAGTCCATTTTATGCTTGGAAAGATCTTCCACCTCGACAGGACTGAAAGTTCCCAGTCCAACGTGTAAAGTCAATTCCGCAAGATCAATCCCTTTGATTTGAAGTCTTTTGATCAAATGTTTTGAAAAATGGAGCCCTGCAGTAGGGGCTGCAACGGCGCCTTCATGTTTTGCGTAAATAGTTTGATAGCGTTCCTCATCTTCCTGCTCAATGGGACGATTGATGTATTTTGGAAGCGGAGTTTGACCCAATTCTTTGAGCTTAGATCGAAATTCGCTGTAGGAACCGTCAAAGAGAAAACGAAGGGTTCTCCCCCTAGAGGTGGTATTGTCAATTACCTCGGCAACCAAGCTGTCGTCGTTTCCGAAATAAAGTTTATTTCCAATTCTAATTTTTCTTGCAGGATCAACCAAGACATCCCACAATCTTTGATCTTCATTGAGTTCTCTCAACAAAAAAACCTCAATTCTGGCTCCCGTTTTCTCTTTGTTTCCAAAAAGTCTGGCAGGAAAAACTTTAGTATTGTTCAATACCATTACATCACCCTCATCGAAAAAGTCAATTACATCTTTAAAGGTATGATGGCTGATGGTCTCTTCAACACGATTGAGTACCATCAAACGGGATTCGTCTCTTCCCGCAGAAGGTCTTTGTGCCAATAACATATTAGGAAGGTCAAAACTAAAGTCTGATAATTTCATGGTTAATGTTTTTTGCACTGCAAATATAGTGTCTTAAAGGGGGGGGTGTCAAGTAAAAGGTGATAAAAAAACTAAATGATATTTTGATCAAAGTCTATTTTCCTCAGATCTTCCCAAAAACCGGGATAAGACTTAGAAACTACCCCAGCATTATTAATGTTGATGGGTACTTTTAATCCCATAGGAGCAAAAGCCATCGCCATTCTGTGATCGTTATAGGTGTCTATGAAAATATTTTTATTGATATTTCCGGTATTGATAAGTTCCAAGCTTCTGTCGGTAATTTTCACCCTGGCTCCCAGCTTTTCGATTTCAATTTTAAGTGCAGCCAAACGATCTGTTTCTTTTATTTTCAGCGTGTGCAAGCCCGTGAGCTTACAATCAATATTAAGCCCAAGGCAGGTAACCGCAATGGTTTGCGCCAAATCGGGAGTGTTTTTCAGATTGATCATTATGTAATTGGGGAGGGTAAAATCGGCTGTTTTGGAAAGCGTAATTTTTCCATCGGAATGGGTGGTTTTTACTCCAAATTTTTGATAAATCTCAGTTAGGGCAGCATCACCTTGTCTACTTTCTTCAAAATAACTGTTTAAAGAGATCTCACTTCTAAGCGCCAAAGCCACAATAGAATAAAAATAGGAGGCAGAACTCCAGTCAGACTCAACAGTCCATTGGTTGGTTTCAATTTTGGAGGCAGGTTGTATGGCGATTTGGTTTCCGTCGAAGGCGGTCTCAAAACCCAATTGATCCATGATACGCTGGGTCATTTTAATGTAGGGAACTGAAGTGGTTTCTCCTACCAGATCGATTTTCAATCCATTCTTTAGTGATGGAGCAATCAGCATCAAAGCCGAAATATACTGACTACTGATGTTTGAAGGTAAGGCAACTCGATTTATCTTAATTTCCTTTCCCTTGATGATCAAAGGGGGAAAACCAACCTCCTTTTCGTAAGTGATATCTGCTCCCAAGCTATTCAATGCATCTACCAGTAGTTTTATCGGACGTTCTTGCATTCTTTCAGATCCCGTTAAAACAATTTCTCGATTGGGCTGAATGGCAAAATATGCCGTCAAAAAACGCATGGCCGTCCCAGCATGATGGATATCGATGATATTACTTTTACTATTCAATCCCTCTTGAGTAACCTGAGAATCATCAGAATTGGAGAGATTTTGAATTTCAATTTGGGGATGCAAAGCTTTTAGCACCAACAATCTATTTGATTCGCTTTTCGAACCGGTGATGGTGAGTTCACCATTTGCCTCTTGGCTTGGGTGATGTATGTTTAACTTCATACAGGTGTATTATTTCAACTTAGGGTTGTTTTGATGACGTTCGTGATCTCTTTCCGATTTGATTTTCATTTTTTTATCAAAGGCATGTTGAAGATCCACACCGGTCTGGTTGGCCAAACACATCACAACAAAGATAACATCAGCGAGTTCCTCTCCAAGATCTTTAGCCTTGTCACTATCTTTTTCACTTTGCTCTCCATACCTTCTGGCAATGATACGGGCTACCTCACCCACCTCCTCGGTCAGTTGGGCCATGTTGGTCAACTCATCAAAATAACGGACACCATGTTCCTTGATCCAGTTATCAACAATTTTTTGTGCTTTTTGCAATTCCATTTTCTGGCGAATTTAAAACTTTCCTGTTCGTGATAAAAGCATGAATCTAAAAATCATAGCATAAGTATTATTTCGTCCAAATTTTGTACAATCGGACAATGATCATGCAGGGGTTCGTTGTGAGAGTTGAAATGTATGGCCTGCATTCCAATATTCAAGGCCCCCAAAATATCAGCCTCAAGGCTATCCCCTATCATTAAAGAGTTATTGGCAATCGCATTGGTCTGGTCAAGCGCGTGTTTGAAAATGATCGGGTTGGGTTTTTTATAGCCCACTTTTTCAGCTGTAAAAATATTTTCAAAATAGGATGAAAGGCCTGAGTTATTTATTTTGTGATGTTGAACCACTTCAAAACCATTGGTGATGACATGGAGTTGATATTTACCTTTAAGTTCTTCCAAAAGGGAGATCGCTCCTTCAAAGAGGTTGGAAAAAGTCGAAAGATGTAAAATATATTGATCGGAAATCGAATCTATCTCGGTAGGATCAAATGCAAAATCAATGGCTTGGAAAGTTTTGATCAAACGCATGTGCCGGAGTTCTTCTTGAGAAATTTTATTTTCCCTATACAGCTTCCAATATTGGTGGTTGATACATTCATAGGCCCCTAGAAAATCATTGAGATTGAGATCGACGTGGAGCTCATCAAAAATCTTCTCAAAAGTCAGGGCTGAGTTTTTTTCAAAATCCCAAAGGGTGTGATCCAAATCGAAAAACATATCAGTGATCTGATTTTTATCGCGCATGGTATTGGATGTAGTTAATGAATTGATCAGCCCAGCTGTTTTTGGTCTCCTCAGCATTGAGTATTGCATTGGAAAAAGAAATCGCATGAAAGGCAGAACGGGTGGGTAGGTTTTCGTAGAGTTTTTCTAGTTTTTTAAAAGCCTTTTTATTAGTAAACATCCTCAATCCCACCTCATCGGCCACTACAGGGTGAATTTTTAATGAAGTTTGCAGATCGTTGTTCAAATCATAAAAATAAAAGGGAACAGCCGTGGAAGCACGATAACCCACTTCATCTTTATAGCCCATGCTGTAATCCTCGAAAATTTCTTGTTCCAAAAGATTGTAATAACAAGAGGAAGTAGATAAAAGTCCGTAATTGAACCTTACCGAATCAATCTTTTTGATGATCAATCTTTTGAGTTGATCACATTCGTAATTCAAATATTTGGAATCCTGTTGGGAGGCATAGGAGGCCAAAAGGGAAACATGATTCAAATCGGCAGTATTTTTGACGAGTTTTCGAAAGCTAAAATTGTAGGTTGAAACGCCTCTGTCGTAAAAAGTATTTTTGGAAAAAAGAAAAAAATACAGGGGTTGATTCCCGAATTGCTTGAAAAGCGCTTCCAAGGCTTCAAAATTATTGTGCGGGTCTTTTTTCAAGCCCAGGAGAACCAAGTATTGCTCGATTACAGAAAAAAAGTCCAAGTGCCACAGCGCATTAAGGGTATGGGTCAGCTTCAGCAGTAAAGATTTTTTTTGATACTTATAAGGGTTAACAACTGAAATGATGGGTTGAAATTTTGGTTTTTTCCATGATACATGAGGCAACTCGGGAAAAAACTCATGTAATTTATCTTTCAACCGCACTGCCCATAAATCTATAAGAGGCATTTCTAAAAAGTTATTTTTAGAGGCCAAGCTTTGGTATGCCAAAAAGGCGCCCAACTCATTTTTTACCTGTGGAAGAAATTCTTCATATCTACTCATCAGATAAAAGGAAGACGCAAAAATATCATAAGGCAATTGAGATGGTTTGCCCAGCTTAAAAAAAGCGGGAATATCTGACCAATTAAATACTTCAATAGGGACTTCTTGTATACCCTGTTGGAAAAGCAGATCGCTGGATCCGATAAAAAACTCCTTTCCAAGGGGTTGACAGGTATAGCTCAGTTTGGGTCCGGAATGAGAAACGAATTTCTCAATGGTAGAGGTGAAATTCACAGGAAGTTCTAGGATCCTTATAAAAATTTGCCTGAAAATATAGGTCAAACGAGGCGTTATTTTGTGAGAATAAACCAGTATCATTCAGATCAATTTTTCATCTTTAAAGCTAAAATAACGCTTTTCAGAGACAATTGGATGGTCCAAAATTAGAATGTCGAAATTACTAGCAACCTTGATGAATTTTTGAGTTATGTTGTGATCTTGTGGACTGGGGATTAGATTTCCCGAAGGGTTATTATGGGCCAAAATCGTGCCCTTGACCAGTCCCACACCTTTGAATTGCATCAGATTTTGTAATGAGATATTTTCCAGATCCATCAGTCTGTTTTTCTGATGATGTAAAATGCGTTTCATCAATTCAACAATGCTTTCTCCCTGGCTTCCACTTCCGATGATAATGGCCAGAAATTCATCAACAGAATGGGCTTTGGATGCTTTTTCCTTAAGTTTTCCCCTAGGACGGTCATCAGGATTCCATTGTTTGTTCGTTAGATTTGAGGGCAAATCAGACATGAGTTTTTAATCTAAAAAAAAATAAAAATTAATACAGAATTTTAGTAATGAGATAGTTTGGATTTTAAAGCTTCCCAATCCAGCCCACCATAATTTCCGGAACTCATCATCAACAAAACTTTTTGATGATAATCCAGTTCCAAAAGGTGATCTTTCAATTTTTGTGGTTCTGTAAAAACTATTAACTCCGGGAGGCCAAATGCCACAAGAATTTCTTCAGGACTGATAGGGGGTCTGTTTTTTATTTTCAGAGCTTCAGGATCATAAAACACGATAGGTAAATCTGCTTTTTCTATGCTATTGCGATAGTGGATAATAAATGAAGGATCCAAACTGCTGTAAGTATGCAATTCCAGACAGGCAACAAGCTTGTAATCAGGAAACTGTTCTTTAACGGCTTGGGTGGTTGCCTTTACCTTACTTGGGGCATGGGCAAAATCCTTAAAAAGGTAACTAGTTCTTCCGTTAGCCAGTCGTTCCAAGCGTTTTGAAGCACCTTTAAAACTGCTAATGGCTTGGTAAAAATCGTCTTCGTCAATACCCATCAGTTGACAAAGCCATTTGGCTCCGGAGAGATTGAACAGATTATGCCTTCCAAAGATGGCTAAGGGAATGGGGCCCTCATTGGTTTCCAGATAAGTTATACTCTTAGAAACCGTATGATCTAGCTTACCGTAGGGCTCTTTTCTGATGGTGTTCTGAGAATCCGCGACCATTTTACGCAATGCAATGTCTGCTTCATTGTAGACCAAAACGCCGCCTGCCGATATGGAATCAATGAATATTTCAAACTGACGATAGTAATCCGCTTCTGTTTTAAAAACATTGACATGATCCCACGCAATTCCACTGATCAATGCAATTTGAGGGCCGTAATGATGGAATTTGGGCCTAAGATCAATAGGAGAAGACAGGTATTCATCTCCTTCAAGAAGGATAAATTCGTTGTTTTCAGACAAAAAAACTGAATTTTCAAAGCCCTCCAATTGGGCACCAATCATATAATCCACTGATTTTTGATGATAATTCAATACGTGTAAAACCATAGCAGTAATGCTAGTTTTGCCATGGCTTCCCGCAATCACTACCTTAGTTTTGTTCCGGGCATATTGGGCAATAAATTCGGGGTAGGAAAAAAGTGGTACACCCATTTTTTCTGCAGCCAACAGTTCGGGATTATCTTTTTTGGCATGCATTCCCACAATGACTGCATCGAAATTTTTGTTTATTTTTTTAGGATGCCAACCCATTTGTTCGGGACAGATTTCAGCTTTCTGCAATTGGGTCAAAGAAGGATCAAAAATTGTATCGTCACTTCCAGTGACCTGATGACCATTTTCCTTTAGTGCGATAGCCAGGCTGTGCATGGCACTCCCTCCAATGGCTATAAAATGGTATTTACTCAAGCTTTACAATTTTTAAAAATTTCAAACCCTCTTCAAAATTGGAGTTAATCTCCAAGGCCTTTTGGATCGAAGCTTCAGCCTCTTGAAACTCCTTCCTGTAAAGATAAATTTTTGAACGATAATAATAGGCCCATTCCAAGGGGTAATTGTCCTTAAATCCGTAATCTTTGAGGTAATGGTCTAAAAAGGCAATCCCTAATTCTGGCTCCATTTGAAATTCGGCAGCTGCCCTACCCAAATCGAAAATCAAATCCCTTCTCAATGAACTCCCCCATTGTTCTGGTGCTGGAATTTCTTCCTTGAAATAACGGAAAACCTCAGCGTATTTTGATTTTGAAGCCTCATAATTATTTTTTACTTCCAAGACATAGGCCTGCATCATCCTTCCTTCGACAGGATCAATATCCCGCAACAAATCGGCTTTGGTTTCAGCCAATGCAATACTTCCCCCAAAAAGGGATGGGATTTCGGCATACAACTGAATTAATAAATTCAAAAATATCATTTTTTTGGGTTGTAACTCGTGGGCTTGAAGGACAGAATTTTTGGCCTTTAAAATATAGGGAACCGACAAAAATCTGGAAACCACCAATGATTTTCGAGCTGCCGCCACGCCCAGTTTAAAATAATTTTCGGCCGTTGGCGAGTCAACCAAAAGTTTTTCGTAATAATCAATGGCAGTATCCCAGTCTTTGTAATTATAGGATAATTCAGCGATGGATTTGATTATGGCTGTTGATTCCCGTTTGGCTTTATTTTTTAGCAATCTTAATTCCTTGGTGTACACAGCATCACTTTCGTAATCATAGCTCACCAGTGGGGTTTTTGCTTGTGAAAGGATCAGCAGAGGAAAAAAGAAAAAAAGAATTGACCATCTTATTCTAATCATGTGAGGCGTTTAATATTTTCCAAATTAAATCTTTGAGGGGAATTAAACCCGTTTGATCCACTGCCGAAATCATACAATGGGGAATTTCACCAAAGTTTTTAATCATTTCCTCAGCGTATTCTGATTTGAGTTCTTCGTCTAACAAATCGCACTTTGAAATTACAACAATGAAGTCTTTATCCATCAATTCGGAATTATAGGTTCTAAGTTCTCTATATAAAATATCAAAGGATTTTTTAACGTCTGAGGTATCGGCAGGGATCAAAAAAAGCAATAGAGCATTGCGTTCGATATGGCGAAGAAAATAGTGTCCCAATCCTTTGCCCTCTGCAGCCCCTTCAATTATACCGGGGATATCTGCCATCACAAAAGATTGAAAGTCGCGATAAGGAACAATGCCCAAGTTGGGTTTTAGGGTGGTAAACTCATAATCGGCGATTTTTGGTTTCGCAGCTGTCAGGGCCGCCAACAGTGTCGATTTCCCTGCGTTGGGAAAGCCTACCAACCCCACATCGGCCAATACTTTAAGTTCCAAGGTAACCTGTAATTCTTGTCCAGGGATTCCCGGTTGAGCATATCTTGGGGTTTGATTGGTCGAAGATTTAAAATTCCAATTGCCCAATCCCCCTTTTCCACCTTCCAATAAAATGAATTCTTGTTCCGGCTCAACGATCTCAAAAAGAACTGCCTCGGTTTCTGAATTTTTGACGACGGTTCCCAGAGGAACATCGATATAAACGTCTTTTCCTTGGGCACCACTGCTTCTGTTTTTACTACCGTCTCCTCCATGATCCGCCGTGAAGTGCCTTGAAAATTTAAAGGAATACAAAGTCCATAAGTTGGGATTGGCCCGAATAAAGATGTGTCCGCCTCGGCCTCCATCTCCACCGTCGGGTCCACCTTTGGTGATGTATTTTTCTCGATGTAAGTGGACAGAGCCTTTGCCTCCTTTTCCTGATTTAAGGTTGAGTTTTACATAGTCAACAAAATTTGCTTCGGTCATTCCTTAAAGCAAGCGATCGATTAGTGCGGTCAATCTTTGGGTAATTTCATCAATGCTGCCTACACCGTCCACACTGTAAAATTTCCCCTGAGCATCATAAAACCTAATTAGCGGCGCAGTTTTATTATTGTATTCCTCGAATCGGTTTCTGATTTTTTTTTCGTCCTGATCGTCCGTCCTGCCACTGGTTTTTCCCCTGTTGATCAGGCGTTCTACCAAGATATCATCATCGGCCTCCAAGGCCAGAGTGGCACTGATTTGCATGGAGTTTTCACTCAAAAAAGTATCCAGAGCCTCTGCTTGTTTTGTTGTTCTGGGAAAACCGTCAAAAATAAAACCCTTTTCGTCCGGATTATTTTCGACCGCATCCTTGAGCATGTCGATGGTCACCTGATCGGGAACCAAATCCCCTTTGTCCATATAGGATTGTGCCAATGTTCCCAATACTGTTTTTTTAGAGATATGATGTCTAAACAGATCTCCTGTAGATAGGTGAAACAATTGATATTTGGATTTTAAAAATTCTGCCTGGGTTCCTTTTCCCGCACCGGGTTTTCCAAAGAGTACTAGATTGATCATCAAATAATATTTTGTAGCAAAGATATCCAAATTGTATTGTTTTTTTTCAAGCAAAAAACTTATACGTATTTTTGTAAAAACTTCGCAATGGATTTTTTTTCAACATCAAAAACTCTTGGAATACTTGGTGGAGGGCAGTTGGGTAAAATGTTGCTCTACCCCACCCGAAAATGGGACATCAAAACCAGCGTTTTGGATCCCAGCGAAAATGCACCGGCAACACTTGCCTGTGACCATTTTACAAAAGGAGATTTAACTGATTTTCAAGCGGTATACGATTTTGGGAAAAAAGTCGATGTACTGACTATAGAAATTGAAAAAGTGAATGTCAAAGCACTTGAAAAATTAGAACAGGAAGGGGTAAAAGTTTATCCACAACCCCACGTACTAAAAACCATTCAGAATAAATGTCTGCAAAAAAAATTTTATAAGAGTCACAACATTCCTACGGCTTCCTTTGAAGAATTCGAAACCCTCGATCAAGTCAAAGAAGCCATCATCAAAGGGGAGTTATCTTTTCCTTTTGTATGGAAATCGTCTGAAATGGGCTATGATGGCTATGGAGTATCTATTGTTCACTCCAACAAGGAAATTGAAAACCTGAACAGCGGTCCCTGCCTTATTGAGGAACTGGTAACCTTCGAAAAGGAATTATCTGTGATCGTTTGCAGTCGTCCCCAAGGCGAAACCGTCCATTATCCGGTAGTAGAATCAGAGTTTCACCCCACGGCCAACCAAGTGGAGTATGTGTTGTGTCCGGCCAGAATTTCGGAGCAAGTGGCAAAAAAAGCCATTGCAGTTGCCCTAAAAACATCAGCGGCATATGGACAAATAGGCCTTTTGGCAGTAGAGCTTTTTTTGACCCCCGAGGGGGATGTCTTGGTCAATGAGGTTGCTCCTCGCCCCCACAACAGTGGACACTTTAGCATCGAGGCCTCCTATACCTGTCAGTTCGAACAACACATTCGAGCAGTATTGGATTTGCCTTTGGGAATAACAACCAGTAAAACCGCTGCAGTGATGGTCAATCTTGTAGGTAAAGAAGAATATATCGGACCCGTGGTTTATAAAAACATCAACCAGGTTTTAGCCATTGAAGGAGTTATTCCTCATATTTACGGTAAAAATGAAACACGTCCTTTCCGAAAAATGGGACATGTCACCATCATACACCCCAAAATAGATACCGCTAGAAAAATGGCGGAACAAGTAAAAGAAACCTTATCAGTAATCAGTAAATAATATGGCTAAAGTAGGAATCATCATGGGCAGCGAATCGGATTTACCGGTCATGCAAGAAGCAATAGACATCCTCAAAGAGTTTGAAATCGAAACAGAGGTAGACATCGTCTCCGCCCACCGCACCCCTGAGAAAATGTTGGACTATGGGCATCAAGCCCACCAAAGAGGTCTTAAAGCAATCATAGCGGGAGCCGGAGGCGCCGCCCACCTGCCAGGAATGATTGCCGCAGTGTCTCCCCTTCCCGTTATCGGTGTTCCCGTAAAATCGAGTAACTCCATAGATGGTTGGGATTCTGTTTTATCCATCCTCCAAATGCCCGGAGGTGTACCTGTGGCAACCGTAGCCCTGAATGGTGCGAAAAATGCCGGTATTTTGGCCGCGCAAATTGTGGCAACATCCGATACCTCAATACTCGATAAAGTAGCCCAATACAAAGAAGGTCTCAAAGCAAAAGTCATCAACAGCAGTAAAAAACTTAATCCTTAAGCTATTGAATAATCCATTATTAGAGGTATTTAATACCCCTTATCAGTCCATCCCATTCAGTACAATCCAACCGGAACATTTTATTCCTGCACTTAAAGAAAATATCAAAAATGCATTGGAGTCAATTGATAAGGTCGTCCGTCAAACCGATGCACCGACTTTTGAAAATACAATCGAAGCCCTTCAAGATACGGGGGAACTACTGGACCGTAACAGTGCCATTTTGTTCAACCTCAATAGTGCCGAAACTTCCGATGCCATTCAAGCAACTACCCAACAGGCTTCGCCCTTGCTGACTCAATTCCAAAATAACGTCAGGCTCAACCAAGCTTTGTTTGACCGAATCAAAACGATCTACCAAAATCAAGACCAAGAAAATCTTTCGGTCGAGCAAAAAACCCTTTTGGATAAAGAATACAAGAGTTTTGCCAGAAATGGTGCATTGCTAAACGACGATAAAAAAGAGCTGTTGCGAGAAATCGATACCGAAAAGGCACAGCTGAGCCTAAATTTTGGTGAAAATATTTTGGCCGATACCCACGCTTTTGAACTTCACATCACTGATGAAAAAGACTTGGAAGGTCTGCCGGATCAAATAAAAGAAATGGCGGCAGAAATGGCCCAATCCAAAAACAAAATAGGTTGGGTATTTACCTTGGATTATCCCAGTTATCTTCCACTGATGACCTATGCCAAAAACAGGGAACTACGAAAAAAAATGAGTTTGGCTTTTGGCCGTCGCAGTTTTCAGGATAACGACCACAACAACACCGCCATCATACTGCGTTTGATCAAACTCCGAAAAAAAAGAGCCGAATTGCTGGGTTACGAGTCTCACAACGCCTTTGTATTGGAAGAGCGTATGGCAACTTCCGAAGAAAATGTCATCAACTTTTTGGAAGATTTGTACCAAAAAGCCTATCCCGCTGCCGAAAAAGAGTGGAAAGAAATGGAAGATTTTGCCACGCAAAACCTAGGCCTCAATACCCTTGAAAAATGGGACACGGCCTATGTGTCGGAAAAACTCAAACAAGCGCAACTGGAATTAGACGAACAGCTACTTAAGCCCTATTTTCCTTTGGAAAAGGTTAAAGCCGGTGTTTTTGATATTGCAAATAAATTATACGGCTTGCGTTTTGTAAAAAACAATGCCCTCGAAGGCTATCATCACGAAGTCGAAGTCTATGAGGTGTACAATAGCGAGGGGGCTTTTTATGCCCTGCTATATACCGACTTTTTTCCCAGGCCAGGAAAGAGAAACGGGGCATGGATGACCTCCTACCGTAGTCAGAAAAAAGATCAAAGACCTCATATTTCGATGGTTTGTAATTTTTCAAAACCTACGGCCAGCAAACCGTCACTGCTCACTTTTCAGGAAGTGACCACCCTCTTCCACGAGTTTGGCCACGCCCTCCACGGTATATTGGCTAATACCACTTATGGAGGATTGAGCGGCACCAATGTGTTTTGGGATTTTGTAGAGCTGCCCAGCCAGATCATGGAAAACTGGTGCTATGAAAAAGAGGCACTAAGACTTTTTGCCAAACATTATAAGACCGATGAACCCATCTCCATGGAATTTGTTGATAAACTAAAAAAATTGGCATGTTTTCAACAGGGATTACAAACCCTCAGACAATTGGGTTTTGGATTTTTAGATCTATCCTATCACTGTAAAGAGGCATCAGCCATCAAGGACATCAAAACCCATGAAAACACTATCTTAAAAAGGGTGCAATTCACCAAGGATCATCCAGAGAATTGCACCAGTACCGCATTTTCCCATATATTCCAAGGGGGATATTCCGCCGGGTACTACAGTTACAAATGGGCAGAGGTAATGGATGCCGATGCTTTTGAATTGTTTTTGGAAAAAGGGATTTTTGATCCACAAACGGCAAAATCCTTTGAAGAAAACATTCTCTCCAAAGGGGGAACAATGCACCCCATGACCCTTTATAAACGATTTAGAGGTAAAGCACCCGATCCAAAAGCGTTACTCAAAAGAGTAGGATTGGTTGAATAGTGATAGCAAATTTGCCAGCCCTCAACCCCGTATATAGTTCAGATATGATGCTTGATGATTTGGGTATTTCACAGGTAATAAATTCAGGATAAAAGAAAAAATTCGATAAACTTTTTAATAAATTTAGTGTAGATTAGGTAAAGACTTTGCTTTTAGATCCTGCTTATTTACACTTTAAAGTAAAGGGAATCGGATTGGAAAGTGGTTTTAATTCAAAAACATCTTTTAACCGTATTTTTAAGGAAATTACGGGAAAGACTCAAAGTGAATACAAGAATTCTTTACATAAAAATAGTACATAATAGGCTCCAACTAATTGTTTGTTGCCCTTCGTATATACATTAAATATATATTTGTTTAGTGGTCTCGATTTTTGAGGTGCAATCATCAAAAATTTAAAATAGAATTTTATGAAAATTATTCAATTACTCATTGCATCGGCACTCTTTTCTTGTTTATTTTTTACTGTAAATGCTCAGCGTCAGTCAGTTTCTTTAAACAAAGAATGGGATTTTAAAGGAACATCGCTTTGGGAAGAATTGATAGAGCAAGTAGTTGATCTGCCCCATACATGGAATACCGAAGACGCAGCGCAGGGATATATATATTTCAGGGGAGAAGGAAACTATTCCAAAAAATATTTTGTAGATCGGGCTTTAAAAGGAAAACGTTTGTTTTTAAAATTTGAAGGAGTTCAAACCATTGCTAATGTGAGTATAAACGGAACCCATTTGGGCGAGCATCGTGGTGGTTATTCTGCTTTTACATTCGAAATCACAAAGAATGTTAAATATGGGGAGGACAATTATATCGAAGTAAAAGTTGATAATTCTGAAACGGAGGACGTTCTTCCTTTGGGAGGAGATTTTAATATTTATGGGGGAATTTATCGTCCGGTACAACTTATAATAACCGAGGAAGTTTGCATTACACCACTCGATTTTGCTTCGCCCGGTGTTTATCTTTTTCAGAATAACATTACTGAAGAAAAGGCTGAAGTTGCTGTAGTAACAAAAATTTCAAATGCCTCAGCATCAAATTCAAATATCGAGCTTGTAGTAATCATTAGCGATGCTATTGGAAAAATTGTTCATCAAGTCAAAAAAGAGGTTTTGGTCAATGCCGGTGAAACAAAAGATACAAATCATTCGATGCTTATCAGCAACCCACACCTTTGGAACGGCCTAAAAGAACCCTACCTCTATTCAGTCCAAGTATTGGTAAAAGAGGGTGGAAAAATAATTGATGAAATTACTCAGCCCCTGGGTTTAAGGTATTACTATACCGATCCAGACAAAGGTTTTTTCCTTAACGGAGAGCACTTAAAGATCAAAGGAGTTAGCCGCCATCAGGATTTTGCCAAAGTAGGTTCTGCTTTATCAGAAAAGCACCACAGGCTAGACATGAAACTAATCTCAGAAATGGGAGCCAACGGAATTCGTCTGGCACACTACCAGCATTCAGAGTTTTTTTATTCTTTGTCGGATTCGTTAGGAATGACGGTTTGGGCGGAAATACCTTTTGTAGGAAGCAATCAGGATGGATATTCGGATTCTGAGGAATTTAGAAAAAACAGCAAACAGCAACTGCAAGAATTAATCCGTCAGAACTTTAATCACCCATCCATATTATTTTGGGGAATATATAATGAAATTGGCATGGAAAACGATCCGGTTTTAACAGCCATTATTGACGATCTACAAAAGCTTGCAAAAGTGGAAGACCCAACACGAAAAACGGTGGGCGCATCTTTTGTTAGGCGAAGTGAAGATCCTCTACATAAAATTCCTGAAATGATTGCGTGGAATCAATACTATGGTTGGTATTACGCCAAACCTCACAAACTGGGTGATTTTTTAGACCGAATTCACTATGAGGAACCAAGCTATAAAATTGGAGTATCGGAATATGGAGCCGGAGGAAGTGTAATTCATCACGAAGAAAAAATTCGTAGGCCTTTCCCAATATTTCACGAATGGCACCCAGAAGAATACCAGACCACTGTACACGAAGGAAATTGGAAGGTAATCAACGATCGGGATTACATATGGGGAAGTTATGTTTGGAATATGTTCGATTTCGGTTCCCATTTCAGACGCGAGGGCGATGCAATTGGAATTAACGACAAAGGAATGGTTTCTTACGATCGTAAAACAAAAAAGGATGTTTTCTTTTTCTATAAAGCAAACTGGAGCCTGGAACCTGTAATCCACCTGACAAATTCACGCTTCAAAATTCGTGAAAGAGATAAAATAAAAGTTAAGGTCTATTCCAATCTTAGTGATGTAGAGCTATTTGTAAACGGTAACTCTGCAGGGATCAAAACAGGGGAAAATACCACCTTAGTTTGGGAAGATATAGAGCTTAAAGAAGGGAACAACAAGGTAAAAGCTATTGGACAAAGAAATGGCAAAACATATACAGATACTGTGATCTGGATGTACGAAAAAAATCTGATCCTTAACGCTATGATTTACTTCTTCCGGTGGTTTATAAAGATTTTTGTCGTCCTTTTACTCGCAGTGGCTTTCTGGATGTTACGTTTACTTGTAAAAAAACAAGTTCGGTCTCGAAAGAAAGTATTTGTAATTGTAATACTTGTTTTAACAATACTGTTTTTGTTGGCAATAGTGGTAGGACAAATTCTTGGCGCTGGCCTGGGCATAAACTTTTTTGAATATAGTTTGATTTAGATTATAGATTGATACTGGGGTTTTTTGACTCAATGATAAAAAACCCAAAAAGTATGGGTCAAAGTTGGGCGTTTATAACGCCTGCTGATCTGACCTACTCCGATTCCCAATTTAAAAAACCGCCTTCAAGGTCATAAATTTTTTGGAAACCAAAGGAAACCATAACTTGTGCGGCATAAAGACTTCTCCTTCCAGAGCGGCAGTAGACCAATAGCGTATCTGATTTTGAAAGGTTTTCGATTTCGGTAACAAAAGCCTCAGATTTGACATTGATGTTTAGTGCCCCTTGGATATGACCTTCCGCATATTCCTTAGGTGTTCTGACATCAATAATCGTATATCCTTTTTCAACCAAAGCTTGATATTGTGGTTTTTCTAACACCTCTACTTTGGGAGGCTGGACGAGCCATAAAAGAACTAATAAAATTACCCGCATATTAAATAGTTATGTATTTTAAAATTAGCCATAAAATTGGAATTCCCTCCACCCAAAAGCTGCAAAAATATTTGGATTGTTCCGCTTTAGATTTTAAAACAAATCCCATCAATAAGGTCGCGATGCCCAAAACCAAAAAAATATTTGAAGAGACAGCATAGTATATTTCCAAAAAAACAAAAAGCAACAACAAAAGTCCCCCCAACCATTGGGTATTTGAAACCCCCAATTTTTGAGGCCAGGTAGACAGATGGGGATCGTCTGATTTTAAATCTCGGATTTCAAAAGGAAGGGTGGCCACCAATACAAAAAGATAGCGTTGGAAAGCGTACACCAGAGAAAATTCGCTTGTGTTCTGGCCGCCCATGGAAAGCGATAAAAAAACGGTGATCATTACCCAACTGAGTGTTACCAAATGAATTTTTAAGCCCTTAAACCCTCTAAAATTGAGTGTAAATCCCGGTAAGGGCAAACAGTAGAGCAATACCAACAAAAGGGTTAAAAAAAGAATGATCCGGGAAGAAACGGGCAATTGTAATCCTATTCCTTTAATGAGAAAAAGACTAAATGTAGTAAATCCCATTAAAAACAAAAGTCCCTTGATTTTACGGCCAATGCGCTCCCATAAAAATCGGTGAAACTTGATAAAGTTATAAGCCAAAAAAGGAGTAATAAACAAAATCAATTGATGGGAGAAACGCAAAGAAAGATCAAAATCCAAAGCGGTGATCTGGGCGAGGGCAAAAACTGCCAAGCCCACATGAATGTTGTATCTAACGTAGATATCAAAAAGCTTGCTGATCCATACCACAGGACAAAAGTATCTGTAAACTGTTAATAAGTGGAATTTTTGTTCAAAAAAAATGGAGAAATGGACAGCAGGGGGTGAAAAAGATGAACATCTAAAGGCTAATTTTGTTTAAACCTTTAATATATGCAGCCAGACAAATTTGTTTTACGCCATATAGGCCCAAAAGAAGAGGAGATTTCAAAAATGTTAACGGCTTTGGAAGTCGATTCGATAGAGGAATTACTATCGCAAACCATCCCTGAAGAAATCAGATTAAAGCAACCCATGGCCTTGCGCGAGGGAATTAGTGAGTTTCGTTTTTTAAATGAGTTAAGAACACTTTCTGACGAAAACCAACTGTTTGAAACCTATATCGGTATGGGTTACCACCCCACCATCACCCCGGCGGTCATTCAGCGCAATGTATTGGAAAATCCAGGTTGGTATACTGCCTACACCCCCTATCAGGCGGAAATTGCCCAAGGAAGATTGGAAGCCCTTTTTAATTTTCAAAGCATGGTATGCGACCTCACGGGCATGGAGTTGGCCAACGCCTCCCTTTTGGACGAAGCAACAGCTGTAGCAGAAGCAATGACCTTGGCCTATTCGGTAAGATCGCGGGAGCAAAAAAAATCAGAGGCTCATAAACTTTTTGTATCACAAGATATCCTTCCACAAACCCTGGCAGTATTGAAAACCAGAGCCCTTCCCTTGGGGATTGAGTTAGTGGTAGGCAAAGCCGAAAATACAGATTTTGACCCCTCCTTTTTTGCAGCCTTTTTTCAATATCCCGGTAAAGACGGCAACATCATTGATTTGCCTGCCATGGTTAGCAAGGCAAAAACTTTTAGTCTTAAAACCATCGTCGCTGCGGATTTACTGAGTTTGACCTTGCTGGAAGCCCCGGGAACCTATGGCGTAGATTTAATGGTAGGCACCACCCAGCGTTTTGGTATCCCTTTGGGGTATGGAGGCCCTCATGCGGCCTATTTTGCCAGCAAAACAGACTATAAAAGAAACATTCCGGGACGCATCATCGGACAAAGTAAAGATCTGGACGATACCCCAGCCCTGAGGATGGCCCTTCAAACCCGAGAACAACACATCAAAAGAGATCGGGCCACTTCTAACATCTGTACCGCACAGGTCTTACTGGCAATAATGGCGGGAATGTATGCCGTCTATCACGGGCCCAAAGGCCTTAAAAAAATTGCCAAAAGGATACATTTAAATGCCGCCAAACTCGAAAAAAAAGTGGTCGACTTGGGGTTGAACCAACTCAACGACTATTATTTCGACACCCTAAAAATCAAAATCAATGCTGTGGCAGTAAGGACTGAGGCAGAAAAACATGAAATCAATTTTCACTATATAGATCAGGAGACTGTGGGCATTGCCATCAATGAAACCACAGACGAAGTCGCCCTTTTAAAAATATTGAATGTATTGGAAACCGTAGTACATCAAAAAAACATCAATGGAAAAGTGAAAATCGAAAATCACCGCTACCCCATTGATCAGAAAAGAAGAAGCCCTTATCTTACCCATAAGGTTTTTAATTCTTTCCATTCCGAAACAGCAATGATGCGCTACATCAAAAGTCTGGAGCGTAAAGATCTGTCCTTAAACCACTCCATGATTTCGCTGGGTTCGTGTACGATGAAACTCAATGCTGCCGCTGAAATGTTGCCATTGAGTTGGCCCAGATGGTCGAATATTCACCCTTTTGTTCCGAAAGAACAGGCCCAAGGTTATCACAAAATGCTTCATCGTTTGGAAAATCAACTCAGTGTAATTACAGGCTTCCATGCCACCTCTTTACAGCCCAACTCCGGAGCCCAAGGAGAATACTCTGGTCTGATGGTCATACGGGCCTATCACGAGTCCAGAAATGAGGCCCATCGGAATATCTGCCTGATTCCATCATCTGCCCACGGAACCAACCCCGCCTCGGCCGTAATGGCAGGAATGAAAGTAGTGGTCGTTGAAACCGATGAATTGGGAAATATCGATTGGAAAGATTTTTCAGAAAAAACAGACGAGTATCGCGATCAACTCGCAGCGCTGATGATCACCTATCCTTCCACACACGGGGTATTCGAGGCCAACATAAAAGACATTACCGGAAAAATTCACGAATGTGGTGGACAGGTATATATGGATGGAGCCAACATGAACGCACAGGTGGGACTGACCAGCCCCGCTGAAATTGGCGCGGATGTTTGTCACTTGAATTTACACAAGACCTTTGCCATTCCTCACGGAGGGGGAGGCCCGGGCGTTGGGCCCATTTGTGTGGCAGCCCAGCTTGCGGATTTCCTGCCACAACACCCTGTGGTTCAAACCGGAGGAAGCGCATCTAAAGATACCATATCTGCCGCTCCATGGGGGTCGGCACTGGCCTGTTTGATCTCCTATGGATACATCGAAATGCTGGGGGGAAGTGGGCTGAAAAAAGCCACCGAAATGGCCATTCTCAATGCCAACTACATCAGCAAAAGACTTGAAGGAGCCTATAATATTTTGTATAGCGGTGAACAGGGAAGAACAGCCCATGAATTGATCATCGACTGCCGACCCTTTAAAAAGTATGACATAGAAGTAGTAGACATTGCCAAAAGACTAATGGATTACGGGTTTCACGCGCCTACAGTGTCTTTTCCCGTGGCCGGAACCATGATGATCGAACCCACAGAAAGTGAAAACTTGGAGGAAATTGATCGATTCTGTGATGCGATGATCTCCATCAGGATGGAGATTGATTCTGGGGATGAAGCCAGTATCGCGCTGCTAAAAAATGCACCCCACACTTTGGGCATGCTCACTGCGGATGATTGGAACCTCCCTTATTCCAGACAAAGAGCGGCTTATCCCTTGGCTTTTGTCATGGACAACAAATTTTGGCCCTCAGTAAGAAGGCTGGACGAAGCCTTTGGAGATCGTAATTTAATCTGCAGCTGTACTTCCATAAAAGATTATGCAAAAGCCTAATTATTAAGGGTTCTTTCTGTTTTTTTATTTAATCTCATTGCTTACAAAAGCATTTGGGCATCATACACTTTTTACAAGATTTACCGATTATCCTCAATAAAAAAGTACTATTGTAATATTGTTATGAGTCACAGAATTACCGGTAGCGGCTGTTGTATTCCCAACGTTGTTAAAAAAAACAAAGCTTTTCTAGCCCATTCTTTTTTGGACAATCAGGGAACAGAATTCGATGTGGACAACCAAACCATCATCGACAAATTCAACTCTATTACGGGAATTGAAGAGCGAAAATACATATCATCAGAATTAAAAACTTCGGACATTGCCCATCTTGCAGCCCAAAAAGCCATTGAAGATGCCAATGTTGATCCTGAAACCCTTGACTATATTATTGTTGCGCATAATTTTGGGGACATCACCGGCGATAGCAAACAAATCGACACCCTTCCCAGTTTGGCATCGAGAGTAAAGTCCAAACTAAAAATCCGCAACCCAAAATGTGTCGCTTATGACATTTTGTTTGGGTGTCCGGGATGGGTTGAGGCCATGATCCAAGCCCATGCATTCATCAAGGCAAGAATGGCCAAAAAATGTTTGGTCATTGGTGCCGATGCACTTTCTAGGGTGGTAGATATCTATGACCGCGACTCTATGATCTATGCCGACGGAGCAGGAGCCACGATCTTGGAGGAATCTGCAGAAGAAGGTGGAATTTTGTCGCATAGTACCTTGACCTACACTGCCGAAAACGAAACGGACTTTATTTTTTATGGTAAATCTTACAACAGTGAAGATTTAAACGGTGACAAATTCATCAAAATGCAAGGTAGAAAGGTCTATGAGTTTGCACTCAACCACGTTCCTGCAGCCATGAAACAATGTCTCGACCAGGCTAATATTGATATTGATGATCTAAAGAAAATATTCATCCACCAAGCCAATAAAAAAATGGATGAAGCCATAGTCAAAAGATTTTACCGACTCTACAAAAAACCCATGGGCGAGGACATCCTCCCCATGAATATTGAAGAGTTTGGAAACAGCTCAGTAGCTACTGTTCCTACCCTTTTTAATTTGGTACTCAAACAAAAATACAAAGACCACTCTTTGAAAAAAGGAGACATCATTCTCTTCGCCTCTGTAGGTGCAGGAATGAATATCAATGCCATTACCTATCAAATTTAACCCTCAGTTGAAGTCCATACTCATGATTGCTATGGGTTAATTATGTAAATTTGTATTGATGCTTATACTCCAAGATATCGGCGCCTACTTTATCATGCTCTCCAAAGTATTCAAACGATTTACCCGTTGGAGTGTCATGAAAGAACTCATCATCAGAGAAATTGATTCACTCATCGTTGGATCGATTGGAATAGTGTCATTCATTTCATTTTTTGTGGGTGGGGTGGTTGCTATTCAAACAGCATTGAACCTTAACAATCCGCTTTTGCCGAAAAATTTGATTGGTTTCGCAACCCGTCAATCGGTAATATTGGAATTTGCCCCCACTTTTATATCCGTAATCATGGCGGGAAAAGTAGGTTCGTTCATCACCTCAAGTTTAGGAACCATGAGGGTCACAGAGCAGATCGATGCCCTACAAGTTATGGGAATCAACACCTACAATTATTTGATTTTCCCTAAAATCGTGGCCATGCTGTTTTACCCCTTTGTAATAACCATTTCTATGTTCTTAGGAATTTTCGGAGGCTACATTGCCTCCATTTACGGTGGTTTTTGTTCTAGTGCCGACTTTATAGAGGGAATTCAATTGGAATTCATCTCCTACCATGTAAGATATGCTTTTGTCAAAACCGGGTTTTTTGCTTTCATTCTGGCTACCGTGCCCTCCTTTCATGGCTATTTTCTTAAAGGAGGTGCCTTAGAAGTTGGTAAAGCCAGTACAACCTCTTTTGTTTGGACAAGTGTACTAATCATTGTGACCAATTACATCATAACCCAATTACTGCTTACCTGATGATCGTTGTAGAAAAACTTTGTAAATCATTCAATGGCCCAAATGTCTTAACAGACATATCTACTCAATTCGAAAAAGGAAAAACCAATCTGATCATTGGTCAAAGTGGATCGGGAAAGACGGTCTTACTCAAATGCATCTTAGGATTATATGGCATCGACAGTGGAAATATTTATTTCGAGGAGCGTTCTCTTCAAAAAATGGACACCAAGGAAAGAAGTGTTTTAAGACAGGAAATGGGTATGGTTTTTCAGGGCAGTGCCCTATTCGATTCCATGACTGTAGAGGAAAACATCATGTTTCCCATGCGTATGTTGACCCAAAAAAGCCAAGAAGAAATGCTCTCCAGTGCCAATGAAGTCATCAATCGTGTGAACTTGATCAACGCCAATAAAAAACTTCCCTCTGAGATTTCTGGGGGTATGCAAAAAAGGGTGGCAATTGCTCGTGCAGTTGTGATGAACCCCAAGTACCTCTTTTGTGACGAACCCAATTCAGGTCTCGATCCCAAAACCTCTACTTTGATTGACAATTTAATACAGGAAATCACCAAAGAATATCAAATTACCACCGTTATCAATACACACGACATGAATTCGGTGATGGAAATTGGTGAAAAAGTATTATTTTTAGATAATGGTCGAAAAAGTTGGGAAGGCTCCAATCAAGAAGTCTTTAAGACAGAAAACCAAAGTGTAGGCAATTTTATTTATTCCTCCAACCTATTCAAAAAAGTGAGAAAAGTGTATCAGCAGGAAAATTAATCTTCCTTTTGATCGAATTTTTTTATGGCATTGACAGCGATTTCCTTTACCTCTTGATTTTTATCCATTGGGCATATCATCAATACATCCTCGGTATCTACGATGATAAAATCTTCAAGACCCGAAATAACCACTTTTTTATGGGGATGGGTTTTGATTAGGTTGCGAGCCGAGTCATCGGCATACAAATCAGCATTGACCACAGCATTTTTCATAGGATCCTTGGGTTGGCGATCGTAAATTGATCTCCAACTGCCCAAATCATCCCAATCAAAACGGGCAGGAATCAAGAAGATATAGTCAGACTTTTCCATCAAAGCATAATCCACCGAGATATTTTCAGCCAGGGGATAATTTTGTGCAATAAAAGCTTCCTCAGAAGCAGTATTCAAATGATCAAAACCTTTGTAAAACAAATCGTAAAGCACTGAGGCATGCGTCTTAAAACCCTCCAAAACGGCATTTGCAGACCAGGCAAATATTCCCGAATTCCAAAAGTAATTTTTAGCGTCGATAAAAGTTTGCGCAGTAGCTTTGTCGGGTTTTTCAGTAAAAGCAGTCACCTTTTTTAGGCTCAATTCTTCTTGATCTTTTTCAACCGCCACATAACCAAAACCTGTCGCTGGAAAATCTGGACGTATGCCAAAGGTGATCAAGTTTTTTTCATCGGCATTATCCAGAGCCAGTTTCATGTCCTCCACAAAGAGCTTTTCATTAACAATAATATGATCACTCGGACAGATCACAATTTTGGCATTGGGATTGATTTTTTTAATTTTCAAACTCGCCATCAGTATACAAGGGGCCGTGTTGCGTCGATCGGGTTCACAGATCACTTGATCGTGCGAGATTCGGTCTCTTAATTGATCCCGAATGATTTTTTGATAACGGCCTTGGGTTACAATAAATATATTGGAAGAAGGAATAAACTTTTCCAAACGTCCACAAGTGCTTTGCAAGAGTGAAACCCCTGCTCCGGTCATGTCTTGGAATTGCTTGGGAAAATCCGGAGTGCTGGAAGGCCAAAATCGAGAACCGATTCCGCCAGCCATAATGATTGCAAAGTGATTTTTAGCCATTTTTATTCTATTTTGATTATCTGTGCATGGGGGCTAAAAAGATACAATCTCTTTCCATCCAATTCCTTACACTCGTAACGCTTGGTTCGTCTTTCTCCCCTTATGAACCTTCTTCCATTGTGGATTTCAAAAACAGCACCCTTTTCTAATTCAAAAATATAGTTTTTTTGATTCTCGGGATCAAATTTATTGAGTTCAAGGGCCAATTGAGAGTCGGTGTCGGAGGAAGCCTTTGGATTTCTGAAATGCAGTTGTAAGACTTTCAATAACTCCTCAGGAAAAATTTCTGCTGTGAGAAAAGGCAGCATGATTTTTCTGTAGGTGTGTTTCCATTCTTTTCCATGAGGTTTGAGGCCCAGACCAAAATCTTTATAAGTCACCAAGTGAGCAATTTCATGAACGGTGGTGATCAAAAATCGGTAGGGATTCGCCATCTCATTGACAGTGATCTGATGCATTCCTTTGGGCAAGGCCCTGAAATCTCCGTGTTTGGTAATTCGCTTTCGGGTAACGACCAGGTTTACCTCCCAATCCGTGAGGTACTTTGAAAGTAGAGGAAGAGAGGCAGTGGGCACAAAATTATCAACAGCACTCATCGAATCCCTCATCTTGTTTATGGAGTTGAAGAGGAAATTGGCAAAATCTTTCCATTGTAAAACTGATGTCCCTTAAGAGCAAAATCAATGATATAATCGGCCATCTGAGCCGCACTATGGGGGGCTTGATAACCCGGGAAAGCTTCCTCCAACATTTCTGTTTGGACAGCGCCCAAGGCCAGTGCATTAAAGGAAGGGCCGCTTTCTTTAAACTCCTCTGCCAAAAGCTCTGTAAGAATGATCAGGGCTCCCTTGCTACTACTGTAGGCTGATAGACCTGGGAACTTGGCACTTCCCTGAACACCTCCAATACTAGTGATATTGAGGACGTGTCCATCTGTATTGATCATGGGCAGCAGCAAACGGGTGAGGGTTGCAACAGCAAAAACATTGACCTTATAAACCTCTTCAAATTCACTGGAAGAAATTTCCAAAAAAGGTTTATTTATCAAACTTCCCGCATTATTGATTAAAACATCAATACTTCTAAAGGAAGTCTTTATTTCTTCTACAAAATCCACCAACGCTGACTCTATGGACAAGTCCACTGCAAAGGGATGAATATTCTGCATCCCCTTTAAGGGCGTTATGTTTCTGGAAAGTGTTATGACCTTATGACCTTCCACCGCAGCTTGTTTGCAGATTTCAAAGCCCACTCCCCTACTGGCACCTGTTACAAGAAGGGTTTTCATTCGTTTTAGTTTTAAGTTTTAGCTTTGGAATTCCTCAATTAGGAAACCAAAAGTCGAATGGGGTTTTCGATATAAAGTCTAAGGGATTGTAAAAATTGTGCTCCAGTGGCTCCATCTACAGTTCTGTGATCACAGGCCAATGTCAATTTCATGGTATTCCCTACAACGATTGCATCCTCTTTTACCACGGGTTTTTTCTCTATGGCTCCTACGGAAAGGATGGCTGAGTTTGGTTGATTGATAATAGAGGTAAACTCCTGTATGCCAAACATACCTAGGTTGGAAACGGTAAAAGTACTCCCATCCATTTCGGCGGGGGTTAATTTTTTGTCTCTGGCCCTAAGGGCATAATCTTTGACCGTTACCCCAATTTGTCTCAAGTCCAACTCATCAGTAAATTTGAGTACTGGAACCACAAGGCCGTCCTCAACTGCTACTGCAACCCCCAAATGAACGTGATGGTTTTGAACAATCCTGTCGTCAAACCACTGAGAATTGACCTGAGGATGCTCCTTTAAAGTCAATGCAACGGCTTTAAGAACAATATCGTTAAAAGAAATTTTGGTGTCGGGCAATGTATTGAATTGCTGTCTGAATGCGATGGCATTATCCATATTCAATTCTACCCCGAGATAATAGTGGGGTGCAGAAAATTTGGAAGCAGAAAGTCTTTTGGCAATGGCCTTTCTCATGGAGCTATTGGCCAATTCGGTTACGTTTTCCACTCCAGTTGGCTCAGAGGCAATGCCATATCCTCCAACAGCACCTTTAAAGTTTTCAATATCGCGTTTGATGATCCTTCCCCCATCTCCGGAACCTTTAACCTGTTGCAGGCTGATTCCTTTTTCCTCGGCTAGTTTTTTGGCCAGTGGAGAGGCAACCAATCTACCATTTTGATTTAATTGAGCCACTACAGGGGCCTGAACAGCCACAGGGGCGGGTTTTGGGGTTTGTTTTTGCTCGGCCACTACAGGTGCAGCAACTTCAACCTTGGCTTCCTCTGCTTGGCTTGCTGAATTGGCACTGCTGGCAATAGCCGCTTTAACCGCTACTGGATCTGTTCCTTCTTTGCCGATGGCAGCCAAAACTGAATCTACAGCAGCGGATTGTCCTTCTTCAAGACCAATATAAAGCAATGTACCGGAGTAAAAAGATTCGAACTCCATGGTGGCTTTGTCCGTTTCTATTTCCGCCAAAATATCACCTTCATTTACGGCATCACCCACTTTTTTATTCCATTTTGCTACCGTACCTTCTTCCATGGTATCGCTCAACCTGGGCATGGTAATGACCTCCAAACCTTCAGGCATGACTGTTTTCTCGTTATCAGATGCTACAGCTTCGGTTTGAGACTTGGAAGGTACTGGCGTTTCGGTCGATGTATCTACTTGGGCCGTTGCGGCTTTAGCACCTCCAATCATGTGATTGATGTCTTCACCCTTTTCACCAATAATGGCCAAAAGCGAATCTACGGGAGCCGTACCGCCTTCTTCTATTCCAATATGGAGGAGTTCCCCTTCTTGGAAAGACTCAAATTCCATGGTGGCTTTGTCCGTTTCAATCTCTGCGAGTATGTCCCCTTCTTTGACCGTATCACCAACTTTCTTGTACCATTTAGCCACCGTGCCCTCTTCCATTGTATCACTCAAGCGAGGCATATTTATCAGTTCCGCCATTCTAGTCTAATTTATGCTTTATGAAGGGATAATCTTCTTGTTCATAAACCGCATCATACATAACATTCTTTTGTGGAAAGGGTGATGATTCGGCAAATTTTTCACACTCAACAACCGCTGCCTTTACCTTGGCGTCGATCTGATCCAACTGCTTTTGTGTTGCAGACTTATTTTTTAAGATAATATCTTTGACTTGGGTTATGGGATCGATTTTTCTGTATTCTTCGACCTCTTCTTTGGTTCTGTATTTTTGAGCATCGGACATGGAGTGACCTCTGTAGCGGTAAGTCTTCATCTCAAGGAAAGAAGGTCCTTTGCCTGATCTGGCATGCTTAATGGCTTTGTCTAAGTCTTTGGCTACAGTAACAGGGTCCATTCCATCAACAGGGCCGCAGGGCATTTCATAGCCCAATCCCAGTTTCCAAATTTCTTGGTGACTGGCAGTTCTGGCAACCGATGTTCCCATGGCATAACCGTTATTTTCGACCACAAAAACCACCGGCAATTGCCATAAAGTGGCCAGGTTCAGTGTTTCGTGAAGCGAGCCTTGTCTTACGGCACCGTCTCCCATAAAGCAAAGGGTTACATTGTCTCTGTTAAAAAATTTATCTCCAAAAGCCATTCCGGCACCCAATGGGATTTGTCCGCCGACAATACCATGGCCACCGTGAAACTTGTGTTCTTTGGAAAAAATATGCATAGATCCTCCCAATCCCATGGAAGTTCCAGTAGATTTACCAAAAAGTTCTGCCATCACTCGCTTGGGATCTACGCCCATACCTATGGGTTGCACGTGATTCCTATAGGCGGTGATCATTCTATCCTTACCCAATTCCATGGCGTGGAGTGCTCCTGCAAGTATGGCCTCTTGGCCGTTGTAAAGATGGAGGAAACCTCTTACTTTTTGTTGGATATACACGGCGGCCAGTTTATCTTCAAACTTGCGCCAAAAAAACATATCTTCATACCATTTTAAATAGGTCGCCTGGGTTATTTTTTTCATTAAACCAATGTGATTATCAAATTCAAATTATTATCAAAATTACTGAATTATGTCCTTTTGATAAAAATATATTCATGAAATTGAAAAAGAAAACTTATTGAGTTTGATCAAGAACCTCATCTTCTGCTGTTAGCGTCCTACCTGATCCATCCAAACTAAAGCTCAAAGAAAACCTCAAGGTGTTTTCAAGAGGGTTTCTGATTTTTGAAGTGGAGGATAAATACGATATATCGATCACCATACTGTTGAGTTCTAATCCGGCTCCAAAGGTCATATATCGGCGGGAACCTTTTTCCTCGCTTTCATTAAAATATCCTGTCCTAAGTGCCAAGGTCTCTGCAAAGAGGTATTCAAAACCCAAAGCCCAAGTAATTTCTTTCAATTCCTCTTGCATGCCTCCGGGTGAATCACTAAATGATTTGAAGATTCCGTTAAAAAAATTTACATCAGGTTGTCGGAAGCCCAATAATGTCTTGCTCTTGTCATAGTAAGCTACCGGTGTAGGAACCAAAAGTTTAGAAAACTCTAAATAAAATCCTAAAATATTTGAGGGATCAAAAATTAAATCCAATCCCGTCCCAACTCTAAGGTTAGTGGGAATAAAATCCATTTGACCTCCCTCATCGTACTTGAGTCTGGGTCCAATATTGGAAATATTGAATCCTGCTCTGATCAATCCGTCAAAATTCCCCATATCAAAGACTGAACTTTGGTAGAATCCAGCTATATCGACACCCAAGCTGTTGGCTGAAGTAGCATCCATATCGGTGTGAATTTTTAAATCGGATCTCAAAAATCTTCCCGCTACCGACATTGCAAAGCTTTCACTCAATTTTAACGAATAAGAAAGGTCAACCGTTATCTCATTAGGTCTTTTTGAACCCTGATCAATGATGGTACCTGCCATTATATCGTTGAACTGAACGTTCCCATAACTGAAATATTTGAGACTGACTGCCCATGCACTTCTCTGGTTGATCTTATTGAAATAAGTCAAATTTCCCAAGAAAATATCGTCAACAAGCTGCCTTAAGTAAGGCGTATAACTCAATCCCAATCCATTTTTGCTATCAGAGAAGGCATATTTAGCAGGATTCCATTGTTGGGCATAAGCATCGGCCGAAGTCGCTACTCCAAGCTCTCCCATTCCGGCAGCCCTGGCGTCGGGTGTGATCAATAGAAAAGGCACTCCGGTGGTGATAATACGGTCTTGACCGTATACTTGTCCAACAAAAAATAAAATGATAGAGAATCTAATAAGTAGGCAAATTGATTTCATCTTTCTGATGTTTTCAAAAACAATAACGCAACATCAATTTATTTGTTGTATTAGAGGATCATTACTTATTAACAATGTCTACAAAAGTTATTTTCAACAAAGGCGCATAATATTTCTTTATTTAAAACGTTATAAAAAAATAAATGGACGATGTATTAGCTGCAGAGTAAGATTAAAACTCAGATAATTAGTATATTGCACCTAAAATTAGACATACTGATCCTATGAAAATTAATTTTTTAAAAGAACCTATTTTTGTTGCCCTAACAGCCCTTTTGTTGGTGGCTTGTGGAGGAAGAAATAATATGTCCCGTGCAACAGGATGGGGTATCAACTCTAAAGAAGGAGGTTTCCAATACAACACCGAATTTGAGGATCAGGAAAGTGGTCCTGGTTTGGTTTTTATAGAAGGAGGTACTTATACCAAAGGCCAAGTTCAAGACGATGTATTACACGACTGGAACAACTCCCCCACACAACAGCATGTTATGTCTTTTTACATTGACGAAACAGAAGTCACCAACCTTATGTACATGGAATATTTGGATTGGTTGGAAACTGTTTTTCCATTGAGTGAGCAGCGGTACAGACAAATTTATGAGGGAGCGTTACCCGATACATTGGTATGGAGAAACACTTTGGGTTATATGGAAGAACTCACCACCAATTATCTCAGACATCCTGCCTATTCGGAATATCCAGTTGTAGGTATCAATTGGTTGCAAGCGGTTCAGTTCTCCGAATGGAGAACCAATAGGGTCAACGAATTCATTTTGGAAAGAGAATCTTTTGTTCAAAAAAATATCAGATATGGCGAAAAAGATGGTGGTGTAGTAAATTCTAACAGCACCTTCAGCACTCAAGCCTATTTAAAACGACCCGAAACCTCTTATGGTGGTTTGATGGCCTCCGATAGTATAATGGGAAAAAGAGGTACCATGAAAAAAGATACTGCCACCGTAAATGTATATGCTGGCGTTGAAAAAGGTGTGTTACTTCCCTCCTACAGATTGCCCACCGAAGCAGAATGGGAATATGCAGCATTGGCGTTGGTAGGAGATAGAGAGTACAACACCTACAGAGGTAAGAAAAAATATCCTTGGTCTGGAGAATATACCCGATCGGACGAAAGAAGAAGTGAAGGAGATCAATTGGCTAATTTTAAATTCGGAAAAGGAGATTACGGCGGAATTGCCGGGTGGTCTGATGATGGTGGTGATATTACTGTTCAAGTAAAAAGTTATCCCCCCAATGATTTCGGAGTATACGATATGGCTGGAAATGTAGCAGAGTGGGTGGCAGATGTTTACCGACCCATTGTAGACGACGAAGCCAATGACTTTAACTACTACAGAGGGAATATCTATTTAAAAAATGCTATTGGAGAAGAAGGAAAAGCTACCATCCTATCTCCCGATGAATTGGTATATGACACCCTACCCAACGGAAAAGTTATGCTTAAAAGGCTTCCTGGAGATTTGGATCAAGTTCCAATCGACGAGGAAGAAACTTTCCTAAGACAAAATTTCTCTGAAAGTGATAACCGAAACTACAGGGATGGTGACAAGGAGTCCACAAGACTTTTTGCCAGCTACAACAATACTGACGAAGACAATCCCAACAAAAGACCTGAAACTGCAGGAATGTATGATGCCCCCAATCATCCTAAGTTATCTGTTGACGATGATGGAAATATTGTCAGAAACATCGATAAATCTGAAAGAAGGACTTCGTTGATCACAGACGAAGTAAGGGTTTACAAAGGAGGGTCTTGGAAAGATCGTGCCTACTGGTTAGACCCCGCCCAACGCAGGTACTTGCCGCAATACATTGCAACAGATTATATCGGCTTTAGATGTGCCATGTCCAGATTGGGACAAAAAAGCAGAATCAAAAAGACCGCCAGACACAAACGCGGTAGATAATCGTATTAAGGCATCTGAAAGATGCCTTTTTTTTATGAACTTAATGCAACTCCACGATTACTTTAAAGATTCCTCAGGAGTAGTAATTGACAGCCGTAAGCTGATCCAAGATTGTTTTTTTATAGCGCTCAGGGGTGAAAATTTTGACGGTAATCAATTTGCCGAAGTAGCCATCGAAAAAGGAGCCAAATACGCCTTGGTGGACCGACCAGAAATTGCCCAAAAAAACAAACGAATGATTCTGGTTGAAAATACGCTACAATCACTTCAAGAACTTGCCCAGTGTCACAGAAAAAATCTAAAAACCAAAATAGTCGCCCTAACAGGAAGCAATGGTAAAACCACCACTAAAGAGTTGATCAGCAATGTATTGGCCACTCAATTCAATACCAAAGCGACAAAGGGCAATTTCAACAATCACATCGGTGTGCCACTTACCCTACTCGATTTCGATGTAAATACAGAAATAGGTATTGTTGAAATGGGTGCAAATCACAAAAAGGAAATTGAATTTTTGTGTCAACTGGTAAAACCAGATATTGGACTAATCACCAACTTCGGCCAAGCCCATCTGGAGGGGTTCGGGGGAATTGAGGGGGTGATTCAAGGCAAGTCTGAGATGTATGAATACCTCTCCAAAGCAGGGGAAACAATAATTTTAAACATAGACGACCCCCTTCAAAGAAAATGGTTGTCTTATGATCCTCATTATACTTTTGGCGAGGATAGAAGTGCCGACTGTCGTGTAAAGTATTTAAAAAGAAAACACAAACCACTGGCGTTGACCATTGAAAACAAAACAATTGAAAGTCAATTGTATGGAGAATACAACTTTTCCAATATCGCTATAGCAGTTGCCTTGGGTAAGTTTTTTGATCTTAGTCTGGAACAGATCAATGAGGGTATTTCTTCTTATGTATCCAATAACAATAGATCTCAAAACCTTCTCAAGGGCAACAATAGAATCATACTGGATGCCTACAATGCAAACCCCAGCAGTATGAAAGCTTCAATCACTGGTTTCATCGATAACAAAAAAAATAAGGCATGCGTCATTTTAGGAGACATGTTTGAACTGGGATCATTCACTGACAAAGCACACCAAGAAATTGTAGATCAGTTGGAATCGACTGATATCGACAGCATACTTACAGTCGGAAAACATTTTTTTAAGACCCAATCCCGCGATCCAAGGGTACAATCCTTCCAATCGCTGGAAGAAATTAAAGATTATCTGATCCAAAACCCTTTTAAGGAAACAGACATACTGATAAAAGGATCGAGAGGGATGACCCTAGAGACGCTATTGAATGCCTTATAGGAGTTTTAATCCAGGTTGGCTCCTTTGATAATGTCTTCAACCACTTCTGAGTTCAAAAGTGTTGAGATATCCCCCAGATTAGAAAGGTCACGGCTAGCGACTTTTCTCAAGATTCTACGCATGATTTTACCCGAGCGCGTTTTGGGAAGACCTGAAACAATTTGAACGTGCTCCGGTTTGGCGATCGGACCAATAATTTTCCTGACTAACTGTTTGATTTCATCCTCCAATATCTGGTCGGACTTATCAGAAGCATCACAAATGGCAAAAGCGTAAATCCCTTGTCCTTTGATTTCGTGGGGATATCCCACTACCGCAGATTCGACTACGTCGGGATGCTCATCTATGGCATTTTCCACTTCTGCTGTACCCATTCGGTGACCTGAAACATTGATTACATCGTCAACTCTTCCCAAAATTCTGAGATAGCCATCGTGGTCTCTTTTAACACCATCACCTGTAAAATACATGCCTTTATAGCTGGAAAAATAGGTGTCCTTACATCGCTGGTGGTCACCGTAGGTGGTTCTTATCATTGACGGCCAGGGATACTTGATGCAGAGGTTACCCTCCACATTATTACCTGTGAGTTCATTGCCCTCGGCATCAACAATTACAGGCTGAACCCCAGGAAGCGGCAGTGATGCATGGGCTGGTTTATTGGGCGTGATCCCTGCTAAAGGAGAAATCATAATCCCTCCTGTTTCAGTTTGCCACCAGGTATCTACCAGAGGACAATTGCCTTTACCCACATGTTCGTGATACCAGTGCCAAGCTTCTTCATTGATGGGCTCACCGACAGAACCGATCACTTTAAGTGAACTTAGGTCAAATTTTTCAACTGGCTCTGTTCCATAAACTTGCAAGGCTCTGATCGCAGTAGGAGCCGTATAAAATTGATTGACTTTGTATTTTTCTACAATTTCCCAAAATCTTCCCGCATGAGGGTAAGTGGGTACTCCCTCAAACATGAGCGTAGTAGCTCCTGCCAAAAGTGGACCGTAAACGATATAGGAATGCCCCGTAATCCACCCTATGTCTGCCGAGCACCAATACACATCGTCAGCATCGTACTGAAAGACATTCAAAAAGGAATAATACGTGAATACCATATAGCCCGCAGTAGTGTGCACCACCCCTTTGGGTTTTCCTGTTGAACCAGAGGTATAAAGAATAAACAATAAATCCTCGGCATTCATTACTTCAGCCTCATGCTGTTCAGATTGACCTTCCAAGACCTCCTCCCACCAAAGATCGCGACCGGGTGTCATTTTAACCTTTTCTCCTGTCCGCTTGAGCACGATCACATTTTCAACAAAATCGGAATGGTTCAACGCCTCATCTACTACGGCCTTCACGGGGATATTTTTGTTACCTCTAAAATTTCCATCGGAGGTCAGTACCATTTTGGCTTCACAGTCGTTGATTCTATCAGCAAGTGCAGAAGCAGAAAAACCAGCAAATACAACAGAGTGAACAGCTCCAATCCTGGCACAAGCCAACATAGCGATGGCCGCCTCGGGTACCATAGGCATATAGATAATTACACGATCCCCTTTTTTGACGCCTTGTGATTTCATCGCATTGGCAAATTTACAAATGGCTTTAAACAACTCCCCGTAGGTTAGCTTTATGGAATCTGCCTCAGGATCATTGGGCTCCCATATGATGGCGGTTTTATTTTTATGGGTAGGAAGCAACCTTTCAAAAATATTTTCGGTCAGATTCAATTCGGCATTTTCGAACCAATTGACCTGTGGGGTTTCAAAATCCCAGTTCAATACCTGATCCCATTTTTTTTTCCAATCAAATTGTTCCGCAATTTCAGACCAAAATTTTTCTGGAGATGTCACACTCTTATGGTATTCGTTTGCGTAATCCCTTAAGTTCGTTATTCTATAACTCATCGTTATTCTATTTGTAGTAAACTTAAGCTTATTAATAAAGTATTCAAAATGAATTAATATTCTAAAATTTTAGAATATTAAGAATATT
>DEYL01000057.1:6787-58518 GCA_002364535.1 Flavobacteriaceae bacterium UBA3159 | reverse complement strand
CAGTATTATCTAGGGTTAAAGTAATACTATCGGTTCCTGAGTATGTATTTCCGGCCAGATCACTTCCTGTAACGGTTACCGTATAACTTTCAGCAGAGACTCCTGAAGTACTCCAAGAGTATGTAAATGTGGTACTATTGGTTGCAGTAAGTGCTACATTACTAACTATAGAACCTATTGTAATTGTCGGGGATGAAGCCATAGCCTCACTAAAGGTGGCTGTTATGTTTATTGCATCTCCAGGTTTTATGGTATTGTCACTATCATTAGTTGTGATGCTTACTGAAGGGTTAGTCTTATCTCCTACGCTCATTTTAATTTCTTTGATCCACCCTTTGAAAGGATTGTTAGGACCTATACTACCTGTAGGTGATTTCATTTCACTTCCATTTCCAATAATACCATATCTTGGTGATTGAATTTCAGTTTGATTACTTATAGGTTTATAACTAGTTGGATCAGAATAGGTTAAAACTCCATCAACATAATATTTCAGGCCATGTTGTTTATTTGCCTCAAATCGTATCATTACGTCATGCCATAAATTATCTTTTAGATTTCCACTAAATCCTGAGTCATACTTATCGTGAGTTCCATCAGAATTTGTAAACATAAATGCAAGTTTACCTGCAGCAGGGGTTTTGATACTAGTTTGATCACTACCTATTGCAAATCTAAAAACAGCACTTCTATCAAATGATAGAATTATTCTCTCACTTGTTCCGCTTTCTGAGGATGCTTTTATTTTTGCCTGAATTGTCAGATTTTCAATTTTATCACTGTCTCCTGAGATATATTTAATACCATTTATAGCTACTCCAGGATCTCCATTAGTAGACCCATTAAATCGGAATGCATTTTCAGAGTTATCATAATAAATATTGCTTCCACCCCTAATAGTTCCGTTGTTATTATTACCAGATAAATCACTTACTGTTTGACCACTGTGAGTGTTGGTGTTAGAAAAATCATAATGGAAGAGACTACCACTCTCAACTATACCTATTCGTGATTGCTGAACTTGATTGCCTGCCAAGTCTTCAAAGGAAATTGAATAATTAAAAGTTTCGCTTTGAATTGAACTTAAATTAAAATCAGCTTTCCAATTACTTAAATGAAGTGAACTATTTGGCGCTTTAAATACAATATTTTTATTTCCACCAAAACTATATCCTGGAGTATATTCTGGGGTAGTAGTAAAATACCACCAATATGAGCTTGAATTTTGATTACCAATTTCTATCCCTGAAATTAGATAGTCATGACCGTCAATTTGGATTGTGTAACTAATTAAACCAGCTGATGAAATGTTATTTCCAAAAATAGTTGACCAATTATTACTGCCAAGGGCAATCAAATTGTATCCATAATCAGTAATTAAAATATTTTCAGAGGAACAATGAGTAGGAGTAACAGGAGACATTAGAATATTTGTAACAAGTCCTGAAATAGTTAATGACGGGCTGAAGTCGATGGGCTCACTAAAATCTAATATAATTGTAGATGTTGATGTAGATATTAAAGTTGAGGACATAACTCCAACTGTAGGATTTACATTATCAACATCAATTAAAAACTCCTGAACTCTTTTGATATTTTCAAATTGACCATCATAAGGATTTCCCGCAAGATCTTCCCCTTTGACAGATATTGAAACTGTTTCAGTTTGAAGAGAACTCGGGGGACTCCAAGTAAATGACCATCCAGAAAGACCTACCCCGGTTTGGGTCATTTCAGAGGAAACAATTTCACTTTGGTTTGAAGTTTTTATAATTGAAATCCTTGGAGTAAGCATATCCTCAGAAAAAACAGCAGAGAATGTAATTGAACTAGAGCCACTAATAATGTAGTTATCATCCCCATCAGATTCTGAAGCCGTAAAAGTATTTAATAGAGGTTTTACATTATCAATCGTTAAAGTGATACTTTCAGAGCCAGAATAGGAATTACCTGCCAGATCCGTTCCAGAAACAGTTAAACTAACATGCTTGAGTGTAGAGCTTACTGGCCATGAGTATGACCAGGTGTTAGAAGTACTATTACTCAAATTTAATGGCACATTATTAACTAATTCGTCACCAATAAAGACTACATCTACATTTCCACCTGAACTTGAACTTCCTGGGGTAAAGTCCGGAGAAGTAGAAAAATATACCCAGCTATCACTTTGACTATTTAAACTGGTTAAAGTGTAAGTAACCCCTGAAGATAATACTTTTATTTTTTTACCAACAAGTGATTGAGAACTTCTTGTAAGATCGTCAAACCTATTGTTACTTATCAAAACTCCTATTTGATTGGACGAATAATCTGCTATATGGATGGTTTTTGCATAATCATTCTCTTTTACTGAAATGGTAGGAGAGGCGGCCATGGCCTCGGAAAAGGTTGCATTAATTGTTACGACTGATGAAACCTGGGATTGGGGAGAAAAAACAGTATTGGTTGGACTTGAGGAGAGTGAGACTGTGGGAGGGGTAGTATCAAGGATCGTATTTGTAATAGTTGATCCATTTTCTGTACTATAAATTGTATTACTATTGAAAGCAAAATCAGCTCCTGCTGCTATATCTTCTGGTGATTTCCAATACAATTTTAATTGTGCTCCACCCACTCCTTGTTCATATCTAATTCTAAACTTATATGATGTTCCTGCTGTTAAGTTTGAGATATCAACTGTTCTAGCTCCATTACCTAATCCTATGTTTGTATTAGTAAGTGTTCCATCATCGTTTGCATCAAACCAAAAATCACTTCTATCATCTGAAACTAATTTGAATCTGTAAGTACCTGATGTTGGTGGAACAAAATAAGCTTCTATTATCCATCCAAAGTTGTTAATACTCCAATATGGTAACTTGTTTGTTGCAGGCCAAGTTAAAGCTTTAGTTGCTGTATCTCTACCCCAATGTGTCCAAGTAGTAGTATTTTTATTTGCATAATCAAACATAGCATCAAAATCAGAAGAACTGGCTGGATGGGCATTATATTCAGAATTATTATTGTTATTAGCATAATCATTAATCTTAAATGATTTATAAGTTACTGCATTAGGTCCATCATTAACTGCTGAATTGAAAAATTGATAACTCCCTCTTGCGGTACCCGTTATTGAGTTACCACTCAAATCGTTAATTGTTGAACCACTCCCTTCATTTAATTTGTAATATAATTTAAGAGTTGAATTTGTGTTGAGAGTTGAATTTTTATAATAATTAATTTCACTTTGAGTTCTTTCAGAGTCCCAAAAACGAATATCGCTCATTTCACCATCAAAAAAATTTGAAGGATTATCAATTCCATTCCAAATACTTGCTCCTATGCCAATTGGGTTTGTAGTGGATGTAAGGCCATACCCCCCTGAAGTCCAATTTTCTGAGTTGTCTAGATTTCCATTAATATAAATCCTTATCCTTCCGTCGGATTTATCGTTTGTAAATGCAACATGATACCATGTATCTGTTGAAATTTTGGAAGATGATCTTACGTCAGACCAATTTCCATGATAGTCTCTTCTAAACCTTCCTTCAAGATATAAAGAGCCATTTATATTTAAAACATACAAACTCCAGTCATTTTTTTTGGAAAAAATATAATCTCTATTGGGAGAAGTGATGTTTCCAGAAGAAGAGCCAGAAGGTGGAGCATTCTCAATTTTAATCCAACCTTCAAGAGTAAATTTATCTGAAGTAAATTTGAGATCATTAATCCCCGCAGGTATAGTAATGTAAGAATCTGATCCATTAAAATCTAATGTTGTAGAGTAAGTTGAAGACTGACCAAACAGATAAATCGGGATAAATAAAAGAAATAAAAACTTCCGCCAAAAGTGATCCATAAGCATAAATTTTTAAACTTGAAAAATTGACACCAATAAATTTACTAAATTAACAATAGTGTAGTTAGTACCGTCAGATAAATCATTAAATGGGGGAGAATTAAATTTCAAATAATCTGCACTGCCTCCAAATTTGAAACTAAAATAGCCGTTTGAATCGGACACATGAGTTACATCATTAACAATCCTAAGGTTATTACCACTTGAACTGAGATCATTTATTTCAATGCCAGTACCATTGTAGCTCGATGGCCTGTTGGCATCTATATCTAAAACTAAATTTGCAGAGAGTTGTGGGTAGGCAAAAAGGCAAAAAAAAACAGTAAATAACTAAAGATGTTCAGTATATCACTTTTGTTTGTTGACATTTTACTATGATTGGATTCAAATACAACTAAAACAAATATAATTAAAATTCAATCATTAGTGTTTTTTTAACATAATACATCAGTCACAAAAAAATCAGTTAAACTTAAACATCTATATTTAAAGGATTAAAATATCGGACAGTTCAAGACTGTCATGGTGCTTCCGCTGAAGTAACAATAAATTTTCAAATAGATTTTTGACTGTATTTCTATGTCTTATTTTGTTTGAAATATCGTGCTGTTCCAGTGGGTCATTTTTCAAATCAAAAAGTAGTATTTTTTTGATTTTTGGATAAACAATCAACTTGTACCCATCTTTCCTTATCATGCGTTGAGAATCCATGTATGCACCATAAATTCCATTGGGATAGGGTGGGGAGGTTTCTTTTCCTTTCGCCAAACTTAAAAAGCTTTTAAAAGCAATGGATTGTGATGGAGAAGCACTTCCCAATTCCAAACTCGTGGCCATGATGTCTTGCAAGTAAACTTCATGATCAATACTCTGATTCTTGGGTATATCCGGCCCCTTCATAATCAGAGGTACTCTAATACTGTGGTCAAACATACTTTGCTTTCCCAATAGCCCGTGTTTTCCGACAGATAAACCATGATCGCCAGTAAAGAAGATGTAGGTGTTGTTCACCTTTCCCGAGGCTTCCAATGCATTTAAAATTTCACCAATTTGCACGTCCAGATGGGAGATGATGGCATAATATTCTCTGATGTGTGTTTTGATGGCAAATGGGGTTCTAGGAAAAGGAGCTAATGCTTCATCTCTAAGGATTTTGGAGTTTCCTATGGCATCTTTGTATGGATATTCAGGAAGCCAGTTATCAGGCAGTGGTATTTCTTCCAAAGGATAGCGATCCAAAAAAGATTGAGGAGACTGTCTTGGATCGTGGGGCGCATTGAAAGCCAAATACATAAAAAAAGGACCCTCTTTTTCACCGGATTGATTCAAAAAATCCAAGGCATCATCTTTGATGACCTCACTCCAATGTTTACCTCCTTCCCAAAATCCACCATTGAGTGAATCGGCAGCTTTCCATGCATCCACTTGACCTTGTTTGGGTCGATCATAACCTTTTCGACCTTCTTTTTTAAAGAAATCTCTTGGCATACCGGGTCGGATATTTCGAACCGTTTGAAAAATCTTTTTGGGATCAACCGGCACATGCCATTTTCCGGTCATATATGTCTGGTAGCCTTTTTGCTCCATTAGCTTAACCCAACTGTGTTCAGTAGCCTCCAAGTTTTTTTGATTGTGCCATTGATCGCTTAGCGCCTTGGCATTCCATATGGTTTTACCCGTGATAATCATGGCTCTGGAAGCTACACAAACAGCACCATTCCATCCCCCCATATTAAATGCCTGGGTAAAATGAGTACCATGGCGCACCAGTCGATCTAAGTTGGGGGTTTGGATCACATCATTACCTAAAGCATGGATTGCATCATAGGTGTAGTCATCTGCAAATAAAAATAATATGTTAGGTAGATCCTCTACAGATGCTTTTTTGGATGATGGATTGCAAGAGATCAAAAGGGCAGACAAAAAAATACAAATAAGACTAACCATCTTTTATTGGGTATTGAGATCAAAAACTTTTTCCATTAATATCCACTTTTCTCCAGGCTCTGCTATGGGCAATGATTTTTGATAGGTAGACATCAGCTCTTCCCATTTGACAACATAGGGATTTTGACGGTCCATCTTATTTTTCTTTTCAAAGCTAAAACTCTCTTGAACCACAATGATCATAAAAAGGCGGTCGGCGACATGGAAAATTTGCATATCGTGAATCCCACTGACTTTCATGCTATCAATGATTTCAGGCCAAACTGCTTTGTGGTGTTCGATATATTGATCAATCAAAAATGGGTCATTGACCAAGTCCAGAGCCAGACAATATCTTTTCATTTTAGGATTGATTTGCTACGTTCCTGCCATAATAGGCTATAAATAGAAAACACAACAGGGGTAGTAGAAAAGAAAAATTGACTTCAGGTACCCCCAAGATTTTCATGTCACTGACACCGTTTCCTCCCAGATCGATGATCATTCCCTGTAACTTTGGCATAAGAGCACCTCCAACTATAGCCATGACCAAACCGGCAGCTCCAATCTTAGATTCTTTTTCATCCAAGTCCTCAAGTGCAATTCCATAAATAGTGGGAAACATAAGCGACATGAAAAAGGATATGCCCACTAGGGAATACAGCCCGAAAATTCCTTCAATAAAAACAGTTCCCAAAACACATACTCCTGCCATTACAGCAAATTGTAAAAGGAGTTTTCCTGAATTGACGAATCGCAGTAGGTAGGTACCGATGGCCCTGCCAATCAGGAAAACAATAAAGCAGATGAATTGATAGTTGGCGGCATTTTCACTCGAAATACCAAGGGCCTCAGCATATTGATAGATGTAGGTCCAACACATGATCTGGGCCCCAACATACAGTACTTGTGAGATGACACCGTTCCGATAATTAACATTTTCAAGAAGACTTTTAAATGTGGCACTCAGTGGTGCCATTTCTCCATCGTCTTTGGCCTGAGGCATTTTGGAGACCGCGATCAAGACAAACACTGCCATAACAACCAATCCCAAAATGACATAAGGATCGCGAATGACCATCAGATCAGCAGTTCGGATCATTACCTTTTTGGTGGTATTGAGTGTACTGAAATCCGCAATGTTGTCGGATTGTAATTTTTTTAAAACAAATTGTTGTGCGACCAAAAGGCCTAGAATGAGCCCCAATGGATTAAAAGCTTGAGCTAGATTAAGCCTCTGGGTAGCGGTAGAACGATCACCCATAGCCAGAATATATGGATTTGCAGTGGTTTCCAAAAAAGCCAGTCCAAAGGTCAGGATGTACAATCCCAGACAGAAAAACCAAAATTGTTCTGTAATGGCTGCAGGATAAAAAAGTAGCGCCCCGACGGCATAGAGTGCCAAGCCAATTAGCACACCTACTTTGTAGGAATATTTCCTAACAAACAATGCTGCCGGCAGGGCCATGCAAAAATAGCCTCCGTAAAAAGCCATTTGAACCCAAGCCGCTTGTGAATTGGATAATTCAAGCACTTTTTTAAAAGCTTGCACCATAGGATCTGTCACTGCATTGGCAAACCCCCATAGGGCAAATAGTGAGGTGATGAGGATAAAGGGCAGCAAGACTTCTTTTGTTACAACGGTTTTTTTCATAATGATGTGTTTAGTGATCTATCCAAATGAACATAACCACCATCGACATACACCAATTGGCCTGAAGTATGGCTGGATTTTTCAGACAGTAAGAAAGCTACCGTATTGGCAATTTCTTCTGGTGTGGTCATTCTTTTTTCTAGAGGGATTTTACTTTCGATTTGATTTAGTTTTTCTTGAGGATTGGGGAAGGTATTGATCCATTTTTCATAGAGTGGAGTATAACTTTCAGCGACCATAACGGCATTGACTCTTATCGAATGTGGAAGTAATTCTACCGCCCACTCACGCGTAAGGGCATTTCTTCCTCCACAGGCGGCAGCATAGGCCGAGGTTCCGCCTTGACCGGTGACAGAGACCTTTGAACCAATATTGACTATAGCTCCCTTATTTTCTTTAAGACAAGGCAAGCAGGCCTGAGCCATGATGTAGTAATGGATAAGGTTTTTTTTGAGAGAATTTATAAATTGCTCAGCATCCCCATTTTCAAGTCCTACAACATCATTGACTCCGGCATTATTGACCAAGCCATGTATCGTTCCAAATTCGGAAATGGCCTTTTCAACGGCATCCTGTCCTTGTTTGGGATCGGTTAATTCTGCAAATGCATAAGAACACTTGCCCTCTTTTTTTTCAATTTCTTCAACGGTTTCAAGTATACTCTTTCTATCCCTGCTTACAATAAAGGGAATGGCTCCTTCATCTGCCAACACATGAGTAATGGCATGGCCAATTCCTTTTGACCCTCCTGTTACTATGAAAACCTTGTCTTGGAGTAATAGATTCATTTTTTAAAGCTTATAAAAATTGCGGGCGTTTTCTCCCATTATTTTATTTTGATCAATAGGCTTGAGTTCCTTTAAGAATAGCTCAATAATTTTGACAACATGCTGATAGCTACCCGCCAATAAACAAACAGGCCAATCTGACCCATACATCAATCGATCAGGACCGAAAGCCTCCAAAGCTTCCGAAAGGTAGTTGTCAAAATCTTTGGCTTGCCAATGGTTCCAATCCGCCTCTGTTATCATTCCTGACAATTTACAATAAACGTTTTTATGCTTTGCCAACTTTTTGATGTGGGATGCCCATTCCTCAATTTTTTGATCTTTGATGTAAGGCTTCGCGAGATGATCCAATACAAAAGGCTGGTCCGGATTCTTTTCAACCATTACAATCGCTTCCTCCAGCTGATGCGGATAAATTAGGATATCGTAGGTCAGGTTAAAATCCTTTAACTGGCGAATTCCCCTTAAAAATGAATCTTGCAACATAAAACCTTCTTTTTCAGCTTGTACGACATGTCTTACCCCCTTGAACAGCGGATTTTTTGAAAAAAATTCCAGCCGATCTGAAAGCTTATCGTCTCGCAAATCTACCCAACCTACCACGCCCTTTACAAAAGAATTTTGCTCTGCCAGATCCAATAAAAATTGGGTCTCAACTTCTGATTGGTCTGCCTGAACAGCCACACAGCCATCCATTTGATTTTGTTCGAGTAGTGGTTTTAGATCTTTTGGCAGAAAATCTGTTGCAATTTTTTGCATGCTGGAATCAATCCATGCGTCCCGAACGGGGTCGAATTGCCAAAAATGTTGATGGGAATCTATTCTCATGGGACTGATTATATTTCTTTTCCCTTGATTTTAAAAGTCCAAGCTATTTCACCCGATATGTCCTTAGGTATTTGAATGATCAAGCCTTTGTTTTCGTTAAAAGTCCATATCAACTCTTCTTTATAACCCAACAACTGAATGTTGCTGTTTTCCTCGGGTTGAATGTGGTGGATGACCAGTTTTTTTTGAGGTTGTTCCAATGCTATGACATAGTAATCCGACTTGTTTTTCTTTTTTGTAAAACGAATACCTTCTCCTTGTTTGAAAACTTTTTCTAGTTTTTGGGTGGCATAGATGGCTTCACCATTGACTTCAAGCCATTCGCCCATTTTTTCCAGGCGTTCTATACTGGATGAGGGGATCAATCCCTCTGCGGTTGGCCCAACATTCAAAAGGTAATTACCTCCCTTGGCTGTTATGTCCACTAGATTATGGATCAACATTTCCTCTGACTTCCAATTGTTGTCAAGGGACTTATAACCCCAAGTGTCGTTCATGGTCATACAAGATTCCCAATCCATGGAAGCGGTTCCTTCAAGAATTTCTTGTTCAGGTGTTCCAAAATCTCCTGCGTATTTTTGATCTTCGCGATTCATACCTGCCATCCCTTTTCTTCCTTTATCTACACGATTGTTGATGATCAGACTGGGTTTAAGGGTTCTCATGTATTGGTACAAATCCAATCCCATTTCGTGGGTATAATCATTGATCCATTCACCATCAAACCACAAAATATCCGGATCGTAATTGTCGACCAATTCTTTGAGTTGTGGTTTGAGATAGTTTTCAACAAATTGGGGGAATTCTAAATTGGGGTGGTTTCGGTAATCGTATTCCGGTTCGCTATTGGCTTGAGCTTGGGGGTGATGCCAATCCATAATGGAGTGGTACAAACCAAATTTGATGCCTTGGGCTTTACAGGCTGATGCCAAAGACTTTAGAATATCTTTCCCATAGGGAGCAAAATCAACAATGTCATATTCCGACACCTCGGAATCCCATAGTGCAAACCCATCATGGTGCTTTGAAGTGATGACCACGTATTTCATACCTGCTTTTTTCATGAGTTTTGCCCATTCCTCAGCGTCGTATTTTATGGGGTTGAACTGTTTGGCATATTTTTCGTAATCCGCGATAGGGATTTGGGCATGGCGCTGAATCCATTCTCCTATTCCTTTTGTTTTGAAACCATTGTGAATACCTGCAGGCACAGCATATACCCCCCAGTGGATGAACATTCCAAAACGGGCCTCACGCCACCAATTCATTCGTTGGTCAAAATCTTCTTTGGATTCCTTTAGGTAGTCTATAGTAGTTTCATTTTTAACTTTTGGTGTGTTCTGACATGACCAATTGTAGGTAATGAGGCAGACTAACATAACGATGACTGGTTTTTTGAGTAGCATCATTTTAGCTTTTATTTACTGTTTAGGTTCTTACTTTTTGACGGGCAACGCCCAGGCCTTTTATACCCAATTCCATCTCGTCTCCCCCTTTGAGAAACATTTGTGGATCCAGACCCAATCCAACACCAAAAGGTGTTCCGGTTGAGATGACATCACCAGGGAGTAGAGTCATAAATTCACTAATATAACTGACCAGTTTGGGAATCCCGAAGATCAAATCAGAGGTATTACTGTCCTGCATGATTTTACCATTCAATTTCAACCATAAATGGAGGTTGTGAGGGTCTTCGATCTCGTCTTTAGTCGCCAAAAATGGTCCCAAAGGAGCAAAGGTGTCACAACTCTTACCCTTAACCCATTGCCCAAGTCTTTCTAATTGGTATTCTCTCTCGCTAATGTCGTTGTGTAAAACATATCCAGCCACATGATCCATGGCATTTTCTTCACTGACATAACTGGCTTTGGCTCCGATGACGATCGCCAGCTCCACTTCCCAATCTGATTTTTTGCTGTTTTTGGGAAGGATCACTTCATCAAAAGGTCCCACTATAGCTGAGCTTGCCTTAAAAAAAAGTACTGGTTCACTGGGAACTTCCATACCGCTCTCTTGGGCGTGTTTGGCATAATTTAATCCCACACAAACAATTTTTGAAGGTCTGCAAATGGGAGATCCCAATCGGATATCATCGCCTATAGGTGGACATTTATCTTGATGAACGGACAGCCAACCTTTGAGTCTTTTTAGCCCTTCTGAGCCAAAAAACTTTTCGTCATAATCCGAACCGAAGGCAGAAACATCTATTTTTTGACCATTGTCGAGTTGAACACCCGGTTTTTCGCTTTCTACTTTTCCAAATCTAATGAGCTTCATATTAAATTTTAATTTCCATTGAGTTTTATAAACCCCCCATCGATGGGGAAGTCTGTTCCTGTAATAAAAGAGGCTTCATCACTGCAGAGGTATAAGACCAAATCAGCGATCTCTTGTGGTTTTGCCATTCTTCCAATAGGCTGGGTCTGAGAAAGATTGTCAAACATTTCTTTTTCCTTACCAGGGTAATTTCTTTCTAAATAATCATCTACAAATGGAGTATGGACTCTTGCAGGAGAGACGCTGTTGCAACGTATGCCATCCGAGAGGTAATCTTTGGCGATGGCATTGGTCATGGCCGAAACCGCTCCTTTAGTTGTGGTATAGGCCAATCGCTCCTTAACAGCAATATGAGAAACGATGGAAGCCATATTTACGATGACACCACCTTTGTTTTTCATCCTAGGTAAAATGGCTTTTACACAATTGAATACTCCCTTGACATTGACTTGATACAATCGATCAAAATCCTCCTCTTTAGTCTGTTCGATGTTTCCTACAAAACCAATTCCGGCGTTATTGACCAAAATATCGATGTTCTTGGGTAAGTAGGCCAATGATTTGTTAAGTTCGTCCCCTTGGGTGATGTCTGCTAAAATGGTATGGATCTCTGTTTTTTTATAAGATGGATTTTCATTTAAGTCGACGATGAATACCTCTGCTCCCTTTTCATCTAAGGTTTCTGCTATGGCTTTTCCTATACCACTGCTTCCTCCTGTAACAACTGCCTTTTTTTCACTCAAATCAAACTTCATGGGATTATTTTAAATATTGATTAATGTCTTTGCCCTCCATTAACCACGACAAATTAAATCTTACTATTTTACCACCTCCATAGGCATTGATATTGTCTTTAGTTCCTGTTTCATATAATAAATATATGTATCCCTCACTGGGAGTATTTTTTCTTCCTACGGCCAAAGAGGAATACTTAAAACCGTCCTCCTCAACTAGTTTCTTGACAGGCCAAGATTTCCCACCATCAAAACTCAACCATACAGTCCCATTTTTACGACCATTGTTGGATTCAATATTACTAAAGATCAAAATATCACGACCTTCGAAGGGCAGTCGATCCATACCGGCCATTAAACCATAGTCTCTATTTTGCTCACCGTCGGGTAATTCTTCACTGACATAAAGATCTTCCCAGCTATGTCCTCCGTCTTTACTACTGGCAATGTGACGCATTCTTGGATTTAATCCATCTGTTGAAAAATGTCTTCTCGAGTTGTAATAAATTGTTCCATCACTCAGTTCAACAAGCGCTGCCTCTCCCGTGCCTTTAGCTGGGAAAGGATTACTTGTATGCCAAGTTTTTCCTCCATCATCACTATAAATTGCATTTGTGTATTGTCCTTTCCACATTTTTTCTTTTGCTGATGAATACATAAATTTCCTTTCAGAACTATTATTAGCATTGTAAAATCTCGTGGGTCTGATCAACCTTCCCCTAAATTTTCCACTTTTCAATGAAATTCCATGTTCATTCATATGCATTGAGGGGATTATTCCGTTTCTATCAGGTAATATATCAATCTCAAACCGATCCCATGTTTTTCCTGTGTCCCTGCTTTTGTAACATTTTATGGTAGAGGGAGGGTGTTCTTTTTCAACAAATGTGATGAGATCACCACTGTTTTCGTCTAGCGTAAGACCACCGCCATTGATACCCAGGCCAATGGTTACTTCATTTTCCCATAAATCCCCACCATCAATACTTCTCCGGCTCACACAGTTTTCCTTTCCCCAAGTAGCAATGATTGATCCGTCTTTAGCAACAACGACATTGGGAAATCGTTCTCCTTCAAAAAGCATTTGTTTTTCAAAGAATGGTATTTTTTCAAGGGCTTTGGAAATTTCATTGTCCGGAGGCAATGAAAAACCCATCAATAAAAGAATCATAAAAATAAGTCCAGTGTTTTTCATACTTTTAAATCTGTGTTAATTGGGGGACATTTAATCATTTTTTTTGAATATTTATCTTGGCTGATATCAACCCCTCTGTCCAGTATTCATGGCGTTGGATCCATCTAAATTTTCACTGGTGGAAAAACGAATGTCTTTGGTCTCAATTCCAGTGATTATAAGATCAGTCATTTATTTCAGTTTTAAAGGTAATGGGGATTAAAATTTCATTTCTTCGGTTTATGATTTTATAAGGACTGTTGTAAACCAGAATTTTTGGTAAACCCGAAGGAATTATTTTTTCTTTTTGGAGCAGTTGCTCAAGTATTTCGGTATGCTCTTTTTCTTTTGATGTGCTGGTGTATCCCGAATATTTGATGGCGGCAAAATAGCCTCCTTGATCTTCAAAAACGCTTAGTGATGCATCATTGGGTTGGGGGGTGTTGTCATCAGTAAATTTTTTGGGCAATACAAAGGCCATTGAACTTTCTCCTGTTTTTTTCTCCATGTGAACGGGAGTGGTCATGGCAATTTTGGTATTGTTGGCGTTGTTTCCTGAAATGTATCCAAAAAGCTTTCCAAAACCGGACCCTTGATTGCTGGCAGTGTGTTTGGCCATCATCACAGGGGGATAAAAGCGTATTTCCGCCTCTGCAATCTTGTGGATTACACTGTAAGATTGCATTTCAGTTTGTGCCATAACTATAGGAGATAGCATTAAAAAAAACAAAAACCTTTTCATTATTCAGTCGATTCTTTTTTAGAGATTTTCACCATACGACCATCCTTTTCTTGTAGGTTCCTTGATGTATGCATCAATGTCTGGACGATTGGTAATTTTCATGTTATCGGCATCGTATTCGATTTTAGCAGCAAAACGTTGTGCCAAAACACCTACCAAGGCCATTTCAGTCAATTCGGTAGCATAACCAAAATGAGATCCGGGAAGACTATTGTTTTTGATGGCATCGACCCACTCTTGAACGGGACCTTCTTCATATACCCTTGGTATTGTTTTTTTCGGTGGGTTTTTTTGGAAGGCTTCCCACTCTTCGGGGGAGACTAATAGTCTGGGATTGTTGGGCCTTCCACCGGTGAGCAATGTTTTTTTATCACCGATCATGATCATCCCCGAGCGGTCAAACTCCTGGATCCCCCATTCGGGTCTGATCTTCGGCTTCTCTCCTCCTTCATACCATTTTAGGGTTACGGGAGGTTTATTACCTCTTGCACCAAACTGATAATGGGTTACCGATTGATCAGCAATAAAATTGTGTTTTGTTCTCGGATTGGGAACTGTGGCTTCGACGGTATGAGGCATGCCCAAATCCAGTGCCCAAAAAGGGCCATCGAGGGTATGGCAAGACCAGTCTCCCAACTGTCCATTTCCAAAATCATAAAAACCCCTCCATGATTTTGGGGCATAGGCCGAATTAAAAGTCCTGTATTTGGCTGGGCCTAACCAAAGATCCCAATCCAAATAGTCGGGTATGGGATGGACGGGCGGTGGAAAACTTTCCGGTTTTGTCCAGTATTTACCGGGCCCATAATTAAAGGCACCATGCCAGGCATGAACTTCTCTAACCTCACCCAATATGCCTTGATCGTACCACTCTTTTATCAAACGGATACCATTGGTCGTATGTCCTTGATTTCCCATTTGTGATACCACCTTGTAGTATTTCGCCGCTTTTTTCAAAGTTCTCAGTTGCCATACATTATGCGCCAAAGGTTTTTCTACATAGACATGCATGCCCAATTCCATGGCGATCATGGTTGCCGCAAAATGAGTATGGTCGGGTGTGGTAATGATAACGGCATCTATTTCTTTGGCCATTTGATCATACATCACCCTAAAGTCTTTAAACTTTCTGGCTTTTGGGAACAATTTATATCCTGATGCAGCCCTGTTATCATCTACATCACAGAGGGCTACAATATTTTCTTTGGGGACTTTACTCCAATTGGCCTTTCCTCTTCCTCCAACACCAATTACAGCAATGTTGAGACGATTATTGGGGGCGTTTTTTAAAAATTCAGGAATAAAAAGCAAGCCTGTTGAAGCTGCTGTAGTTGATTTTAAGAATGATCTTCGGGAAAGTTGATTCATTGTGTTGATTTTTTTTAAATATATAAATTTTTAAACTATCGATTGGGATTGAAATATTCCATAATTAAATATTTATCTACAGTTTAAAATCAGATGATAATTTAAATTTAAAATAGCGTATGTAAATATTAATTTACAATTAAAGTCTTTCAACTTTTAAAAAGTCTTAAATAGCGTTAAGTTTTGATTATATTGTCGTGGTTAAAATTTTACCAAATTAAATTTTAGTAGTTATGACATCAGTTCTTCAACAATTGGATTGGATCGTTTTGGGGCTTTATTTCTTGGCCCTTGTCGGCGTTGCTTTTTGGGTTTTTATTCAAAAAAACAAAAACACCGAGGACTATTTTTTGGCAGGGCGGAATGTTGGATGGTTCGTAATTGGAGCCTCCATTTTTGCCTCCAACATAGGCTCTGAGCATGTAGTTGGATTGGCAGGTACCGGTTTTGAATCTGGAACCCCCATGGCGCATTATGAATTACATGCATGGATTGTATTGCTTTTGGGTTGGTTGTTTTTACCTTTCTACATAAGAAGCGGTGCCTTTACCACTCCCGAGTTTTTAGAAAGGAGATTTGACAGCCGCTCCCGATGGTTTCTTTCTGTTTTTTCTTTGCTGGCCTATGTCTTGACCAAAGTTTCGATCACCATTTACGCAGGAGGGATTGTAGTGTCAGAATTGTTAGGGATACCATTTTGGTATGGAGCTATAGGCATTGTTATATTTACCGGGGTCTATACTGTCATTGGAGGATTAAAAGCGGTCATCTATACAGAAACACTGCAGACCATTGTTTTAATTTTTGGTTCGGTGATCATCACTATTTTGGGACTTAATGAAGTTGGTGGTTGGGGACAATTACGAGAGACAATTACAGCAGTCAGTCCAGATCATTTTAATATGTGGCGGCCTATTTCTGATCCCAATTTTCCTTGGACAGGACTTTTGATTGGTGGTACCATTGTAGGAATTTGGTATTGGTGTACAGACCAATATATTGTTCAACGAACTTTAGCCGCAAATAATATCACTATTGCAAGAAGAGGGGCCATTTTTGGGGCCTATCTAAAACTATTACCCGTTCTGATTTTCCTCTTACCCGGAATTATTGCTTTTGCTTTGACCCTTCAACAACCCGATGTTTATGTTGTAGAGAGAGCAGATCGCGCTTTTCCAATGCTGGTAAAAACCCTTTTGCCTGTTGGGCTTAAAGGATTAGTCGCGGGTGGATTGATGGCTGCTTTGATGAGTTCGTTGGCTTCGGTTTTTAATTCTTGTTCTACTATTTTCACCCTAGATATCTACAAAAAAATTAAGCCCGATATGTCCGAAAAATCTCTTATCAATATTGGTAAAATTGCTACTACCATCATTGTGATTTTGGGAATCATTTGGATCCCCATCATGGAAAAAATTGGAGGGGGGCTCATGTACCAATACCTCCAAAATGTTCAATCTTATATTGCTCCACCGGTAACCGCTGTTTTTCTTCTGGGAATCCTTTGGAAAAGAATGACTTCTGATGCTGCGATTGCAACGCTCATTAGTGGATTGATCTTGCTTGTATTGAGATTGGGAAGTGAGATTTATTTTCAGGAAGAAATTCTATCCGGGGCAAGCGTTTCAGGGGTAGCTTTTGCTTTTGCAACCATCAATTTTGCTCACATGGCTATTTTTATGTTTATTTTTTCGGTCTTTATGTGTGTGACCGTAAGCCTGTTGACCTCCATACCAGATTATGCCACAATCGAAGGTTTATCTTTTGGAACCATGACCTCAGAAATGAAAGAGGAATATCAAAATTCTTTCAATAGAATTGATTTGATTTTATCCGTCATTCTGATTGGGTTGGTGGTTTCTGTTTTATTATATTTTACCGGATGACTATAAATTTATTTTTATGAAAAATTATGTGTTATCTCTGGATGCTGGTACTACTAGTTCCAGGGCCATTTTGTTTAATCAAAAAGGAAATCAAGTAGCGGTAGCTCAACAGGAGTTTACCCAAATATTTCCCGAAAAGGGATGGGTTGAACACAATCCCATAGAAATATGGGAGACACAAATCAATGCGGTCAAAAACGTTTTAAAAAAGGCCGACATCACCGCTGAGCAGGTTGATTCCATCGGAATTACCAATCAACGGGAAACAACCATTATTTGGGACAGAGCCACAGGAGTTCCTGTATTTAATGCTATTGTATGGCAGGACCGCCGTACGGCTAAAATTTGCGAGGAAATTGCAGCTCAAGGCAAGTCCGATGTTTTTACCCAAAAAACAGGTTTGGTGGTCGATGCTTATTTTTCTGCGACAAAAATCAAATGGATTTTGGATCAAGACCCTGCCCTGAGGGATCGTGCTCGAAAAGGGGAATTAGCTTTTGGTACGGTGGACAGTTGGCTGATATGGAAACTCACCGGAGGCTCCAATCATGTAACTGACGCAACCAATGCCAGCCGCACCATGATCTATAACATTCACGAAAATCAATGGGATCAGGAATTATTAGATCTATTGGATATTCCAAAACCCATGTTGCCCAAGGTGGTTAATTCTTCCGAGATCGTTGGGACTACAAAACCTTCTGTTTTGGGTACATCCATCAGTATTGCAGGGATAGCCGGAGATCAGCAAGCTGCATTGTTTGGTCAATTGTGTCTTCAGCCGGGAGATGTTAAAAATACTTATGGTACGGGTTGTTTTTGTATTATGAACACAGGGGGACAAGCTGTAGCTTCAAAAAATAAAATGTTGACCACCATTGCCTGGCAAATTGACGGTGTGGTTACCTACGCTTTAGAAGGCAGTGTTTTTACGGCAGGAGCATTGGTACAATGGCTTAGGGATCAATTGCATATGATAGCTTCCTCTGCAGATATCGAAGCCTTGGCTGAATCTGTTTCAGACAATGGAGGGGTAACATTTGTTCCGGCCCTGTCCGGTTTGGGTGCCCCATATTGGGATCCTCATAGCACTGGAGCCATTATGGGAATTACCCGAGGAACCAATAAAGGACACATAGCCAGAGCAGCTTTAGAGGCCATTGCCCTTAGATCGAGGGATATTATTATTGAAATGCAAAAAGATGCAGGCGTCGATTTTAAGAGTCTGAAAGTTGATGGTGGGGCCAGTAATAATGATTTATTGATGCAAATTCAGGCCGATTTGATCAATGCCATTGTGATTCGACCTGAAGTTACCGAAACCACCGCTTTGGGTGCTGCATTTTTGGCAGGCTTGGCCACCGGTTTTTGGCCCTCGGTCGATGCGCTCAAAGACCTTTGGGAGGAGGATCAATGTTTTAAACCTGCTGAAAGTCAACGGACAAAAAAAACCATTTCCCTATGGGAAAATAGAGTATCAAGAATTATTACTAAATAATGGATCGGATAAGTAGTATAAAATCCCTCGGGAAGGAAGATCAGTGGGATATTGTCATTATTGGCGGAGGTGCCAGCGGATTGGGTGCCGTAGTTGATGCCGCAAAAAGAGGATACAAAACACTACTGCTCGAAAAAAATGATTTTGCCAAAGGAACTTCATCGAGAAGTACAAAATTGGTTCACGGTGGGGTACGTTACCTTCAGAATGGGGATATTTCCCTTGTCATTGAAGCTTTAAAAGAGCGGGGGATCATGAAACGAAATGCACCTCAACTGGTCAAGGACATGAGTTTTGTCATTCCATTCTACGACTGGTGGAACAGTCCTTTTTATGGCCTGGGTCTTAAGGTCTATGACATGATGGCTGGTAAGATGGGTTTGGGTCCCTCTACACTATTGACCAAAGATGAAACTATTGAACTGATCAACAATGTCAAAAAAGACGGATTAAAAGGAGGCGTCATATATCACGACGGTCAATTTGATGATTCTAGGATGGCGATTACCCTGGCTTTGACTGCTACCAATTTAGGGGCCACCTTGATCAATTATTCTGAGGTAACGGGTTTGTTGAAAGAGAACTATCTCATATCAGGTTTAGAAGTTTTGGATCGCGAATCGGGAGAAAAGTTTACTGTAAAAACCAAGGTAGTAATCAATGCTACAGGGGTATTCAGCGATAAGATCGTTAAACTGGATCAGCCGGGAGCTCGACCCATAATCAGGCCTAGTCAAGGGGTTCACTTGGTATTAGAAAGGGTCTTTTTGGATGGCCCCCATGCCATCATGATCCCTCACACCAGTGATGGGAGGGTTTTATTTGCTGTACCATGGCACGATCATGTGGTGGTGGGAACGACCGATACACCTATCGATCGTGCGGATGAAGAACCCAAAGCATTGGAGGAAGAGATTGCCTTTATTCTCAGCAATGCCTCACAGTATATGACCAAGAAGCCTAAACGAGAAGATGTTAAAAGTGTTTTTGCCGGATTGAGACCACTGGCGGCTCAACAGGGAGATTCTACTCAAACCAAAGAAGTATCTCGTCACCACAAGGTTAATGTTTCTACCAGTGGATTGATCAGTGTTTTGGGAGGGAAATGGACCACCTACAGAAAAATGGGGGAAGATACCATCAACACTGCTTCGCTGGTGGCCGGCTTGAAGGAACAAAAGTGCAAAACCAAAAAACTATTGCTCCATGGCTATGATGAAAATACTGACATAAATGACCCTCTTCATGTTTATGGGGCTGACCGACAGAAGATCATTTCGATGGGAAAACCTAGGGACAATGACTCCTTATCTGATAAATTTTATATTAGTAAAAATTTAATTCTTTGGAGTGTCGAAAATGAAATGGCCATTCACATAGAAGATGTCTTGGCACGAAGGGTCAGGTGTTTGTTTTTGGATGCCAAAGAGACCTTAAGAATCGCGTCTGAAGTGGCTGAGATTATGGCAACTGCCCTTCAAAAAGATGATGAATGGATTACTAAGGAACTTAGAGATTTTAAAACCATAACACAAAACTATATATTATGATTGATCCTTATATCGCCGAATTTATCGGCACTTTTTTCCTTCTTTTATTGGGTGTCGGGGTGGTGGCCAATGTAAGCCTTAAAAATACGATTGCCGAAGGGCAGAGCCCCTGGGTTTTAATTACCAGTGCCTGGGGTTTTGCAGTTTTTGTTGGAGTTTTCATTACTGGTCAATTCAGTGGAGCACACCTCAATCCTGCCGTTACCGTTGGTTTGGCTGTTGCAGGAAAGTTTTCTTGGACTTTGGTTCCGGGCTATATCATTGCCCAAATTTTGGGGGCCATGATGGGCGGTTGGGTATGTTATCTGATCTATATTGATCATTACCGTCTTACCGAAGACGAGGGAGTGGTTCGCAGTACTTTTTGTACCGGCCCTGCAATCAGAAATTTTAAAAACAATTTTTTTAGTGAATTCATCGGTACTTTTGTTTTGGTTTTTGGGGTAATGTTCATCGCAGCTCCAAATATAGAAATCGAAGGTATTGTCGTAGAGAATTTTGGTTTGGGTGCCTTGCAAGCATTGCCGGTAGCCATTTTGGTGTGGGTGATCGGTATAGCATTGGGAGGAACAACAGGTTACGCCATTAATCCTGCGCGGGATTTTGGCCCCAGATTAATGTATCAGATGTTGCCCAGAAAAAACAAAGATGCCGATTGGTCTTATGCTTGGATTCCTGTTTTGGGACCGTTAGCAGGAGGTGCTTTGGCTGGATTTGCCTACACTTTGCTTATCTAGTTTGGAGGTAAAGCATCTTTTACCCGCTCTGGATAATCTGTGATGATCCCATCTACCTCTAAGGTCAACATTTTTTCAATATTCTTTGGATCATTGATGGTGTAGGGAAAAACCTTATACCCTGCGTGCTGTATTTTCTTGACATTTATTTCATTCAAGGATTTGAAATCCGGATTGATGGCTTGAGCATTCACTTCCCGGGCAATAGGCAATGCATCCAAAGGATCATCACCGGTCAGCAAGGCTATTGGAACCTCTTGATTCAATCGATAAAAGTGTTTGAGTTCTTCCCAGTCAAAACTCGATATGATGAATTGGTCTGCCGTCCATTTTTTTTGCTCTAAAAGGGGGGTCAAAATTTTATGGGTGGGTTGTGCTGTTCCACCGCCTTTTAATTCAATATTTAAAAATACTTTTCCATCGATTAATTCCAACACTTCCTCAAGGGTGGGGATCTTGTATTCTCCCAAAACGCTTATTTTATTTATCGAATCGTATTCCAGGCTTTCGATGTAGCCCTTGGCATTGGTTAATCGGTCCAGTTTTTTGTCATGAAAAACCACCAGTTCACCAGATTTACAAAGGAATATATCGATCTCAATTCCGTCAACTCCTAATTCCATGGCCCTGGCAATAGAGGGAAGGGTGTTTTCAGCTACATGACCTTTGGCACCGCGGTGTCCGATGATGATCGGCCTACTTGGATGAGTGCATTGTAAGTTCATATTTAAAATAATGATTAAACACAAGAATTTGATTTTATAAAAAAAAATAGGATGGGATAATGATTTTCTATTTGACATTTTAATGTGATTCAACTTAATTAATTTCAAGGAGATGTTTAAAGGGGGTATGCCCGTTGATATAAACTGTATTTCCATAGGGTTTTTCGTGCATTCCTCTCATGGTTCCCCACTGATGCTCAATTTTTCCGGGACCGAAGGTAATGACACTGTCATCTTTTGTATAAGTTCCCCATCCTTCTTTTAAAAAATACGAATCTGACCTATTTTGATCCGAAATGACTCCGGAGAGTTTACCTCCCTTTCTAAAATTCATTTCTAAAGAAACCAGTATATGCGCTGTTCCGTTCACTTCAACAGCCACTTGAATTTTTTGATCAAGCGTGGTGATGGTTATTTTATAGTGAATGACTTGTGGCTCCGACAATGTCCTTTCCGCACGGGGCATTTTACTGTAAACCCCATCTCCAATAATTTTATCCAAAGGAAAAGGCTGAAAATAACCGTGCTTTACGGATTTGGTAAGTATGATCTGATTGTTATTGACTTCGACATTTTCTGCCGTAAACTGCCCCCTCGATCCAAAAAAAGTTGAACCCAATCTCATGGACTGTAGGACAGTCGACCCCTTGATCAAGGATAAAAAAGTGGGATTGTTCTCGATGATTGAGACATCAAAGCTGGATTGTCTGATTCTAAAAACTCCTGAATGTTTGAATCGTTTGAAATATCGGTCGGGAAATTGTGTTGCCGAAATCCGTTTTTTTCTGAAAGATTTATCCTCTAAAAGATAGGGGATAAAAGGTATTAATTTATGGGTTAAATGATTTTCGATAAAATCACAAACGGCTGCATAGACAGGGTTTTTGTCTCTATAGGAAAAGTACAGATAGCTATAGTAGTACCCTGCCACATCACTAATTTTGTCACTGTCCTGCCTGCCACTGGCATCTGTCAATACTTCTCCTCCGGGCTGAATATAATAAAGCGTCATATCGAGATTTTTACGCGCTACATCGAGTAAGTCATTTCGATTCAGCAAACGCCCCATGGTAATAAACATTTCATCGCAAACTGGTGAGTAAGACCCCACACTTCTTTCGGTGTACTGCCCGTCGGGATCGAGATCAATACCCTCTTTTAACCATACATCAATTCTATCAATCAATGCATTGGAGGGGAAAAATGAGTTAATTCTTGCCAAGGCAGAGCAGATGACCCATCGATGGTTGGCCGTATGGGCACCTCCAGCCAAAAGACATTTGGATGTTTTTTTTAAGAAAATTTCAAAATAGGAAATTAGATTGCCCAATCGAGCTTGTTTTAAATTTTTTAAAATTATATATACAGGACTAAGATAGTTGACAAAAAAAGCGGTATCCGGGGTAGAGTGAAAATTGGTACTGTGCAAATCAATGGTACCGTCTTCGTGTTGAACTTCAACAATACACCTCATCGCTTTTGTCATTACTTTTCGTAATCTATCTGAAAGATAGAACTTTGAAAATGGGGATGCATAGGCGCTGGAAAGCTTGATCACAAAATTCATTGTTGCATGTGCATGGGGTACCTCGTAGATGTCTTTTACTCCACCATCCCAACGGCTATCAGGATCACTGATCTGTTTTAATAACAAGGACTCAATGATACCATCATTGAAAGAGGAGAGTTTTTTTAATAGTTCGTCACCTATTACATCAACCTCATTAGTCATTAAGAAGTTACTATTGAGGGCCATTAAACTAAAAGCCAATCCTGAATTTTTGATAAAATTCCTTCGACCATTTATATCATTTTTCATTATTTGGAAACATTGATACCCAAAATTACATATATTTTTTTAGGTCGAAGGTTTTAAGCTTGCCTTTAAAATCAGACAAATGGGTATCTTTAAGAAAACCATTATTTAATAACATTGAAACATAAAATAGGGAACATGATTTTTCAAAAAGAAATTAGCCTTCCTCCCTTTCCTCGGGGCTTTCACCTGATCACCGGATATATAAGTGAAGAATTGCCCAAGAAAAGTGGGATGTTGAATGTGTTTATCAAACATACTTCAGCCAGTTTGACCCTAAACGAAAATGCCGATCCAACCGTTAGACAAGATTTTGAGAACCATTTCAATGTAATGGTGCCCGAGTCGGCAAATTATTTTCTTCACACCTTCGAAGGGCCGGACGATATGACCTCTCATATCAAAAGTAGTCTTTTGGGAAGTAATGTCAATATTCCCATCCAAAACGGCCGACTGTTGTTGGGGACTTGGCAAGGAATTTATCTCTGCGAACACAGAAACCATGGAGGAGAAAGAAATTTGGTAATAACTGTGTTAGGGGAGTGATAAATATCCTTTATCAATTAGAGAAAAAAAGTTAAATTGTAGGAATAATATAAACTCCAATGCCTTAATTTTTGGATATTTATTTATTCCTTATTCAGCGGTCGCTTTAATGACCGTGCTGATTTAAGGGAAATATCGATGAACCATTTTAATTTTAACCACTCATGAAAAACATCTTTTTTATAACTGCATTGCTCATGTTGCTGTCCTCATGCAATGAGCCCATGAAAGAGGCAGAAGAATCTCCAAATTTTATTTTCATTTTAGCCGATGATTTGGGTTACGGAGAAATTGGGATACAAGGGCAAAAATGGATCGAAACCCCAAATATCGACCAGTTGGCCCGTGAGGGTATGATCATGACAGATCACTATAGCGGTGCTCCAGTTTGTGCTCCTGCCAGAGCAGTTTTGATGACGGGACTTCATACCGGGAATAATCCTGTAAGAGGAAATAGCGAATGGAGAGAAAGGGGAGAGGTTTGGAGTTTTAAAGCCATGTTTGAAAACCCTAATTTAGAGGGACAACGCCCCATGCCGGATTCCATTATCACCATTGCCAGTGTATTTAAATCGCAAGGATACAAAACCGGAATGGTGGGTAAGTGGGGTCTTGGGGCACCCAATACCAACAGTATTCCCAATAAAAAAGGGTTTGACTTTTTCTATGGCTACAATTGTCAACGTCAGGCCCATACCTTATATCCTTCTCACTTGTGGAGAAACCAAGAAAGGCACATACTCAATAACAAAATTGTGAATAAACAAAGGCTTGCAGCGGACTTGGATCCCAACGATGATACCAGTTATGCTCCCTTCAATCAAAACGACTATGCCCCTACCTTGATGCATCAGGAGGCCATGCAGTTTCTGGAGCGAAATAAAGAACATAAATTTTTCCTATATTATGCCAGTCCGTTGCCGCATTTGCCCTTGCAGGCACCTCAAAAATTGGTTGATCACTACAGACAAAAATTTGGACCCGAGGACCCATATCTAGGTAATTCAGGTTATTACCCTAACCGAACGCCTCGAGCCACTTATGCCGCCATGATCTCTTATTTGGATGAGCAGGTCGGAGAAATTGTAGCCAAACTCAAAGAAATAGGAGAATACGAAAACACCTTTATTATTTTTTCCAGTGATAATGGTCCTACGCATAAAGATAAACAAGCTGATATTCATTTTTTTAACAGCACTGGGATATTTATCAATTCCAAAACTACCGTTAAGGGAAATGTCAACGAAGGAGGGATAAGAGTTCCAACGATTGCCACTTGGCCAAGTAAAATTAAAGCAGGCACACAATCCCATCATGCCAGCGTTTTCTATGACTATTTCGCAACAGTATGTGAAATTTTGGATGTGGAGCCTCCCTATCCGATTGATGGGATCAGTTACTATCCCTCACTTTTGGAAAAACCACAGCAGGAACACGACTATCTGTATTGGGAGTTCCCTGCCTACAGTGGGCAGCAGGCCATCAGGATGCGTTCTTGGAAGGGCTTTAAAAAGAATTTATTTAAAGGAGCCTCTGCCTTGCAGCTTTATGATCTTTCCAAAGACCCTAAAGAGTTAAATGATATAGCGGCTGAGTATCCCGAAATTGTCCAAAAGATGGAAAATTTTATTGATAAAGCGCATACCACCGCTACACTGAAAAAATTTAGAATACCGGTTTTGGAGCAATGATGGCCATTTAAAAAACCAATTTATTTCTCGAAATCTGAGGGGTTGACCCAATGGGTTTTGATCTTTTCTCCTCCCATATGGCGGCTGTAAAAGTTTTTCACATTTTCACCTGAATAGGGATATTGATCAAAGACATCACCATTACCCAGCAACCTGGGGTCACCTTGTTGCTTTAAATCCCCAATCAGTTTGTCTTTCAATGATATTTTTAGTGTAGAATAATTTTCGTCAAAAGATAAGTTTTTTAGGCATTGAGGATCTTTATCAATGTCATATAATTCCTCCGGGGGCCTTTTGCCGAAAGCATAATTCCAATAGGTTGAATCTTTATACTCTCGATTGAGATCCAAAATTTCAGTTTTGGTGGGGCTGCCATCGGTATTCAGGTATCCCGTTTCAGGATTTCCTGCAGGCCAACGTTCCGGTTTAAAATTCTGGCTGTAAAAATAGTTACCCTCTATAATACCCCTCACCGGATAACCCTGGTCATCTTCCCTGCCTACATCATGGCGCTCTTTCCCGATGATCATGTACTCTCTGGGGTGGGTATCGGGAAGGTTCTTAAAAACAGGATCCCAGCTTTTTCCCGAAAAGGGCTTCATGTCATGATTTTCTTCATATACACCGGCCAAATCAAGGAAGGTGGGTGCAAAATCCGAAAAACTGAAATATTCTTCAATGACCCGCCCCGGATTTTTGATGCCTTTACCCCAACGAATGGCCAAGGGCAATCGATTGTCAAATGGATAGACTTGTCCTTTGACCCTTGGAAAGGGCATCCCGTTATCTGAGGTAACCACAATAAGGGTGTTTTCCAATAAATTTCTTTTTTCCAATTCTTCAATGATCTTTACCAGATGTCCGTCAAAATATTCTACTTCAAAAGCATAGTCCAGCATATCTGTACGTACATTTTTGGAGTCTGGCCAAAAATCAGGTACTTGGTCTATTTGATTGATGTTCTTATTTCCTTTATTGGTTCCCACCTGGTATTCATAAGCACGGTGTGGTTCATGTCCGCCTACCCAAAAGAAAAAAGCTTGATCCTCAGATTTTTCATTGAGAAAAAGCTTAAAATTTTCGAAATAGTCCACATTACTGATTAAAGTGGCAGGGGGATCTAATTTCTTTTCATGATAAACCTCTCCGATCAAATTTCTTTTTTTTCCATCTTTCATGGCCACCCCGGGGGCCCATCCTTTTCCTGTTAAGCCGGTTTTATAGCCATTGTTTTTGAGTACCTCCGGAAAGGTGGTGAATTTTTCAGGAAAATAGGGAACGTGGTTGGTCGCTTCCTCCAAAAGCCAACTGTTCCTACCGGTAAGTATGGAGGATCGTGAGGGGGAACATTTTGCGTTGGTGGTATAGGCTTGTGTAAACAATAAGCCCTCTTGGGCTACTCTGTCAAAGCCCGGCGTATTGATCCACTGAGTACCATAGATGCCGGTATGGGGATAGGATTGGTCATCTGAAATAACAAAAAGTATATTGGGTTTTTTTTCATCAATTGAATTACATGTGGTTAAAATAATACTGATCCACAATAGATATATATTTGTATTTTTCATAGGAGTTGGGTTTTGCAATAAAACTTTAAAATACAATTCGTTTGGACAAAATTTGCTTTTGACCTCAAATTAATAAAAACTTTTTTTCCATCCCATTGGCTGATTTTTTTTTACTTTAATTATCTAAAACTTTAAGATTGAAAAAACAAATTCATATTTCAGTCATTGTAATCCAGATGGTAATGATGATTGGGTTATTCTCCTGTGGTTCTGATGATAAGCATTTAAACCCTCCCAATATTGTTTTGATCAATATCGATGATATGGGATGGAATGATGTCAGTTTTATGGGCAGTGAATATTATGACACCCCTCATATTGATGCACTGGCTGATCAGGGATTGGTTTTTACCCAAGGCTATGCCGCATCTGCAAATTGTGCCCCCAGCAGGGCTTCTATTCATTCCGGAAAATGGACTACACGACATCAAATATATACGGTGGCCAATTCTGATCGTGGAAAAGCATCGGATCGAAAATTGATTCCTATCAAAAATACCACAGTATTGGATAAAAAATTTACCACCCTTTCCCAAAAACTAAAACAAAATGGCTACACCACCTGCCATTCTGGGAAATGGCACCTAAGTAATGACCCTTTGGAATACAGCTTTGATCTCAATATTGCCGGAGGGCCACAGGGCGCTCCTGGGAGTTATTACTTTCCATTCGGAAACAAAAAAAAACAGATCAAAGTAGAAAATGGAAAAAGTAAATATTTGACCGATTTGATTATGGAAAAAACTTTGTTGTTTTTGGAGGATGTCAATGGCCCCTTTTTTTTGAATTACTCCCCATATGCAGTTCATACTCCCATTCATCCTGTTGATTCCCTCTTATACAAATATGAAAATAAGCCCCCTTACAAAGGTCAAAAAAATCCAAAATATGCTACCATGGTCGAAAATCTTGACCGTAATATAGGGCTGATGGTTGACAAGCTCAAAAAGCGAAAACTTTTTGACAATACCTTTATCATTTTTACTTCCGATAACGGAGGTTATTACGGAAAAATTACCATGCAAAAACCCTTGAGAGCTGGAAAGGGGAGTTATTATGAAGGAGGGATCAGAGTGCCTTTTTTCTTTGTGTGGAAAAACAAAATCAGTCCAGGGAAAAACACCCAAACATACATTTCCCATCTCGATATTTTCCCCACCCTAATGCATCTTTCAGGGGATGATAGTATGAAAAACAATTTGGACGGTCGATCTCTTTTGCCTTTGTTGGCCCAAAATCAAGTTGTGGAAGAAAGACCTTTTTTCTGGCACTTTCCCATCTATCTTCAAGGTTATGATATCAAAGATAATGAAAACAGAGATTCACTTTTTAGAACACGACCAGGTTCTTTGATCCGGAAAGGGGACTGGAAACTGCACTACTATTTTGAAGATCATGGGATTGAACTTTATAATCTTAAAGACGACATCAGCGAAAGGAATAATCTTGCTGAAATACAAGTAGATAAAAGAGAGGAGTTAGTAGATGAACTTAAAGCTTGGTGGGAAAAAACCGATGCACCCATTCCAACTACCATCAACCCATTATATGCACCTAGATTAAATTGAATAATGAGTTAAAATTTATATAAAATAAAACCCATTTTTCCCATTTTTAAAAATACCATCTATGAAAAATAAAGTTTACTTGATTTTGTTTTTATCGCTTGTACTGATGCGTTGTAAAAAACCATCTCAAGGAAAGATTCAAATGACCTATACCATAGAACAATTTGATTTGGCCAATGACGAGATGAACGTAAACGTCATCATAGAGAATAATAGTTTGATGGATTTAAAAGGTGGAGCCTGGGAACTCCATTGGAACCAGATGAAAGGTTTTGTTCAGGCTGAATCCTTAGCTGAGGGCATAGACTTTGAATGGATCAATGGTGCCCATTATTTTGTATTAAAGTTCGGTAAACAATGGAAGCTTCCTCCTGGCGAAAGCATACAATTTTCAATGCAACAGCAAGGCATAATGGATCGAATCGCCATGGGGCCTGTTGGTGTTTTTATCGTTCAAGAACAGCAAACCACTACGGTAGCTGCACAAATCGAATGGAAACAAGCAAAAGGTTTGGATTCCCTAAAAATTCCTACTGCTCAGGATCGATATGCAACCATGGAGGGTTTAGAAAAATTAGAAAAAACAGAACTGAATTGGATCGTTCCTACCCCCAATCATCTCGTTTTTGAGGGGTCATTTAGAAATAAAGATTCATTATGGTCTGTAGATCTGGATGAACAATTTTCACAACAAAAGAAACGACTCAGCTCTTTAGTTGACAGTATTTTTGAGATCAAAACCGTATGGGATCAAAGTTCCAATGCCAACTTTTTGATCCATTATGACCCGGCCCAAAAAAGCGAATCTTATCAACTCACTATAGCCAAAAATATCATTACGCTTAATGCATCAGACTATTCCGGTATCGTTTATGGCCTACAATCGTTACGACAGATCATAACCACCACAGCCTTGGAAGATATAGAATGGCCTTTGATCAAAGTTGATGATTCGCCCAGGTTTGGTTACCGAGGGTTTTTATTGGATATCGCAAGGAATTTTTATAGCCCTAAAAAGATCAAAGAGGTTTTGGATCTTATGGGTTTATTCAAACTCAACCGTTTGGATTTCAGACTCACCGATGATGAAGGCTGGCGTATAGAAATACCTGATCTCCCCGAGTTGACCGATATTGGTGCCAAAAGAGGATATTCTCTTGGACAAAAAGATCGCCTTATACCGATGTATGGCTCGGGGGCCAATGGAGCAGAAACGGGTAATGGGTATATCAATCGACAAGCGTTTATCGACCTATTAAAATTTGCCCACCAACGCGCCATTAAAATAATGCCTCAAATCAGCTTTCCCTCTCATGCACGTGCCGCCATCAAAGCAATGGATCAGCGGTATGAAAATCCTCAAGTTCATGAGAATAATGATCAGATTAAAAGCTATCAACTCTCCGATCCGGACGATCAAAGTAAATACAGATCTGCACAAAATTACAATGACAATATCATCTGCATCTGTCAAGAAAGTGCCTATCATTTTTATGAAAAAGTTGTAGATGAAATTCTGGCAATGTACAAAGAGGCAGAGGTAACCATTGATCTATTCAGTATAGGAGCCGATGAGCTGCCCTATGGAGTTTGGACAGCCTCACCGATATGTCAGGATTTTATAGCAAACAATACATTGGGTATATCCAATGTCAATGATCTTTATCAATACAATTTAAAAAGACTAAAATCCATTTTAGAAAAAAGAAACTTGACCATGGCAGGTTGGGAAGATATCCTTTTAGACCATTCCGAAAAAAGCCAGGAGGAAACACAAATCAAATCAGAACACTTCAATTATGAGGTGATCCCCTACGTTTGGAACAACAGTTGGGGCGAAGGACGAGAGGATATGATCTATAAATTTGCCAACCTTGGTTTCAAGACAGTGATGAGTAATTCCTCTGCTTTTTATTTTGATATGACCGATGACAAGGATATGGAAAACTTTGGATTGAACTGGTCGGGATATGTGGATTACAGGGATGCCTGGGGAACCGATCCGGAGAATGTATTTGCCAACTACAGTCTCAATAAAAAACACGGTATCACTCCTCAATACATCGTCCAAAAGGAAAAACTTCAAGCCAACAAAAAAAACAATTTATTAGGAGTACAGAGCCAACTTTGGACAGAGACGGTACGATCCGCTTCTATTTTTGATGAGTTATTATCGCCCAATCTCCCTGTTTTTTCTGAGCGCGCTTGGGCAGCTCGACCCCATTGGATGGGTATGAACCGTACTGACGCACAAATCAAGGCCATGAATTTGGATTGGAATTTATTTGCCAATATGTTGGGACAGCGTTCCCTTCCCCTGCTCAATTCAATCTATGTTGACTTAGCCTATGACCTCCCCAAGCCAGGAGCCGTCATTGAAAATGACATGCTCAAAGTAAGTGTGCCTTTTCCAGGACTTAGGGTGCGATATACGACCAATGGACTTGTTCCCAATCAAAATGATAAATTGTATCACAAGCCCATTTCAATCCCTAAAAATTCAAATATCGTACTCAGAACCTTTGATGTTTCGGGTAGGGGAGGCAGGGCCATATCATTAAAATAATTTGTAACAAACAAATATGTACGAATATCATCAAGCTTCGACAGCACTATTAGATCAACTTGTTGAGGCCAATAAAAAAGTTTTACCCAAGGCCATAGCGTGGATGGCAAAAACCAAAATGTTTAAAAGCTGGTCCATGACCACTATACTGGGGGTAACAGGATTGTTGATGGTTATGTTGCTGAGTTTATGGGTATAATTTAAATACCAAATGGATTTTAAAACATAGCAATTCGTATTCCTATAATTATCAAAATCACTCCAAAAAGCCAGTTTAATTCCTTTTGATAGCCCAGAAACCAATGTTGAATTTTCTCATGTGTAAGAAAAACAGCTATCAGTGAAAACCACAATACAGTGGAGCTGACAAGAATAAATACCAGTATAGCCAAAACCGTTGGATCGACCCCGGGCCGAACAACGATGGTAAAGAGGCTCAAAAAAAACAAGCTTGCTTTTGGGTTCATTAGATTGGTCAGCAGTCCCATTCTGATTGCTGCAAACCATTTTATCTTGTGACTGTTTTGATCCTTCGTTAGCTTTATTTTTGAGTTTTTCGAAAAAAAAGAGAAAACCCCGAGATAAATTAAATAAACGGCACCCAGATATTTCACCATAGTAAATAAGGTATTTGATTGAGACACCACCCAAGTCAATCCAAAAAAGGCGAAACTTAAATGAACACTAACGCCAATTCCAAACCCAACGGCAGTCCATAATCCAATTTTACGGGAGTATTGAATGGAATTTCTGCAAGCGACAATAAAATCTGGACCAGGACTGATCAGTGCCAGTAAATGAACAATGGTTACGGTTGCTATCAATGTTAGGTTTTCCAAAAATATAGAATCTATTGGTTGGGTTCTACAAAACCTCTTGCCCGCATTAAAGCATCAATTTGAGCATTGCGACCTCTAAACCATCGGTAGGCCTGCAGAGGGTCAATTGAATTTCGCGGAGCAAACAAATATTTTACCAAACGCTTGGCGAGTTTATCATCATAAAAACCTCCGGGGGCTTCCACAAATGCTTCTGCTGCATCGGCTGTCAAAACATCTGCCCAAATATAGCCGTAGTAGGCAGTGGCATAGCCCTCCCCGGAAAAAACATGACTAAAATGAGGGGTGCGGTGGCGCATTGGTAATTCTTTTGGCATGTTTATGGATTTCAAAGTTTCACGCTCAAAGCTTTCTATATCGATATCATCGGGGTCGGACATATGAAGTTTCAAATCCATTAGAGCGGATGCCAAATATTCTGTTGTGGCGAATCCTTGATTAAAAGTAGCAGCATTTTTAATTTTTGCTACCAGATCATCGGGAATTGGTTCCCCGGTTTGATGATGGATCAAAAATTTGTCAATCACTTCATCGCTGGACAACCACCGTTCTAAAAGTTGTGATTGAAACTCAGTGTAATCCCGAACACCACTATTGAGGGTAGGGTAGCGAACGTTTGAAGCAAAAAAGTGTAATGCATGACCAAATTCATGAAAGAAAGTAGTGGCATCGTCCCATGATACCAATACAGGCTCTCCGGGTGCGGGTTTTACAAAATTTGAATTGTTCGAGGCAAGTACATTTTTTTCACCATCAAAACTACTGTAACTCCTATAGGTCGTCGCCCAGGCACCAGAGCGTTTCCCTGGTCTTGCAAATGGATCTAAATACCATAGCCCAATGTGTTTTCCCGTTCTTTTATCCTTTACCTCCCAAACCGTTACATCTTCATTAAAAACAGGAACTGTTCCGACTGCAAGCGGACTAAAATCATAAAAAAACAAACGACCGGCAACATAATGCATCGCATCGGTGAGTTGATCCAATTGTAAATATTGCTTGACTTCGTCAGAGTCAAGATCGTATTTTTCTTTTCGTACTTTTTCTGCATAAAAGCGATAATCCCAGGGTGCTATGACGATCTGATCTTGATTGGAAATCATTTGCATATCAGCTACTTCTTCAGCAACTCTTTCTGTGGCTGAGGGCCAAATGGTTTCAAGAAGATCTAAGGCGTTCTTAGGTGTTTTGGCCATTCTGTTTTGCAATCGCCATTCCGCAAAATTTGTATATCCCAACAATTGGACCCGTTCATGTCGGAGTTTTAATATCTCAGCAATAATTGCTTTGTTGTCATATTCATCTTCATTGTCTCCTCGCGAATAATAGTTTTCCCAAACCTGTTTTCTTAATAGGCGCTCTGTAGAAAAAGTAAGAAATGGGTCTATAGAGGAACGGGTATTGATGATGGCATATTTGCCCTCTTCACCTTTTTCTTTAGCCATCTGAGCAGAAGATTTTAAAAAATCCTCTGGTAGGCCACTCAGCTGATCTTCAGTAAGATAAGTAATGTAATTTTCCTCGTCATGAAGTACATTGTTAGAAAAGGAGGTATACAACTTAGATAATTCTTTATTGATTTCGGCATATCGATTTTTTTTCTCTTTATCTAATGCCGCACCACTCATTTCGTAGGTTTGGTAAGTCCATTCCAAAAGGCGTTGCTGATCCTCTTCCAATGGATTTTGTTTTGAAGACCCATAAACCGTAGCGATCCTTTTAAAAAGTTTTTCATTTTGAATCATTTTTGAACGGTAATCTGCAAAATCTGGGGCTATTTTTTTTTGAATATCCCTAAATTCCGGAGTGGATTGATTTCTTGACAACACCCCATAATAAGCATAAGCTCTTTCCAATTGATAACCACTGCGCTCCATGGCCAGGATGGTATTCTCAAAAGTAGGAGGGGCTGTATCATCGGCAATGGTCTGAATTTCTTCCAAATGTGAGGCCATAGCGCTTAGCATTGCCTCTTCAACATCCTCAACCCGAACTTGGTCAAAAGCAGGAATCCCTTCAAATGGCCCAATCCAGGGGTTTAAAAGGGTATTGTCAGTATCTTTTTTTGGTTGATCACAGCTAAAGTAAATCATAATGACCAAGCTGAAAAAGAGATTAACAAAAGTTGATTGTGTTTTCATGAGGTAAAATTTAAATGTTTTAAAAACTTTTCTTTGGGGGTTTTGTTTCCTGTGATGGAAATTACAGTTAAAATCCAGAGGCTCCCGTTTATGAATGGGAGAAATCCCTTTGACTTACTGTGTATTACATTCAATAAATATAACAAATAACCAGCTTTCTGTGATTTCCGAAATAAGTACCATTACACTGGTTGTTGTACTCTAGTTTAATTCTATATAAGCATGTAAGTGCAGGAATAGATCAAGAAACAGATGATTTACTTTTAATTTCAATAGCATTCAAATGCAAATTAAATTTCATTTTTTGTTATAAAAAAACAATCACAAAGACGATCTAAACTTTTCAAAAAACGAGGCAGTGTTTTCGAAGTTGAATTGAAATCGGTAAATTGTTCCTAATAAATCAGACTGAAGCATAAGTGTTATGGATGATAAATCCATTATAACAGAATTATAAATTAATAACATGAGTAAAATTAAGAGAAGAGCTTTGCTCAAATCAATAGGGGCCTTTTCTGTTGCAGCAGGACTTCCCGGCGGGCTCCATGCAGAAACACTGATCAAACCATACCGAGTCAAGGAAAGTTTTACGGAAACAGACATCTTGATCGTTGGGGGAGGGACTGCAGGAACAATAGCCGCCATTCAAGCCGGACGAACAGGTGCCCAAACGACCTTGATCGAAAGTGGAAGTCAATTGGGTGGATGTACCACTACCGGGGGAGTATCTTTTCCTGGAATTTTTCATGCTTGGGGCGAACAAATCATCAGTGGGATCGGTTGGGAATTGGTTTTGGATGCTGTAGAACTCAATGGAGACCAATTACCCGATTTTACAAAAATCCCCAAATCACACTGGAAACACCAGGTGGCGATCAATCCAGCACTATATGTGATGTTGGCAGAAGAAAAATGTCTCGAGGCAGGTGTGGACATACGCTATTATGAAACCCCCACATCGGTTAAGTTTGAAAATGGAAGGTGGCTGGTTGAGAGCACTGGAAAAGGGGTCAAAACTATTATATCGGCCAAGCAATTGATCGATTGCACAGGCAATGCATTAATCGCTTCTATGGCTGGATACAAAGTACTTAGAGAAAAAGAAACCCAACCGGGATCCCTAGTTTACAGTATGGGAGGTTACGAGTTTGACCAGTTGGACTTGTCCAAAATTCCCCAGCGATACCACAGGGCCTTACATCAGAACATGATGACCTCTAAAATCAGAAAAACCGGCGAAAATACTTTTGTTCCTTATGGTTATGTCTATGTCTATGGCGCCGACTCTACAACATCAGAGACCCACACCATGGCCAATCAAAAAGGTCGTCAGAATTTGCTGCAGTTGATCCGAGAATTACGAGAGCTTCGTGGTTGTGAAAACATTAGGATTACTTCCATGAAAACAGAAACAGCCGTACGAGAAACCTTTAGGATTGAAGGTTTGTATAAAATCACAAAAGAAGATTATGTGTCTGGGCGTTTGTATGAGGATTCCCTGTCCTACAGTTTTTACCCGATCGATCTTCACCGTGACGGCAAATCCATTTATCAGGAATTTCTAAAACCCAATATAGTAGCCGCCATCCCCATGCGAGCACTCATTCCAAAAAATAGTGAAAACTTTTTGGTTGCTGGGCGTTGTTTGAGCAGTGATCGCTTGGCCAACTCGGCGCTCCGCGTACAGGCTTCCTGTATGGGTATGGGTCAAGCCGCAGCTGTCACAGCTTCCTTGTCCATTCAAGAAGGGATGACACCTGCCAAAATCGCTCCCAATTTGGTCAAAGAAAGACTTAAAGAATATGGGGCAATTGTCCCAAGTTAATTTTGTAATGTAATTGATATTTGATGTCTTCCTCTATTTCTAAATATGTCCTGATGCTTTATTTTTTGGCCTTGGGTTCCTGTTATTTACTGAAACCTAAAATCCAGTATTTTGTAAAAAAAAGTGATGGTTGGTCGGTTCAATTCAATAATGAACACTACATCTCTTTTGGTGACAGTCTTTTTTTAAGGGAAACTTCTGATGGGACGCCCAAAAGCTTTTATCAACATTTTAGCACCGGTGTCTGTTTTGACAATCAATGTCGTCCGCTGGATATCATTTTGCATTGGAGCATCAGCGGAAGGTATTTGGGTTTTGAAATGCCAAAGGGTGAATTTTTGAGTAAAACAGATCACGATCCCTTTTCCCGAAAAGAATACCTTCAACTCAGCGAAATTCTCTCCAATTATGACCTTCCTTTTAAGGACATCAAGTACCACGAACTAATGAATCAACCGGAAAGCTCCACGGAGTCTGCAGATGCAATATCAGGAGCAACTTCCGAACGGATCAAAGACATTGTGGTACAAAACGCAGCCTATACCACCTACAAACTTTGGAAATTGGTTTATGGAGAAAGTCAAAAATTCATTGAACAGTACACCGAAAAACACCTCAATACTTCAAATTTGATGACTGTTCTCAACAGTCAGGATCGCAATGAAATCGTTTGGGGTCTAACGCATATGAGGGATACGCTTTCTTTTTCCATACCTTTAAAAACCCGATTGGTATCCCTGATTCAAAGTGATGATTACTATCTGTCCTATAATGCGGTTCATGCCATTCCAAAAACCTATTTGAATGACAGTGATTTTTTGGAAATACTTTTTTTAAGTTATTTAAACACCCCCGATACCAGCACTAAAAAAGCAATGTTTAGAAAGTTGAAAGCCGCACCACGACTCGGTCAGAATCTGGTTGTAAAATCCAGACAAAGTATTGGAGCAATGGCGCCTCAAGAGATCAGTAGCTTGTTAAAACTTTATGAAAAACATAGCGTAGAGGACAGCGTTACAGTAGATGTGGTTCGGAAATTGATCAACCACCCCAATGCCTATGTCGTAAACCTTGCAAAAGGTTATTTAAGGAAACACGAAAACCGTCGAGAGTAAAAAAAATAACTGAAAGTGTATATCGTTTGATTTTATGAATTTCTCGCCTATATATCCCAATTCAAATCCATCCTTCTTCTAAAATCATTAAGCAGCTATTGGTTTAATTTTATACCAATGAAATTTCACCGCCTGTTTTTCATTTAATGGATTTAACAACCTTATATTATTGTTTATTATATTTATTAAAAATAGTATGTGCTTTTTAGAAGTAAAAAAAGTTAGATGAAAAGAGAATTAAAAATTCAAAGTGAGTCCCCCACCCACCCTTTTTTCTATTAAGACATATTTTAATAAAAAGCCATAAAGGCGAGTTTTATATTTGTTTTCCCAAAACTTATTTTTTATAAAAAATCTAAAAAATGAAAAATACACCACTGATCACATTAATTGTAATAAGTCTTTTTAGTTCGTTTATTTATTCACAGAGACCGAACACCAAAAAAATTGGGATTCCATATATTCAAGCACCACTCAATCCACTTGAAAAGAATATTGAAACATATCATTCGTCAGTGGTAAATAATTCCACCGTTTTTAAACCTCAGGTGGTTAGTAACTCGACTTCTTTTCAATCGATGGGACTTACAAATGCGACTGTATTTCAACCCTCACAGCAAAAAATTATTTTAAGTGGTTTTAATCAAATGAATTCATTAGGAGATACAGATTTAGAAATTAGATATGTGGTCAATAATGTGTCTTTCTCGAGTAGTGTTTTTAAAGAAAAATTCAAGAAAAAAATAAACGACTCAACCTATATAGATGCAGTAGGAGGGAAATACAGGGTTGATGCAACGGTCAATTACAGTGAGTATGTGATTGATAATAAGAACGACAAGAAAATAATTTCAAATGAAGGCATTATCATAAATAATTTTTTTCTTTCCAGCCTTTACAGAGAATATGCAACAGCAGTTAAGATCCACAGTGAAAAGAAAGACATTGATGCAATGAATTTATATTATCAAATTATTAATCGAAGTCTTCGAAGTTTTGAAAATGGTATTAATAACAACTATGGTTTTACACTAAAACACTTTGATGTCAGTTTTGCTCGGGGTCGAGGAAGTAAATACGATTACTCAGATTTATCAAAAGCTTTCGAAAATATTGAAAGCATCCGTGAAATCGTTAAAAATGGATTTTCGGGGGATACCCCCCCTAGGTTTGGAAACTTTTCAGAAAAGATGAGAAATGAAATCGCTCAAAAAGTAGATGAATGTATCAACATATGGGAAGAAGCAATCAAAGAATACGTTCCAAAGAAAAGAAGAACCAGAATTGGAGATAAAATCATTGATCACTTACATATAAACCTTTCAGCAGCCTATTTTTTAAAGGGTAATTGGGATAAGGCTTATAGCTCACTTTCCAGGGTTAGTCTTAATAAAAAAGAAATCAAAGAAGCTTCAAATTTTAGAGCTAAAATTGAAGATTATGCCAATAGAATCAATATCAATAAATAAACGGTCTAAATTTATTTATTATATTCTCTTAGGTTTGGAATTTAGAAATACTGAATCTTCTCTGAAGGGGATAATGATCTATAAGTCAACTTCTTTAATTCATTAAGTTTAATATCGTGATTTCAGTTTTCGATTTTAGTTATCTTACCCATTTAGTAGAAAATTCTAAAAAAACTAAATCTTAAAATAAAATTTAATTTTATACATATCTAAATACATTGTATTGAAAAAATTAAAATTATTATTTCTCTTCTTATTGCCTTTGTTCTTTTTTTTATGTGACTCACAACAAGATGAAGAGTTGAAAACCAACGTTTTATTCATCGCAATTGATGATTTACGTCCTGAACTTGGGTGTTATGGAGCAGAACACGTCAAATCACCAAACATCGATCTATTATCAGAACAAGGTGTTTTATTCAATAGGGTTTATTGTCAGGCACCCCATTGCGGGCCATCGCGGTCATCTCTACTTTCAGGAATAAGTCCGTTAAATTATGACGGAATCCCGCTAAAACCCGAGGAGTTAGCTCCCGGTAAAATTACCCTTCCGGCCACCTTTAAAAAAGCCGGCTATTACACCATTAATAATGGGAAAATATTCCACCAGCGGGAGGATGGTAAATTGGCTTGGTCGGAAGAACCTTTTTCGCTTGTAAACGGGCCAAAAGAAAATAACCATCTTACCTTCCATGAAAAAAAATCCGAAAATTATATACTTGATAAAAATCAACGAGGGCCATTCTTTGAAGCACCGGATGTTTCGGATAATACCTATATCGATGGTCAAACCTGTGATAAAACCATAGCAGATTTAAAAAGGCTAGCAAAAATGGATCAACCTTTTTTTCTTGCATGCGGTTTTGTTCGTCCACATTTACCTTTTTATGCTCCAAAAAAATACTGGGATATGTACCAAAGGCAGGAGATTGAATTGGCAAAAAACAGATATAAACCCAAAAATGCTCCCGTTGCCCTTAAAGGTTCTGGAGAATTTGGCAGCTATCACGATAGAAATATAGAATATAATTCTGATCAATTTCACATTATCTCACGACACGGTTATTATGCTTGTATAAGTTATGTAGACGCACTTGTTGGGCGGATATTGTCTACCCTAGATGAATTAGAACTTCGTGATAAGACAATAATCGTTTTGTGGGGTGACCACGGTTGGAATCTAGGTGAACACAATTTCTGGAGCAAACACAATTTGCTTTATACTTCAAAAAATGCACCGCTTATTATCTCTGCTCCCGGTTATAAAAAGAATATAAAAACAGATGGAATTGCCGAATTAATAGATATTTATCCAACTTTATGTGAACTTGCAGGAATAGACCTTCCAAATCACTTGGAAGGAAAAAGTGTGGTGCCACTAATGAAAAATCCAAAACAAACCGGAAAAAAGGCAGCATTTACCAAATGGAGAAATGGTACTTCGGTTACCACAACTCAATTTTCTTATACCCAATGGGACAACGAACAAAGAATGCTTTTTGATTTGGAAAAAGATCCTGAGGAGAATCAAAATATTGCTGAAAATCCGGATTGCAAGGAGAAGGTTAAAGAATTAACTAAGCTTCTTAATAACAGGAAAATTCATTAAAAAAACTTTTGGTATTAATAAGTTTAATGCTTGGTTAAATTTGGCTTTACAGTAGTTAAATTATCGATATAGAGTTGATCGCAAACCAAGTGAAGCTAAGAGAAAAACGAGAATTGTAACACCAATAAGCTATTGATTACCTATATTTTATAAGTAATATTGACTGATTAAAAAAAGGATAGAATATATTATTTAGCCAAATATTATGGATTAGAATTCAACAAACCAAAAAAATCATCTTAAATAAGCCAAATAATTTAAGTGTTGGTGAAAGTGTATGAGTTAAGGTTAAATCTAAACCAATATTTTTTTCATTACATTTAAATATTATAAAAGAGTTTCTAAACCGATCGGAAGTATATCATATCAAATATCATTTGCGAGATAGATTGATTATAAGTTGGGTTTAAAACAAAGAAAATATTTCTACAAAATTAATTCTTACCTAACTAAAATCTAAAAACATTTAGCAAACAATATTTAATTCTGAAATCATGACTTTTAATAAAACATATTTAATTTTTTTAATGTCAATTCTATTAGTTTTTTGTTGCTCAAAGGAGAATGAATCAAATTCTACAGATAAAGAAAGTAATACCATAAATGAAGTTGTGCAAACTGACGACTCAGATAATTCAACAACATCATCTTCAGAATCTTCTAATGAATCAAATAATTCAGCAGGTGCTGGAATTTATCTGGGTACAAAATGTAATGAGATATCTTATTCCACTATACCTAAACCAGATTATATAGAGGGTGATTATTCATATTATACTTATGGATGGCAATTAGATGGATCAGATCAAAATTCATGTGTTAACGCATACAATGGAGTAAATGCTGAAGGAATAAGTTTGGTAGAAGCTGTTCTCTCTGACGCAAAAGAAAAATTGGGTCAAATTTTACCAGTTAATACATGGATATTTCATACACAAATGACTGAGTTGGATAATATTTGTTCAGATTATTCTGCATTTACAGATGATTCAAGCTGTTTTGAACTCCGTCCAACAGCTGCTGCAACAGTCACACAATATGTATTACATAACGGAGGAAACTTTTTGCTATCTGAGGGTTTCTGGGGTGATCCAGAGCAGAATGGAGCTGGTTATAAAGTTGCTTATCATGAATATTTTCACATTCATCAGAATTCTCATAAATTTTATTTTGATGCAACTGAAAACTTTGGTATAAACATGACTCAATTTAGAAAAGTTGATCAAAATGAAGATGTAAATTTAGTAGGGCCAATTTGGCTTGAAGAGGGTGGGGCTGAGTTTGCTGGAGTATGGTATTCATCATTAAAAGGTTGGGTAGATTATAAACAATATTGGACTGATTATTTAGATGAGGCGCGGAGCGTAATCGCCGATGCTGCATCAAGAGGCGATATTGTTTCTTTAAAAGATTATGAAACCAGATATTCCATTGAGAAAGTTGAGTCATCTGAAAATTCAACAGGGACCCCCAGAGAATTCGCTTATGCATATTCAGCAGGAGGATTAGCTCATATTTACTTGATCAAAAAAGGTTTGTCAAGCTTAAATAATTTGATGATTGAATATTATAAAGGGGTAGCAGAATTAGAAAGAAAAAATGTTGGTGAGGGATACAAGTATGCTTTTGAAAAATATTTTGGAATGCCGTTGGATGCTTTTTACACTGAATTTGATGATTTTATGCTTAAATCAAGAGCTGAACAGTTATCAATATTAGAATTAAATTAAACGAATATAAATTTTTTGATTTCAAAGTATAAAATAAAGTATCATGAAAATAGTTTATAGCAGATTTTTATTTACTCTAATTCTATTTATAATTTTTTTGAATTGCTCAAAAGAAGATAATTCAAATACCGAAATTTCCCCTTCAGCTGTTAGTTCGGAATCTGACCAAAATACAAGTTCATCAACTTCAACAAATAGTTCAGAATCTAATCAAGACAATAGCTCGACGACCCAAGATTATACAGGTTTCGAATGTGATAATTGGTTCTATAATTTACTAAGACCAGAGCCTGTTTCGGTTGATAATACTCATAGGTACTATAAATACTCTTGGCAATCTGATCCAATGTTATGTTTAAATGCCTATGAACCATCTATCCTTGGTGAAAGGGTAGAAAAGGTTAAAGATTTTTTAAGTTGGGCTAAAAAAAATATGCCCAATATATTACCAGTGAATGTGTTTTACATTGACCAAGTAAATGCGAGTGCTGAATCAAAACTCCAACACACCACAGATTTTTGTAACCTGGTAAGAGGATCAGATGAAGTTAATTCATGCATAATTGAAAGTAATGATTCTTGGGGAGAAAGATCACATGGAGCAGGGGTTTATGGATCATATCTTCATAAAGGAGCTGATCTTATGATCTATGATGATGCTTTCAAACACTCCGGAGGAGTAGATGAAGGAATGTATTATTTAAATCATGAATATTTTCATACATTCCAAACTGGTCATATGTTTTATTTTGAAGAAAATAAACAATTTGGTATTAGTATTGATCTTGAAAAAAAGTCCCCCCCTTTACCTTTTTTACCGATATGGATCGGGGAGGGTGGAGCTGATTTTGCAAGCATTGCAATGATGGCAAAACAAAATTTAAATATTGACCCTTTCGAGGAGGCTCTTACTAAATTAGATCAAGCAAGAAGAGCCATGGAGGGTTCAAACTCTTCTTTTTCATTAAAAGACTTTGAAAGTGAAAACAATAGAATTAATGACGAGTACTTCGCATACGGTGGAGGAGCAATGGCTCACATTTATCTATGGCATTTGAATGAAGATAATTTCAAGAAACTCATAGTAGAATATTACACAATTTTTGCTGAAAAATACAGATTAAATCCTCAGAGCGGATGGAAGGACGCTTTCGAGGAAACATTTGGAATTACATTGGAAAGTTTTTACTCAGATTTTGACGCTTTTATGAGACAAGACCGAGATAGTCAGATCGCTATTATTAAATCATCTGAAGAATGGGAAAATGCTTCTTGGAAATAAATAATCACATCAAGTATCAAAATCAACAGTCAATATATCTTTATCTAGAAGTGCGGTATATTGTTTTAGATTTCCAGATGTAATATTAGAACTGCAGTTAGCTACAGAGCCCGCCCCAGTTCCATAACTATTTCCGTGATTAGCGCATCTGAAACTTCCATTTGAGTATGACCATCTGTTTGAAGTCCCTAAATGAGGACAACAATTGCTTAAAGCTAAAACTTTATCTTCTGTCTTTCGAAGAAGTAAAATATAGTGATTTGTATCATTGATAAACTCACCAATGTTTTGAAGCTTAGAGTAATGATCGTTTGATGTATCTATATAAAGAAGTTTACCATCTAGAAAAAATCCATTCTCACTGGTTTTTTCTTTTAAGTAGAGGTAGGCTTTTTCTTCCTCAGTTATTCCATCATCATTTTCCTCTGTTTCACAGGACAATATAAGTAGTGTTGAGGAAGGTATAATTCCTAAAAAGACAAGTGTTTTTTTAATAAACAGAGTTCTTTTCACGATCTTTCTTTTAAGTATTATACTTGAATCTAGTTAATAATGAAGCTGTAGACTAGGGTGAATGAGCTACTTGTTCCATCAGATGTTTTCACTCTCCAATAATAAGTATTTCCACCTTCTACCTCAACCTCTAATGACGTTTCTGTTATATTTATATTTGCTGTCTGAGGTGCTTGTAGTCCATCTATACCATCAAAATAAATAGTATAACTTAGGACTTCCCCTTCATCTGGGTCGTTACCCTCCCACGAAAGTGTAATTTTACCTTCACTTCCGTCAACTGCTGCTCCTGAACTAGGGCTAATTATTGTTGCTGGAAAAGGGGCGTAATTTTCCTGTCCATCACCTGCTAGATAAAACTGCCAAGTATCTGAGTTGGTTGTATCACTTGTATCATTTGCTTTAGATACTACCTTCCAGCTGTAAGAAAAATCTGTTGCTAGTGTTATTGCTTTTGAATTAGTGGTAATCCCTGACTCTGTCTGTGTTTGATTTGTTTCTAGATTGGTTATCTGTAGATCATAACTGTCCGTATCTGAGGAGGTGCTCCATGAAAAGGTAACCTTACTATTTGAGGCATCAACAGTTTCCCCTTCATAGCACACTTCATTATTGACTGGAGCTGATAAACTGGATTTCCCAGGAGTGGGGACTTGAGGCGCTGGTGTTGACGTTTGCTGAGTCGTTGTTGTTGGTGAAGAGCTTCCGCTATCATCCTCTGCACTGCAACTAAAAACAAGCATAATCAATAATAGAACTCCTATATAGCTCTGTATTTTCATCGCTTGATCATTTTAAATGTTTGCTCTACTGTTTGACCATTTACTTTAACTACATAGAAACCTGTTTTTAGGCTTAAAGTGCTGACCTTTACGATTCTTGAAAAAGGTATTTGCTCCTTGTAGCGCTTGATCAAACTTCCGGTTCGGTTGTAAATCGCTACTATTGTCTCTCTATCCTGTCCTGGGACGACAAGATTTAATTCGCCTTGGACTGGGTTGGGATAGTGTTTGACTTGTTCGGAGATAAAGACCTGCTCTACATGTACTCCCTGACATTCCTGTGGGGTAGATATCTTTACAGTATTCATACCTGGTCTGAGTTGAAGGGTGAAGTTATCTAACTTATAACTTCTTCGCTCTCCATTGACCTCTGAATAATACAAATCAGAACCAGATAGATTCACTGTCATAGTTTTTCCTTTCTGATTTACTGATGATTTTGCACTTAATGCTGGAGGCTCGGTAATTCCAATCTCAAAGGTCTGAAGATAGCTTTCCTGACCCTCTACTTTAAAGTTTAAGGTATAGCTGCCAATTTCGAGTTCATCAATAACAAGTTGGTGATCATTCTCAGTGTTTAAGATGTACAATCCTTTAGTCTCGGGTATTGATAAATTGTAAACGTGCTCTGTATTGTCAACGCCAATGGTAATAATACCGTTAGTCTTGCCTGAACAAGACACCCCATTGGTCTGGATTGAATAATTATTTGCAGGCAAAGAAAAAATCTCGCAACCATCTGTGTTAACCATAGCTCCTATTGGGGTGGTGTTACATAAATCACGGTCATCACTTACTCCATCACCATCAGTATCAATATACTTACCCTGTATAATCGATAGCTGATCGAATTTTTTGAAGAGGACCTCTTCTTCTGTTGTTGGATTGACCGTTAACCACTGATTCATAATTGAGGAGTATACCTGTCGAAAATCAAATTCAGACTCTAAATTATCTTGCCATTGTGCATTACTTGGAATAATAGGATTATTTCCTAGAACACCAGAGTCAACCTTATTTCCAAAAACAAATAGTGGAGCTGCAGTACCATGGTCTGTACCCATTGAGCCGTTAGAGGCTATTGTTCTTCCAAACTCAGAATAGGTCATAACAAGAAGATCATCACTTCTTTTAATATCATCCATGTTTTGCATGAAAGTTAATATGGTATCATTGAGTGTTTTCATTAAAATAGCATGAGCTCCTTTAGTGTGATCGGACTGATCTACTTGAGTGTCATGTGTGTCAAAACCTCCCAACTCAACTAAGTAAATGCGTGTATTTAAACCGCCACTTATTAACTTAGTTACTTTCTCAAATTGTTCTCCTAAATCAGAAGGGTTGTAATCAAATTTGCAAACCCCTGATTCATATGCCTCTTTAACAACTGCTCCATATAGGTTAGATTGTTTTCCAACAAGTTGAATATAATCGAGTTTTGTTCCTCTTTTGCTTGATGTATCATATACATTATCAAAATCAGTGATAATTTCTTTAAAATCTTCTGGATTTCTTGCAATAAAACTCGTAAATGAATTCTTAGCAGTCAATAATAAACTGGGACTACCCAGCTCAACTGAAAGAGGATCTGGATATTGATTATTTGGATAATTTTGAGGATATTCTGGGTGTTGGTCTCCAATGTATCTACCCATCCAACCAGAAGTTACAAACTTGTTATAATCAGAAGCTGATTCCCAAATATCCATTGATCTAAAATGAGAAAAATCAGGGGTTTCATATCCCACATTTTGAATGATTTTTAGCCTTTCTTCATTATAAAGTGACTTAAAACCGCTTAGCTCTGGATGCAAACCCAAATCTTTTTCACCTAGATTAATAATTTTATTCTCAGGTAGAATAACATGTGGTCTAGCATTATTCAGATTACTTAACTGATTTAATGGCACAATTGTATTTAAGCCATCATTCCCTCCATTTAATTTAACAAGGACCAACACTTTACCTGATGATAGTGTGTTACTTAAGTATGAATTTGAATTATTTAGTCCTGAGCCAAATGCTAAATCGGGTGCAAAAAAGGAGGCAGCACCAAGGTGACTTAAATTATGTAAAAAATCTCTTCTTTCCATTGTTAAAATAAATGAAATTCTCCTGTTTGTCCCATGATTTCAAAAGCATTACCGAGTCTCCATTCTATACTGGAGTATGACTGCTCAACTGATGAAGTTGAGTTAATCAAATTATTAATTTCTTCACTCCAATGATCTTCATTTAAATCTCCTAAAAGTGCTTGAAATATTTTATTTTTTGTATTTTCACTTGCTTCGCCTCCTAGAAATCTAAACACCAACTCATTTGTAAATTCAGATATTGATCTTGGATTTTCAAATGTTTTCAAATAATTTATAAGATTAAATCTCCTTTGTATACCATTATCTCCAATAAATATATTTAACCATGCACCCCACCTTAAAAAATCATTCACAAGATTAATTCTTCTAGTTAATGTTGAGGTGTTAATCCAAAATAAATCATATACCGGTTCTTGATAAAAAGCAGGCCAACCAGACACGCTTGGTGGTTCGGTTATTGATAATCCTAAATCCCTTCCGTAATAACCACCAAGGTAACCTGTTATCGCATACTTAAAAAAAGAGTTGTCCTTTTCTTTTTCTCCAAAATATTCAGGGTCAAATAAAGAGTACTTTGAGTTTGATCCATCCCAGTGATGTGCTACACCTTCATTAATTAAGTCAACTTCTTTTAAAATACTCATCGAATATTCAATTGGTGATTTTATTAAAGAGTTTTGGATTTGATTCTCGAAGAAATGTTGGCTTTTAAGTAATACTTTTAAGGGTTCAGTTAAAGAGTAGTTGTTGTCCTCATAAACTTTTGCCAAAGGTTTGATGATATTTTCTTCAATTTCATCTGTTAATGCTGGATATACAAAAAACTGATAAAGTCTTCGAGCTATATAAATTGAATTTTCCTCAGTATCAAAAAGCATATCCACCACTTCCTGAAGTTCATTTGCTCCAGACTGTCCTTCTTTACCCCTAATTACTCGATTTCCATAAAAGGATGAAAAAAATTTATCGCCAACATCGTGATTCCACGGAGCGAAGGTGGCAATATTTTCATGCCCTTCCTCATAAACAATTTTTTCGTAATCATGACTCCAACCTACTAGGGCCCTGGCAATTTCTCTAACATCAGATTCAGTGAATTTTGCAAAAGGTCTTTTACCTACTGTAAATAATTCCTGAACCTCTCGAGCATAGTTTTCATCAGGGGTTTCTTTTTGACTTAAATATAAATTCAAGTAGGATAACATTGAACCATCAATAGTTATATTGTAAATAAAGTCTTTATAGCTAGTAAAGCAAGAATTAAATAGTAGTTTTAAATAATTGTATGCCCCCTTGTGGCCTAATAACTCAAATGATTTTGTTGGTGCTAGATTATGAAGAAAAAGAAAGATTCTCCAGTGAATAGAAGTGTTTTGATTGTACATTCCGTCAAGGTAAGACCAATTAATTGCTGTGCTTCTTTCCCAACCGAATTGCTCTTCGAAAGTAGGTCTTAATCTTTTATAAGGTCTATTAATGAAAGGATCGTTTGGACCGACATCATCACTTTCATATCGCTCTTTGTATTGCTCAGCATTTTTTTCCCAATAGTAAATATTAACAGGCTCTTTATAAGTATCTTCTCTGAAAATCAAATCAATTGATTGATTTAAAGAAAGTCCATCTAAATCTCTATGATGTCTATGGCAATATCCTACCATAGTTCTGTTCAACAAATGCTTTTTTTGAATATCTCCAAATTCTCCTGTATAGGGTTCGAGACTAAAATTTGTAAAACGCTTAGCAGTTTTTTTTCTTTTAGTTAATGCATTTTCTAGGGCTTTATGATCAATTTCTTGGTCGTAAAATTCCTTAACTAAATCAATTGTTTTTGTATTTTTTTGGCTCATAAATACTTAATAAACAAAATATTTTAAATAAATACATGTTTTTAATTGTTTTATTATAATAATTAAATAAATATTTCCCATTTCATTTCAATATTCATACCATAAAATACCCCTCCTAAAAAACCTCTAAAAGCTCTATAATATAAATGATGATAGTATTATACAATGAATTTAGATTGGTCCCAATCATGAGAAAATAATTTAAGGTTATATATATTATTAAGAGCACTTAAATTCCATTTAGAGTAATCAAAAATTTATATTACTTTACATGATCAAGTATTTGTTTTAGCTATGAAAAAGTTAATGTACTACCTTTTATTAGGTATTTCTTTTATGACATTAAGCTGCATAATTAATCCTAAAAACAACAATAGTAGCACCAATAAAAGACCCAATATACTTCTGATCGCTGTTGATGATTTAAATGATTGGATTGGTCCTTTAAAAGGGCATCCTCAAGCCCTAACACCAAACATAGATAGGTTAGCCAAGGAAGGAATGGTTTTTATCAATGCTCATTGTCAGGCTCCCGTATGCACCCCTAGCAGATCAAGTCTAATGACATCTCTCTACCCAAGTACAACTGGTTTATATTTTTTGAATCCGGATATTAGACATTCTCCTATCGCAAAAAAGAATGTATTGATGCCTCAGAGATTTCAAAATGAAGGATATTATGTGACTGGAGCAGGTAAGTTATTTCACAATAGAAGTGGGATAAATGAAAAATATATACCCAATTATGGAGGAAATTATGGAGGTTTTGGTCCTTTTCCTGCGGAAAAACTAGTAGATTTTCCTGGTCATCCATTGTGGGACTGGGGAATTTTTCCAAACGATGATACATTAATGCCAGATTATAAGCTGGGAACTTGGGCAGAAAGTATTCTGAAAAATGAAATGACTACACCGTTTTGGATGGGAGTAGGTTTTTATCGCCCTCATGTCCCCCAGTATGTAACAAAAAAATGGTTTGATTTATATCCTTTGGATTCCATTCAACTGCCGAAAGTAATTATAAATGACTTGGATGATATTTCTAAATACGGTACCGACATAACTAGAGAAGGGCATGTCTCTCCGAAACACGAATGGGTCATTGAAAATCAACAATGGAAACCACTGGTACAATCCTATCTTGCGTGTGTGAGCTTTGTAGATGCCCAAATAGGTCGTGTTTTTGATGCACTTAAAAATAGCGACTATTCCAAGAATACATATATCGTACTTTTTAGCGATCATGGATTTCACTTGGGTGAAAAAGAACGATATGCAAAAAGAAGTCTTTGGAACGATGGAACCAGAGTACCTCTTATTTTCTGGGGGCCAAATATCTCAAAGGGAATAAATAAGAATCCTGTTCAGTTGCTAGACATATACCCAACACTACTGGAGTTGGCTCAGATCAGTCCTGATAAACTACACGAAGGACATTCTTTAATAAATCTCTTAAAAGGGAAGGAAGAAAAATGGCCTCATCATGCCAGAACAACTTTTGGCCCCGGTAATCATGCAATCATTTCTGAAAATTATCGATATGTTCGATATAGTGACGAAACTGAGGAGTTTTATGACCATACCATTGACCCTCACGAATGGGAAAATAAAATTAAAGAGCCAAAATATCAAGTATTGATTGAGCAGCACAGAGCATCACTTCCTAAAGCGGAACATACTGCTTTGGGAAAGGGCTCCACAGGTCACGCTAGCTATAAAATTTCTGAATCATCCAAAAATTAGTTGTTAATAGTCAGTCAATTAACTTAAGCGGTCCAAGTATCTCAAAAAAAACTAAATCAAGGAAAATAATTTTCAAAAATAGAAGTGGATTTGATCAATTTTTAATAATTAAAAATCCAATTGATGAAACAACAATAGATGAAATAATTAATTTGATCATAATTATGATCTAAAGAATTAAATCTGGAAGATATACAAAAAAAATTGGGTGGGATGAAGATTACCGCCCAATTCACGAAATAATCAAACCAAACATTCTAAGGAATTCAGCGTATCCCTTATTCATTTTCATAATCTTGAGTTTAAGTAATATAAGGAATAAAGGCTGCTAATGCCTGGTTAGTAAATTCATAATATTAATTGAATTAGATTTTTATTTGAATACTTAAAGATACTCAAATATAAAACTGATAAATTTGATAAACTAGATTGAAGGTTGTAAAACAGAGGAAAAGGTAACCCTAGAGGCAACTAAAAAAAAAGAAGTCCTAAAAACACAAGTTCTTTAGGACTATTAAGCCGAGAAAGAGGGATTCGTACCTTATATAAATTCTTAGTATGGATTTGAGGGCATTATTTCCCATGACTTAAAAGATTTTACATTAATTTCTCCACCAATTGAAAATAATGATATTCCATTACCCTTTTTTTCAGGATAAATTCTTCTACATATTGCTTGCTTGTTATTTACAAAAACTTCGATAATCGAATTATCTATAAAAACTCTCAAATTAATATTTTCTTTAACTTTTAATTTTAGCGGTGCCTCCTCAATAATTTTATTTCCAAAATCAAATCCTGAATCTCGATTGTCAACAACAATTTTATTTTCTAGAGAGTCATAGTAAATTACAGTTTTCTCAAGTCCGTCCTTTGAGACCCCAATTTCTAATCCAAATTTATGGGCGTCATTAGGTTCAATAATAACTTCTAATTCCATTAATCTTGAATTAAAACCATCCAAATTCATTTTACTTTCAGTATTAACTTTTAAATCTTTAAATGATTTTTCATTAATTCTTAAAGATTTTAGCTCTTCAACAGGCCTTATCCTAAGTGTTCCATCTTTTCCAAGCCATAAAGATCTTGGAAGGGAATAAGTTCCTGACCATCCTGATTTTGTTACCATGTGCTTTGGACGATAATCAAAAACCCAAGTCCACATTATTTGTCTACCATTTCCGTCTATCATAGCTTCTGGGGCAAAAAAACCATTATCATTCCAGCTCATTCTTCCGTGATTATTAGGATAAAAAT
>DEYL01000057.1:1405-6371 GCA_002364535.1 Flavobacteriaceae bacterium UBA3159 | reverse complement strand
AATAGGTGTTTCGAACTTGATTTACCGCCAGAGGGTTTTGATGGTAAGGGCAAGAAACTTGGACACATATTATCTTCTGTTTTGCTAGTCCACTCTCGATTTGAATTGTAAAATTGATTGAGATAATTCCAATCAACTAAATTTTCTGATTCAAAAAGGTATAGTCTATCTCCTTGATAACTTATAGAATCTTTTGGCAATACATTCTCTTCTTTGTTAGCCGGGAGCCCTTTACCTTTCGAACCAAATTTTCTCAATACTAATAAATTTCCAGTCAATAGGTAATATTTTCCATTCTTTTTCCAAATATTAGAGGGGTCCGCAGAACCAACGAATGTATTTTTACCTGATGAATCTTTAAGATTGGTGATACCCCATTCGGTCGATTTAATTACTGGGTTTTCTTTAAATTTTTCCCATTTATCCATATTATTATCAATATTTTTAGCAAGTCCTACGCCCCTTTTTTCCCCTTTAATTTTCCAGTAAGATAAAATTACTTTACCGTCATCATCAACAAATGCACCTCCGCTAAATGATCCTTCTTTTTTACTATTTGCTATTAAAGCATCCGGATGATTTCTCCAATTTATAAGATCATTACTTGAAACATGTCCCCAAGTCCAACCATAAGATTCTCCGCCAAGACGCTTGTATAAGTACATTAAATGATAGCGCCCATTTTTAAAAAATGCACCATTTGGGTCAAAAGGTATCTTATTTAGGGTTTTACTTGTACTTAAGCCTTCTGGAATACAAAAATGATATGCAGGTCGATAGGGATCTTTAAGAAGTTTCTCCCTATAAAGTTTAAATGATAATATTGATTCTTTTGTAATTTCTTTATCAGAATTAAAATGTACATTAATTCTGTCTTTTTGAGATTTTAACTTAAGTGGGACCATTATTAATCCCATTAATAAAAATTTATAATTTAATACCATCTATTATGTTTTGAGAGAGTTTTTTGAAAAGAATCTTTGAAAAAATAATAAAACAAAGATTTTCTGTGAACTTCATTTTTAAATATATAAACTTTTGTTTATCTAACAATTTTATTAGCCAATCTCCAAAAGGAAAATAGATTTATTTTGAAGGGGTTAGGTCTTCTTATATTACAATAATATTTTTAATTAAATTTATATTTTACAGTTAATAACCCGGAGTTTCTTTGGTTCATTATCATTAATATTATAAAATGAAAAATATTAAACAATATTTAATTTTTTGGTTTACTCTTTTGTTTTGTTCTTATGTGTTAATGGGGCAAGAGTTTGTGCATCCTAGAATATATGTTACTAACGGGGATAAAGCCAAGTTTTTAAAAACCATTGATAATATAGCCTGGAAAAAGGAGTTAGTAGATAAAAAAGTTAAAAATTTAGAAAAGTATCTTGAATATTGTGAAGAAGACCCAACTTGGTTGTTATCTCGTTTACAAATGAACTGGAAGACTAAGCATGATAAGGTGTTTTTAAACGGAGGTGATTTTTCACATTCTGAAGGTTCTGCACTAGTACCAACTGTTAGATATTCAGGAACAAGAGATTGGGCAACCGATTATAGAAAACCAAAATTAAATGATATTGAGCCTTATTTTGATGATCCTCGTGGGCTTTTTTTAGAGCATAAAAATACAGGCAAAAAAGAATGGATTCATCCATCTGAAGCTGGTTTTGCAATTGAAAAAGTGAACCAAGAGATTATGCAGTTGGCTGAAGATGCTGCCTTTTTGTTCTGGTTAACTGGTAAACAAAAATATGCTGAATTTGCGACCCCTGTATTTTTTACTTACATAAATGGGATGTATCATAGAGAGGCTCCTATAGACTTAAAAAATTCTAATCAACAACATATTTCAGGCTTAGCAACTTTCGAAGTAATCCATGAAAGTATTGTTATATCGCTTGTTACGGCTTATGATTTTTTATATAATTATTTTGAGTCTGAAAACAAAGATTTATCAAATACAATTGCAGTTTTCCAAAAGTGGGGAGATCAAATTATAGAAAAAGGTATTCCGGACAACAATTGGAATTTATTTCAAGCACGATTTTTAACCTATTTAGCTTTAGTTCTAGAAGGTAATGATAGCTATAAAAACAGAAAAGGAAGAGAACACTATTTAGATTATACCTTTAATATTTCTACTGATAGACAAATAGCGGTAAACGAATCGTTGTTAGTTTATGATTATGAAACTGGAATTTGGCCTGAAAGTCCAGCATATTCTGTCCATGTAATTACTACGCTTTTAAGAATATTTACATTATTAGATCATTTCACACACCAAAACGAAATAGCTAAATATCCTATTTTAGAAAAAGCGGTTTTATCTTCATTTCAATATTTATTTCCCTCTGGATATATGGTAGGATTTGGAGACTCTAGTCATAAAATTTTACCTCCTGAAAACTTTGAACTTTTAATAGCTAATTATAAAAAGTACAATCAAAAAGAAAAGGAAAAGATGATTTCTGGTTTTTTATCAGAATTTATTTCTAAAAAATCATACAAAAGAAATGCTAAAGATTTGTTTGATCTATTCTTTTTTGTTGATAATGTCATTGAAAGTGAAGCAAATATACAAGCACTTACAACCCCTACATTTTATGCCCCTAATGTAAGTATGTTTAATCAAAGATTAGGTAAAGGCAATGATGCCGTTATGTTATCAACTGTAGGCTCATATGGAAATCATGCTCATGCCAATGGTATTTCAATAGAATTATTTGCAAATAATTATGTTTTAGGACCAGATTCTGGTATGGGTCCAAGTTATTGGCATCCTACTTTTAGAAATTATTATGCGAGAATGCCAGCGCATAATACAGTTGTTGTTGATGGAAATTCCGATTATAATAACATGCGAACGTATCATCCATTTACATTAGATAATAATTTTCCAAATTCTGGGGAGACATCGCTCTTTAATAAAGTCACTTTTTCAAAAGTATCTTTTTTAGAACCTAAAACAGTTTCTGATCAGCAACGTTTTTCAGCGATTATAAAATCAAATTCAGGTAAAAGTTATGTTGTGGATGTATTTAGATCTAGAAAGCAAAAAGAAGGCACTCAGAAACACGAATACATTTACCGAAATGTAGGACAGTCACTAGATATTTATGATGAGAATTATAAGAGTTTAAAGTTGCAGAAAACAAATGAATTAAGCTCTAAAAATGGAGACTTAAAAGGTTATGATTATTTTTCAGATAAATATAAAACTATCACTTCGAAAGGTGTAAATGCCATCTTTACATTAATAGAAGCCGATAAACCCAATAATGTCATGAAACTATGGGTTAAGGGAAGTGAAAATCAAACTATTTATAAGTTTAAATCCCCTAATTCAAATGCGTTAATCGAGAACACTGCACCAAAAAGGATTTTAAAAGATTCTATAGCTACTTTAATGTTAAAAAGAGAAGAGGCTGCATGGAACAACCCTTTTGCTGTAGTATTTAATCCTTATTTAGAAGGTGAGGAAAACCCAATTAATAACGTATCGTATTCATCTTTAAAGGAGAATCCTAGTACACAAATAATTGACGTTTTACTTTCAGATAAAATAACTGCAGATAGAATTGTTTTAAATACCTCTGAAAATGATATAACTGAAGCTAAAGAGTTCTATCAAAAAGGATTATTATCAATTATTAGAGGCTCTAAAGAGGCAAAAGAACCAAACTTTATGTTGTTATCAGGTATAAGTCGATTAGATTATAAAAATTGGACAGTAATTGCCTCTACTGATCCATTAAACCTATCAATTGAAAATACTCAAGAAGGGTTTTTAATTCAAAATGATAAACCAGTTACTATTAATTTACCATACAAGAAAGGGAATGCACGTGCAAAGTTAATGATATATGAAAAGGGTAAATTAGTATCTACTAGGTCAGCCGTTTTAAACAGAAATAATCCTAATCAGCAATACTTTAAGTTAAATAAAGCACACGATAAAGCAATAATAGTACAATAGAAAAATTACACAAAAGAGTAAATATTTAATAAATGGCTGATTTTATTGGCTTGATCTTTTTAAAATAATATTCAAAACTTCAGACGCTAGGTTTTCTTTTTGAGTAACAAAACTCTTTTCATTGAAAAAGTTATTTAGCTATTGAAAATAATAAATGTTTGTGATATATCTAAATATAAATCCAATTGACTCTAAGAAAAAACCATTTTATAAAAACCACCCCTAGGGTATAGGGAAGTGGGACAACATCTTTTAAAAGTTCAATCTAAAAGTAGATTAATATAAAAGTTCTTTTATAACTTCTAATTGAATTAATATTTGAGAATAGCTAGTCTAAGCTGACTTATTTATATATAAAATTAATTACTCTTTATCTAAAATATAAAATCAACATAGACGTCAAAATACATATGCAAATACCCCAGTATTTAACAACTGGACTTAGTTTGTAATCGTGGTAATATTTATAAGGCATTTTTATTAATTCTTTTTGAGGCCAGATAAGTGTGTATAAAGTGATGAATAAAATTATAGATATAAATGTAATCGCTTGGCTATGTAAAAAAGGTATATCCGGTCTAAAAATTAATAAAAAGCCATAGATTGGGATATTAAGAACCATACCCAGGAAAGCCGCCTTCCAAGAAATTTTTTTCCAAAAAATTCCATAAAAAAATGCTGCAACAACTCCAGACTGCATAAATCCCCAGAACTGATTTATAAAAATGTATACACCCCCCTCAAAAGATGTAATTACTGGAGCCCATAAACAAGCAATAAGAACTAAAATTATAGTTGAGAGTTTACCTACTTTAAGACTTTTTAAGGAAGAAGCATTTTTATTTATAAATGGTTTGTAAATATCAATTGTAAATATTGTTGCAGCAGAATTTAACAAACTATCAAGTGTACTAAGAATTGCACCAAATAAAGCAGCTAACATTATTCCGATATACCCAACTGGTAAAAGTTTTTTGATTA
>DEYL01000057.1:0-1006 GCA_002364535.1 Flavobacteriaceae bacterium UBA3159 | reverse complement strand
TCCAAAAAGATCAAATGCAATAATACCTGGAATAATTATTATGAATGTAATTACTACTTTTAGAGTAGCTCCGAGAAGAACGCCTTTTTGACCAGCCTCTATATCTTTTGCAGCCAGACTTCGCTGAACAATAAATTGGCTAAAACCCCAGTAAAAAAAGTGGGGAATCCACATTCCACCAAAAAAAACCGCTAACCATGGCAGCTCTGGGTGATCCAATGGCATAACAACATGTAAACGATCACTATTATTTAAAACAAATTTTTCCCATCCACCAATTCTTTTAATAGCAAGAATAAAAATTAGAAAACCACCAATTAATAGTGTCACACCCTGAATTAAATCCGACCAAACTACAGCTGAAAGACCACCATAATATGTATAAAAACCGGCGATTATTCCGATCCCCCAAATACCATAATAAAGAGGTATATCAAAAATAGTTTCAAGAGTTAGCGCACCTGAGTAAAGAACCGTGGCCATTGAAATAAAGGCATAAAAAATCAACATGTAAACTGACATTAGGGTTCTAACTGCTCTATTATACCTGTATTCAAGAAATTCAGGAAGAGTGTAAATTCCGATTTTAAGATATCTTGGCAATAAAAATATTGCCATTACTACCATTGCAAAAGCAGCCATCCACCCCCAAGTTGCTATCGCTAGACCAATCCCATCTCTAAATCCCTGACCTGCTTGACCCACGAAATGTTCAGATGAAATATTTGTTGCAATAATTGAAATTCCTATTAACCACCAGCTAAGCTTTCTACCGGCTAAAAAATAATCTTCATCAGTTTTTTTCTTACCAGATTTAAATAATGAAATTATAATCACAAAAGCTATAAAACCAAAAAAAGATATTATGTCAATGAGCTCTATTTTCATAGAATAGTTCAGTTTAATTTATCGTAAAAATTTTACTATAATTAATATTGAAACAAAGAAAGAAGTCCTAAAAACACTGGGTCTTCAGGACTATTGAGCGGAGAAAGAGGGATTCGAA
>DEYL01000053.1 GCA_002364535.1 Flavobacteriaceae bacterium UBA3159 | reverse complement strand
TTTTTTAGAGTGTTTAATTTTGGCAAAACAATTTTCTTTGGTAAAACATTAATAAGGTTTTTCAAATAGCTTGTTTTTATTGTATATGAAACGTTGTCCACAATCTTTTTGTCAAGTCCAGAGGAATTAATGCCAATTAAATTACCATTATAGTCAAATAATGGTCCACCGCTATTACCTGGTTGAATTGGGGTAGTTGATTGATAAGTAGATACATTTCCTTGAAACCCAGTTTTTGAGCTAATTCTTCCATCTGTAAATTTAATATCGCTACCCATTATTGTTAATGCCATTGGGTATCCTAGAGCAAAAACTTGTTCACCTAGTTCTGCATCTTCTTCTTTTACAGAAAATGGAATTGGTTTTACTTTTTTAAAGCTTTTATCTTCAATTTTAATTATTGCTAGATCAGTTTGAGGGTCAGTTTTAATTACTCTTGCCTTGAAAGTTTTTATTTCATCATTATAATTAAACTCAACTCCAATATTTTTAATCTTCTTTTCTTAATCTGAGATTACGTGATTATTTGTAGCAATATATCCATCTGAGCTTATTATAACTCCTGATCCATTTCCTGACCAAGAAATGTCATTTATATCAACTTCTATTTTTTGTTCTTTTTCGTTATCAATAGTATTTTCAATCTTCTCATCAACTTTAATTGATTCTTTATCTTCAAATTTGTTTGGCTTAGTTGATATTGTAGGAAACTCTGTTTCTGCATATGTTGATTCTTTAAAAAATCTGGCAAAAACCCAAATAAATCCAATACAAAACAAAATACCTACTATTGCTTCCATTTTATAAATATAATTTATTAATCCAAGATCACTACACATCAAAAATCAATTTGTAACTTTTTGTTAATCATAGTTTGAGAGTAGTTAGGTGTCCCAGTGTCCCACCCCCAGAGTTTGGGACAGCTGGGACACTCTTAAATAAACACATTGTTAACTTTAGCCTACCGTTAAACTTTTTGACATGTCTCTTAAAGTAAATGTTCTATGATTGATATCTTTAATTATAAATTATTTAAAATCAACAGTTTATAATAGTTAGTTCTTATAGCATGATATACAACATAAATGTTTACAAGAAAAAAATGGCCTTACTCAATACCATCTAAGCACCACATGATAACACTAATTATAGGGTATTTAATCACCATGGACACCCCATTGTAGTCTCTAGCGACCCTTATGGTTTATTCGCAGAGGTTGTCTCATAGCGTAAGGAATATCACTACTGCAATGGGGAGCTGCATATCGTCTATGATGACAAGGGTAATGAAATATTGAGAATACCTTAGCAGTCGCAGCTAGAGCAAGCACATGGTTCACAAATACATTTTGAACAATCTTGCTCTTCAATACAGGGATTACAATCACATGAACACATATCTAAAAGATTTAATATCATAAAGTTACAAATTCTGTGGAACTAACAGTTAATCAAAATGGGCATGGAAGCATTTACAATTCAACTTGGTTCGGAACGGGAGTACTAATCATTAATTCTAATGGCTAACTGGACACCGCTGCCCTTTTCTTGCTTGGTTGACTTTGACACTCAAGAAAGTGGGGTTTTTTATCTCGCTTGGGATACTACCAATCGGTTGAAAAGTTTATCACTTTCCAAAATTTTATAAAAATCTTCCAGGTAATCAAACATGTTATCAAATTCGTATAGGTGATCAAAATCAGTCTTGAAGGAGTTTACTAAAGTGAATATTTGATTTTTCGATGATTTGAAATGATTTCTGACATTATCAAAAATTTCTTGATCTCTTTTAAACCCTATATATTTTCTTTTTTCTGTCTTATAGCCCAATCGGTTGATGACCCCTTTTCCATAACTTGGATTTACCCACCCCGTCAAGTCAAAGTCGTATGGAATTGGAATAATCTTATTTTTGTAAAAAAGTAATTTTCCATTATGTTGGTGCGAGGATGAAAAATCAGTATTTCCAATCATATAATTGAAGAAAGATAAGTTCACTGAATTGAAAACTTCCATTGCTAGCGAGGGGATTTTTCTATTTAATATTTCCCCTTCAAACCTTTTGGCAAGTTTATCATCGTCTTCAATCAAAAATCCTTTTAAGTCAAATTTTTTGTTACCTTTTTGAGTTTTGTTGATGAACTCAATTTGTATTCTTCTAGTCTTAAAATGATAAGGTGAAACGATTTCATAAATTTTATAGGCTATCAATTCCTTAATTATATTATCATTGTTATCCTTCTCATTTTTACAAGGTAAAACCATTTTCAAAGAGGTGTTTCCACTAAAAATGGTTTCGGCAGATGCACTTTTTTTGATCTTCATTTTTATGGGTGTAAAAAAACAATTTCTTCTTCTAAAATTCCCTCTGGCTCTGAGAGACACCTTAACTTCTCCCTTTTTATCTTTGTCAAAATAAACAATTTGAGTTTCAATAAACGTGGAGTCATTGGTTTTGAGATTCAATTGCTTGTTAGAATAGTTCAATTGAATTTTGAGTGGAGTCTGATTTGAGAAAAGGCTGTCTGATCTAATAATTCTTTGACCACTTCCCCATTTAAAAGTTGATATCATTATGAGCGAAATGATCAACAAGTATTTTTGTTTTAAACAAATCATATCATTTGTTGTGGTTTAGTTTTAATTTCATGTACAATAATTTTATAACTAAAAAAAGTGCCATTAAAGAAGCTAATTCCAGATTATCAAAATCATTTATAATATAATTAATTATACAATACTTTGAAAAAATTAAACCTGACAATAACCAAAGTCATTTAAAATATTTCATTACAAGGAATCAAATGATTTGGAAAATAAACTTAAAAGCAAAAAGAAATACAACTGCCCAAATAATGACTGAAGTAATAAACTTATTCGTTTTAAGTGTCATAAAATTGACAAATAGTTCTTATTTTTTTTCATAAATCAAAACTACAAATTCTGTGGAATTAACAGTTAATCAATATGGCTATGGAAGCATTTACAATTCAACTTGGTTCGGAACGGGAGTACTAATCATTAATTCTAATGGCTAACTGGACTCGGTTCTTTTCTTGCTAGGTTGACTTTGACCCTCACAAAAGTGGGGGTATTTTATTTAACAAATATTTGTGACACTCAAAGTATGGTCTTTTATTTTGAAATCGGATTATGATTGATTAGTTAATTGTTGTTATGGTTTGACTCCTCACACTATAAAAATTTGTGGTGGTGGGTAGGAAGGTTATGCACTTATTTCTTGTATTGAATCTTAGTTAATATGTGTTACATTTATTTTACTTTAGAAATATGAAAAAGCTACTTTATACTTTAGCATTCGCTCCAACACCATTCCTGATCCTCTGCAGCTGTTCGGAAGAAAAAGGGAGTTTTAATAAAAATTTAGATTCCTGCTATTCAAATACTAATATTCAATCCATATTTCATAACGGGAAAAGTAGAGAATATATATTATATATCCCTGATTCATATGATGGAGCATCAACTATTCCTTTAGTGCTTAACTTTCACGGTTTTGGTGAAAGTGCAAGTGACTTTATGAATAATGCTGATATGCGAACAGTTTCAGAATTAAACACCTTTATTTTAATATATCCGCAAGGAAGTTGTTTAAATGGTTCCTCTCATTGGAATGCTTGTCTAACCGGAGGAGATAATAAAAGTTATGCTGACGATTTTGGTTTTGTTGAATCAATTATTAGTGAGATTTCATCGCAATATAATGTAGATTTAAAAAGAGTGTATGCTGCAGGATACTCTAATGGCGGTATGATGGCATATGGACTTGCGAACTATAAAAGTGATTTAATTGCTGCGGTAGCATCTGTCTCAGGAGTTATGTTAGATTGTATAGGCTCCACGAGCCATCCTATGCCAGTAGTACATCTTCACGGAACTTCAGATGACATTATACCTTATAATGGAGGTAATGGCTGGAATTCTGTTCAGAAGACATTATATCATTGGATTAACTTCAATAATACAACTTCAAACCCTACCCTAAGCATTGACTATAGTGGAGGTATGACAATTGAACATTATGTTTATGATGAAGGAAATTACTCAGTTTCTGTTGAAAATTATAAATATATTGGAGGAGACCATGTTTGGTTTAGTTCAACTTTTCGAGGTCGAAATACTTCTGAATTAATTTGGAATTTTATGTCAAGGTATGACATAAATGGATTAAGATAATGCACATAATGATTCTAATAAATTTTCCGAATTATTTAATAATAAAATTTACCCATTATGCTTCACACTAACAAAGTCGTTTGACAATCTCTAATGGGGAGTTGCATATCGTCTATGATCAAAAAGGGGAGGAGTATTGGAGATTAAAGTAGGAAGTTATTTATGCTTCTGAGCTACCCACCTCAAATTCACCACAAGTATATTTTTCAGTCACATCAACTTTATGAATACCACAAGTCATTTCTGTGAAAACAAGGTTATCACAATTAACGCAGCTATTACTTAAACTTAAGTCTTTCATATTAATATTTTATACAAATTTAATACAAAAAAAAATTAAATATTTGATTTACAATAATTTATAATTAGAATTAATAAAGATAAAAAGTTTCTATGGAACTAACACTTTATCAAAGCGCCTTCAGAAACGTTTAAAATTCAACCTGGCTTGGGGAAGGGAGTACTAATCATTAACAACACCCACAATTTTTTTGAGAGATGAAATTTTTAGGTTTTTTAATTTTACAAGAGTATGTCGGGTATTGGGAAAGAAATATTTCTGCCAAAATAACATTAGAAATATTATTATCAGCACCAAACTTGTTTCTCAAAGTAGCACCAAATTCCTCAATATCATAGAGTTTATTCTCTAGTCCTAATGGATTGTCATTGCTTTCTATCATAGATTTTTTTCAAATATAAAAATTCAACCTGGTTTGGATAGGACATTTTAATCATTAATTATGATGTCTAAGTGAACAAACTCTCTTTCTTAATATGTAGACTTTGACCCTCCTTCTGGAGGTTTTTTTATACACAAAATATGCTGTTTTTCTGAGTGTCCCAAAAAGAAAAAACACCTACTTAACGTAAGGGCCAGATTTTAATGGGTTTATAAGTGGTTACTGATTTCTCCCCCTATTATTCAAAGTTGCAGCACAAGTGAATCTTTTTGTGAAATAAGTCAGATGATTTTGTCTATTAACTATTTAAAATTTTGGGTGGTATTATCAATTAAATACATTGCCTATTCTGACAAAGATCGAAAAATTGGTATAAGTTATTTGGGTTTTTTAGTAAGTCGATATTCCTCACGAGGAGGTGTTTCCAGGAAACTATGATGTATTAACAATTCATCTCCGACCCCTTTTTTTGCTAATTAAATTAATAATTTCATTCCAAAACCTGCAGCTTCTGAAACCTGAATTTTTCCATCAATTAATTTGTAATCCCCGAATTCAATTTGATCAGAAAAACAGGTAACACCCTCAATGGTCACAACATTTCCCAATGCTGAAGCAATGTGAGTGATGTAATGGGTTTTAAGCATACTTCCAAAAGCGTGGGGGCTTGCGAGCATTTTATGAGATTTTAAATCATCCATTAAATGTCTCCAACGAGTAAATCCATAGCCGCGAATATCAGGAAGATATGCGTTCATAATCTCTTCCTTTCCCATTCTCAAACATAACTCATGATTTGGTTTAGCTTCACCATCTACATAAAGAGTAGTTTTAAAACCATTTTCATTCATCCATTTTCTAAGTTTTTTTCCATCTTCATAATTTTCTCTGAAAGGTTCTTCAACCCATAGTAAAGGAATGTCTCCAATCCCTTCTAAAAAATCAATAGTATCCTGAAGTGTGTATTTATCATTAGAGTCAACTAAAAGTGTAATATTAGGGAAAGCACTTTTAATTTGCTTAATTACCTCTATATCCATTTTCAAACCTTGACTATGAGAATACCATTTACCACTTCGTCCAATTTTAACTTTTAGTTGGCGATAACCATATTGAATATCCCAGTGACAATTTTCAAGAATTTTATCTATTCCTCCTAACTTACCCTCGTGTTCTAATTCATCAAAATAGATCATACCACTATATATTGGAGTATCTTTTGTCCCATTATCACCAATCAATTTATAAACTGGTTTATTTAGAATTACACCCATTAGATCATGCAAAGCCAAATCTAAGTTGACATTTAAACCCTTTCGCATTCCTAACTCAGGTGAAATAAGTTCTGAAACTAACTTTCCCTTAAGCTGAAATAACTCTTCATCTTTTACATTTTTATGTCCTAGAGCCCAACCTATAGCACCCTGGTCAGTATAAAGTTTGAAAGCCACATCAGAATGGTATTGACCATGATTACCTTTCCTAGCATTTTTGCCGACATGTCTTGGCCAATTATAGTCAAACTTTAATCTCTCAACCTTAGTTATTTTGTTTTTTTTAAGTTCAGTATAGTTTTCACCATTAATACCAATAAAATTTTTAATAAAAGGATAAGGCGATACACTAGCTAAAAAAGTATTTCGAATAAAACTCCTTCTCTCCATTTGAATTTTTTTTTACTATTTTAATTATTAAGAAATTTAATATAAATTATATAACAAACTGAGAATAAATAGAAGAAAAAATTAATACAGTTTAAATAATTGGCTATTATGATTATACAACGCTTCTAATGGGTAAAATACTGTAAATAATCACTCCCTATAGATAGTATTAATAAAGTCAGTTGATCTTCTTTAGTAGTGAATTGATGGTCTTTATAATCAAGTATTTTAACCCTTATGACGATGGTTTACCAAAAAAATTTTTATATTTAATAATCCCGTGTGGACTGGGATTAAAAATAGAGTCGCGGGTGGAGAGAACGCATCCGGAAAAATCGTTACATAAGTTTAAGGCTAAAATAAATCGAAAAGCGGAGAATTTATGTCTGTTGGTTTGTAAAGACTTCATCATTCTTCTCAATTGATTTATGGCAGCATTAATTATTAATGATTATGAAATATTTCAACAAAACAAGAACCATCGAACAAAAAACAACCGATAGAGATGTTTTATTTCATCTCAAAAAACAAACCGAAATTTTAAGTTTGATTTTAAAGGAAGTAAAAAAGTCCAATCCTTAAAATGAATAAACCTTCCCCGGTGGAAGTTTTTTTGGTGAGGTATAAGATTTATTATGGCCGTCTAGAAATCAATTTACTTTAGATTATCTCCAATATCTTGGCACAGCAATCCATTAGGGTAATTTGGTAGCGAGACTTTTTAGAATGCTCAAACTTGTTTGTATTCAAAGCTTTTCTTTTCCCAATGGTTGTTTATAACCGGCCCAAGGTAAAATATGATTATGGCAAGCAGAAATCCTGCAATCATGTCGACAAAATAATGATAGCGAAGGTATAGGGTTGAAACAAATAGCGATATGGCAAAAGGAAAGAACAGATAAGCATAAATCTTTTCATGTTTTAATGCAAATAATAGAATTAATAAGATTACCCCATTGTGTAGGCTAGGAAAACAGTCACGCCGAGTGTATTCCGAAATCTCATAATTCATAAGAAAAGAGAGTCTGTCTGAAATAAAGGTGCCGGACAATGAGGTCTCAAATAGATGAGACATGGTAAATTTTGGACCTACAGCAGGAAAAACAACATAACCTACATAGCCGATATAAAAGGTCAGAATAACAGAAACCAGAGTCTCACGAAAAGCAGCCTTCTTTTTTTTGACATATAAATACATGGTGAATAGCAAAATGTAAATCAAAAAAGAACTGTAGGAAAAATACATAAAATCCGTAAGATCTTCCGTGATGAACAGTTCCAAATAAATGGCAGGTTGAAAACCCAACAAATAATCATCCCAAGCGATCAAACTAGCATCCACATCATTGGGGTTAACCAGATGGACCATATCGTGCATGTTGGTATAGATGGAAATACAAAAAGCAAAGGGAAGGGTTTCGCGCAGAAACTCAAGAATGGTTTTGATCAGTCGTCCCACTTTAGACCTCAACAGCAGTTCTAAATCCTTGAGCTTGATGATACCCAGAAAAAGGAAAAAAACCAGTCCAGTGACGAGGAAACGATCGATATTGGAAGCCCTAAATCCTTCTTTATTAAAGTAAATAACCATAAAAAAAATCATTGGAATCAATAAAACCAATGCTAAAAACTCTTCCAAGCGGAGTTTGAAAATAAATTTAAATAGGGCACCTTTCATCCTAAAAAATAATGATGATTATAAAGTCTGTTTTTTAAAACGAACTAGCTAAGCGAATTTTGTTTTTTGATCAGATTCAAAGCAGAGCCTTCCTTGTACCACTCGATCTGTTGTGAATTGTAGGTGTGGTTGGCCGAGATGGTTTCCTTTGAACCATCAGCGTGAACCACCTCAATGGTAATGGCCTTACCAGGGTCAAATTCTGCCAGATCGATAAAGTTAAAAACGTCGTCCTCCTGAATCAGATTATAGTCGTTTTCATTTGCAAATGTAATGCCGAGCATGCCTTGCTTTTTTAGGTTGGTTTCGTGTATTCTGGCAAAGGACTTTACCAAAACTACTTTCACTCCAAGGTGACGGGGTTCCATGGCCGCATGTTCTCTGGAGGATCCCTCGCCATAGTTGTGATCTCCCACAACTACCGTTGGAATGCCTTCCTTTTTATAGGCCCTTTGAACGTTCGGTACACCTCCATATTGTCCTGTCAGTTGGCTTTTGACAAAATTGGTTTTTTTGTTGAAGGCATTGACTGCTCCGATAAAACAGTTGTTAGAAATATTATCCAAATGTCCACGGTATCTCAACCATGGTCCTGCCATGGAGATATGATCGGTAGTGCATTTTCCAAAAGCTTTTAAAAGCAATTTGGCGTTCATTAGGTTTTCTCCATCCCATGGTTCAAAGGGGGTGAGGAGTTGTAATCTTTCAGAATCATATTTTACCGCCACATTGACAGCGGAGCCATCGGCTTCGGGAGCGAGGAATCCTTTGTCTTCAACTTCAAATCCACTGGGTGGAAGTTCCATGCCCTTGGGGGCATCGAGCATAACGGATTCGCCTTCTTCGTTTAGTAAGCTGTCGGTCATGGGGTTAAAATCCAACCTTCCTGATATGGCAACAGCAGCGACCATTTCGGGAGAAGCGACAAAAGCGTGGGTGTTGGGATTTCCATCGGCACGCTTGGAGAAATTACGGTTAAAAGAATGAATGATGGAATTCTTTTCTGCCTTGTCTGCTCCAGCCCTGTCCCACTGACCAATACAAGGCCCACAAGCATTGGTGAAAATTTTGGCGTTGAGGTCTTCAAAAATATTCAGTAAGCCATCTCTTTCAGCAGTGAATCGTACCTGCTCCGATCCGGGGTTGATCCCAAATTCGGCCTTGGTGACTAATTTTTTATCTACAGCCTGTTGGGCGATGCTGGCGGCTCTGGACAGATCTTCATAAGAGGAGTTGGTACAGGATCCAATCAATCCCCATTCTACTTTCAATGGCCATTCCCCCTGGTTGGCTTTTTCACTCATTTGATCCACGGGAGTTGCCAAATCTGGAGTGAAAGGGCCATTGATGTGCGGCATTAAGCTATCCAAATTGATTTCAATGACTTGATCAAAGTATTTTTTGGGTTGAGCGTATACTTCAGGATCAGCTGTCAGATGTTCTTTGACTTGGTTGGCTGCATCAGCGACATCGTCCCTTCCTGTAGCTCTTAAATATCTTTCCATGGAAGTATCGTATCCAAAAGTAGAGGTGGTGGCTCCAACCTCGGCCCCCATATTACAAATGGTTCCTTTTCCAGTACAGGACATGGATTCGGCTCCGGGGCCAAAATATTCTATAATGGCTCCAGTTCCCCCTTTTACTGTTAGTATGCCGGCTACTTTTAGGATGACATCCTTGGGAGCGCTCCAGCCATTGAGTTTTCCGGTCAATTTTACGCCGATCATTTTTGGGAATTTAAGCTCCCAAGCCATTCCAGCCATCACATCTACAGCATCGGCCCCTCCAACGCCTATGGCGACCATACCAAGCCCCCCTGCATTTACGGTATGTGAATCTGTCCCGATCATCATCCCACCGGGAAAGGCATAATTTTCCAAAACCACCTGATGAATGATTCCAGCCCCCGGTTTCCAAAAACCAATGCCGTATTTGTTGGACACTGACTCAAGAAAGTTAAAAACTTCTGCACTGGAACTGTTGGCTGATTTTAAATCTGTAGCAGCACCTTCTTTAGCCTGTATCAAGTGATCACAATGAACCGTAGTGGGGACTGCCACTTTTGATTTACCCGCCTGCATGAACTGCAATAAAGCCATTTGTGCAGTGGCATCCTGACAGGCAATGCGGTCAGGAGCAAAATTGACATAATCTTCTCCTCTTTTAAAAGATTGAGTCGGTTTTTTGTCCCACAAATGGGCGTAAAGTATCTTTTCACCGGAAGTGAGAGGTCGGTTTAAAATGTTTTTTGCAAGTTTTATACGCTCCGATAGTTGCGCATAATTGTGCTTGATCATCTCGATATCAAAAGCCATGTAATTCTAATTTAGTGGTCGTAAAAGTACAAAATAAGAGTGAATTCATAATATACCATTTCCCCTTTTTACAAATGAAGTTTCTGAGTTCTGGATCAGTTTTTTAAAAGATTTTAAATCACTCATCTTTGAGGGTATAATTGTTGATTTAAAAATTTCACCCCCTTATTATTATCATAAATACAATGGTGATTCAGCGATTTACAAAGCCCGAGCAATGGTGGATTAGAGCTTTTCAATGCTGTGAATTTTTCTACTTGGCTTAGCTAATAAAACTACTTAAAAAAAATGCTAAAAATTGCAAAAAAATGTAAGTAAATAAATATGTTAATTACAAAAAATTACTAAATTTGCACCCGCTTAACATTATACATACAACATAAATTATGGCTAAAGAAACTTTTGATCGGTCAAAACCACATTTAAACATTGGAACCATCGGTCACGTGGATCACGGTAAAACAACCCTTACAGCTGCAATTACAAAGGTACTTGCTGACGCTGGATTTTCAGAAGCGAGAAGCTTTGATCAAATTGATAACGCTCCAGAAGAAAAGGAGCGTGGCATAACCATTAATACCTCCCATGTTGAATATGCTACCAACGAGCGTCATTATGCTCACGTTGACTGCCCTGGTCACGCTGACTATGTTAAGAATATGGTTACTGGTGCTGCTCAGATGGACGGTGCAATCCTTGTTGTTGCTGCAACTGATGGACCCATGCCTCAAACTCGCGAGCACATCTTGTTGGGAAGACAGGTCGGTGTTCCAAGAATTGTAGTCTTCTTAAATAAGGCTGATATGGTCGATGACGAGGAACTTTTGGAGTTGGTCGAAATGGAAGTACGTGAATTGCTTTCTTTTTACGACTATGACGGTGATAATACCCCAGTTATTCTCGGTTCCGCTCTTGGTGCTTTGAATGGTGAGCAAAAATGGGTAGATACAGTCCTTGAGTTAATGAAAGAAGTTGACGGGTGGATTGAATTACCAAAGCGTGATGTTGAAAAGGATTTTTTAATGCCAGTAGAAGACGTTTTCTCTATCACTGGACGTGGTACTGTTGCCACTGGAAGAATAGAAACTGGAGTTGCTAACACAGCTGACGAAGTAGATATAATTGGAATGGGAGCTGAAAAAATGAAGTCTACTGTAACGGGTGTAGAAATGTTTAGAAAAATTTTAGACCGAGGTGAAGCAGGTGATAACGTAGGTATTCTTCTAAGAGGCGTAGAAAAAACAGATATCAAAAGAGGTATGGTTATTTGTAAGCCTGGTTCTGTTACCCCTCACGCTAATTTTAAAGCAGAAGTATATATATTGAAAAAAGAAGAAGGAGGTCGTCACACACCTTTCCACAACAACTATCGTCCACAGTTTTATGTAAGAACTACAGACGTTACTGGAAATATTGTATTACCTGATGGAGTAGAAATGGTAATGCCTGGCGACAACCTTACTATTACAGTAGATTTGATTCAACCCATTGCATTGAGCGTAGGTCTAAGATTTGCGATTCGTGAAGGGGGAAGAACTGTTGGAGCAGGCCAGGTTACTGAGATTTTAGACTAGACAAAAAAGTTTTTAACTATGACCTAAAGGTGTCCGCCTTCCAGCGGATGCCTTTTGTGTCAAATAAAAACGGGTTTAGCTCAGTTGGTAGAGCACTGGTCTCCAAAACCAGGTGTCGGGAGTTCGAGCCTCTCAACCCGTGCTGATAAAAATAATAGATGGCAGCAATGATTGACTACATTAAAGATTCCTTCGAGGAATTGAAGAATAATGTTTCTTGGACTGAACGTTCAGAGCTACAAAGATTAGTTGTTATCGTACTAGTCTTTTCTGTATTATTTTCATTAGCAATTTGGGGAGCAGATACTGTCCTTTCCCGTATTATACAATTTTACTTTAATTTGATAGGTTAAACATGACTACAGCTACAAGTGATAAAAAGTGGTACGTTGTCCGCGCTGTGAGTGGTCAAGAAGCTAAAATTAAAGACTATATAATGTCTGAAATTTCCCGCTTTGGTTACGACCATTTAGTTGAAGATATACTCGTGCCTACAGAAAAAGTAATTCAAATTAGAAATGGAAAGAAAATCAACAAAGAACGGACATACTTCCCTGGCTACATAATGGTGAAGGCCAATCTTTCCGGAGAATTACCACATATTATCAAATCAGTTACTAATGTTATTGGGTTTTTAGGAGAAACGAAAGGTGGAGAGCCAATCCCCATGCGTGAAGCAGAAGTTAATCGTATGCTAGGTAAAGTTGATGAATTGGCCCTGACTACAGAGCACATCTCTATTCCTTTTACGGTTGGAGAAACTGTTAAAGTTATAGATGGTCCTTTCAACGGTTTTACAGGTGCAATTGAAAAAGTAAATGAAGAAAAACGTAAACTTGAAGTTATGGTCAAAATATTTGGAAGGAAAACCCCTCTAGAGTTGAGTTATATGCAAGTAGAAAAATTATAAATGTTACAATAATTAGACTTGGTGTAGCGGCTTCAATTACTACATCATTCTAAAATTAAAATAGATAATGGCAAAAGAAGTAAGTAAAGTTTTAAAACTACAAGTTCGGGGAGGTGCTGCGAATCCATCGCCACCGGTTGGACCCGCGCTCGGATCTGCAGGAGTCAATATCATGGAGTTTTGCAAGCAGTTTAATGCTAGAACCCAGGATAAACCCGGTAAAATATTACCAGTAGCAATTACTGTTTTCATGGACAAATCATTTGAGTTTGTCATTAAGACACCACCAGCGGCCGTTCAATTGATGGAAGCAGCCAAAATAAAAAAAGGATCTGGAGAAC